>JBBQNI010000018.1:0-47276 GCA_038329785.1 Anaerolineales bacterium | reverse complement strand
GGCACGTCCGACTGGATAAATCCATGCCTGCTACACAATATGAACAGGTTGGAGATGGAAAGCTGTGTGCCCAACAATCACTTCGGTTTATCACCTTGGCTAATAAAATGATGTTCAACATCAATGTAAATTCTCACTTGTTTTCACGCGGATACTGAGGATCTCTCGTGACGAAAATGTTGGGCCCTCTGGATACCAGCACAAATATCTGCTGACTGGACTTGCAACTGTGCCACCTTCCAAATGGACATGCCCAACCTACAATTACGGATCTCATTCTAATATACCTTTTTTACCTTTTCATTGACTTTCGTTCAGCGACCTCTTATAATCTAACGTAATTGATAACAGAGCTCAGGAAGAAATCGTAATCGGTACCGACAGAGAATAAGGCTAAATGCTGAAAGCCTTTCCGGAAATAACCAGCGAAAAGGTCCCCTGAGATCAATGCCGAAGAAATCGAGATGAGAGTAGACCGGCACGGACAAGCCCGTTATTGCTTTCTTGAGTGCGCCAGACCATTGGCGAATTGAGGTGGTACCGCGAAATTAACGTTTTCGTCCTCCAGGATGAAAGCGTTTTTCTGTTATTTGCGAGTATTCAAAATAAGGTAAAAGAACTCATCGGAGAAAAAATGAAAGAATTAGCCAAAGCATATGAATTTAAAGATGTAGAACACAAACTTTATCAATGGTGGCAGGAATCAGGCTATTTTTCACCGTGGAATGAACCAGAGAACCACGATTTTGATCCAGGAATCAAGCCCTATGTACTGTCCATTCCCCCAGCCAATGTAACCGGCGGACTTCATCTTGGCCATGTCATGTTTGTCGCTTTGGAAGACTTAATGGTCCGTCACCAGCGCATGCGGGGTGTGCCCACTTTGTGGATCCCCGGTACTGACCATGCAGGCATAGCTACCCAACTGCAAGTTGAAAAAATGCTGGCTCTGCAAGGTCGCTCACGTGAAGAAATGGGACGCGAAAAATTTGAACAGGAGGTTTGGCAATGGAAAGAAAAATATGGCAGCCAGATCACCAACCAGATTCGCCGATTGGGAGCATCTTGTGACTGGAAGCGAGAAAGGTTCACACTGGATGAAGGCTTATCAGATGCTGTCCGCGAGGCTTTTGTTCGGCTATACGAAAAAGGAATGATCTATCGAGGTCCTCGCATGACGAATTGGTCGCCAGGATTGCGGACTGCCGTTTCTGATTTGGAAGTGGAGTACGTTGAAGAGCCTGGTCTCCTATACTATTTCAAATACCGCCTGGCGGATAGTCCGGCAGAATTCATTCCGGTTGCCACCACCCGCCCGGAAACAATACTGGGCGATACCGCGGTTGCAGTCCATCCAGAAGACGAGCGCTACCAGAAATACATCGGCAAGACTGTGCTGGTGCCAATTCTTGATCGCGAAATCCCTGTCATCGCCGATGAGTACGTTGATCGTGAATTCGGCACTGGCTCATTGAAAATCACGCCTTCTCACGACCCTAATGACTATGAAATTGGGATGCGCCACAATTTGCAGTTCATCAACATACTCGATAAGAATGCCGTTGTAAATGAAAATGGCGGTCCGTATCAAGGGTTGGATCGCTTTGTCTGCCGGGAAAAAATCTGGCAGGACATGAAAGAAAAAGAGCTGGTTCTCAAAGAACAACCCTACATCCATACCGTACCACGATCGCAACGCGGTGGTGAGATCATTGAACCCATGATCACAACCCAGTGGTATGTCCAGATGAAGCCTCTGGCTGAAGCTGGTTTAGAAGCAGTTCGTGAAGGAAAAATCAAAATCCTCCCTGAGCGTTTTGAAAAAGTTTATTTTAACTGGCTTGAAAACGTCCAGGATTGGTGCATCAGCCGGCAGTTATGGTGGGGACATCGCATCCCGGTCTGGTATTGTGACGAATGCGATTTACTTACCATCGCGCGTACTGATCCAACCCAATGCAGTCACTGTGGCAGTCTGAAAATTCGCCAGGAAACTGATGTCTTGGATACCTGGTTCTCATCCGGTCTCTGGCCATTTTCCACACTTGGTTGGCCACAGGAAACAGCAGATTACCGCTATTTCTACCCGACAACCATGATGGAAACCGGCTACGATATTTTATTTTTCTGGGTAGCCCGGATGATCATGCTGGGTCTGGAATTTACCGGTCAAGCACCCTTTGATACAGTCTATCTGCACGGGTTAATTCGTGACGAAAACGGGGTAAAGATGAGCAAAACGAAAAATAATGTCATTGATCCCCTGGTTGTGATGGAAGAAATGGGCACAGACGCTTTACGTTTTACCATGCTGGTTGGATCAACGCCCGGGAATGACACAAGTATTTCCTTGAAAAAAGTTGAAGCCAATCGAAATTTTGCGAATAAAATTTGGAATGCCGGTCGTTTTGTGATTGGCAACCTCGAGCGAGTTTCAAATACCCCTCAAGCGGATCCTCAATGGACCTTGGCTGACTCATGGATTTGGGCTCGCTTACAGGAACTAATCCGCGATGTGGATCGTCTTTTTGCCAATCATCAGTATGGTGAGGCAGGACGCCAGATTTATGAGTTCTTCTGGGGTGAATTTGCGGATTGGTATGTTGAAATTGCAAAATTACAAATCAACAAAGGCGGCGACCGAGCTTTTTATACTGAACAAACACTGATTCGTATTCTGGATACGAGCCTGCGTCTCTTGCATCCTTTTACTCCATTTGTGACTGAAGAACTCTGGCAGAACCTGAAAGAAGCCAGCCTTCAAAAACCCGATCTGTACCAACCGCAGGATGGCTGGGAAGAAGCATTAATGATTGCCAAATGGCCGCAAGCACAAGCAAGCGAGGGCTGGGAAGATGAAAAGGTCAAATCCTTCGCATTAATCCAGGAGATTGTGCGTGCGATTCGCAATGCCCGTACTGAGAAGAAGCTGCCACCCGGAAGGAAAATTGCGGCGGTTCTTGTAAGCCCGGAAATGCGGGAATTATTGGTCGCTCAGAAAGAACCGATCGCGCTACTTTCCGGACTAGATCAAGATCGTTATGAAGTATTACCGAGCCTGGTGGAAAAGCCGCAAGGCTCCACGCCGCTGGTAGTTGCCGGAATTGAAGTTTATTTATCGCTGGCAGAATTTATTGATAGTGGTCTTGAAGTTGAAAGATTGGAGAAAGAGATTCAAGAAATTGAGAATCAGATCGAAAGGTTGCAGAAATTGTTGAGTTCTTCATTTGCCGAAAAAGCACCGATGGCTGTCGTAAACAAAGAAAGAGAAAAACTGGAGACATATTGCAATTCAATCGAAAAACTGAAGGAACAGCGTAACTCGCTCGAATAAATAAATTCTTCCTGCTAAGGGACTGAGAAAGGAACCGGATAATCTATTACCCTTTTCTGATGCAAGCTGACATTTTGGATGTCAGAAGAATTATCTTTAATACGAAGGAATATCGCGTATAAAATCCGCCAGAATTTGCGGATTTTTTTAATGTTTATCTTGAACGATTAATAGGCGAATAGCTTCAATCGCCACCCGGATCATGCCATCAGGATCGTGATTCTGGTTAATGGTGTCCATATCGCTGCCAATCACCAGGGTTACAGCGCCGGCTCTTTTTTTATGAATTGCAGAAATTATGTAGACAGCCGATGCTTCCATTTCCGAGCAAACTGCCCCACCTGCAACCCAGGCGTCCCAACGCTGCTTGAGATAAGCTGCCATTGGCATACGATCCGGTTCAACTTCACTATAAAATGAATCCTTGGTATGAGAGACACCGACAAAATGAGTGAAATGCAATTTTTTCGAGGCGGCTACCAGGGCATTGGTCACTTCCAAATCAGCCACAGCCGGGAATTCAATGGGCAGATATTGTCTCGTAGTACCTTCATCGCGGATGGCCGCCGAAATGATGGCAATATCTCCCAGTTTCATGCCAGGCTGCATGGCGCCAGAGGTACCTACACGAATAAAGGTATCCGCCCCAATTTTAATCAACTCTTCAACTGCTATCGCGGTGGAAGGGCAGCCCATTCCAGTGGATACCACTGAAACCATTTCGCCATCAATTGTGCCGCTGTAGATCGTATGTTCGCGATTTGAGGAGACAAAGTGGGCATCATCAAAGAATGCCGCAATCGATTCGCAGCGCCCGGGGTCACCCGGTAATAAAACATAACGACCAACCTCGCCCTGCTTTACATTTATATGATATTGACGTTCATCCACAGTATCCATCATACCTTCCTTTTTGTGCCTGGCAGGTTAATTGTACCTTAAGCCGGTCGAGTCATGACTGCCCAGCAAAATAATATCTGTGATCATGATCCTGAATTGTTTGCACTGCAACTGTGTTCCAGACATCTCTCACCTGAATATCCATCAGAAAGAAGAAGGAAAATTATTCTGTCCCAATCTTGTAAAGCTCGTAAACACCCCCATAGTCATTTTCTAATTTAAGATCTTCCACCAAAGAATCCAGAGCATCCAGTTCAACCAGCGGGTGATGAGGATCAGGGTAATGGCGCAGGAAATTTATCCCTTCCCTGTAAACCAGAATGTGTGTAAAGCCGGATTTTTGCCAATTTGCGAGGATTATTGCGGATAAAGGATTGTTATGATAGGCAACCTTCCAATGATCGAGAATCTCATCCGGATCGCAGCGGGGAATACAGTTAAACCCGCGCGGTTCGTACAACATGATTAGTCGCTCATCCGGTGCCATCTGATCAATTTCTGACACGACCCGACCATACCAACCCAGGTTGTTCTCAAGATAAGTTTGCCTATCCTGATATCCGGATAGATACGCCAGAGTATCTTTTTTAATGAAATCGCGGCCAATTTGCAGGAAATTAAAGAGCAGTGTCAGCGAAATCACGATATTTACAATCCCACGCCATTTTTTATGATCTTGAAGAATGCTGCTAAGGTGAGCGTATCCGCAACCAGCCAGAATTGCAAAAGCAGGAAACAGGGAGAAGTAAAAACGGGTTTGGATTAAATAACCTGAAAACTGGTTGCCAATTGCCCAAATAGTAACTCCAACCAGGCTCAGGACGCCGGCCGTTTTGATTGGCTTTTTGTCCTGTGAGGTTAATTTTGACCAGGTTAAAAGGGAGCCAATCGCCAGAGCAAGGAATAACGGCCCAAGCGAAACAGAGTAGCCATTAGTGCCGTCAATACCCTGTATGGTTGCCCGTACAGGTAACAAAATGAGATCAAACAAATCGCCATACGTCTGGGCACCCTGATAGACACCGATACGGGTTGCATCCATTGCCCCGCTGGCGAAGAAAAATGGGTAAATAGGGTTGCCAGTGAAAACCAGGTCCTTAACCAGCCAGGGGAAGGCAAAGATCGCGGCACCGGCACTGAATTTGATGAGCGCAGAAATGAGGTTTCTCTTCGCTAGCAGCTCAAAAATAACGATAGTAATCAAACCTGCCAGATATAGGACCCCGGCCGGGTACTTGGTACTGAACGCCAAACCCGCGAACAAGCCGCTTAAGAACAATGACCGCTTGTCATTGCTTGAATAATAAGAATCAAGAAAAGCAAGCATCCCGAGTCCAAACAAACAGCCAAGCCAATCCACGTATCCCCACGATAAACTGGAGACAACTGTATATCCGCTGAAAAGACTGACCACCCCGACCAGCGCACCTGTTCGTGGGATGTATTTGTGCAGAAAAGAATAAAGGCCAAATGCGGTCAAAAGTCCAAACACCCAATTCAGGAGCAAGACGGCATTTTCTCCCGCCAATGCCAGGCCATTTAAATACAACATTTCCGTCGTTTGCGGCATCCCTGACATGACTAACCATTCCAGATCCACAATTCTTCCGGCTTGCAGGTATGCTTCAGGAAGAGTCAGGTGGTAGATAAGTGCATCATACTTAATAGCGGGAGCCAAAGATTGTAGAAATTGGACTACAAAAATTAATATTAAGAAAAGCACTAAAGCAATTTCGAAATTCGATTGTGAATCTTGCCAGGTTTTAATTGATTGAATTGCCGCTTTTGTCCAAAGGTAGATATTTTTTGCAAAGACGATCAGGCCAAGTAAAAGATAAATCAATATGATGATCGCATTGATTCCAATCGTTGTCCCTATCAGCAGAGTGAATAAGGCGATAATCCCAAATCCGAGCATCACTTCAACAGCCCGCATTAAGGAGGCTGGTAATACTTTTTCCGTCAGCACCCTGTTTCCAATGCCGCCCGCCAATACTATCAATATGACCATGACCAGTATGCTTCTTGCCATTGAAAGTAGAGGTATTGTCAATGTGAAAAGATCACCAAAGTGTGTGACGGAATAACCAAGGACTATCAGAAAAAACCAGGTTAATCCAACAATAAGGGTCAATTGCAGGTTTGATTTTTGTTTCAATTAATTCTTCCAAAGATAAGATATAGACATTATATTTTAGAAAATAATATTGGCACCCCTGATCTGCAAGCGACTTTGGTCAATACCATTTGCAGGCGATTTGCGCTTCAAGAGAAATTATTTTTAAAGATTATTTATTTTACCGGCATTCTCTAATCCAGATTATTTGATTGGTCATCGCTTGTAAATTTTTGCCTGTTGTAGTGATCCTGCCTAGTTAATTCCCCACCCATAGCCCGGGAGCTAACAATTTCGGGAGGCGACAGGTCTCACTAAAATCTGGATACTACTCCAAATATTCGCTTTCATGCAATAGCTTTTTTAGCAACAATGACTCCATCAATCGTGGTTGCGACACGCACACAGTTATCATGTTGAAATGATTTCTTCTCGAATCCAATGATTCAAATGATCTGCCATTTGACACGCAGCTTTTCTTACCTGTGCTGATATTTCTGTGAACGGTTCGATGTTTTCAGGCTGAATTCCGAAAATAAATACCCTGGCAGCCGTCTCTTTTTCTAAAAAACGAGCAAGAAGGCTCAAAGGCATCGAATGTGTGGAAGGCAGCATACCCTCCACGGGCTCGGTTTCAAGTATGGCAATATCGGCGCAAGGTAGACCCATCTCAGCCGCATCCACCAGCCAGATCCAATCCGGCCGAAATCGACGTATTGTGGCTGTGTAGTTTTCCGGCGCAATCGATCCTTCCAATAGAAGTAGTGAGTCCGAAGGCGGCAACAGCATACGTAGTTGACGGATTACGATCAGCGCGGCACCATCATCGCCGTTGAGTTCGTTTCCGATTCCGACAATTACAATCCGTGGGGCAGTTTTTTTATTCGCAATCTGGCTCGTTAGCGCCAGGTTGAGCGGCTCTTTCAAGGAGAAGTTCAATATCTTCATCCCGTCCATATTCTACGGTAAAGGCTGCTTTATCTCCACTGGCCAGTTCCCACTGGTCATTTGACATATTCAAACATTTGAAGCGGCAGTTTTCCACACATTGAGCGCAAAAAGTACACCGATCTGCATGGTAACGCATCACGAAACGTTTATTTACTTTATCGACAGTGATTAATTCAATTGCATTGGAAGGGCAATCTTTAATACATAGCTGGCAGCCGGAACATTTTTCGGGATCATAGGTTAAATAACCGCGCAATCGTTCCGGAGCTGCATAACGGACAAAAGGATACTTTTCCGTTGCCGGTTTCTTAAATAACGATTTGACTACATCACCTAGTAAAGCACCAATACCCATAATTCACCTCATTGAATCAAGACACCCAAATAACGTCCTAAAATAATCGCCAATAATTGCAAGAGTGCCATTAAAGCCCCAATCCGCCACCAGAGACCGACCGTTTGATCAATCTTTAAACGGGCAAATAAAGATTGTAACCCGGCGACTACCAGAAATAAGGCAGCAGTTTTAAGCAGATATTCCAACGGGTTCCCGAGGCCACCCAAATAAAAAGCCGTTACCAGGGTCAACCCAACCACCAGCTCCACATTTTTTCCGATTCGAAAAAGAGCATAACCTCTACCTGAATATTCGGTTAAAGCACCCGCTACAATTTCAGTTTCTGCTTCGGGTGCATCAAATGGTGGCAATTCCAGTTTTCCCATTAATCCAACCACAGCCACAACAAACCCAACGGGTTGCGCCAGAATCATCCAGAGGTTTTCTCCAGCGTAGCTATTAATTATGCCGATATTCCATGAACCGGCTGCAATTGCAGGTCCTAACAGGGCCAATAGAAACGGCGCTTCGTAGGAAAACATTTGCGTCAATGCACGGGTTGCCCCAATCAATGAAAAGCGGCTGATCGTATTTGCTCCTGCCAGACCCATGCAAAGAGTCATCAGACTGAGCAGATAGAGCGTAACGACAAGATCGCCTTCAAAGCTGAAAACTGGAGCGATACCGAACAAGGGGGTATACAATGCTGCCGTCAAAGCGCCGGTTAACGCCACTACCGGCAATGAAACAAACAGGCCTTTATGGACACCAAACGGGATAATCTCTTCTTTTGCCAGCAGCTTGATTGAGTCGGCCAATGGTTGGAACCAACGCGGACCTATTCTATTCTGATAGCGGGCAACCAATTTCCGGTCTATCCACTCGTAAACCAGGCCGGCATTGAGCAGAAATAAACCTCCAGGAAACAACAACAATGCAATTATGGGGGAGATGTTCAGATTCATCGATAATACTCGATTCCATAACGGCGCAAATCATCCCAGGACCAGGCGGCGCAGTTATCACTGGAGTTTTTGACAACTACCATGCGATCATTGCATGAGAAACAAGGATCGATGCCAACCAGAAGCATAGGCATATCCGCTAATTTCAGACCTACGGCAACATCGCTGATTGTTGCCCAATTACACAAACTTGGGGTCCGAATCTTAACCCGTGCCGGACTCTCAGTCCCATTCGATTTAATATAATAGAACAGTTCACCGCGAGGAGCTTCCACCCTCGAAATTGTCTCACCTTCCGGGATTCTGCGTTTCATCCGTACAGTCAACTCTCCAGTTGGCATGTTGTTCAAGATCTCGCGGATCAAACGATACGATTCATACAATTCCTTAATTCGTACCACAAAACGCGCTTCAAGGTCACCTGCCTGGTCAGTGATTATATTAATCGGGAAATCCTTGTATGCAGAATATGGGGAGTTAAGTCGAATATCACGTTCCACGCCCGAGGCTCGTGCAGTCGGACCAACCCCACCCAACCTTTCAGCGTGTTCTTTGGTCATCGTACCAACACCACGAGTTCTGCCCACAAAGGTGTCATCACTGGTGACAATTTTCATGTAATATTGTGTGCGTGATTCAAGAAAATCCATCCCCTTCATGATTGCATCACTGAGTTCATCAGTAATATCATACTTGACACCGCCGAGCACATTAACTGAGTAATGCACCCGGCTTCCGGAAAGACTCTCGAGCAGATCCATGACCACTTCCCGATCACGCCAGGTGTACATAAAAAGTGTATCAAAGCCGCCTTCATGCGCCGCCACTCCTAACCAGAGCAGATGGCTGTGAATCCGTTCCAATTCGGATACAAGCACGCGAATTGCCCCTGCCCGTGGTGGTGCCTCCACGCCTGCCAGTTTTTCCACTCCCAAAACGAAGGCTGTGGCATGGATATGAGAGCAAATACCGCACACCCTTTCCAACATGTACATATCCTGGGTATAGTTGCGCACTTCGCAGGCTTTTTCGATACCACGATGGACAAAGCCCAGGCGGATGGATGCTGCAGTTACAATTTCACCATCGACTGTAAATTGAAATTGACCTGGTTCCTTCAGCGCAGGATGTTGCGGACCGATCGGGACAATAAATTTTTCACCAGGAGTATTGTTCATGTTAGTTTTCCTTTCCTTCTTTAATCATTGCCTGAAGTGAGGTGAATGACTTGCGTAAGGGAAAAACATTCTCCGGCCAATCATCCGGCAAGACTAAGCGGGATGTGTCTGGAGTTCCGACCAGATCTACCCCGAATAATTCCATAAATTCCCGCTCATAAATTGTAGCCGAAGGGATATCCTCACAGATCGAATCAATGAATGGCTGATCATAGCCAACCTTTACACGCAGAGTGAGAATGGCAGCCTCGTTCGCAAAATGATAAAGGCCTTCCAGCATTCCCTGGCTTATCAATTCACCCTGCTCATTTTCTACAGGTGGATGATCCATTCCGGTAATTGTCATTAAATAACCCCACTGGTGATCAACGAGGGCTCGCACAGCAACTTTTAAATTTACGGGTTCGATATAAATATCAAGCCTGTTAACTTCCGGCAGGGATTCTGAGATAATGTATTCAGCCACAAGCTCACGTCCGTCAGCCAATAATTCTTCACTCGATTTCATTTTTTATATCCTCCATCTTCAGGCTGGCAAGAATATCTTCACCGGGTGTAATTGTTTGGGGGATTACACCTTTCTTAAGGCTTTCAAGAAGCTGCACAACCCCATAAATAATGGCCTCAGGTCTCGGCGGACATCCAGGAATAAAAACGTTGACAGGGATGACCTTTGAGAGATCACCCACGACGTTATAGCAACCATCAAAAACGCCGCCCGACAATGCACATGAACCGACAGCAATTACAAATTTTGGGTCTGGCATCTGTTCGTAAATGCGGACCAGACGATCGCGCGCTTGCAAAGTGACCGGCCCAGTCGCGATAAGGACATCCGCATGGCGGGGGCTGCCCTGCAGTTTGATTCCGAATCTTTCAACATCATAACGTGGTGTCAAAGTTGCCAAAATTTCAATATCACAACCGTTACATGACCCTGAATTAAAGTGAATTGCCCAGGGAGAATTAATTCGTGCCCAGTTTTTTATCTTGTCGATTACTACTTCCACAGGATTTTGATCAGCCATTTGATTTACCTCTAATTACTATCCTAACAACAACGCGACCAGTGCTAAAACCAGTCCAAGAATGTAAGGCACTGTCTGAAGTGTAAATGAACCGGTACCGATAACCAGCATTCCTAAATGTAATACAGCGAAGAAAAACGCGATCAAGAAAAATGGTCTGTACCCAGGCGCGGCTGGTGTCGTTGATGCTTTTTCGCCGCTGGCGTATAAACTTTCTTTCAGATCTGATGAAACTTCTGGACCAGCCATCTTTTTACCAATCCATAAAATAACCAACACAAAAGGGATGTAGATCAAAAAAGCAAGCGGTGGGGATAATAATACTTCCATGAGTTACTCCATTAATGGGTAAAAAACATATACAAGCTGGCGCCAGCAGGTCCAGTCAACCAATACAAGAGCGATGGGAAAAAACCCAACACAATAATCGCCAGAGTCATGATCGCCATTGGGATGTACATCCAGATCGACATCGGTGATCCTTTTTCAACAATTTCAGCAGGCTGTTTGCGGTACAAGCGATTGACCAAAGGAGCATAATAAGCCAGGGACAAAACACTGTTCAGACCTGCAAAAACCACAAGGACAATTATCCAGATATTCCTGGTTTGGGCCCCGGCGACAAAGATCTGCCACTTGGACATAAATCCAGCGAAGGGTGGTAACCCTCCCAATGCCAGAACGGCCACACTGAAAGCAAATGCTGTGAATGGATACTTGCTGGAAGCTCCATTAAGGTCATTCACGACGAGCGGATTGTGATCACCTTTGGCAATGTGCAAGCTGTAAAGCAAGACACCCGCCGCAAGGAAGGCTAATCCTTTCATTAATGCATGCGTGATCAGGTGGAATGATGCACCGATTCCTCCCAAAAAGCTGTCGAAAGCAATCATGATGCCAAAACCCAGCAGCATATAGCCAACATGACTGATACTTGAATAAGCCAGAATTCGTTTGACCTCTTTTTGGCGCAATGCCATCAAATTTCCAACGAGCATGTTGATCACCGAAAAAGCGATGATGACGATCCCCCAGCGATAACCTCCAAGCGCAAGTCCGCCAAGGGCACGTAACAGGGCGATCAAACCAGCTTCAATTACAATTCCGGAAAGCATGGCACTGATTCCACTGGGTGCTTGAGAATGGGCGTCTGGCAGCCATGTATGCAAAGGCACCAGAGCGATCTTGACGCCAAAACCAATGATCAGGAAAGCACCTGCCACAATAAGCATAGGTGTGGGTGTTGTAACAGTCATCCGGATCGATTCGAGATTCAAACTGCCAACCTGTAAAAAGGTTAAGGCTATGCCAATAATCACCAGAATTGAACCTACTGCGCTTTGCACCAAATATTTGAGACCTGCTTCAAGGGAACCAGGTTGATTTCGGTAAAAAGCCACCAAAAGGATTGAGGTAATCGCCATTACTTCAAACCAGACCCACAAATTGAATAAATCAACTGCGCAGCCTAGCCCGCTTATTGCTCCAATCATGGCAGTCAACAAAGCATAAAATTTCTCTTCACCTTCTTCAAATTTAATATAGTCAAAGGAGTAAATTGTCACCAATATGCCCAGAACCAACACCACGGTCGCTAAGAGGAGACTGATGCCATCAAACCGCAAGCTGACTTCACCAATTGAGTAATACAGCGCTTGGCCAGTGCTAAAAACGTTCTTCGTGGTCAGAAAAAGAAATACAGCTGAACCGACCAGTCCAATCAATGCCAACCATTTGGCAGGGTTATGAGCCGGGTTTACTTTTTCAGAGCGGGAATACAATCGCCCTGCAATATAAATGATCGGTGAAAATAGCAAGGGAAAGGCTAAAAATAAAAGGAACGTCGTTGTTATGTCCATTCTTATGCTCCTATCACCAAAACGGCAATTAAAAATACCAGGCCCGCCAGAATTCCAAAAATGTTCCAATTCAATTGACCCGTTTGCGTGACGCGCAATTTTTCACCCAGGGATTGCACCGATGTTATGATCCCGTCATTGATCCCTTCAAAACCGAAGCTGTTTCTGGCAAATTCTGCAGGCATGTGCAGTGCTTTTGCAACCCCCTGCAAGGAATTGCGCACGTACCAGGTCATGATGCCAAGGGCAATAACGGCCAGGGCAATCCAGGTCGCCGGCGCTGAAACAACCTCATTAATCATCTCAAGAATGCCAAGAACATGAACTTCATGAGCTGGCAGGCTGCGCTCCAGCATCTGGCCAAAAAGCCCGACCAACAACCAGGAAGTTAAAGCTCCCAACGCCAGGGGAGCCAGGGCAACCTTCATGGCTGTGCCGGTTGAATGAACATGTTGATCCTGCTTGGGTTCCCCATAGAAAACCATCCAGAGGCAACGGAAAGTATATAATGCCGTTAGACCTGCCACGAACAACATGATTACGTAGATCCAAATAGGATTACCATGCGTAATGCCACTTTCCAGAATAAGTTCTTTGCTCCAGAACCCATTGAATATCGGAATTCCAGCCAGTGCCAGCGAGCCTATAAGAAAAACGGTACGTACAAAGGGCATTTTCTTGCCAAGCCCCCCCATCTCGCGCATATCCCGTGTACCGACCGAGTGAATAATCGCACCGGCAGAAAGAAATAGCAGCGCTTTAAAAATGGAATGGTTGAGAAGATGAAATTGAGATGCAAAAAATCCACCAGCTCCGACTGCATATACCATGTAACCCAATTGGCTGACAGTGGAATAAGCCAGTACTCGTTTGAGATCAACCGATACCAAAGCCATGATTGCCGCCATTAAAGCGGATAGCATACCCACAATCATCACACTTAAGCGCCAGCCTGGAACACCTTCAAAGGCAGGGAAGAACCGTGCCAGAAGATATACACCGGCATTGACCATTGTGGCTGCATGAATCAGAGCACTGATAGGCGTCGGTGCCTCCATCGCATCTGGCAGCCAGGTCTGAAATGGAAACTGAGCAGATTTAGCCGCCGCAGCGATCAGAAAACCAAAAGCCATGACACTCAGAATATTGGCAGGTACCACTGATGGATTCGCCAAAAAAACGTTGATATCAAAACTGCCGCTAAATGCAAATAAAACAATAGCGCCGAGCAACAAACCCAGACCACCAATCTGGGTAATAATGAGCGCTTTCATACCCCCGCGCACTGCCTTTGGATCATCATTGTAGAACGAGATCAGTACATACGAACAAAGTGCAGTAATTTCCCAGAATAAAAACATCAACATCAAATTGCTGGTCAATACCAGGCCAACCATGGCACCAATGAAGAACAATACCATGGCATAGTATCTGCCAAGTTGTGCTTCGCCCTTCATATAATCGACTGAGAAAATCACTGCCAGCGCGCCAATCACCGTGGCGATGATCGCCAGATAAACTCCAAGGCCATCCGGTACGAATGTGAAATTTCCGTATGTAGTACCAATCGGAATGGAAATTACAGTTCCCGAACCTACCTCACTTAACAAAAGTAGTGAACTTGCGCCGGCCAACACCGAAAAAACCACTGCCAACAGGTGTTGCAATTTCGGTTTTCGATCCCCAATCAGCCAGACAACAATCGCCCCCAACCAGGGAATACCAATTGAGAGCATAATATAAATTTCTGCCATGGATTACCCCTTTAAAGTTGAAAGATCGTTAAGATCCAATGTGCCCAACCGACGTTTTATTTGAACTGCCAATGCCAGGCCTATTACCGCTATGATTGTATCGGCCACAATCACTGTCAGAGCCATACTCTGACCAATACTGGGTTGCCCACGCATTTTACCCACCAGAATTAATGCCAACATGGCCGCTTTCGCAAGAATTTGTAATCCCACTACCAGGCGAATCATATTGCGGGTGATCAGAAGGCAATAAATACCAATACCCAGAAGTCCGAGTATCATCAAGACAATCACAATTGGGGCACTAATATTCATTTTTCCTCCTCGACAACGAGCATTTCCGTTGGCTGCTCTTCTTTCAAGAGTCCCAACATACTAAGCACACCGGCAAAAATAATCATAATCTGAAGGTAAGAATCCAATTGACGGCCAAACCAGACCGTCTGTTGAAAACCAGCATCAACTGATTTCACCAGGGCTGTCGCCAAAATTGGATCAGGGATGATCTTCCACCCGATCAAACCTAACATCAAAATCACGAATATCCAGGCAAGCGCCCGTGGAATAATTGTGGTCACTGGAATAGGAGTTTCCCCGGCAATATTAATAGCAAAAACGAATAGCACCGTGACAAGCCCTGCCCCAACACTCAGTTCAATAACCGCAAGTTGATATGCACCTAATAGATAAAAAGTTAATGCAACCAGAGCACTGGTGCCCGCCAGCCACAAGGCAGTCACCAGCAGGCGTTTACTGATAATGGCTTGAAAAGCACATATCAATACACCAACCAAAATAATAATGTAAAGCATAATTTCAACTCCTTGGGGGATTGAAAAGATTTTCCCGTTAAGCATATATTACTTTTGCTGTTTTGTCATGTGAAAAGTATCACAAGTTTACTACATAAAAACTCCTGAATTTTTATTAGGATACTTCCGGTTTTCCATGCCTACGGGTAATTCAAAGAAATATTTCTTCGATGGGTGCCTTCCATTTTCCTCCAGGTCGCTGCCTCACACGCGATTAACGAAAGTATAGGTTCGCATATCCGTGAAAATAATCCTTAGGTTGCATCGTTTTCCGACAAAACCAGGATACGTAAAACAAAAGCACATAACTCGCGTACGCGCTACGGAGATATAGGCTAAAGGGAACCTTTGCCTATATCGTCTTCTAAATTTTGCGAATTCAATGATTTAAAAATTACTTGCAAGAATTCACCAAAGAAAAACGCCGCTTTTCAAAAATACCAGGTTTCAGGTCAGCCCTGCACCACTGACCAAAGTATTGACAGGAAGAGTTTTCTTAACTGAGAAATGCAAAGGTTAAACTTTGACCTGAAAAAGTCATCTTCAGTAACTGAGTAAAGTTAATTCAATGGTGATGGCTGGAATCCACACCTGAATTACCTCAAAGCTTGAATTGTTGTTGTTAAGAGTTACCGACTCTTTTTCAAAAGCCTTTTTTCTATTTCTGACTGCAAACGCTAAACAAGTATCTTTTGTTTGTTGATCTCTCTAAGAACAATTTCCTGGTCGATGGGTAGAGAGGTAACCCGCACTCCAACCGCATTGTAGACAGCGTTAGTGATGGCGGGGATGGTTGGTATTAAGACAATCTCACCAACGCCTTTGGCACCAAATGGACCATCCGTGGTAGGATGCTCAACGATGAATGATGTAATTTCAGGCGTATAGGTAATCGAAGGGATGCGATAACTGGCCAATCGATCAGTGACGACCTCGCCATGGTCAAGGATAAAATTTTCGGTCAGCGTATGTCCGATCCCCATCAAGATTCCACCTTCTACCTGCCCTTTCAATCCCAATGGATTGATAGCAAAGCCCACATCGTTGGCTGCGATGACGTGCAAAACAGACACTTCGCCGGTTGCACGGTTGACTTCTACCTGGGCTGCCTGGGCAGCGAACGAGAATGCAACATGCATATCCCCACCCTGGCCTAAAGGTTTGGTTTCTGGAGCTTCGTAGGTATAAAGAACCTTTGGAATAATGCCATCTTCACGTAATTTTATGGAAATATCTGCCAGTGACCAGCTCACGCTGCCGATTTGCACATTTCCTTTCCCAAACACAATCTCCGCAGGTGATATGTCGTAGCATTCGGATAACTCACTGATCAGTGATTGCTGGAGAGTTTTTGCTGCATAGCGAACGGCATTTCCGGTAACATAGGTTTGGCGGGAAGCAGTGGTAGGGCCGCCATCCGGGGTAAGGTCTGTATCTGAAAGTAGCACACGCACATTTTCCAATCCCTGCTTTAATTCTTCTGCAGCTATCAATTGCAATACAGTCGGCAAGCCCTGACCTAACTCTGCTGAAGCGCTGCGTACCTCAAAGATACCATCAATTAATAATTCGATTTCCGCGCCAGCCTTATCGGGTGCTCCCCCACCTAAGCCGGTATTTTTATACGCCACTGCAAAGCCCCAGGCACGCACCATCTCTGGATGATCCGCATTCTGGCGGGGTAAAAATGGATATTCACCTGCCAATTGCTTCAGGGCAGATTCTACCTTTTGGATACACTCCGATAAACCTACACTCTCCTTTAGTAATTGGCCGGTATTTGTGATGCTACCCACTTTTAATACGTTTTTCTTTCGAAGCTCAATTGGGTCAATTTCTAATTTCTGAGCCAATGTATCCATCATCGATTCAACTGCAAATGCGGATTGGAGAACGCCAAATCCACGGAATGCACCTGCGGGCGGATTGTTGGTATACATGGCATAACAATCGGCACGTACATTCTCTATTTCATACGGACCGGATGAATGCGTCGTCGCGCGAGTCATTACTTTCTCACCTAAAGAAGCGTAAGCACCCGTATCTCCAAACAGAGTCGTTTGGGCTGCAATTAGATTACCTTCGAGATCTGACCCTAACTTTACGGAAATTTGTGTGGCATGCCGTTTGGGATGAACAATCAAGCTTTCCTGGCGATCAAACAACAACTTAACCGGTCGGCCAGTCACCTGAGCCAGCAAGGCTGCATGTATTTGCCCGGCAATATCTTCCTTACCGCCAAAGCCGCCCCCAATTAACTGCCCAATGATACGGACTCTTTCGTCCGGAACACCCAATACGCGTGCTACTTGCTCGCGGTCATCATATGGAATTTGAGAACCTACATAGATTTCAATTCGCCCTTCCGGCGTTAGCCTGGCAATTGAACACTCCGGCTCTAAGAAAGCATGATCATTCGGATTCGTAAAAAAAGTGTTTTCAATAACTACATCGGAAATCTGGAAACCTTCATCCATATCGCCTTTACGTACTTTAATATGTTTGAGCAAATTTCCGCCGGCATGAACTTCAGGCGCACCCGCTTTCTGAGCTGAAACCGGATCAACAACCGCATCTATACGACGTAGTTTCACCTCAATGGCTAACAGTGCTTCGCTGGCAATTTCGCGCGTCTCAGCAGCCACAATTGCCAGGGCATCACCAACATAACGTACTTTTTCGCCAATGGCGACCATAACCGGCCAATCTTTGATAATCAATCCGTGATTTTTTTCGAATGGCAGGTCTGCTGCCGTCAAAATAGCCAACACACCCGGTATTGCCAGTGCTTTGGAAATACCAATCGCTTCGACAATCGCAGCCGGTACCATTGCTCGTTTTACACGTGCATGCGCCATACCGTCAAGTTGAATGTCATCACTGTAGATTGCCTTTCCGGTTACCTTTAGCACCGCATCGGGACGATTATGAACCGTTCCAACCATTTTGCCTGCGTTTCTAGCCTCAGGAATCTGCGGTATATAAAGATCCTGGCCTCCCTGGATCTGCTCGGAAGCAGCCTGGATTGCGGAGATAATGCTCGGATACCCGGCACAACGGCAAAGCGTATCCTTTAACGCTTCTTTTATCTCAGGCACTTGGGGTGCTGGGTTTTTTTGTAAAAGCGCATAGGAAGTCATTATCTGTCCGGGAATACAAAATCCACATTGCACCGCCCCGTGCTCAATAAAAGCATGTTGCAGCGGATGCAATTTTGTATCTCCTTTCAAGCTCTCTTCAGCGAGTCCCTCAATGGTAACAATATTTTTCCCGTTTGCTTTTGCAGCCGGATAGTTACAGGATAAAACTGCCTGCCCATCAATCACAACTGTACAGGCACCACACTCTGCCTCATTACAACCAATTTTTGTACCAAACAAACCAAGTTTGTAGCGCAGCACATCAGAAAGCATCTCACCCGGGGCAACCGAAATAACTGCCTGCTTGCCATTTACTGTGAATTTAATTTCGACCAAATCTTTCATTAGGAACCTGCTCTTTCCCAAGCGGATGAAAATGTTTTCATGAACAATTGTCTGGCAATCTGATGGCGATACTCAGCAGTCGCTCTATTTTTACTCGTCCGGAAATTCACCGTCGTTGCAATTGCTGCGAGTGCCGCATCCATTCCTGCTGGGGTAAGATGTTTGCCCCGCAAAGTCTCCTCAACGCTTGTTGCCCTGGACGGTACCGGACCTGATGGGCCGAAAGCGACACGAATGTCAAGCACCATGTCATCTTCCCGCTTGACCCAAACAGCCAGGTTTAATATCGGCAGAGCCACCCCCTGCGGGCGCATAATCCGCTGAAATGCCGATCCCTCACCTTTTTCACGCTGCTTAATGCGGAATTGCAGAATAATTTGGTTTTTTGTTAATGAAGATATTCCGGGTCCCTTAAAAAGATTGAGTATGGGTTGCTCTTCAATCCCTTCCTGCTGGGCGATGATGGCGATGGCATCCATTGCCACCAGTGAAATCATCCCATCAGCAGCAGGCAAGGCATGAGCCACATTACCGCCCAATGTGGCCACATTGCGTACTTGCGGGCCACCGATCAGTCGGGTTGCTTCAGAAACAGCGCGGGCATGTTCCTTTACGATCTCTGAGGTCGCAATTCTACTGACGGGCACACCGGCCCCAATTAACAAATCATCACCCTGTACTTCCAATACTCCCAATTGGGGAATTGTATTCAGGTCAACCATTCTATCCACCAGGGTATGCCTGCCTTGTTGAACTTCCAGCATTAAATCGGTTCCGCCGGCTACCCAACAAGTCATATGATTGGATGATTCGAGGTATTGAAAAGCTTGTTTGAGGGAATTGGCTAAAAGATATTCTTTCCATATTGTCATTCGTTCGGTGGCTCCTTTTCCACTGGCGGCACTTTTCGACGGTTTTCCGTTACCGACGCCGGCTCATGTACTTAAACCGACCACCGAATCAAATATGTACAGCAATTATAATCTCGATTTGGAATTTTTCCAAAATCTCCGCCGGGTTTCCATTAGCTGGCCGGTCAGACTTCTTACCTGATTATTGGAAAAGAAGGTAGCATTTCTCCTCATTACTTATCGACATTACTTGTTGACTCCGAACTCATTACAAAAAATAAAAGAACTCCGTTTGTACGAAGATCTTCGGAGTCGCATTGATTAATTGCGCGATGACACGCTTCGGGGTATACTCGCCTGTGTTAAATTGAAAGAAAACCGATTAAAATGATTGATTTGATAAATAAAATTCTTACCAGGGATTATAAAATAACCCAGCAATTACGAATTGATCCAGAGCGGAAGGTACTCTGGAAAATCGCAACCATCTTTGCGCATTCAGGTGATTCCTGGTATTGCCTGGGCGTTCTACTGCTGATCTGGCTATTTTCGCAAGGAGAATGGCATCGAATCGCAGCCTCTCTGGGATCTGGCACGTTTCTTCTGGCTATCATCATTATTGCCTTGAAATTTAGCATCCGCCGCCGGCGGCCTGAAGGAGAATGGGGGTCCATTTACCGCAATACCGATCCACATTCATTCCCCTCCGGGCACGCAACCCGTGTCTTTTTTCTGGCAACCATGGCATGGGGAATTGCTCCGTTCTGGTTCGCACTGCTGTTGACGATTTGGGCACCTTTAGTGGCATTGTCGCGTGTTATGACAGGGGTTCATTACTTATCGGATATCGTGGCAGGTATGGTACTGGGGATTGCCCTGGGATCCGTTGCAATTTTGTTACTACCTGTGATCATGCGCACTTTCCCGTTTATTTTTTAGGATTCTCGCAGCATTATTGTCACAATCGAGAGCACGCGTTTCGTTTTCCTTCTTGACCACACGAATACCATAAAGTATGCTTAATGTGGGAGTGATTAGGTCCCGGTGGGCTTCTCGGTCTTCAAAATCGGTGGCGGGTTGTTATGCAGGCCGCGGTGGGTTCGACTCCCATTCACTCCCGCCTGTTCAGCATGACAAACGATGCGGCTGTAAGCCGTACATCGTTTGTTTTGTATTATTTAGCCACGCGGATTAAGATAAGCGGTACACTTACACCTGAAAAAAAACTTCAAACTTTTGCGAATTTAATCCACAATTGATGGAGAAAAATGGAACTAACAAGAAACGAATCTTTGAGCGAAGATACCGCTTCATTCCACAAGATCATTGGACGATATTTCAACATTCAAGATACGACCAGTGGAACTCATGCCGATAAATGGCTCTTTCGCTTCCGCGGCAGTTTACGGGAAGCAAACAGTGAACAGGCTTTTGACCAAATTTCAGATCAATTAAAAACCTTTCACTTAAAACCTTTATTCCGGATTGAAAATAAACAGCAAGTTATTTACCTCATCGAAGATCTGCCGGCACCCGCACCAGCAAACACCAGAATAAACCTAATTCTCTTCATTGTAACTCTGCTTTCCGTCTGGTTTACAGGGGGACTCATGTCGCTTGAATCGCTGGAGCAGGCATCAACTTTAGACCTACTGAAGACAATTTTGTTGGATGGCTGGCCATTCGCTGTGAGTCTGATAGCTATTCTGGGAGCCCACGAAATGGGTCATTTTTTTGCAGGCCGTTTTCACAAAGTGAATGTGACCCTGCCTTATTTTATTCCCCTGCCGGTGATCAGTCCGTTTGGCACCATGGGCGCATTTATTAATATGCGCGGTGTCCCGAAAAATAAAAAACAACTATTTGATATTGGCATCGCCGGTCCATTGAGCGGGCTGGTATTCGCCATTCCAATTCTGTTTTTCGGTCTATCAATTTCAGAAGTCCAGCACTTACCATTAGCTCTTGGGAATGGAGTTGGCTTTCAAATGGAAGGCAACTCTTTGCTCTATCTGTTGATGAAATATATCACCTTCGGCCAATTGCTGCCGCAACCCATTGATTTTGGCGGTCTTTCACCTTTCTTGTATTGGCTGCGTTACTTTTTTACCAGCCAGCCGATGCCATTGGGAGGACTGGATGTAACCTTACATCCGGTTGCCTGGGCAGGTTGGGCTGGGATCCTGGTTACATCGCTGAATTTAATTCCCATCGGTCAGCTTGATGGCGGGCATATATTATCGGCAATTGTCGGAAAAAACTCCCGCAAAATTTTTAGCCTGCTGCTGGTGTTTCTGGTGATTCTTGGCTTCGCCTGGAATGGATGGTGGTTCTGGGCTTTTTTATTGTTCTTTCTCAACCGGGTGCCTTCACAGGTCGCGGATGAAATCACTCCATTGGATCAAAAACGTAAGATTATTGCTTTTTTTATGCTGATTGTGTTTATTCTAGTCTTTATACCAGTCCCGCTGGTTATACTTTCCTAAATCTCGCTATTAAGTGTCTTGATTATCTTTCCATCCAGAGTTTTGTACGTTCGCATTGCTTGAACGGTCAGGCAGGAATGAGCAGGCAGTACACACAGCAGATCACCCACCGCTAAAGAAGCTGCCTTCCCTGGCAAACATTTAATCACACCATGCTCCTGGGATAAGGACTTTACCTCCCCAAGAATATTTCCACAATCCCAGGATTCGGAATCGTGAGCAACTACGATCCCGTAACCATTTGAGCCATCACTGCGTTGATAATAATCTTTGGAAAAATGAATTGCACCACCATAAATGACTACTTCATCACGCTTTTCATGAATCGCCACAATCGGGCAAGCCACACAAATAGCAATTTCCTCCAACGAGCAGGAACCGATTTTATACTGCTGCACATCGAAAAATAGAAAGTTTCCTGGTCTGATCTCATCAATGGCACCAAAATCTTCCACAAGTGATGTTGTCGGAGTGTCGCCAACGGATATATGCGCATTGTGAATGCCTTGATTTAGTAAAGCTTTTTGAACCAACTGCATCCGTTGCAACGATACTTCATATATAGAAGCTACCTCCTCACATGCCTGTGCCCGATAGGAATGCCCGGCATGCGTTAATAGACCATCAAACCGCAGTTTTTTGCTGCCATTTATTTGTTCAACAAGTCGCAAAATTTTCTCGGGGTGATTCCAGTCCAATCCACTGCGCATGGAACCAACGTCGACCTTTAACCGTATTTTGACTGGAACGCTCAGAAAATTTTCCAGAAAATGGGCAGTTTCCAGGGATTCAACCAATAAGGTCAACGAGATGGTTTTCGCCAGATTTTCAATTAATTCCATCTCACGTAAGTTCACCGGAAAAGCAATTAAAATATCCTGCCAGGCATGGTTCGCAAAATAATCTGCCATTTCGACCGATGAGACAGTTATCGCTTGTATTCCTTTTTCATTGAACCATTCACCAATTTCTGCTGATTGATGTGTCTTAAAATGTGGACGGAAAAGAATATTTTGCTTTTTTATCTTGGTCGAAAATGTTTCTAGATTCTTACGCGCTTTGTTTTCATCGAGAATCAATGTTGGCCGGGTAATGGTCGAAAAAACAGTCATATTTATTCCTAAGGAACATATCCAAAATAGAGGTCATGCCCATAAGCAAAATGCATGACACCATACGGACTGACCGTGAATGCTGTCATTGGGTTTTCTGGGGCTGATTGTAAAGAAACAAAATCTGGACTAATCTGTTTTTGCATATTTAATGCAAGACTGAAATGGTACACACTTCCATTGAGCTGATCCAGAAAATAAATTGAGGGGTCAGGCGGTTGAGTCGTTTGAATTTGGACAAAATCTGTACCGGCGATCATATCGATTGTCTGCCGTTCCTGACCGGATTGAATAATTCCGTAACCAATATCAGCTGTACATTGAATTTGAACATTATCGAGCGCACAACCCATTAATTTCCCGCTTTTACTTAAAACGTAAAGTTGACTTTCATACAGGGCGATATCTGCGGTATCGGCTAAATCAACCGGGATATTGCCACTAAAGATTGATTCCGGATTACCATCGAAAGACAAGCCATCGGCTGGTAAGCGGTAGATATCACGAGTTCTTTCATCGATATCCAAAATATATAGACTATAACCATTGAAACCAATCGCATGAATTTGACCCCAGCCCATTTCGGGGACTTTCACCGTAACTGCGAAAGGCTCACTACCTGGTGAACATAGAATGACAGAGCCTCCCCGGTCAATTCCAATAATGGTTGCATTACGAGAATTACTAAATGAGATCAGATCGATATCCACCAGTTCATGCACCACCGTCATACCGAATTTTCCCGGACCGCACATGAATGTAGTATCAACCTCATAGTCCGGTCTGGTGGCGACCATTCGCAATACACGGCCAGTTACCTGATCGAGGGCATAAAGGTCTTCGTTGGAATTCACCACCATCCTGCTGATGTTGATTCTGCGGTCAATACCGGTTGGTACGGATGCTTGAAGCTGCAAACGGGTGACCCCCTGCAAGTCATCCAAATGTTTCTGGACGATCAAGCGCAGCTCCTGCGAGACATCTGTTTTCCCATACTTCTCAGCCTCATCCAGAAATAAAAGAGCATCTTGCAAGACAATAAGTCGCTTGACATCATCAATCTCTTCATTTGCCTGAGTAACCAGAGCACTTGCTTGAAGCACGAATTTCTGATGCTGCTCGCCGCGTCCGCTGCGGAAATAAATTGTCATGGAAACTGCAACAACGAGTACCGGCACCAAAATGGCAATGAAGAACATGCTCGTCAAGGATAAATTCGAATTACTTCCTGCGGCAGCCGGATTGGACCTTGAAATTAATTTGGCAGTATTTTCGGAAAGCGAGCTATTAATCGCCTCGGATTTGGATGTTGCGTTGACCAAAAAATTCTTAATCGACAGCAGCCATTTCGCCAATGTTTGTGAAAAATCAATTGAAGTTTTTTGTTTTCTCTGATCAAACCCTTCGTCAACAGCGGGTTCTGGAACCCATTTCTGATCAGCAAAAATTATATCCTGGCGAGATGACTTTAATTTATCCGTAGATTCTTTTTCTATTAGTTGTTTCTCATTTTGAACAATGCCATTACCCGGAAAAGAATGGGTTGATTGGTCGGATTGGAAATAGCCAAATGGGATTTGCAGCTCAGGTTTATCCACCGGGGAATCAACTGGTATTTCTGCTGCAGGTTCTACCCGGGATACCTCTTGGACAGCCTGCTCACTCTCAAGATTTTTCACAATGCGCTGCTCTTGCTCAGTACCGAGCTCAATCGGTGCCAAGTCTACCTGTTCGGAAGGGGTTAGGGAGATTGACAGTTCAGTTTCTTCATCTTCAAATGTAGTGGTATGTTCTAGAGCGGAGCCATCCAGACGCAATAGGTGGATAGCGCCACTGCCCTTTCGAACTTGCAGAATGACTGCTTCGAAGTCACGTTCTGCCTTGGTAAGTAAAACCTTGCGCAGGTGACTGATTGAATTGCGCGACTCTTCACTTAAAGCGGTTTTTGTCCATCCTTGTGGGGGATGGCTGCTGAGAACGATCCTATCCCCATTCTTTAGTTCCGCATGAAAGAAGGTGAACTTAATTGCCTTTGTAACCCCGATACCTTGACTACCTGCGGCTTGATTCACAAAGACAGCCGGTCGCTCATTATTAATTACAAAGGAAACCGCCGAACCAGCATGCGCAAGATAGGCTTCCTCTCCATGAAAAACAGCAATCTGTAGATTGCCTGTAAGAATTTGACTGACTTTTCTGCCTTGATTGAATTTAACAATCAAGTCATTTAGGAATCCGCCGCATTTCCGAATGGCGGTTGTCACTGGCCCATTGGTGCGAAAAAACGAGGCGGCTGTTTTTTGAAGATATTTGTCAATCTCTTGAATATCAGCGCTTAACAATTTTCGTGGTGATGAAAATTTTAAGAGAATAAGATCGGATTCGCGCGTACGTGCAGCCCGACGTGAGGCCGCACTGACGTAATATCCCTCAACCGAAGAACTTTCTTTTTGTTCATAAAGCGCCAAAGGGAGAACATACAGGTCAAACAATATTTAGAAATTCCTCTCTCTTCTGCAATTTGTATATCAGTAATTATAAATTAGATTTTTGATTTCACTTCCTTGTCTATTTTCAAAACACTTCTTTTATTCTTTGGAAACCAGATATTAATTTTTTGAATGCTCAGAATCGTTAATTGAAATAGTAAAAGTTTTTACGTCTACTATAAATGCAAAAAAAAACTCGTATAATGAAAATATTCTTGACACGACGAATGAACAGTTTCCTTGGAGGAGTTGGATGAGTCTCGAACATGAAGCAATTTCAGTAGATATTGGGTTACGGCTGCGTGAACTGCGTGAAGCCCGTAGAATTTCCATGCGTGAATTAGCTCGTCGCAGTTCGCTTTCCGCAAATGCACTCAGTATGATCGAAAGAAATCTCACTTCTCCTTCGGTAAGTACTTTAAATAAGTTAGCCAATGCCCTTGAAGTTCCTATCACTGCATTTTTCCGTAACGAACCTGAAAAACAGCAAGTGGTTTTCAAGAAAGCGGACGAACGTTCCCGTGTTCCATTCATCCGCGGTTTGTGGGAAGGCCTGGGCGGTGAAGCTTTTGTGGGAAAAATTGAAGCATTCCTACTGACTCTTGATGCTGGAGGAAGTAGTGGGCCGCATGGCATGCTGCACACCGGGCATGAGTTTGTCTATTGTTTACGGGGAAATCTTGAATATGAAGTAAATGGTAAGTATTACCAGATGGAAGGTGGTGATAGCCTCATCTTTGCATCACAATTAATCCATCGCTGGCGGAATGCCGGCAAAACAGTTACCAATGCAATTGTTGTAATTTCTGGCTTCGAAGAAAGCGAACATCCATCCGAATTTCACCTCGCATCCGCTCAAAACCCGGATGCGTCAGCCGATCTGCGCAAATTGAAGTGATCTTCAAACTGGAATTATTTATTTTCCAGCCGGATACCATGACCTCTGACAGTCACAATAAAATCCTTCATTCCTTTATACATAATTAGCCGTTCTCTTAACCGGCGCACGAGTGCATCCAACGCCTGCTCAGAGACCCCCTGGGCACGTTCTTCTCCCCAAATTGCGTCAACCAGGTCACTGCGGGAAACCACTTTCCCTTCCTGCTCGTAGATAGCCTGCAAGAGCCTGAACTGCGGAGCAGATAAGGGTGGGTCTAGCTCTAATTCACCAACCCAAACCCTTCTTGATTTTGCATCGAGAACAATTATGGCGTGATTTGGGGAATTTATTCTTTCATGTGGAGTAATAGGTTGATCCAATGGCAGAGTAGCATCTGAGCTTAAGAAGATAAAGTCTTGAATAAGGGAAATCTGAATTAAGTCTCCGTCTTGAATCTGGATTGGACCAATCAGCCGGACACCGTTACAAAATGTACCATTTTTGCTGCCTAAATCCTCGAGCAAGATATCCTCGGGGCGTAAAGTAAATCTGGCATGCACACGCGAAACCTGGCGATCTGGAATAACAATCTCGCAATCCTGATCTCGGCCAATGCGCAAGACATCAGCAATAGCCCAGCGCAGACCACTCAAAGGTCCTCCCTGGGCTATTAAAACTGGTAGTTCTGCCATCGGTCTCGTCATTTTTTCTCACCTGCCTGGATATGTGCAATGATCGTATAAGGGTATAATATATCAAATAATCGCCGATTTGTACAAAGAATGCCTGTTTACTTAAATCAAATAGATTTACGGAAAGAAGAGTAAGTATGCCGCTCCCATTAAAATCTGGGGATGTATTGCGTGGTCGTTATCAAATACGGAAAATAATTGGTCAGGGAGGATCTGGCTCGATTTACCTTGCCGATGATCTGCGATTAACCGGCAGACTGTGCGCACTGAAAGAGGTTGAGCATGATCGCTCATTAACTGGCGACTTGCTCAAAGAAGCACGTGATCAATTTTTACAGGAAGCAACCGTGCTGGCCAGATTGGACCACCCCAACCTGCCAAAAGTCTCCGATTTTTTCTCCGTGTCAAGCCGCGATTACCTGGTTATGGATTACGTACCCGGTGAAGATTTGCGTGCACTAATGCTGGAAGCGAAAAGGAATGAGCACTTTCTTTCTGAGGTTGAAGTTCTTAATTGGATAGGTCAGTTAGCAGATGCCCTGATCTACCTTCACGAACAAAATACCCCTATTTTACATCGCGATATCAAACCAGGCAATTTAAAGTTGACACCCAGCGGTCTGCTAAAATTGGTAGATTTTGGCCTGGTAAAGGTCGCCGTCCCAGGCGAAATTACGATTACAATCGTTCAAGGGCAGGGTACTGCCCTGTATACTCCTCTGGAACAATATGGCGGTGATTCTGGCCACACCGACGTACGTAGCGATATCTATGCGATGGGTTCTACCATGTACCATCTTTTAACGAATACCAATCCTGCAGATGCCAGGACGCGTTTTCTTTCTCCAAAAGCACTAGTTCCGCCTCGTTCGATTAATCCGGAATTAAGTAATCGAACTGAAAAGGCAATTCTGTGGGCCATCAACCTGCACCCTGATGAACGCCCGGACAATGTGCGCGTATTCCGCCAAGGCTTACTCGGTGACCGCCCTACAATAACCAGACCAGCCAATAAAAAATTAACCATTAGTGAAATCATTCGGTTAAAACCGGAACAGATTTTTCTTTGGTCGGCAATTGGCTTAATTATGCTCAGTTTTCTATTGACGATTAGTAAATAACTTCTTATACGATCGGGTAATTCGGGTTTGCCAAATCAAAGCAGCCAGCCAGCCAATGATCAAACCAATCATCGTCAAAGCCAGCAAATCCACTGTCTTAAATTCAAGGACCCATTTTTTGTTCGCATTAATTTGTAACAAAACGAGTATATAGCTTAAAACCCCTCCGATAACTCCCAGGAATAAAAATCGTAATACCCAGCGAATTGGGAAGCGATTATAGGTAAATAAATAAAATGCACCGCTGCCCATTAAGGTAAGCGTCATCACTGCTAACCAATCCATCACATCGGGAAAGTCCTTCGGTTCTACCGGATTGATCATTGTAGTTTCAAGAGTGGGCGATGGTGTCGACGTGATGGTAGGCGTCACCGTTACGGTTGGTTGGGGAGTACTTAATACAACAATGGTTGCCTCTGCGCCTTCAGGTGCTGGTATTTCAAGCTGGATCAAATCCGACCTGGTAGCAGGATCACTTGTTGCTCTTATCTCCAGCAGACCGGTATTTTGTACTCGATAAGATAGACGCGCAATGCCATTCAGGGTTGTCATTTCAAATTGCTGCGAGAAAGGTGGATCTTTCATATAATTAATCAAGAAACGTACGACTGTTCCATCAGGGACAGGATTTTGGTTATGATCATAAATAATGCCTGTGCGAATTGAGACTGTTTCTCCCAGTGCGAAAATGGGTATATTGGCTGGTTCTGGGGTTGATTCTGCCACAGTTGCGGTTGCCTCCGCTGAGTACTCAAGGAACAATGGAATGACTTGCTCAGGGTCAGGTGACATGGCGGAGATTAATTCATAGCCAATACCGGGCACGCTGACAGGTAATGCGCCATCGGCTGAGGCTTCCTGAAATAATATTCTGGCGGCAAGTTCTATGAATGCAGGTGTCTTGCTAAAAAGAATATAATAAGCAGTCAATTTGCTGATATCGGTTGCATCCAAATAATATGGAGCATTAAAACCAAAGGCAACCACCTTTTTATCCCGCAGCAAATCAGTGCGGTTGGATAAGAACTTCTTCATCGCCAGCGAATCGGGATTCTCCGGGTCTGGTTTGATAAAAGAAAAAATGATCCAGTTGGCATTTCGCAATTCAGAATCCAATGCAGAATAAGATTTTGGATCATTCAAATAACGGTTTAAATCATTAAACGAAAATGAGGACATACGAGCATCAATGACTTGTTCACCCGCTCCTGGACCGTAAAAACGTAAAACAGCTTTTTCTAAGGCATCCACAGAAAGAATATCCTGGGAGGGACACTCATCACACTGGCTGACCGTAACCCGCTCGGTGAAAAATAATACTCGCTCTGAAATCTGGGGAGGCCTGGGCAAGACAATGTTTAAATCTTGGAAATCCGGGCTCATCAGAACCGCCGATTGATTGGCAACTTCAAAGCTTACCTGCTGATTTGTACCAACTTCCGTGAGATCTTCAGGGTCGGGAAGCACATTTTCGAGCGCAAATTGAGGGTAAAGTCTATATTTCAAACGTAGAATTCTCTCCACGGAACTATCAACCCTTTGGGCAAAGGCGGTATCTTCCTGGTATTTTTGTGAAAAGAATTCCAGAATTCGTAAGGTGGTAGCATATGGATCCAAGTCGCGTGCATCGATATACAGATCCATTAGTAGTAAATCGTTCCCGGATAGAAATGCATTGCGCGCTATCTGGCGCGGATCATACGATTCGCCTAATGGATCGAAGAATTTTCTGACCGCGTTAGACCCCAAATTATCACTGACTATAATGCCACCCTGATTTCGCCAGATCGAAAACTCAGGCAATGCCATTAATTGTTCCTGAGCTGCTTGATCAAAACTGACCGGTCTGGTCGTCGCACGTATATTACCCTGAAAGCCCTGGTATCGGATGTGGGAAACCAATAGGCCGTCAGTTGTTGAAAGACTGTCTGGGGCATCGCCCGTCACTGCGAAGAATGGCGCTAATTCAATTTGCTTCAATTGTTCCAAAGATTTGCGCACTGTCGCGACTTCCTCATCCGGCAGGCGGTCGGAAGATCCGCGACCAGGGAAATGCTTGGCGATCACTGCCATAGTATTATCGCTGCCATTGTGTACCCCGCTGATGAAGGCTTTGCCAAGTTCACCCACCCAATAAGGGTCACCGCCAAATGTGCGGGTTCCAAGATCATCACCACCTTCAACATATGGCAAATCGAGCACATCCAGTAACGGACCCAAATAAAGATTAAACCCCAGTGCGCTCAATTCCTTCCCCAGCACTTCGCCGACATTCATGGCAAACTTGCGGTCCCAGGTGGAACCAATCGCCATTTCATTCGGCATCGACGTGATCCCAGAAAGGATCTGATCAAACGGGTAAGAATCCCCATCTTGATTTATAGCGACGAATAATGGTACGTAATTGTTTGCGGAGCCGCTAGGAGTAGATAAATCTGACAAATCCGATTGTGAATCATTCCACTCGGATTGCTGTAATTCCTGAATTAATGTTTGCGCTGTTGCAGTTGTATCTGCATACGAAAAATTATTGTTGCGAGCATTTAAAATCACACCACCAACATGGTGATTGGTAATCAGATCGTAAATGGGTGAATCCACTTCAACCGAATTCCCTTGAAAAGAGACCAAAAATAATTGGCCAATCTTCTCCTCAGGTGACATTTTCCCCAGAAGGTCGCGTACCATTTGATCAACGCTGTTGTCTTGAGCATTCACGCTCACGGAGGGGTAAATGAGTCCCGCCAGAATTGTGACGCAAAATAGAGCGACGATGCAAAGGTAGAGGAATCTATTAACCTTCATTCGGATTCCACTTTTCTTTCCAGCGCTTGCAAATACTTTCATGCAATTCTGATTGAATATTTGATCCAGTCATAACAAGAATACTTTTCTGGGGAGGCACCTTTTTGAACAGGTAAGCAGCCAACGGAACCGCCGCTGAACCTTCTATGATTTCTCCATACTTATAATAACAATATGCAATTGCCTGCTCAATTTCCAATTCATTTACCAACAAAAAATCATCCAGCATACTGCGCACGAGTGGAATTGTGATTGAATTTTTTTCGATTGCGCCGGTTAAACCATCGGCAACACTGGTCTTTTCCTGGATATCTTTCTGGCTTCCAAAGTGATACAGGGAATAAAAATAGGAGGAGTTAACACTCTGTACACCAATCAACCTGACTTTTAACTTTTTATTGCGAAAAACGGATCCGACTCCTGCGACCAGACCTCCTCCGCAAACGGGCACGAGACATTGCAGGTCATCCTCAAAGTCAATCTCGTTTATGATTTCAGCTCCAATAGTGGCATGTCCGGCAATAACCAGCTTGTCGTTATAAGGTGAAACCCAGGTTGCTCCTTTTTTGATGGCAAAAGCCTGCGCCTCATCTTCGGCTGTGGAAAAGTCGCCGGCGACTTTAATCACAACAGCGCCATAATTCAGCATGGCCGTTTCTTTATTAATCACTGAATTTTCAGGAATAAATATGGTCGCCCTGACACCCAGTAATTTGGCTGCATAGGCAACACCCAATCCATGATTTCCAGCGGACGCTGCCACCAACCCACGTTCTTGTTCCCAGGTTTCCAACGCCAGAATTTTATTTAAAGCGCCTCGCACTTTAAAAGCTCCCGTTTTTTGGTGATTTTCCCACTTGAGGTAAACATTAAGTTCTGGATCGTACGTCAACGGGGTATTATTTATCTTGCCATCCAACCTTTGGATCGCTGAATCGATTGCAACCGCCGAAATCATTCAACCCCTAAAACGCTTCTGACCAATTGAGGATCATCAGTAATAATCCCATCCATTTTTAGGTCGAACAAGCGGATAATTTCTTCCACATCATTTACATTCCAGGCGATAATATTGCGCTTGAAATGCTGTTGTTGAGCTACAAATTCTGGTTTGATGTCTTGATAATAGGGATTAATAAATTTGGGTGAAATCCAGCGCATGAAATTTGAACGATTGATCATACCTGCTCTGCCAGGCAATGCTAAAAGTGCCACCGGTACATCTGGCAAAATTCTTTTTGTGAAAATCAAGTTAAATGGATTGAATGAGGAAAAAATTACTTGCTCTTTCACGTCCAATTCTTTAACCAAATGTGCTACTTTGCTTGCCAAACCATCAAACATGGAACTGTAATTCGTCAACTCGATATTAACGATAAAGTTTGGCGGCACCATCATCAGGACATCACGTAAAATCGGAATTTTTTCTGCACGAAATTGTTCTGAGAAATGCAAACCGGCATCCAGACTGCGAATTTGTTCAAGCGTAAAATTCCGTACCTTGCCTTTGCCATTGGTCGTCCGGTCAACCGTGAGGTCATGAATTATTATGATTTCATCATCACGAGTCAACTTTACATCGAATTCAATTCCATCCGCACCACAATCCATGGCGTGTTGAAATGCTGCCATCGTATTCTCTGGAGCATGAGCACTTGCTCCGCGATGACCGAGAATGATTGGGCGGTTTGGAAATAGCTTAACCACTTACAATTCCACAAAATAAGATAAAGCAGCCCGGTCGATTAAATCTTTGGAGAGGGTAGCGTCAACATCCATATAGCGCGAAATATCTATAATCTGGTCACAAATATCGCGTGGATGAGAAGCCCTCAGCGGTCTGTTGCGTTTAATGTAGTGTTCTTGCAGCAAATAGGCCAGACCTTCATCAGAATAGGTGACGCCTTTTTGGGCTGCAACACGGCGGAAGAGCTCACGATAATCCTCGTATGAGGGATCACTGATCTCAATTTTATGTCGCAGGCGGCGTAAGAATGCCTCATCTACCAGGTCCTTTGGCGGCAAATTGGTCGAGAAAATTACCAATACATCAAACGGCACCTCTATTTTCCGCCCTGTGTGCAGGCTCATAAAGTCCAACCGGTTTTCCAAAGGAACTATCCAACGGTTAAGCAAGTCGCGCGGGCGTACCAGTTGACGTCCAAAGTCATCGATTAATAGGATGCCCCCATTGGCTTTCACCTGGAAAGGTGCCTCGTAGTATTTGTTCGTCGAATCGAATACCAAATCAAGGCCGGACATCGTCAACTCGCCACCGGTGACGATAAAAGGTCGTCGAATCCGTATCCAGCGCGGATCACGCCTTTGACCTGTTCGAGCAGATCCGGTGCCATTCGCAGTCGTGTCTTCTTCTTTAACCATTTGGTGATTGACCGAATCGAAAAGCTTAATAACCTGACCATCCACATATATGGCGAAAGGAATGTACATCGCTTGGGCTTGTAACAGGTTTCCCACTGCTCGAGCCACACTTGTTTTGCCATTACCTGGCGGGCCGTACAGAAAAATTGATGTCCCGGAGTTCACTGCCGGTCCCAACTGACCAAATGTCTGCTCGTTGATCACCAGATGATTGAGTACCTGGCGCATCAGACGACTGGTAACTTGAATCCTCCCACGTCCTTGTTTAAGGATTGACTCGTTATAAACATTTAAGGGTACAGGTGCTGGTCCTGCGTATTGACTTCTTTCCAGTGCTTCGCGGGCACGGTTAATACCTGCTCCTGTGATGGCATACAAATACGAACCTTCACCCAAGCCCATTTGCGATGATTTAACCTCAATTAATTTTTCGCGTTTTAAAAACTCAAGAATCTGGTCAACAATTCCAGTAAATGGCAAGGCAACTTCTTCGGCAATTTTAAATCCCGCCGAATAACCTTGAAAATACATAACCTTTAAGATCAAATCTTGCAGCCAAAGGGCAGAAAGACCCGTTTGTTCAACCGTTGTAATCGGTGGTGGTAAAAAAGATTTTTGAGCGGGTGCAACAGCCGAAATTGGATTAGCGCCCTGCCCTGATTTAGCGACCATAAAAGCCTCCGAGCAACAAATAAATTATTAATTGAATTATAGCATGCTGGCTGATTCTTATTGTTTGGAAAGCAACACAACAACCAGCTTCAGGCAGATGCTTTGATATCCCTAATATTCAATTGCTTGCTATTTTGTCCATTGAAAAAATTATTCTCGATCTGGTAAAAGATATCGATATATTCAGGTAATTCAGAGTTCCAATAGCCCTGTCGAAAAGCGATCGCATCGAAGACAGGATCACCATCACGCAAGGTTAATTTCAAATGTGTTTTTTCCTGTCCAACAGCTCTGGCATTCAGAACGCGGACATTTCGGGAAATGAAAGTTGCAGGCGGATTACCGGCACCGATGGGGTCCAGTTGTTCTAAATCTTTGAGAATATTGATCGGCAATTGCTGCAAGGGGATTTCAATATCTGCCAGAAGGCTGGGTTTGATCGTATCCTGGTTCAGGGTCTCCGCCGCTATTTCATGCATTCGCTCAATCAGTATAGGTAGATTATCATTTGCAACGGTGAAACCAGCTGCCATCGCATGCCCGCCATGTTGAATTAAGATATCATTACATCGGTCAAGTGCCCTGGTTATGTGAAATTCTTGAATGCTACGGCAGGAAGCCCTGGTGTTATGCTCACCAACGTATCCCACCACTGTTGGACGGTAGTAATTTTCTGTCAATTTGGCCGCCACCAAACCTACCAGTCCTGAACTGAAGCCTTTATCCACTGCAAACAAAACGAGATCCTTGTTATTTATTAAAAGCTCGGCATGACTTTGCATATCTCGGGTTAGCTGTTGCCGTTTGCGGTTTATATCATCCAATTCCTGCGCCAACAATCCGGCAGTGGTTGTATCCGTGGTCATCAAAATGGCAAGCGCTTTTTGGGCAGCAACGGGTAATGAGTATTCTGACTCAATCTCCACTGCTTCATCGGTTTCATTAAGGATCGATTCGATCCGCCCTACCGCGTTCAGACGAGGCGCGATGCCAAAACTTATGTCGGTCGCTGAAATAGCTTCCATCTTGAGGCGTGAAACGCCAATTAACGCGGCTAAACCTCTTCGTTTGCCAAATCGCATCTGCAAAAGACCGGTTTTTACGATTGAACGGTTTTCACCAACCAATGGGACTACATCGGCGACAGTTCCCAGGGCAGCCAGGTCAAACCATTCGAGCAAGTTCATCCCGGCTTGTGGTCGGGTTTGGATAATTGCCTGGGCAATTTTAAGCGCCAATCCCACACCAGATAAATTAGTTTCCGGGTAAGTATCTCCAGATTGCTTTTGACAAACTACCGCGTTGACGGAAGGTAAAGATTCACCCGGGCTATGGTGATCACTAATAATAACCTTCATACCCAGGTTTTGGACAGCATAATTCAACTCACTGATCGAACGGATACCACAGTCAACTGTCAGCAATAATTTTACTCCGGCAGCGTGCAATTTATCCAGCGCCAACATGTTTATGCCATAGCCTTCCGTGAAGCGATCGGGAATATAGGGGGTCACTTGAGCCCCAATTCGGGTTAGCACCTCACTCATCAATGCCGTAGCGCTGATTCCATCGACATCGTAATCGCCGTAAACTGCAATCGGCTCTCCACTGTCTATCGTCGCTAAAATGAGTTCTACAGCTTTCTCCATGTCTTTCAATAAGAAGGGGTTATGGAATGGTCCGTTTCCATTCAGGAAGGTCTCAGCAGTTTCAGCATCATCGATCCCACGATTGTAGAGCAGCTGTGCCATGACAGGGGTGAAATCATGAAACCTTTCCAATATATCAGTAGGGATTTGTGGCGCGACTTTCCAACTTTTTTCTATAGGCGTTTGAATCATTACTTACCAATCTTTTTTTAAAAAATATTTTCAAATTCAGGTTTTTCCAGAAATAGTATCACGATAACAGTCAATTATTTCAAATGAAATTGGTGCCAAAGAAATAATTATTTCAATTCAGTCTGTTTCGCGAAATCATTCTTTATAGAAACCAGCCTCTGCAACCTGAACCGAGGATTTGCCGATGGGCAGCATATGCATCATAGTATAATCGACAAATCTGGACAGTAAGAGAGAATTATCCTACCTGAACAACGAAGAAGAGGTAAATTCAATTTTGACAATGACTTCCCATCCGTTCACATTTGAAATTCAAGCCCGGCACAAAGAAGCGCGGATTGCTACTTTTACAACACCGCACGGCACCCTCGAGACTCCTCTATTTGCACCGGTTGGAACCCAGGCAACTGTTAAGACTTTGACACCTGCCCAACTCGAAGCCACCACTTCCACGCTGGTGCTTGCCAATACCTATCATCTCTATTTGCGGCCTGGTGCGGATCTGGTAGCTGAAATGGGTGGTTTGCATAACTTTATGCAATGGCCACACCCGATGTTAACCGATTCTGGTGGCTTTCAAGTTTTCTCGTTGGCGGACATGCGGAAAATTGACGAAGATGGTGTCACGTTTCGCAGCCATATAGATGGCTCGAAACATCGTTTTACACCTGAGAAGTCCATAGAGATTCAAGAGAAACTGGGGGCGGACATCATCATGGCCTTTGATGAGTGTGCCCCACCCTATGATTATGAATACAATCAACAAGCCATGCAACGAACACACTGCTGGGCTTTGCGATCTAAAAATGCTCATACCCGCGCTGACCAGGCTTTATTCGGGATTGTTCAGGGTGGCGTGTTTCCACAATTACGACGAGAATCTGCCGCCTTTATTGCAGATCTTAACCTACCTGGAATCGCGATCGGCGGGCTTTCAGTTGGGGAAAAGAAAACAGAAATGTATGAGATGATCGAAGTTGTCAATTCTGTCTTACCCGAAGAAAAACCACGCTATTTGATGGGCGTAGGGACACCTGAAGATCTAGTCTACGGGGTGTTAAGAGGAATTGATATATTTGACTGTGTCCTGGCAACCCGTCTGGCGCGCCATTCATCCGCATTGACGATGAATGGAAGATTGAACTTGATGAATGCCCAATTTGCCCATGATCCATTACCAATTGAACAAAATTGTACGTGCTACACCTGCCAGACATTCTCGAGAGCCTACATCCGCCACTTAATTGTTGCCCGTGAATCACTTTTCGGGACTTTAATTTCTATCCATAATATTCATATGTTGCAACAATTGATGAGCAAATTACGGCAAGCCATCCGGGAAGGCAACCTGGGCCAATTTGCTAACTTTTTTCTGAGTCATTACGAATATAAACCCGGCAAGACAGCCGATACCATTTTGAGTGAACACGGGGATTAATTATGGATTTTTTTCAAGCATTTATTCTGGGAGTTGTTCAAGGCATTACTGAGTTTTTACCCATTTCCAGTTCAGGCCACCTTGTTTTCGTGCCATTTTTGCTCAACTGGCAAATTCCCGTGGATCAGATTTTTCCTTTCAATGTATTGGTGCAGTTGGGGACCCTCCTTGCAGTCATCATTTACTTCTGGACGGACCTGATTCGCATTATTTCTGATTTTGTAACCGGTTTATTTCAGAATAATCCGTTCGGAAATCAAAAAACACGTCTGGGATGGCAGTTAATTGTTGCGACCATACCCGCTATGATTGGTGGTTTATTCCTAAAGGATCTGGTTGAAACCGCATTTCAATCCATCCTTGCAACGGCCGTTTTCCTTTTGGTCACAGCCTTGTTACTCTTGTTCGCAGATCTATTTGGAAAAGCACACCAAAACCTGACTGATATGAAATTTAAGAACGCTTTTGTTATTGGCGCTTTTCAACTTCTTTCGATCTTTCCGGGGATATCTAGGTCGGGATCCACCATCACAGGTGGTGTATTACAAGGCTTGAGTAGAAAAGAAGCAGCTCGTTTTTCATTCTTAATGTCAATCCCCGTCATGTTTGGAGCTTCTCTCTTGAGCATTAGCGACCTGCTGGCAATTAGTAACCTGGCACATTTTTTACCGGTATTAGCTCTTGGGTTCATTACATCCGCAGTTGTAGGATTCATTTCAATACACTGGCTGTTGAAATTCCTTCAAAATAACAACCTGCGAGTATTTTCCGTGTATTGCACGGTCCTTGCTGCTGCAATATTTATTCTCGCAATTTTACGCTAAAAGATCGTCTACTCTGGTCTTTTAGGTAAGAATAAAACTTCTACAAGTGGAAACATGACTATCAAAATAATCTACCGAAAAAATGAAACGTCGATTGAAAAGGCACATGACCTGACGGTTTCTAAGTTATTAAAACAATTAAGCCTTGTCCCTGAAGCGAATCTTGTGACACGTGCTGGCGAATTATTGACAGAGCACGAGTTGCTGAGAGATGGAGATATTCTTAAAATCGTCCCTGTTATCTCAGGTGGCGAGCGATGAAATGCCGGAAATGTGAACAACGAGCTGTTATTAATATGCGTCAGCATAAACTGCCCTTATGCAAGCAGCATTTTCTCCTCTGGGTTAAAGAGCAAACCGAACGCAACATCCGAAAATACAAGATGTTCACACATGATGACCGCATATTGGTAGCCGTTTCGGGTGGCAAGGATTCTTTAGTGCTCTGGGATGTGCTGCACCAATTGGGATACAACACAGCCGGTCTGTATGTCAATCTCGGGATTGACGATCAGAATGGGTATTCTAGTAATTCTGCCCAATTTACCGTAGATTTTGCCAAGAAACGCGGGCTTAAATTGCATATTTTTCGAATAGACGAAGCTTACGGCGTTACCATTCCTGAAATATCTGCCCTTTCACGGAGGAATAAAAACAAACCTTGTGCAGTCTGCGGATTGGTGAAACGACATACCTTTAATAAAATTGCCACGGAAAATGGGTTTACAATTTTGGTCACAGGTCACAACCTGGATGATGAGGCGGCAGTATTATATAACAATACCCTCAGCTGGCAACTTGATTTTTTACGACGTCAAGCGCCAGTTTTGCCTGCCAAGAACGGGCTGGTACGAAAGGCAAAACCATTTTGTCGTTTTTATGAGCGTGAGACTGCTGCGTATGCCCTGCTTTCAGGTATTGAATACATAGAAGATGAATGCCCCCATGCTGTTGGTAGTACAACAATTGCGATCAAAACTGTACTGAACCAACTGGAACATGAACATGCCGGTACAAAATTGGCTTTTTATTTAAAATTCCTTAAAGCAAAACCTGAACTTTTTCCGGGAGTTGGCACCGATCTTGTTCCGCAAGACCCTTTATACCCATGCCCTACCTGCGGACAACCCTCTCCAAAAGACGGCGATTGTGCTTTTTGCCGCCTGATTTTGGAGGTTCAAGCCAAAAAATGAGATTAGAAAAAACTGGCGGAGAATGTCTCTGCCAGTTTTTTCTTGTATATGCTTTAAGCTTTTTCCAGGTAGCGTTGTTTTTCCCAATCTGTGACGAAGATACGGTATTCATCCCATTCTGTACGCTTGGCACGCATGAATGCATCGTAAAGAGTTTCACCCAGACTGTTTCTGACGACTTCATCGCCTTCCAATTCATCAAGTGCTTCCTTTAGTGAGCCGGGAAGTTGTTGGATTCCTAATTCAATTCTTTCTTCAGGGGTCAGGTTATAAATATCAATTTTGTTAAGACCGGTTGGGGCAGATAATTTCTGATCAACACCCTCCATGCCGGCGCTAATCATGGCCAGAAATTGTAAATATGGATTACCAGATGGATCCGGACAGCGCAATTCGATTCTGGCAGCCTTCTCTTTTCCACTGGAAATACGCGGAATTCTAATTAAAGCGGATCGATTAACACCTGCCCAACCGATATAAACCGGCGCTTCATAGCCGGGAACAAGTCGTTTATAAGAATTGACTGTGGGAGAAAGCACGGCAGACAACCCACGGGCGTGCATCAATTGGCCGGCAATATACTGGTAGGCCATCGGTGATAAAAAGAAATCATCGTTCTCATCATAAAACAAGTTCTTTCCTTCAAGATTAAAAAGCGATTGGTGACAATGCATGCCTGAACCATTTTCACCAAAAAGTGGTTTGGGCATGAATGAGGCGACCAGGCCATGCTGGGCGGCAATCGCTTTCACTGTATATTTAAGTGTTAATACATTGTCCGCTGTTTTTAATGCTTCGTCAAAGCGGAAATCAATCTCATGTTGTGCCAGCGCGCATTCATGGTGACCAATTTCCACTTCCAGACCCATCTGCGTCAAGGCAGTCATCAATTCTGTCCGAACGCGCACCGCTTCATCGTTTGGGGAAAAATCGAAATAACCACCGACATCGTGCGGTACGGGGTGAACATAATCTGTACCATTTTTCCGAAAAAGGAAAAACTCTGGTTCGGGTCCAATATTTACTATGATTCCCTTCTGCTTCAGGGATTCCAATTTTCTTTTCAGTGTTCCACGTGGATCACCTTCAAATGGGCGTCCATCAGGATGATAGATTTCACAGAAAAAGCGCGCCCGTTTGCTTTCTTGCGGTGAAAAAGGAAGAACCGCGTAAGTATCCAGATCAATAGAAAGGTGCATATCACTTTCCTGGATACGCACAAATCCTTGAACGGAAGATCCATCGAACCAGATACCTTCGTCGATTGCTTCTTCCAGCCGGTGCACCGGTGCATCCACACTTTTCACCGTCCCGGTCACATCCGAAAACTGATACGAGACATACTGAACTCCATCTGCTTTCACACGTTCCAAAATTTCATACTTATCCATTTTGCGCTCCTCAGAAAAAAATTAAATTAAACAAAAACAGACACACGCGGGTATGTCTGCTACAAAAAAGTTAACAAACCAGACCTTCCCATCATTTAACCAAATAAGCTACAAACCCATCTGGTTTTCACTATGTATCCTTGTGAAATCTGTCGCCAGATGATTTTCGGATAACATTTTTCTGGAAAGGAGAGTGAAGTCCGTGAAAAGACTTTGGAGGCATCCGCTGATCATTCGATTTTCCTTTGTGACGACCACAAAGTTAACATTCTCTTCGCAGAGAAGAACCTCCACCTCGTAATCTCATTGGTTTGAGACTCAGTCGCTGGATCTCCCGTATAAAATTATTAATTATCTGGTTGAGAGTTTAGCAGATCGTATGGGTTAATGTCAAGTACCTCCCGGAAAGACGGTTGTTAAGAGTTGTTAATACACATAGAATTGCGAGAATTATCACGATATGGATCTATTACTCATGTGACTGAAACCTTTGTCGAAAGTCGGCTCAAAAAAAGGATGACCGAATTTGTCAAATTAGACATGTAAAAGCTTGACAATTGAACATTTGTGCTATAAACTTAATCAATAAGTCAGTTGGCTTTTTTTATAATTTATATATAATTCTTGTATCCTTCCATAATCAGGGGCAATCTCTTCGAATGAATGGATACCAATTCTTCTATAGTCGACAAAAGGAGTTACTACATGGCTCGTAAAAAATCTTCCGATTCACAACCTCGCAATAACCCTGAAATAAACGAAGCTCGTAAGGCTGTTCTGGCTAAAGCCCTCGGAGAGATTGTTAAACGTTATGGCGAAGGCTCAATCATGCTCATGGGCGATGCCAAACATTTGCAGGTGGAAGTCATCCCAACCGGTTCTTTATCACTTGATATTGCCCTCGGAGTGGGTGGTATTCCGCGGGCGCGTATAACGGAGATTTATGGCCCTGAATCCTCCGGTAAAACTACGTTATGTCTACACCTGGTTGCTGAAATTCAAAGAATGGGCGGTCTCGCAGCCTATATCGATATGGAACATGCACTCGATCCGGTTTATGCCTCTCACCTGGGAGTTGATATTGATAACCTTCTCATCTCACAGCCGGATACCGGTGAACAAGCGCTTGAGATAACGGAAACACTGGTCAAATCCGGTGCCATTGATCTGGTACTGATTGATTCTGTCGCTGCCCTGGTCCCCAAAAATGAAATTGAAGGCGATATGGGCGATGCTACAATGGGTATGCAGGCACGTTTAATGTCGCAAGCATTGCGAAAATTATCCGGAGCAATCAATCAAACCAAAACAGCAGTGGTTTTCACCAACCAACTGCGCCAAAAAATTGGCGTTATGTTTGGCAATCCGGAAACCACAACAGGTGGAATGGCGCTCAAGTTTTATGCATCTGTCCGTCTGGATATCCGCAGAATTCAATCCATTAAAGTGGGTTCAGAAATTATCGGCAACCGTGTACGAGTTCGTGTGGTTAAGAATAAAGTTGCTCCTCCGTTTAAAACTGCTGAGTTCGATATTATGTACAATGAAGGTATCTCAACTTCCGGCGATATTCTGGACCTGGGAACCCAGTTAGAAATTATAACCAAACGCGGTGCTTTTTATTCTTATGGCGATATCCGCCTCGGTCAGGGACGAGAGAATGCAAAGGAATATTTACGGCAAAATCAAGATCTGGCGAGTGAAATCGAAACCGCTATTCGAGAGCAAGCCATGCAAGGATTGGTATTCGGTGCCAATAGTGGTGATGACGATTCCTACAGCGAAGAAGATATATAAATTGGTGATAAAGACCAGGAGCATTTTCCTGGTCTTTGTGGTTTAATATACTTTATGAACGGCTCACGTAAATTTATCATCTTTATTTCAATTATGATACTGATCAGCCTGGCCGGTTGCTTTCGCAGCCTTCAGGCAGACCCAATCTTGAGCGATGTCCCCGCGTTCGTTCCACCCACTCTCACAATACCCACCGCCACGTTAACCCCCACCCTTTCGGCTATCCAGATGGCTACCCAAACCTCGGAAGCTCAATGTAAGGATAGTCTTACCTTTATCAAAGATGAGACCATTCCAGATGGAACCACTGTGCAGCCAGGTTCATCCATCGATAAACGCTGGGAAGTACAGAACTCAGGTACCTGTAATTGGGGCGAAGGGTACACAATTCAACTGATCGGTGGATCAGATATGGGTGTTACTTCGCCACTCAATCTCTTCCCTGCCCGCAGTAATACGACCACATCCATTCAGATTGAATTCTTTGCCCCTCAGGAAAGTGGAAATTATCGCAGCGCCTGGCAGGCATACAACCCGGAAGGCGAAGCTTTTGGGGATACATTCTATATTGATATCATCGTGGCAAATTAAATATCCGGCTACGGGGTTAGAAAATTATTATTGGGCGGAAATTGGCAGGTGTGATAACTGTAATAATAGCCACACGCGTCAACACATGTGCTAACCCAACATTCCTCATCATTTTCTACGCGATGCTCTGTCTCACAATAAATGTTTTGTCCTCTTTGCGGGCACCAGGTGGCTGGATCTCCTGCCGGCAGCGGTGTTTTAAATGGTTCTGCTACGTACAATTCCGCTTCAAACATCACCTCACCACTCGTTTCCTCTGCGGCCTCTGAGTCGAAAAACTTGACTGAAACATTTTCATTTGAGCGCAATTTATTACCATTACAAAAAAGCTTATCAATAACACTTTCTTGAAATTCACAACGATACTCACTGCCATTGATTAACACTCGATAACTACGGTCCAATCCTGGAATCTCAAAGATAACCAGAAAAGTGGACCCACGGTTCTCGGTACCAAATATGCGCACTCCTGTAAAATCAAATTTCGGCGTAGGCGTTTTAGTTGATGTTTGTGACGGGACTGGCAGCGCTGAGCGGGTTGCGGTTGGTCGATCTGGTTCTTTTTTTGTCTCGGTGGCAATTATGAAAGGAGTACTGGTAGGTGAAATTGTATCTCTCACTTGTAGAACTTCGTCATTGGCTTTGCTTTCAGGTTTAATACCACAGGAGGAAATAACCAATAAAAAGGTCAGATAAAAAATCACTTTTCTCATTCTCATTTCCCTCTCACATACATTTAAATGATAACGCCATCACACAGTTGATGTATGATGGCATTTATTTTTTATGCGATAAGGTTTATGTTCCTTCTTGCCATGAATTCAGATATCGCACCTGTTGCTCAGTTAGGGTGTCAATCCGGACACCCATAGCCTCTAATTTCAGGCGGGCAATTTCATGATCAATTTCTTCCGGAACGGAATAGACCTTATTCTCTAATTTTTCATGATTTAGTAACATATATTCAGCGCTCAAAGCCTGGTTGGCAAATGACATATCCATGACCGATGCTGGATGACCTTCTGCAGCCGCCAGATTGATCAAACGACCCTCACCAAGGATGTGGATCTGACGGCCATCCTTTAATGTATATTGATCAACAAACGGGCGTACGATTCGCTTTTCCACAGCCATTTCTGCCAAGGATGGGATATTGATTTCCACATTGAAGTGTCCGGAATTGGCAACGATGGCACCATCCTTCATAACTTCGAAATGATGGCGATCAACCACGTTCAAATCTCCCGTCAACGTGCAGAAAATATCACCAATTTTCGCTGCCTGCACCATCGGCATTACGCGGAATCCGTCCATTACGGCTTCCAAAGCCTTGAGTGGATCAACCTCGGTGACGATTACATTGGCACCCATACCTTGCGCCCGACTTGCCAATCCACGTCCACACCAGCCGTATCCGGCAACTACAAACGTTTTGCCAGCTATCAAAATATTGGTCGCACGAATAATTCCGTCTAATGTGGATTGACCGGTTCCATACCGGTTATCAAAGAAATGCTTGGTCATAGCGTCATTGACAGCCACAACCGGGAAATGTAAGGCTTTATCGGCTGCCATGGCACGTAACCGAATGACACCCGTTGTTGTTTCTTCGGTTCCACCAAGGATATCGGTTAAGAGTTCGCGGTGCTCTTTATGCAGGGTTGAGACCAAATCCGCACCGTCATCCATGGTGATATGAGGTTTATGCGCCAGTGCGGCTTCGAGATGTTTGTAGTAAGTGACGTTATCCTCACCTTTAATGGCATATACTGGAATTTCATCATGCATAACCAGAGAAGCTGCTACTTCATCCTGCGTCGATAAGGGGTTAGATGCGACCAGCACAATTTCCGCACCACCCGCCTGCAATGTTTTCATCAAGTTGGCAGTTTCGGTCGTAACGTGCAGGCACGCTGACATACGAATACCTTCAAATGGGCGTTCCTTTTCAAAACGCTCTTTGATCAAGCGCAGAACCGGCATTTCGCGTTCCGCCCAATCGATCTTTCTGCGTCCACCTTCGGCTAATTTTAAATCTTTGATATCGAAATTCGACATAGTTTCCTCCAATTTGATTTAATTTATAATTTCTTTGTGATTTTCCGTATTTATTTTCTGAATACAGGTATCACAAGTTTAATGAACAGCCAAAATTGATGAAATAACGCTCTTTGAATTGCTCACGCGAATAATGATGCGCCTGTGTCCCTTTTTCTTCGAGGCAATACGCAGCAGCCACTGCACCCATCTGTCCGCAGGTTAACAAATTAAAACCCAAATGAAATCCTCGAATGAATCCACCTCGGTAGGCATCGCCTACACCGGTTGGGTCTATGATCGATTGTACGACTGCTGGGGGTACGGCGATCACCTCATCTCCCGCATAGATGATGGACCCTCTTTCACCCCGGGTAACGACGGTAAACTTAACCAGTGAACGAATTTGCTCTTCTGTCAGGCCAGTATGTTTTTGCAACAGCTGGTACTCATATTCATTTACAAATAAAGAAAAAGCACCTTCCACCCCTCGGCGGATATCGGAACCGTTCATGCGCACAATTTGCTGGCTGGGATCATAGAAGTACGGGATGCCTGCCCGATTACATTCATCGACATAATTGATCATCGCAGTGGGATCATTGGGTGAGATAACTACCAAATCTGGTCTACAATCTAATTCCGAGAGCGGATAATCAGCGGCATGAGCCATTGCCCCAGGGTAGAAACTGGCAATTTGAGAATTGGCAAGATCCGTGTTGGCAAAGAAAGTGGCTGTAAACTCACCCGGGATCACCTTGATATAACGGGTATCCACACCTTGAAGAGCCAGCCATTGACCATAATCGACAAAATCTTCCCCAACAGTAGCGAAAACCACCGGGTTTTCTTCTCCCAATAAAGCCAGGGAATATGCGATATTCGGTGCAATCCCACCGCGAAACCGAACCAGAGATTCAACAAGAAAGGAAAGACTCAGTGATTCGATGTTTTCTGGCAGAATGTGCTCTTTGAATAATCCTGGAAACTTCATCAAATAATCGTAGGCAATTGAGCCAGTACAAACGATTGTCATCTACTCTCCCGATACTGTCTTTTCATCGATCTGAAAATCACACAAAAAACGCCCTCAAGTAGAGAGCGTTGTTATTAACAATCTAAAGTTTAACATGCATATTTCACTTTGTAAAGTTCACACGGTTCACACGGTTCACACGGGTGTTCCTTCGAGGGTGTTCGGAGGGTGTTGCGAGGAAGCTCTTTATCTGAAATAGACTTTGACCATTTGCACGCAGGTGGATTGGTCTGTCTGGGATAGAAAAGCACGTGAGACGAAAACAAATAATTAACAAATTTACTTTTAGTCATCCAGAATTAACAACGAATTCGCACGCTTCCTATTTCTTGATACAATAGGCTACAAGAAACGAACCGATGCATATGCTACGAAAAATCCTCTGGGCCGTATTAATTTTTTTACTTTTTATCTCAAGTGCGTGTACCGCAACTTCGCAACCGAAGGGTTCGCAAGTTGATTTGGAAACCAGCATTGCTGATTTCTTTTCCACCAGGACTGCAACCGCCCTGCCAACCCCTACCGCAACGCCGACGCCGCTACCGGCCACACGCATAGATAAAGGTGCCTATTACCTATTCAGTGGTGAATACGAAAAAGCCAAACTGGAGTTTGAAGAGGTCAAAAATAATTCGACCGATGAAAATCTGCTGGCGGCAGCTGATATTTACCTGGCCCGCATCCATATCGCCAATAATTTATGTAAGTTAGCAATTCCGATTCTGCAAGATGTCATCAATCGTGAGACGATTATGGATAATCTGCACGCGAATGCCTCTTTTTTTCTGGGGGAATGTCACCTGGAATTCAACCAATTCAACCAGGCAGCAAGCGCGTTCCGGAATTATGTAGATTTTAATGCTGGAATTCTGGACGGAGCAATGCTGGAGCGGGCAGGCGATGCATACGCGCAAGCAGG
>JBBQNI010000017.1:0-48453 GCA_038329785.1 Anaerolineales bacterium | reverse complement strand
CTCCAGCCTGGCGGAGATACAGGAAGATGTGGAGCTGTTGGCTACCGTGAGAATGCGTATGGGCATGCTCTTGCAGTCTCTGTCACTAACAAGTCCGCAGCCGTAGAAGTTTATAGGATTCATTCCTTACGGTGTAACCGTTGCCTGTGGGGCTACCAGATCCATCAGCGCCAGGTTGATGATCCGTTCGGCGTTGAATGACGAAATCTTGACCACGTAAGGCGAGAGTGACCATAGTGCATAGTAATTCTGATCCGTCGGGTCTTGCTGGCCGATGGCGAGCGTTGCATCTTTTTCAGCTCCATTCTCTATGTAATGGAGACTTACCTGTGCTAATGGCGAGCTGAGCCCAAATCTATCTTCTACGGTAGTGGATATGGGTACAACCATTCTTAGATTGGTAAAGGCGGTCAGGTTACTGCTCCAGAGCGAGGGGTCCAGTGTCTCGTCGCTGTTCGCGCCGATAAATTGCCAGGTATTGTCCGCGCTGCGGTCTAATTGGAGTGTCCCATTGCCATTTATCACCTCCACCCGCGAAACGCTATTAGCATCCAACTGAATGTAAGCCGTGTTAATCCAGTTCGATACCTGCGCGCTGGCGGTGGTGGTAGAAATAGTATCGGTCAAGTAGACTGCATCCTGTGTGGATAAGCGCACGTGTACATTGCTGGGGGCGGGTGACGAACCGAGATAAACTACAAAATCACCTCCGCCTGTTCTTAACGTAATCCGTCGTTGGTATTTGTCGGCTGAGACTTCCAGGCGACCGTGACTTGCCTTGGTGTTGGTAACCAGACGGCCTGTGCGTATACTTTGCAATTGCTCAATCAGGGTGCTGACGTTCTGTTCCAAAACAGGGAAGTTGTCGCTGGCGGATAAGACCCAGCTGCCATTCTCTCTGGATAATGTTACGCTGTTATTGCTATTATCGCTAATTTCAATGGCTGTGATTTGCTTAGGATCCATATTACCTAACAAGGCTTTACTGCTGACCTCATCCGGTTGTTTATTCCAAAAAACGAATGCTGTCAGGAGGAGCTGCAGAATTGCCAGGCCAACCATAATTTTTTGGGTTTTATTCATGAGTTACCTCCTGATTGTCACTTTCGCCTGCCCGTGAATGGGAGTCAACAGGTAGGAAGAGCGGTTTGACCTTTTTTCTCTGAATTTGCCAATAGGTATAAATTGCCAGAAGTAAGAGAACACTGACACTGTAGAGACCAATCTCCCAGCCAGTCTTCTGTTGGTCACTCAAAATTGATAAAACCCGGGTTGACTTTCCTCGGGCACGGATGGCAAGCAAGTCGGTATCCTCTACTGACCAATCGACAGCGTTTTGCAATAGAAGCAGGTTATTAATAGTGTAATCCTGGGTCAGGCGGGAGGATAACTGTAACGGAAAATCATCCATGAAGGTTGCGCTACTGAAGACGATCAGACGCGCGTTTTCACCGGATTGTTCGATGGTTGCAGACGAGACCGGTTGAGAGGTGGTCGTGCCATCGGCGTTGTTAGTTTCAGCTATGGGAATTTCTTTATTGGCAAAGTAACTATCAAAGGAGCCTTTAACCAACACACCCAGTGAATGTTCTTGAAAATCCTTTCCACTTTCAAAGCCAGTCGTGGGGTAAGTTTCAAAATCCGGTTGAATATTGGTGCTGCTGGTCAGCCAGGATTGCGGGCTGGAAGAGAGCAGCACGCTCGTTTCTCGCTGTTGATTTTTCAGTTCATCCAGTGTAATGGCGGAAGCCCAGTTCATGCTAACCGCGGGCAAATCCGCAACGATCATGTTCTCGCTGTTCATCCCTTCCTGGCGGACGTCAACAAAGAACGGGTATGGAATCGCTTGAATTTCCTGTACCTGAGTTCCACCGAGATCACGGGCGACGACAACCGGGAAGGCTGCGTTCTGGGCATCCATGACCAGATCAGAGGAAACATTGATTCCGTAGCTTTCGAGCAGAGCACTTAGCCCCGTTTCGATTGGCGTCAAAGTGATGAAGCCATTGACCTGATCGGCATCCAATTTATATGGGCTGGTGGCTATGATGACAGCGCCTCCACGCATCAAATACTGATCGACAGCGTACTGTTCCACCTCCGATAGGCTCTGGGGAGCCAGAATCACCAGCACATCGACCGAATCGGCCACTCTGCCCGAAGCCAGGTCTATCTGCTGAATCTCATAATTTTCCATTAGCTGCTGGGCAATCATCTGGTACGAGGAGATTGGCTGCTGCATGTTGCCGAACATATCCTGGGTCGGAGTTTGCGGCGGTATCCATACGCCAACGATCTTTAGGAATCCGCTGGTTGTTCGTTTAAGGGCAGATTCTATGGCGGTACGGATTTCGGCTTCATTAGCGCTGGTAGGCGGGTAAACGATTTCAGTCTGATCTCCATTTTGCAACAAAAGATGGAAGAAATACGAGTCATTTGAAAAAAGTGCAGTAGGATAGGGTTGAATTCCTTTTTCCTCAATTAATTGCTGGCGGGTGACGGCTGCACCTGGGGCATCGGGGTCAATAATCTGAAATTCAAAATTGCCTTTGGCCTGTTCCTGGATGTTATTGGCCACTGAAATGACCAGGTTGGCAATCTCAATTTCATTTTGCGGCAGTAATGATTGCGAAATGAAAAGCGAAAGCTTCACAGGCTGCTCGACCGCGGCCAGGACGGCGTCAATGCTTTGGAAACCGTACACCACCTTCTTAATGGCCGAAGTGAGGCTGTATTCCAGGTTCTTTAGTTGAACGTCCATACCGGTTGAGGTGCTGCTGACATCTATCAGATCCTGCAAACCCAGGACGACGGATTGATCCCCATAGCGCACGAGGATGTCAAAATAGGCATTGACAATGGAGGACTCGTTGCGGCCGGCAATTTGAAATGGGGTCGGGCTGATGCCGTAGGTCTGATTGGCTTCGGTTTCAACCTCCGGGTCTTCCAGCGGATCAATCACTTCACTGTTTATTTTCCCATTAGAGGCAATTTCATATTCGCGCAGCATGTCCCCGATTTGTGGAATAAGTGGCATCAGTAATGGGTGCGTTTTTTGGCTGATATAGGCTCGGATGAGCAACGGTTCTTGCAAATTTCTGACCAGATCTTTGGTCGTATCAGAAATCGTAAACTCCTTCTGGGAAGTTAAATCCAATCGCAAACCGTTCAAGGGGTAGAGCCAGACATTGAGTAAAATCAGGTTGAGCATTACCAACGAAATGGAGCGGATCTGGTTGAAGCGGTAAGCTTTCTGTAATTTGCTCCAGCGCTGAGAATCGATGGCGAGCATGTTGAGTGAAAGAAAGATGGCCGCCAAAGAGCCATAATAGACCAGATCACGCAGGTCAATTACCCCGCGTTGGATGCTTTCAAAACGACTGCCAGTACCGAGGGCGCGCAGGATGTCGCTGGCTGTACCGCCAAAAATGGTGGAAACGGCATCCGACCCAAACAAATAGAACAAACCGCCTACCAGAACCGTGATAATTAATGCGACAATTTGGTTATCTGTGCGTGAGGAGATGAATAGACCGATAGCAGCATATGCCGCAGCCATTAAAAGGCTGGCCAGGTATCCACCGATGACCGGTCCCCAATCCAGGTTCCCGAGCAAAGAAACCATAATTGGCAGGGGTAAAGTAAGCAGAAGGGCAATTGAGATCATGGCCATAACAGCCAGAAATTTTCCCAGCACCAGCTGCAGGTGTCTGGTTGGAAGGGTCAACAAAACTTCGAGGGTGCCGCTGTGCTGTTCTTCACTCCATTGACGCATGGTCAGTGCCGCAATCAGGAAGATTAACAATACCGGCATCCATTGGAACATGGGACGCACATCAGCAATCCCGCGGCCAAAAAAGCGTTCAATTGTAAAAAAGATGAAGAGGATGGAAAATAAGAAAGTCCCCAGGAAAATCATAGCCAGAAGGGAACCAAAATAGCCTTGCATCTCTTTCTTGGTTATTGCGATAATTTGTCTCATAGGTCACCTTATGCTGCGATGGCTAACTCGTTGAAAACATTCTCGAGAGTGCGTACATCTCGTTTCAATTCGCACACCGGCCATTGTTTCTCCGCAGCCAGCCGGTAAATCTGCGGGGTGAGATCGCTATTGGATTTGCCCTCGATGTAATATGCACAGACTTTTCCAAAGTTAAGCTGCTTGCTTACTTTGACGACTCCCTTTATTTTTTTGAGATCCGCTTCGACAGTGGGGATATCCTCTTCAAGCACCAGGATGGCGTTATTGGTATTGGAAATTTCCTTCAGGGAGGAATCGGTCTTAATTTTTCCATTCATGATGATGATCACCCGGTCACAAATTGCTTCCACTTCGGAGAGGATGTGTGTGGAGAAGAGCACCGTCGAATGCTGGCTGAGGCGCTTGATCAACTGGCGAATCTCGACGATTTGGGTTGGGTCGAGTCCGACAGTCGGTTCGTCCAAAATAAGGATTTCCGGTTTATGGATGATGGCCTGGGCCAGGCCGACCCGCTGGCGCATACCCTTGCTCAAATGGCCAATTTTTCGGGTCAGCACGTCTTCAATCCTGACCGCCTGTACGGCTGTTTTGATGGCTTCAAGTTGGTCTTCGGCGGGAATCTGGCGCAAGTCGGCCATCATTTGCAAATATTCCTGCACAATCAATTCCGGGTAAAGCGGAGCATTTTCGGGCAGATAACCGATCCGTTTTTGAATGATCTCGACATTATTGATAATATCCTGGTCTTCAACCATTACAGATCCGGAATCTGGCTGTAAGTAACCGGTGATGATCTTGATTAATGTTGTTTTTCCAGCACCATTGGGACCGAGAATTCCGACGATCTCCCCTCTTTGAATGTTCAGTGAAACCTGGTCCAGTGCGCGAATGCTGCCATAAGATTTTGAGACATCAGAAACAAAAATCACATCGTCCTCCAGGGATTAAGATAATTGAACACAACCGCTTAATACTTTACACCTAAATCAGAAAATTGAATATTAGAGTTGTATTAAAAAAGTTGTGAAGACAGCTTTGGCCAAAGGCCCGCTGCTTTGCACGCTTCGCGAGCGAGCTGACAGGAGGGTAACGAGAAAGGAGTTCTGAGTAATGAGGGGACGCTTCGCGAGCTGATAGGGAAAAATATTGGGAGTGGTGCTTTGCAGTATGGTAGCCCTGTGGTCTGTTAATATTCTTACCAGGAAAACTATTTTCCAACCCATCTTCCGGAGGCACAATTGACCCCATGCGCTTTACAAGGAATCTCCGGGAGGATTTTTTTACGAACTTTCTGTGAACGCCTGTTATCTTCCATCACATGCACCATCTGATGCATAAAAAAACTGGCAGATTGTTCTGCCAGTTTTAATTGAGAGTACTAAAAACTATATTAACTCGTATAGCGTTTGATCAAACTCTGCCGGCGGATTACGCCACGCAGCAGGAAGACGGCCGCCAGCAATACGATGGCAGCCACCAATGCGGTGGTGTGCACAAATGGACCGCCTATGCTGTTCTGGTTGATGCCGAAGATTGCCCAAACCAGCACCAGCGGGTAGGCGATTTCTTGCCGGCGCAAGGTCATTAAGATGCCGAGAACTACCGCAATCACGATCATGATCACCGTCCAAATTTCGGCTGAGATCCCAAATCCATTCCAGCCCAAATCAATCAAAACCGAAGAAACATTGGCGATGGTAGCCACCGAAATCCAGCCCAGATATATGCCAAAGGGGACATCGACCAGCCAGCGCTCTTTTGGGCTGACAGCTTTTGTACCGATTTTCAGGCGGGTGTAAATAACCAGCAGCGAAATCAGTAGAATCAGCATGATGCCGAGTGAAAGGGCAAACTGGAGATAATGCCAGGCAAAGATCCAGGCAGCGTTCGCTAAATTGGCGATGATGAACCACGGGCCAATTCGATCGATGCGTTCATTGTGTTTCTGAGCGGGCAGCAACTGGAAAATGGCAAAGGCAGCCAGAGCCAGGTAAATGACACCCCAAATGGCGAAGACGTAGCCGGCCGGGGTGAAGAGCGCGTTGAAGCTGTCACTGATATCACCGGTCATGCGGTTATTGATCGGAAGAGTGTTGGCAAGGGCATTGACGGTAATGGTCAACAATAAAGTCAGTAGGTTTAAGATTCGTGTAATTTTCATTTTTCCTCCTTAATCACTTACGTATTCTTTGGAAACCAGGGAATAAATGCGTTTGTGTTCTGCATGTATTCTTTATAACCAGGCTTCTTTTCCGCCATCGTGCGTTCCAGCATAGCAACCCCCGAGACCTTGATGAGAAAGAAAGTCATAATCAGCGGTGAAAAGATGGTCAAGAAACCAAAGGGTACAGCCACAGCGATTAGATAATAGCCCCACCATTGGGTGGCATCACCAAAGTAGTTGGGGTGACGGGTATATTTCCAAACCCCACTTTTTAAAATCTTGCCCTTGTTGTCCGCATTCTTTTTGAACTGAGTCAATTGGATATCACCAACTGCTTCAAAGAAGAAGCCAATCACCCATAGCAACAGGCCGAAAAACTCAAGGAAACCCAAATTGCGAGGCGTACTGGAGAATTGAGTGAGAACCAGCGGAGTGGAAATGATGAACATTAAAAAGCCCTGCAGCATAAACGTCTGAAAATAACTGTACCACCAGAACTTTTTTCCATATTTTTTGCGGAAATCCTGATAGCGGAAATCTTCCGGCTTGCCCACATTACGAAGTAATATGTGCAGAAAGAGACGAAGTCCCCAGATGGTAACGATCATGTTTAACAGCCAATGGCGGGGCAAAGCTTCGTTTGGTGTGACCAGAAAAGCAACCCAATTGACAATAACATATCCGAGCCCCCAAAAAATATCGACGATACCGGCATCCTTGAGGACAAGACTCAATAACCAGAGTAGAGTCATAATACCCCAGATCACCAATGCAATAATACTTAATAAACTCCAAAAACTCATTAATTACTCCTTCTCAACAGACCCCAATCCTGGAATCTGGGTGACAACTTCCTTTACGCGCTTTTTTATTTGGGTCATACGCGATTCAAGCAGTGGTTTTTTGATGTACTCTTGAATACTGGCAATACAAACCGTACCTGGTCCCACATGTGCGCCAATGGCCGGCGTCACCAGACTGATCAGAGGTTTCACGTTGGGCCAGATTAGCTCGATATCGTTCTTGATCCGATCAGCCAGCTCCGGTGCGTTGGCGTGAATAATGCCTAACATTTCAGCTGGTCCCAGGTCTCTAGCAATTTCCAGCATACGTTGGTAAGCTCTGCGGCGGGTGCGTACCATCTCCATGACAGAATTGCCGTTGTTCATTTTTGTGATCGGTTTGATATCCAGCAGGCTGACGATTCCGTGCTGGGCTGCGGATAGTCTGCCCCCGCGGCGCAGATATTCAAGTGTATCCAGCTTGGCAAAGGCATTGGTCAGCGGTTTTTTCTCGAGTATGGCAGCTGCAACGGTTTCCAGGTCTGCGCCACTGTTTGCCAGGCGAGCTCCCACCAACGCCAGCAGTCCCAACCCCATGGAGAGTTGACCGGAATCGATCACTTTCACTGGAATGGTTGAGAAATTGTCAGCCGCAATTTGGGCTACATTGGAAATATTACTCAATGTCTGCGAAATGTGTATGGAGATGATGCCTGTGGCTCCGGCGTCGGCAGCGCTTTGATATGTTTCAATAAAGGTGGCTATTCCTGGTGCGGAAGTCGTTGGTAGAGGGTTGGAATCTGGCAATTGTTGAAAGAACTCTTCGCGGGTTAATTCAACACCGTCGAGATAGCTCTTACCGTTCATGTTAATGTAACAAGGGATGACATAAATGTTATTGGCGATTACTTCATCTTCCGGCAGGTCACAAGTGCTATCAGTTACAATTACAATTTTTTGCATAATTTTCAACGACGATCTTTCTGTTTGTTTATATCTAAATTATAAAAAAATATTTCTCAGGACGAGATGGTTTGTATAATGTTTGTATATGGATAAATAAGCGAATGATGATCAGGAGATCGGGATTTTTGCGCAACTTCCTTTGAAAAAGTATACCAAATTTGTCCGTCTGGTAAAATCTCGAAAACCTATCTGGCTTGCAGAGAGAGTTGAAACACGAAGATATTTAACATATTTTATTCTTCAACTTGCGATGTTGGTGGCTGCTGGTATTGTGAAACGATCCCGCCGCTGTTTGCGCGTTGAGATTGTCTGTTATGAATCTCTGCCAGGCTGACCTCTTCTACAGCAGGTGTGAGGATGGGTATGATCAACATCTGACCAATCGCATCGCCTTTATTGATGATCAGGTCATTGGCGAAAGGGTTGACAACTTTGATCAGAATTTCGCCTTGATAACCGGCGTCAACTACACCGGCACCCAGCAGGTGGTTATTGCCGCCTTTTGGTTTGAGTAGACCGACGAAACCCGGCTCAATTTCAATCGTGATTCCGGTGGGGACGATGGAATGGGAGTGCGCGGGAATCGTCATGTTTGTGGCGGCGTAAAAATCTATGCCGGCATCCTGGGGATGTTTGCGGGTGGGTAAAATAGCGTCTGTTCGTAATCTGGCAACGTGAATAGTTTGCATGCTTTCCTCCTGCTTCAATTTTACATGCTGTTTGGCGAAGTCAAGTATGAATTTTACTCAGTTGGTAGGGTGCGTTCAAAAACGAACGCACCAGCAGTAGATCCTCGAATAGGCTTAGACTGGATGCAGGATTTGACGCGACTTTCCGCGGTGAAAATTGACAGCCGGTCCTCAAATTTGAATCGGCGATATTCAGACTAATATTAATTATGTCCACCGTCCGTTTTTGAGGGTAGTGAAACTCCTTCTTTAGTACATTCCACACCTGCCAAAGAACAAATTCCTACCTGCCGAGAGTATATCTTCAGGACATATTAAGTCACGAAGAAGAACAGCTGGAAAATGAGGAAAAGGGAAAAGTGGCCACTAAGATCATCACATTCCCCTTCTGATCTAAGTCCCTGGAGTAGCCACGCTTGCGCCCCTGAGCTTAGCAAAGTAGGTTTGCTTCATGTCCTGCAATCCCAGGAAGAGCAACTGGGCGGAAACGTCAGCCAAACCCGCGAACGCTGGATACGCCGCAACCTACCCTGCAAACAGGAACCCCGCAACTGGACGATATAGGTGATCGATGTGCGTAGCGTGAGTCTTTTAGCGAAGCATATCATTTGCTATTTTGTAGCCATTGGAACAAAGACTCACTGGATCGTTCCTCATGTTTGGAACATCCTGGTAGCGCGAAATTTATGGGGTCCGGTCGAGCACTGAATTACGATCGATCAATTACTTTGCGCGTAGGAAACATTCATTTGGCATAATGAATGTTCACCAGTTTAGTAGATTGCTTTTTTCATTGCAGACAATCTTCCATTTTCACATTGAAGGGTGCCTTCTCGAAGACCCTGATCATTTCGGGGTCATTGGGAATGACTACTCCTCTTACATCCCCGCCATCGAAGAACAAGGGAAGATCGGTTCCCGTATTGGTACAAAAGCTCCACTGATCGCGAGGCTTCCCTGCCTGAACACCTTTCGCATAAAGCTCGCCAGGATAAAACCATTCTTGCGTTAGAAAGGTGTGACCGGATTTGAAGTCAAACTTTCTTCCCAATATACCTGGTGAGGTTAGCTCAACCTCACGCCCCACAATAACTCGAACAGGTTGTTTATTCATAGGTCACTCTCCAAACCGATTGTGATCATTGTGGTAACTTCTTTTTGTTTCATAAAATTGTTTCATACGTTTTTCCTGATTCGTCTGGTGTTTTTTTTGTTGTAATCGGACTTGTTTTCAAGCAAGGTCAATAACCTTTCTCGTCTTGCATTTGCTTTTTTAAGATCGACAACATGAGCGTTACTCATCAGCTCTTAAACCCTGACCTGTATTGTTGCTCTGTCCTCTTCTGATTACATTAGTCATGGTTTTTCTATAATATCAGCTCATATTCTTTTCGTGCAAAAAAAGTCCTCAGGGTTGGATCATCAAAATCTGATTTTTTGGATTCTTCCTCGGAAAGCACCGGCTGGAGGAAAGAACGCAGCATCCAGGCCATCTTTTCATGCAAACGCATGACACTTATCATCAATTCGTAGGTGCCTTCATCTTCAAACTCTTCTGAACATTTTCTGGCATCTTCGCTTAAATAACGGATGATGTTTTCATGGTCAGCCAGAAGTTGCAAGACATCCGGAACAATTCCAGGTTGTTCTTTTAATCGGGTGAAATCAATAAATTCCTGGAGAGTGCCAATGGTAATACCACCCAGCATCCGCGCACCTTCCGCGATTTCATCAGAAATATCAATCAATTGTTTATATTGTGAATCGAATAGATTGTGTAGAGCAAAGAAGCTTGCTCCCATCATGTTGCGATCCGCGCTGAGTGTTTTTAACGCAAGAACAGCTTCATTTGCCAGAGCATGATTAAGCAATTTTACAACCGAAAGGCGGGCGTCTTTATCAAGACCAATATTTGGCTGAATGAGGACGATCAGTTTTGGATTGTGTCTGTCGTTCTGATTGTGTCGCATATAAATTCCCTTTAATTGATACTATCTCGTTACAATATTTTCCCGGAAGAATATGAGGGCATATTAATATACCGGGGCAGTGTGGCTATGATTTTCTTACCATTTTTGTTCTGGCAGTTACGCACCTCCTTTATAGGTCAGGATACAATTTCATTAATTGACGGTGAAGGCTCGATGGCCTGAGATGCCTGCAAAATGGGCTCAGCTTCTGTGATCAGATTTGTAAGCCGTTCCATACTGCTGGTTATCAAAGGTAGATTTGGTTCTTCCATTTCCTTTATGGAGTTTTGAATGTTGACCAGGCGTTCTTTAAGGTCCGAAACTTGAACAGCTGCTCCTGAGGACTGACGGTGGCTTACCAGTCGGCTCCACAAAATTTGACACACTACTGATAACGGTGGCGCTATTATGATTCCGATTATGCCAAAAGCGTTCATAAGCGCAATGAGAAGAACGACGTCAAGAATGGGATTATCCCATTTGCGGTTAAAAAGCCGGGGATTGATCCATATGCCCAGAGCAACCAAGACCATGAGCGAGTATAGAACCGTTAACGCACTTAGCTGTACACTGGTTACCAGCCCCAATAAGAGGGGTGAAACAAACACTAAAGCTGTCCCAACAACGGGAACCAGGTATGCCAACGCGCCAACCAGCGCCATAAACACAGGGTAAGGCGATCCGAGCAGCCAATACCCAAGGCAAAATAGCAGACCGGCCATAAGGCTTCGCAAGATTTGACTACGAACGTAAGTACCGGTTTCTGTCTCTATTGTTTTCCAGATATCTCGCGCCTGTTTGCGCAGATCAGATGGAAGCAAAGAGAGCCAAAGGCGCTCAAAAAGAACCTGACTGATGGCCCAATAGATGCTCAGTACCAAGATAATGAGGATACCGCTCGTGACGCTGCCAATCCCTTGCGAAATGTCGACTATGGCCGGAATTACAAGCTGTCCCTCGCTGCCTATGATTGCATCGAAAAGCTGACTCGGTGCTGGCAGCCGCTCAACCAGCGACAATTGAAAGGTGCTGCCTTCCAACCAGATTGGCAGCCTCCATTTATCTTGCACAGAAACGGTGTTAGCCAACAATTGCATCTCATTGATCGCGGTTTTGCCGGTTAAAAAAAGCAAGAAACCGAACCCCGCCAGGACTGTCAGAAACAGGAGAATCCAGGCAATGCGGACTATAACGCCTCGCCCAACCAGAAGTCGGATCAAAGGGCGCAGCGATGCTGCAAGCATCAATGAGATCAACACGTAAACAACGACAATACGGAACTGCCATAGCACAATCAGAGCTAACAAAGTGACCATAACAGCTGCACTGAATCTTCCCAATTGCTTTGTCATACAACACCTTTCATGTTGACCTGTTCCAACAAAGCATCTAGGTCGGTTGTAATAGCCTCAATCTCATCCATCACCTGATCGATCTGTTTGACCCTCAGGTCAGAGCCTCTTTTTTTGTTTCGGGCTTGTTTGCGTAGATCTTGAGCGAGGTCCTGCGCTAAATATCGCAGGCGGCTGGCATAATCGCGATTAGTAGAGACTTCCGATTCAACTGCTGCGGGATGGAATACAAAACGATTGAGTAAAAGCTGAATGATTGCCGCAATGGGTATGGCCATCAGTGTGCCGGCAATACCAAACAATGAGGTGAAGGCAAATATCGCCAGCAGGGATACGAATGGGTTGATCCCCACCGCTTTTCGCATGACGCGCGGTACAAGTAAATTATTTTCCAGCAGCTGGATGATAACTGAAGCGACAATTACCCAGATCAACTTGGAAGGATCGATAGATAGCGCAACTGCCCCTGCGGGGATGGCGCCGAGAAGTGGACCAATGATTGGCACTGCTTCCAATACGCCCGCTATAATTGCCAGTACCAGAGCGTTCGGCAAGCCAATGATCAAATAGGCAATCAGTGATATGAAAAAGATTATCAGGCAAAGTAGTCCTTGCCCGGCGATGAAAGAACCGACTTTGATTTCCATCTCTGAAATCAATTGGGTAATACTTATACGCTGGGCTTTTGGGGCCAATAATAACAACGATTGAATGGCTTGCGGCCCATTAAGTGTCCAATGAAAGGCTAACAACAAAATGGTAATGGTCAAAAAGGTGGCATTAGCCGCCGATGCCAGGTAGCCTGCCGCCTTTCCGGCAAAATTCAGCAGCTGCTGTCCCGTTTGTTGTGTCGGTTCAAGGCCGGATAGTGCGGTTGGAAGTAACTCAGTCAAGCGCACAATTAATGGATTGGTATTATTGGCCAATCCTTCACGCAGATTTTGGTAGTATCCAGGTATGGCTGAAACAAGTGTTGATCCTTGCTCGAAGATTAAAGGAAATAATAAGATTATGAAGCTGAGGAAAATAGCGAGGAAAATAAAGTAGGTGAGAATGCCCGCTGTTTTTCTGGGCAATCCAAGATGGTTCAGCCAGGTGACGGCTGGTCTGAACACTGTGCCAATCACAATAGAAATAAAAAAAATGAAAATGACCTGGTGAAATCGATAGAGAAGCCAGAAGCTAAGGGCGACAAAAACGAAGACCAGCGTTGCCCACATAATTCGCCGAAATGTCCATAGATAAGGTGGTGTTACCACAATCTTTTTCCTTCCTGCTCAGCCTACAGGTGGCCAACGGCTTTGTTTGAAAACTTTTTCTTGTTGGTCAATCCGCACTTAGTGGTTTGGCAACAATGATCCGCTAAGAAGGAATGGCTTCTAATACTTTGATGGTTTTCTCGACGTTTTGCTCATGGGGATTCTAACCAATAATCTTCGCCACTCAGCAATCATTGGATGATTGCTGAGTGGTAGGGGAATAAGATTACCTCATCTGTTTCACTTGAGCTGATCAGGTCGAATCCCGAGGAGAGTTAAATTACCCCGGCAAGATTCAATACGATGAGAATGAGAGCGATAACGATCAAAACATGGATCCAACTGCCCGTTTTAGGAAAACTAGAGCTGATGTTTCTGCCAAAAAAGCCGAGGAGCCACAATACAATAAGAATAACGATGATAGTCCATAACATGAGATTTTTCTCCTTAGAAATGATTTAATGAAGCCACCGGATCGGTCAGGTAATTAGAGGTTAGCCTAGCCAGTCCGGTTAAAGCTCCTGATTGTGAATTGAAGGGTATCTCCTCTGTGTTTGGTGGCAAAGTTATCGTGACTGACACATCCCTGTCCATGATATTGCGTACACGAGAGGAGAATGATAAGAGTTATTATCTGCGCCGGATCAGTCGAACAATCGCCAGCAGGATGATAGCTCCAAGCAACGTGACCAGCATGGTTGGGATAGTGATGGCATCATTGATCGTCCCGACCCCAAATAGGGGGCTCAGGAAGTATCCCGCCAGGAATGCGCCTATGACAGCTACAATAATATTGATCAGCAGGTTCGAACGGTCATGCATCAGTTCAGTGGCCACCCATCCGATGACAGCAGCAACAACAAGGTATATAAGCAAGTTCATTTTATTCTCCTATGTAACAAAATAGTTTATTTTTTCAAATTGGCTTCATACTCCGTTACACGCTTATCGATTTCGTCGGCAGCCTGCTCGCGGGTATAGCCATACTTTTCCTGAAGCAAACCGGTAAGAATATCGAACTTACCAGCCGCACGATCTAAATCGTCATCGGTAAGTTTTCCCCACCACGATTTAGCCTCACCACGAACCTGTTTCCACTTACCTTCCAAAATATCTTTGTTCATATCATCTCCTCATAATCTTCCAAATTAGCTTTCCATCTGCTTAAGACGATGTACCGGGAACTGTAATGTGCCAGCCATTTCATCTGTTTCCTGGAACCTGGTACACCTTTCTGTTGCATTTGACAATCTGTATTTTCTATTGCAGAAGGCTATTTTGTATATTCACATCTTATTCGATTGGAGCTATCTATGTCCTTGATACAACCTATAAAATATCTAAAAATATTGGGTTTTTTAATTCACCAATTTAGAAGCCCTATCCCCTTGATGCATGCTATCTGCTACAACCCTGGCATCAGGTTATCTAGCCAGCCTTGTCACAATCCAGGCCATATTAACAACCAAAACCAGCGTTGGTCAGAATTTCATTCAGTTCGTGGATGAAGTCGAAGGGTATTTTAATATTCAAAATCTAATATTTTCCGTAACCGTTTGGGTAAAACGTATATGTACCCAGCCTACGATCTACCGGAAACTAGCTTTGGGATCGGTTGGTAAGTCAGTTCAACGAAAGAGGTCGACAAGGTTATAAAAAACAAACCTGGCACGCGTCTTTAATCGTCACAGAAAAATTTTCTTGTCCAACCTGTTCTCTTTTCATACGCAGTGGACGATACTTAATAAACATATGTGAAACATTCGGAAACCATTGCAAACCAAAACGGCTTTTCTTGTCGCAATAGCGCTTGATTAATAACGGAGTATAGCAGCGGTATGTGTTCCGCCCGGCACTTTTTCTGGTTTCAGTACGTAGACTGTTCCACCTTGCAAGTATGTCTGAACAACCGCCAGGTCAAGCAGGTGCTCGTCGCCAGGTTCTTTTTGATCATGTACCTCAATATTATTGGTCGTGGGATGAAAAACACCCCATTGCTGCATTCCAGCGGAAACAAACAAAGTTTCAACTCGACCATTCATGGCGGCTGGAATTATCTGTTCTAATGTGTCTGCAGCCAGTTTGCTCGCCTGACCGGCAAGTTGTCGGTAATTTGCAGCAGCCTCATCTTGTGCTTCCTGGAATAATGGCCCCAGAATATCCCAGGCGCTTTTATGTAACTCTTCCTTGCTTAACAAATCCGGGTTGCCCTTAATGACCCTATCGATCAAGTTTGGATATTTGTTAGCCTCTTTATAGATTGGAAGCAAATACTCCACTCCCGCCAACACGAGTGGCACTTCGTCTCCTTGAAGAAACTCAGTCAGGGCATCCTCTACAAGATGAAAGTAGCGCAGGAGATCATCCTTGTTACTTTCATCACCACCTCCATGGCCGTGGAATGTTGCTGATTTGCCCCCTGATGCTGCTCCTGTGGAACCGGAAGTGTGCAGTTGTAAGTTCACTTGATGATTGTCGGGCGAGATCGCCTCATCAAGGCTGCCAACCAGTTGCCCGATGTCAACCTCACTGACGTTATAGCGCGTACCATTAAGCAACCTGATGTCATTCTTGCTCAACGCCAAAATGTAGAATTGGCCATCTCCAGTGAATAGCGGCATCAACGGCTTGATATAAAAATAATCCTCAACAGCCACCCATTCTTCAAAATTTAATGGAAGGCGATAGCTGTGAACTCCGTTGAAAGAGAGAAAAATTGCCAGACCATAACTCTGATGCTGCCAAAAATCGGAATCTTGCAACAAATTGCTTGCTGGTTCGAGCAATTTTTGCGCATCACGCGTGCTTACGCCCCGGGCAGATAATTGATTCTCAGCCTCTTTAAGCAGATTTTTCAGCCGAATTGGATCCTGTTGGCCTTCTGTCCCAGTACGATGGGTCGACAGATAAATTGAAACACACCATTGCTGTTCTTTAATCATCAACTGTTTTAGTTCTGCTCTCGTTAAGATATCCATTTGATTTCTCCTTGTTAAAATATTTCGGTTAATGCTGACTATAATGTCATTTTTTTATTCACCGATTTATTTCGTTTGCCCATTATTATTCCTCATAATCTCATTGATGGAAGTCTGAGCTTAATTTGAAAGAATCACAGGCTTCAGCCATAGAGAAAAAGAGTTTCGGATTATTTTGCCGATCCCTACGTGCCCCTTTTAATTCTTCTTATTGGCTGATTAGTTAACCCTCGATTACGATTGTTGTTTATAAAATAACCAGCCCTTATTTGTAATGCTGGTTACCAAGATAAATACCAGCCTCGTTTTTTTCTTCTTCCGACAATTGAAAGAAACCAGCCAGCCGGTTCAGTAAGTTTTTCAATACATTTATGCTGCTTTGAGCTGCGCCAAGGGCAACGAATTGATTAAGCGCAAAGTGGGGCTCCATCAGAATTTTTTCTTCACTGTGCTGGGAATCAGCTTGCTGACCTGTGAGTGCAGATGGGTGCATGGGCTTCTCCATAAAGGCTAAAGGTTGGAATTATTTCTGTATCATTTTGAAGATTTATTTTCGAAATTCATGCTTGACCTCATTGGAGGCGAATACATATTTTTTACGCAGGTTTTCTAAATCATGCGCGCGGGTTATGACATGATTTATTTTAGCCTGAATATTCTGTTAGCCTTTTTTGTTCTTTTTCTTTGAATTCGAAGAAGATTTTGCGCTATCTTTAGTGGCATAGGCGGTCTTCCCGGTCTCGCTAACCTTGGCGGGTTGACTTTCTGCGGCCTTCAAGACCGATGTGACACTGCTGCTGACCTTGTCTTTTGAAAAAGGTGTTGATTTTGTTTTACCTGATTTGCGTTTACTCACACCTTTACGTCCCCTTTGATTTCTCCATTGAAGGACTATTTTTTTACTTTTTTAAAATTGAATTAACATCCATGCGTATCAGACCGCAGAATTTATTCTCAGCAGCGGTTACCTAACTTGCGAAATCCAACTTCTTGTTCAAAGCCCAGTTCTACTCAGGCGGAAATGCTGACAGTCTTTTTGCGTTCCAATTGCACCATCCGGCTGGCAAACCAACCGACAACAGCTCCAACAGTAAGCCATACAACAAAATTAATTAGATTCACTTTTTTTCCTTTCTACATGTTGGGCAACCCTGGTGATTCTATTGTTATATGAATTAACCAGGGTTGGTTGATAAATATTTCGAGGTTCGCTTGAATTCTATGTTTGATCGTTCTTGTGTACTGTCGTGGTAGTTTGACTTTCGCTGGTATGCGTTTCAAGCGGGGGAATATGATCGGTTACTACTGTCTGACTGACGCTTCTGGGTCCACGCGGACGATAGAAACTTACATAGATAATCCGTTCAATTGCCCATCCAACAAGCAGATAAACGAACATGGCAATGATAGAAGATATTTCTAACACCATGCCACCTGCCGTAGGGGCTCCTATCAAACTTTCGAAGGGCGCTACGAAAAGCCCTGTGATGCCGTAAAGGAAGGTCGCAAATGGATTTGCCGCATTAATCCCGATTAGCTTAAACAAAATCCGCAATGCAAGTAGGGATTCCAGAATACCCAGCAACAGCCAGATCAATTGAGTCGCTTTAAATGTAGCGACACGCTGTTCGCTGCCTGTTTCATGTTCGGTGGTTCTTGTTTCTCTTATATCAGTCATTTTATCTTCTCCTTGAATTTCTCTTCAATTTGTTATAGTATCTATTGGGGTCTACTCTAGGGATTGGCGGACGGGTTTGAGTATCTGACCCAGAATTAAACCAACTGCCAGGCCAACCGATATCGCTACCCAGGGGTATTTGGCGACTTTCTTACTGAAATCTCCTGGAATCATGTCGGCAACTTTCTGAGCTTTGTCGTTATACTGGTCAAGTCCTTTTTTCAGATCCTTCTCGACCATTCTCGCAGATTCAACCATCTTTTCCTTTGCATCGGCCGTTAGTTTATCAAAGCCCTCGCCCAATTGCGATGTGCTATCCCCAACCCATTCGGTTAGATTGTCCATTGCTTTTCCAGTGGTCTGTGTCAGGTTATTTTTTAATTTATTCATCTGAACAGTTTCATCTTCTACAAGGTTGCTTAAACCTTTTTTAACTTGGTCGACATCGTGTTGAACTTTCTTATCAATTTGATTTTTATTCATTTCTTTATTTTCCTTTTCTTTTAATTGCCAAATACTGCTTCATGGCTAATTTGGGAACGAAGAATCCATGCTATCTTTTCATGGACACGTAAAATGTTGATAAGCATTGCATATGTACCCTGATCATCAAATATTTCGGAACATTTCTGGGCATCATCTCGTAAGAAACGAATGAAAGCTTCGTGATCGGCTAAAATATTGATGATGTTGTAAAGCCCATTTGGTTTTCCATTCAGCCGAGCGGTGCTGAATAATTTCTCGGCATTGAAGATTTGCATACCACCCATAATTTTAATTCTTTCTCTAATCTTTTTTGAGATCGTTTCGATCTGTTTGTACTGGGAGGAATAGAGGAGGTGAAAACCAGAACCATCTTCTCCGCCTGGACGTGATTTCGCGTGTTGGGTTTTAAACGAGAGTACAGTTTCATCTGCCAAAAGAAGATTGAGCATCTCTATAACAGACAAACGCACACTTGTTTCTAATCCAATATTGGGTTGGATAGAAGCCCTCACATTTTTTCTTTCAAAACGTGTCATCTGTGGCATCTGGCTCCCTTCTTTTAAATGAGCTGCCTAAAGAATTTCTGGTTTGTATACTTTGCCTTCATCGCGAGCTGCTTTTTTCATCCTGCGCACATGGGTGCGCTTTCCTTTGGATAACCGTTTGGTTTTCGTCTTTACTTTACTTTTGTCTTTATTAACTGGGTTGTCTGACATGGGTATCTTTCCTTTTATGAAACCTGGGTTGTCGTGTTGAGTTATTAGATTTCTGGTGGTATCGTTTATGTTAGTTCCATAGTACAGAACTCTGCCTATCTACGTCCCTGCGAAAATCTATAAAATCCCTAACAATTGGTTCTTACGAAAACACGAAGTATCGAGCCTCAGAACACAGACTCGATACTATTTATTGAGACCCCGAAGTCTTATCGCTTCTGATGGTTATGAAAACTTCGTTGGTGTTGCGTTTACCGCCGGCTGAAAGGACGTTCTTCACGAGGCTTTGAGATATTGACCTTTAGCGTGCGGTTATTTAATTCTTTGGCGTCGAACATGCTGATCGCTTTTTCTGCTTCAGCAAGGCTGCTCATGGTTACAAAAGCGAATCCCTTGGATTTGCCAGTTTGGCGGTCCATGATTAAATCGACTGTATCAACAGTGCCTGCATCACTGAACATCGTGCGCAGATCCTGTTCGGTCGTTTCGTGAGAAATATTACCTATATAAAGTTTTGCATCCATTTTTTTCCTATACTTTCTGATTCGAAGATTACTATTCGGATAATTTATTTTATCCGAATAGACCTACACGTGTCCTCGATAGATCCTAACAAAACTCTCTTTATTTAAATATGGAGGTCAGCGTTTGCTTCTGATATGCAGGTTGTAACCCATACCTGGCACGGTTTCGAGAAGATCGCTATAGCTCCCCAGCTTTTTGCGCAGCCGCCCGAGATAGTTATGCAAATAGTGATTCGACCCCCGGTATTCTGGCCCCCAAACATGTGTAATCAATTCGTTGTGTGTAACAATTGCATCTGCGCGTTGGGCCAGTTCTGAGAGGATCGCATATTCCGTTCGGGTGAGATGCAAATCGGCATCACCTATAAAAACCCGGCGTGCTTCCAGGTCAATCTGCAATTCGTCAATCTGAATTTTTGTAGTAGAAGCATCTGTAGTTGAATAGGACCTTCTTAGAAATGCGCGTACTCGTGCCAGCAACTCTTCCTGCCCAAAAGGTTTTGTGACGTAATCATCTGCGCCCGCATCCAGCGCGGCCACTTTCAGGTCTTCTTCGGAATGTGCGCTCAATACAATGATTGGCACATCGGAACGGGCACGTATCCATATACATATATCCACTCCTGAAAGGCCGGGAAGAACCATATCCAGCAGAACCAGGTCCACCGTTTCAGACTGGAAGAGAGCTATAGCCTGATGGCTGTCTTCTGCTTCGCAAACGGTATAACCGCGTTTGATCAGGTTGACACGCACCAGTTTGCGGATATTTGGATCATCTTCAACAATTAGAATATTGCCCATCGTTTTTTATACTTTTTCTGTAGGGATAGTTGGTGGATGTGATGGAACTAGCGGTAAAGTAAAAGAAACAGTTGTTCCTGGGGTATTTTTTTTCTTAATCCAAATCCGGCCATCATGGGCTTCGACCAACCCTTTGCAGATGGCTAATCCTAATCCAGCACCTTTCATCCTACCATTATCCACTTGTTGACCCCGTTGAAATGCTCTAAAGACTCTTTTGCGATCACCCTGTGGAATACCCAGTCCTTCATCATTGACATCAATTTGCAAAAAACTTCCCCGCACTTTGGCCGAGATGTTGATTCCAGTCTCTTTAAGGGAGTATGCAGAAGCATTTCCTACCAGGTTGACCAGTACCTGAGCGATCCGTTTGGAGTCTACGTAAACCAATGGCAGGTTGTCCTGCAGATGAATGGTTAAGAAGTGTTCACTGGTTAAGGCATGAAATTGTGGCAAGGCATCTTCAATAATCGCGTATAGAGAGTTGGGCTCCAGTGAAATGGGCAACATCCCCGCTTCAAGGCGGGAGAGATCCAGCAGATGGTCAATCAGTTCTTGGAGGCGATTGGCTTCTTGCTCAATTGTCTCAATAAAATCACGTTTTTCATCCGGTTCCCAGACAACATCATTAGCGAGGAGAGTGGTGGTAAACCCTATAATGGAGGTTAATGGCGTACGAAGTTCATGCGAAATCATGGCTAAAAATTGAGTCTTGATTTCATTGGCCCGTTCCGCCTCATGGCGCGATTCTGCCTCGGTCTTCAATAATTGGAGGTTATATAAAGTGATTGTCGCCTGATCGACCAAAACTTTGATATGCCGCAGCTCAATTTGTTCGAAATGTACTTCTTGGGGAAAAAGCGCCACCAAACAGCCCAACCAGTTACCTAAAGAGACCATAGGAAAAATGGCCAGAGTCTGGATTTGTGCTTTCCCCAGTAAATTTTTAACTGGAGGTGTCAGACGTTGGTCTTTGGCTACATCTGAAACGATCAATGGTTTGGAAGGGTGGATAAGATCCAGTATTTCAAGGTCTTCAAAAAGAGTGGCTTCGTTCAGCGATTCGGCGAAAACAGGATTGGCTGGATGGGATGACGAGGACCAGGATGTAACGATTTCAATCTCAGGAGAAAGACTCTCTGAAGGGGTTTCAAAAAACAAGATAGAAGCGTGTTTCGCAGTGCGCAATTTTGCAGCAGACATAAGCGTTTTGAGCACGGCTTCCGGTTTTCGCGCCAGACTCATTCGCCGGCTGAGGGTAAATTGCTCACGAGATCGATCCAGAGCCTTTCGTAACGCCCGATCCAGGTGATTTTGGTCTGTAGTATCTTGAGCGATATACACTCGGTAATTCATCTCAGTAAACTCGTTACCAATGATGAAAGTATGAGTTGAAATCCAACGCCAACTTCCATCTGGCCGTATGATCCGGAAAGTTTGATTCAAAGGCTTCTTATGGTCGTCCGAACCATCAGACAGAACTTGAACGCGGTCTTCCGGGTGCACATACTCAATTAAAACCGATGGGTCTTCATAAAAGCTTTCACAAGGACGCCCCCAAACGATCTTAAAAGCTGGACTGACATAGATAATCTGATCGGTGTTCAAGTCAAGGATCCAAATCACTTGTTCAATATTCTGCAAAATCTGCTGGAAATAAGGATAGCCTTCCAGTAACGCTTGCATTTCAAAGTGAGTTTTGATTCTATCCAGCATAATCCTCTTTCTAAACATCAGGCCAAAACAAGAAAAAAGTCTATTTGCTTAACCTGGGGAAACCATTTTCATCGATGAATGATGCATTGAGAGTACCTCAAAGTTTGACAGGATTGAATTGTGTAATGAGGGTGGAGATGCCAGGTTCTGGAGTGATTTTTATAAGATCTCATAAAAGTTATCTTTATTTTACATTATTATTGTCAATTTATTTATACGCGATAGATATGTTTCGTGAGCAGGTTGGAGGAAGCGTGATTCCGTATCTACGATTTAATTTTAAAACGAATTCACCTAAATAACCCCAGATGCCCCTTTACAATAGTTTGTGGAGAAATCCATGCGAAAATAGGTAAAGTTTTTTCAGCCCCCAACCAAAACTAAAACGAAGATTGCAAGAATTCTCAAATTTTTGCAATCTTTTGTCAGTATGGCGATATGATCAAAGCTTTAAAGACCCAAAAAAAGCATGCCATTCTACAGTTTTCTACCTATCAACTTTTGCCCGCCTCCAGCTCCTGAAGGAGCTACAAGCCATATATTCTTTGAACACGCGAATTTATCTGACATGTGATTTCGTAGGTGATTGTCCCCAACTTTTGCGCCCATTCGTCACAACTAATTTCTTCCATTCCGTCTTTTCCCATTAATGTGACCTGATCTCCCACCTTGACATTTGTATGCGCACCCAGATCAACCATGCTCTGGTCCATGCACACCCGACCGATGATGGGATAGGATTTTCCGCCGATCAAGACGCGGCCCGTATTGGAAAACAAACGGTTGAAGCCATCGGCATATCCGACCGGAATTGTAGCCACCCAGGTATCCTCAGGCGCTTTCCAATTGCGGCCATAACCGATGCTGGTTCCCTTGCTAACATATTTTATAAATGACACGCGGGTATAAAAACTGAGCCCGGGTTTGAGCGCGATGGTGCGTGGCGTACAGATATCAGGATAGTGGCCATAGATCATAATTCCTGGCCGCACCATATCCATCCAGGAATCGGGATGACCAAGAATGCCGCCGGAATTGGCACAATGCACCAAAGGGATTTTGTGGCCGAGCACTTTCTCAACATCAATGACGACATCCTTGAAAAGCGCTAATTGTGTGGTCGTAAAGGTTTTATCAGCCAGATCACTTACCGGCAGATGGGTATAGACACCTTCCAAAATCAAATTGGGGCAATTCTCTACGAGGAATTGAACCAGGGATGCGGCGTCTTGCGGCTGTACGCCAATTCTGCCCATACCGGTATCCACCTTTAAATGGACGGGGACGGTTAGACCCATATGTGAACAAATTTCTTGCAGTTTCTGCGTATTGGTCCGATCACAAATGGTCAGCGTAATATGCTTATCGAGCGCTGCTGGCATCTCTTCCGGGAATGCAGGTGAAAATTTTAATATGGGCAGGTCAATTCCCGCCTCGCGTAATTTAATGCCCTCGGGAACTGTGGCGATTCCAAGGTAATCCGCCCCAATCTCTTCAGCCATACGCGCTACTGCTACAGCACCATGTCCGTATGCATTGGCTTTGACCGCGATGAGTATCTTGCGCTGGTCACCTACCTGCCGGCGGATGGCCAGGATATTATCGCGAATGTTATCCAGATGGACTCTGACATGGGTCTGATAGAGCATGTTTTGTTACTTTCTTATAATGACCTTATGGACATACTTTGAGGTATTGGCTCCCAATAAAGCGGCGTATCCGGGAATGAAGGAAATTTCCTGACCGAGCTTGATCTCAGGGTGGGCATCTTCGACATCTAAAATAAGATGATCACTGCTGCCACCCAGGATGATAACCCCTGAATCCTCAGGATGCAAGTTGTCAATAACAACGTCCTGACGCCCGATATTGCAGATGGCACGCTGGCGGTATCCGCGATCTACGAAGTGTGGGATGCTGCCAAAAGCGTCCTGACCCTGTGATCCGATCGGAAGAGAGGGCTTTCGCTCCAGCTCAACAACTTCGGCCACAACCTTGAAAGTATCTTGATGAGTGCCTGGCCAGGGCGAGCGATCGATGACGCTGCGACCAAGCAATATGGTCTCCCCGATGCGCAATTGATTAATTTCGGGTGGCATCTCCCCGCTCAATACTAACGACAGATTGGCGCTATTGCCACCATTGAGCACCGGCAAGGATAGTCCGGTTTCCTGGCGGCACTGTTCGCGCAGATTCACCATTAATTGCATCTTTTCACGGGTGGGGATGATGCCACCATAGCACATCAGGTTACAGCCAAGACCAATAACCTCTATGGCTGTCAGATTGCCAACCTCTTTTAAGACATCAACCACATGATCCGGCCATACGCCTTCGCGCAGATCACCAAGATCGACCATCAGGATAACTTTGTGCTGACGATGATTGGCTGCCGCAACCACTGAGAGTAGTTTGATTGTCTCTACTGAGGAATTCAATGAAATGTCGGCGATATCAACCACGTGCTGCACCTGATCGATGGCTGGACTGCGTAAAAGCATCAAAGGAACTTCGGTACCCAGGCTGTGGATGGCTTGCAAATTCTCAAGCCTGGAATCAGCCAGATAATCAATCCCGGCATGGATAAAGGCTCGCACGACTGATTTTTGGGCTGTGACCACTTTGGTAACACCCGCCACCGCAATTCCCCTGTCATGGCAGAGCTTGATGATGTTTTCTGCATTCTCTTCAATTTTTCGGATGTAAATTTCCAAACGCGGGGTACGAAACTTCAAGCGAACTCCATTTCGGCTTTGTGTTGAAAAGTTGCCTTGACTGCCGCCGGGTGTGTTTGAGCCAATGTGCCAAGTGCAGAGAAGAGGTAATCTGTGTCCATCCAAATGGCGGCGGTTGGCGGCGGCAGCAAATACTTAGCGGCCCCCAGGCAGATTGACCGTAATATTTCCTCTCCGCCTGCGACACGAGTCAACGCTCCGCCCGTTCCAATCACCCATTGCACTGCCGAGAGATCCTTACCTTTCAGGATTTGTTTTTTACCGCTGGGTGTGTATTGTTCATAAATCTGACCAGCATGGCGGCGAATAGCTATTTCAACGGCAACACTGCACAACCATTGTGTCAGGTGCTTTTCTTCAGGGTCGTGTGGAATGGGTTGTAGATGAGCCAATTCGCTTTGCCAATAGTCATCCTGCTTCAATGCCACGATATTCCTGGCATTGACATACACTCCCAGATCTCCTTCTACTGTTCGTTTGGCATACGGTTCTGGTTCAATCTGTTTGCACATCCACTCCCTGCTGCCATTCGTGACACTATGTACATCTGTGGTTGCGCCACCAACATCGACCACCAGGCAATCGCCCATGGCTTCCGCAAAAAGTTCGGCTGAGTTCAATACTGCTGCCGGGGTGGGTAGTATTTGGTAGTCTGTCAGTTCAGCAATGTGCTGCATGCCGGGTGCATGAACAATGTGCTGGTTGAAGACATCATGAATGATTTTTCGCAAAGGGGTGATATTAAGGACATCTATATCCGGAAAGACATTATCAGCCAGAAGCAGCTCCATTTTCGTGTTTTCAAAAATCTTACGAATATGAGGACGGATGACAGAGTTGCCAGCGTAGACGATGGGAATATTAAGATTTAGCGATGCAAGGAGCTGTGCATTTTGCAGAACGATCTGCCTCTCACCATATTCCACCCCGCCGGCAAGCAGGATGATATTAGGGTGCAGATTTCTGATCTCATCCAGGTCAATTTGATCCATTAAACCGGCAGTGACCTTTTTGACTATAGCTCCCGCCCCTAATGCTGCTTCGCGTGCAGCCCTGACAGTCATACTGGTGGTCAAGCCGTGCACTGTCATCCGCAAGCCGCCGGCAGCTGAACTATTGACGTAAATGTGCGCGTTTGTGTTGATCTTGCCAAAACGGCTTTCCAGGTTGACAATCGCAGCGTTGACGCCAATGGTTACATCGCCGCGATCAATTGAAGTCGCAGAATAACCCTGGGCTTGGTGTGAAAAATAGCCCCCTTCTTCCAATGTGAAAGCGTTCACCTTGGTAATGGTGGAACCGATCTCTACAGTTAGGAATTGTGAAGCAATTGACACGAAAATACCTGCCTGACTTTACTCGATCATACCACGTGTTTTAAGTATTTTCACCATCGCATTGACCACCTGGATTCCCTTGGTACCGCGCCCAAAGGTTGCGTCCAAGCCGGTTTCAGCGGCCATTTCACGGTTTACCTGTGTTCCTCCGGCGATGAGGATAATTTTGTCCCGAATACCCTTTTCTACACACAGGTCAGCCAGTTTTTTCATCTGCGTGCGGTGGGTATCGTTATGGCTGATGATGGTGGAGATCAGAATTGCCTGTGATCCTGTTTCAATGGCGGCATCCACCAGCTTGTTGATGGGAACAGAGGTTCCCAAATAGTGATACTTAACGCCGTATTTCTCAATACCGCCGTGTTTGATATCCAGAATTTCCCGCAGACCAACGCTGTGCTCATCTTCACCGACTGTCGCTGCGACAACTTTAAGCCCAATTTGCCTTGCCACCGATCGCAATTCCTCTTCCGGCAGGATTATTTCTTTTTCAGGCACTTTGAGACTGCTGGCGGCGATATCAAATGTGACTTTTCCCTTCACCTCCACAAAGCAGCCTTCGGCCGGGTGCATCACCTGGATGTTAATCACCTGTGGATCTTCCAGCCCCAACTTTTTTGCCATTTCAATTCCATAGGCAGCAGCATACTCTTCGGGTAAAGGCACAAAAAATTGGGTCAAAATGGTGCCATCACCAGCCCATTCTACCTCGGGCTTTACCAGATCACCTTTGCGATAGGGGTAGGTTTGTTCCAGCCGCGCATCGCAGCTATCGGCGGGGTCAAGCTCATCAATGTAGACAATTTTTTCAGGGTGACACAGGGTACAGCCACCAATTGGGTCACAAGCCTTTTCAACCCCGCCTGGAAAATGGTTAACTCCAAAGTGATCGCAAACCGGGGCAAAATAATCAGCATCTCGTTCTACGATCGTATCAACACCAACACCACCTTTACCATCCCGGGCAATGCCATCACCATTACGCTGCGGATATTTCCCGGAATCAACAAAAAAAGCCAGCTCCACGGCAGCAAAATAACCACCAGATTCCAGTACTTCTTCCAGGAAAACCACTGCTCGTTCTTTGATGTCGCGAACCATGGCTCCTAATGGGCCGTCATGCTTTAGGGTCAAAAGCTCATTGATCCCATCCAATGCTGACCAGGTTTGTTTAACAGTTTGAATAGCACGAATATTGTTGTAATGCCAGGGCACATTGCGGCCTTCATCGGGCGTGATTGTGCTCTGAATATCGGCACTGGTCAGCATGGAAATAAGGGTATCGATGGTATGTGTACGGATGGCTTCTTCGATGTCAGCTTCGATATAGCGGGTGTTTTGTTGGGCTCGCATCTTAAATTCGGAGAAGAAATCGCGCAATGCCACCGCGTACGGCAAATCGTACCAAAGCTTGGGGGCCGGTGGTGAATCCGGTGGAACGGTAGAGAGCCCGATCAGGTCTTTGGCCATACCCACAGCAACTGAAAAGGCACAGTTGATTCCATGCTGGACCATCAGTTCCGGCATAACCAGCCAACCATCTTTTGCGGTAGCGTTGGCATTATGTGCCCCATCTATTTGGAAAATACCGGCACCAGCCATAACTTTTTTGGCTTCGGCCGCATCGACAAATGAGCGATACATATTCACATTTCGGTAAAGCACGTTGTACTGGGGATCCTGGTGAGCGCCATTGATGCCCTCTTCGGCGAATAAAACCGCCACTTCAGGGCCAGCTACACCGGAGACGTACGAGTGAAAATTGATCGGCCGGCCGACTTCCTCGGCGATTTGATCACATGCTTTGCGACTGGCTCGGATTTGTTTGCGTGTGATCGGTACCCCGCCCACGCCTTCCGGTGTACCTTCCAGTAAACCATCAATGTGGCTCTGACCGGTGGTGCGGATGACCATGATATGGTCTGCGCCATGCCAGGCAGCCATTCGCATCCGACGAAGGTCATCTTCGAAGCGGCCAGAGGCGATTTCGGTTGTTACCACGCATGCCGGCTGAGGATCAATGTTGCCAAAATACTTGGCCGCTGGTAACGCAATACTATTCTTTAGGGGAGTGGACATATCGCGGAAATGGAAAGGCCCCATGTCCACGCCTTCATCCGGGACTACCCGCCAGTGCCAGCCTTTTTGAATGGGGCGATAATTTTCCAACCCTTCCAGAATGGCTTCAATATCCATTTTTTTATTAGGGTTTAGTTTTTCATTGGCGGTCATGATCTTTTTCCTTGAAGGATAAAGGTTTCAAAGAGAGAATCTAGTGCGCCTTCTTGTTCCAGAATAATCGTGACAGCTTCGGGAATGCTCTTGTTGAATTTTTGAGCAACTCGCATAACCACATGTCCTGCGCCTTTCGCCAACAAACCGGCTTCGCTGACACGTCCAACCACGGCGTGGGCAGAAATACTGTCAATTCCCATACGTAAAAGCACCGAGCGCTCGATGGAGGGCGAAGTGTGCGTCTTTGCCAGGTTTACGATAGGATCGACTACCTGGTAACAAAGATCCCAAAAGTGTGCTTTCAAGTCCTCATCACTCATCTGTTTAAGTTCTTCCTGTCGTTTTTCAAACTTTTCGATTCGATCCTGGGTCATAGAAAGTTTCCTTATTATCATTTTTCGATTTAATTTGGAAGGTTGTGCTTTAGCCAACCTGTGTCTTTTTTTATATCTGCTGCCAAAAAGTTGATATCGGTATCCGTCCAGTTTTCAACCGGGTGATGGCTTGCTGCATTGACCAGGTAGGAGCGGCGTAGTTTTCCAATGTCCTGCGATTTGCCATGGATTTGATCCAGGCGCTCCGGAATAATGATTGTGCTGCCTGGTTTGTCATCCCGCGGGTCGCCACGCCGGATTTCAATACCATTCTCTCGTGCGAAGGACAACTGGCTGTTATGGTGTTTACCAGCACCGGTATATTCTGTTTCCTGAACGACCAAAATCTGGTCCTCTTCCATTTCCTGTGCCAGCGCGACCGCCGCGGTCAGACTGATATTTCCGGCAGGACCCCGTTCCAACCCTTCCCATTTGGCAAGCAGTTCGGTGGTGTAAAATACCTCACCCTGAGTCACCAGCAGATATTCATCCATGTAACGGAGGCTGCGGGCGGCATTACGGGGAACATCCACCCGATCTGGCCAGGTGGCAAAAGGAATACCAAAACCCGTGTGACCGGTTGTGAATGATTTGCGATTGAAAGCCGTATCTGATGCCATATGGAGACCGCTCAAGTCGACAGAACAGGCGATAACCCTGGTTGAATCACAACCGGCTGCCAATAAACCGCGGGCAGTACCGGTGATATTCCCACCGCCGGCATGAGTGCTGATGACTGCATCCGGAATCCGGCCAAATCGATCTTGCACTTCTTTCCCAATTTCATATCCCAGGCTTTCAATGCCACGAATCCCGAAGGGTGTATAAAGACTGGCATTGAAGAACCCTGTTTCTTCCAGGGTTCTCAAGAGCATATAGAATAACTCAGGCCCAACGCTTAACTTGAGGACTTCAGCGCCATAGGCTTCACAGGCGCGTCCTTTTTCAATAATCTCCGGTTGGCCCACTCCGCGGCTGTCATATACTTCCTGAACGATAATACATTTCAAGTGGCGCTGGGCAGCCTGAGATGCCACGGCAGCACCATAATTACCGCTGGTAGCTGCAATCACGCCTTCGTAACCTTTTAATTGCGCCTGGTATGCACTAATGGATGCTCTTCTTGCCTTAAAACTGCCAGAAGCATTGGCAGCTTCATCTTTCAGCAAAATGGTCGCTCCTTTGCCAGGTGCGGAAATTTGGCGTACCGCTTCGGTCAGGTTGTGTAAAACGAAAAGAGGCGTATTGCCAACTTTTGTGTCCCGCTGAATCTGGATGATATCATCCAGGGAATAGCCGGTAGCCTGCATCATACCTTCGTAATCGAAAGAAATTGGGCTCTGGATGAAATCATCATAATCCAGCCCGAGTGATGATTTCATAATCTCATTCTTGCGCGCCATGACCGCGTTGTAGGAAAGATCCAAAGCACTCATTTGTTACCCTCAATGCCAATGGAAAGCAGTTCCGCAACCGTCTTGCCAAAACTGTGAGAATAGCCAGGGTTTACTCTGGTCATTCTTCCATTTAAGAATCGCCCAATGACTGTGCGTATGGCACATTCTTCGCCGATGTTTGCGTCGTGTTCCAAAAACCCCGATACTTTGAGAATATAAGGCACTTTTTTGGTGTCTTCCGGTAAACCTTCAGCCCGTTGTTGCGGGGTTAATACGATTTGTTCAATTTCCACCCAGGTGCCTTTTGAAACGGTGTTCATACTCTCTCCTGTTGGTATTCGCCATTGAGCCGGAAATTTATTGGCCGGCCGGATGGTTAACCCAATTTATTGTCCTAGTTTGCACGTTGGTAGGAACTTGCTCCCATGAGTGCTGCCGGTACAGGTAAATCGATCATTCGTTTCAAGCCAGGCGTGGCAGCCATTACTATGGGAATCAGATTGACAGCAATGCCCATAGTGGCAACTCCACCCGCTATTTCGGGTTGAATAGCCAAGTGAATTTCTGGTTTGCCAAAGATATGAATATAATCCCCGGTTTCCTGCTTTTCCAGTGCGGGGTGGATTTGTTGCGGGTGAATTAATTTGATTACTTCGGTATTATCGCGATAGCCAATGCCAATGTGTGCACAGCCGGCCACCATGCCGGCCTCCACGATGATGTGAGCTGTTTCACGATGCACGCTGCTGATGATCGGCTCACGGCTTTCTTCCACCCGATCTACGCCCAACCCGAGCGCGTCACTGATCATATGGATCGATTCGACAAAACCAACGTGACCAACGATGGAACCATCGGCCACCCCCGCTCTGAATGCCTCCGGAGACGTTCCCACGCCCTGGCTTTTCATGACAGTCGGCCCATATGGACTGAGATCGTTGATGCGGGATGCTTCAATACGATCGACTCGATGACTGCCAGCGGTAAGTGCAACTACGAGCAAATCAAGAACAAAGCCCGGGTTCACCCCGGTTCCGACCAGTGTTACCCCTTTCTGTTTGGCAAGTGCATCCAATTCCACTGCAAGCTGAGAATTCTGCGCATACGGGTCTGCCATCTCTTCTGCAATCGAAATGCAGTTGATACCAGCATTTAACACCTTTTCTAAATCTGATTTTTGTTCGGTCAGCCAGGAGGTGGTTGCAATGATAACGACATCCACTTTGGCTTTATCCAGGATTGTTTCGGGCTTATTGGTGACTGTTATGCCGAGAGGATCATCAAGGCCTAAAATCTGCCCAAGATCTTTACCGACAAATTCGTGGCGGCCATCAACCGCGGCGACGATTTGCAGCCCCGGTTTCGTGAGAATGAGTTTCGACATGCCGCTCCCCATGGCCCCCAGGCCCCATTGAAGAACACGTATTGGTTCCATTCACTTCTCCTGATTGGTAATATTCGATTAGGTATCACACTTCCCCAATTTGATTCTATCATCAATGTTATCTAGAACAGGGCTTATACACAAGAGGAAACTAAGGTGTTTCATATGACAAAAAGCATTCATTTTGGTCACAAGCGCTTGCGCTGCCCACTTAATAAAGTCAGATATTGATCCAACTTGGCTGAATATGGAATTAATACCCCTGACCACCTCTTAATTAGTGATTAGACTCTGCCATTTCCTTAACTGTCTGTGCAGATCTACCGCATCATTGATGCCTGTTTGCCAGGGTAATGATTCCGGAAATAGAACAAACGCTTCTGTTTGTAAACCGCCGATACCGCCATGGTGTCCTATTAATTCCTCAAATGCCGGGGAGCTCTGTGTCTCGGGGTCATAGCTGCTGAAAATGACCATATCACCGCAATGACGAAAAGTGGAAAGCTTTCGTAGTTGGCCCAGAGTATGAGCGGGGTATTGGCTGAGAATATCATTGCCTTCTATTCGTTCAGATTCTAAAAAGTACATCCCTCGGGAGTGAAGCAGAACCGGCCCATATACGTCACTGTCGAGCATGATAAAAGAGATACCAGGATGACAGGCCAGGTTTACCAGGAGATGCGGATAAAAATTGGAAATCTGTTCCAGACTCAGACGCTGGTTAAACTCCGGAAAGTAGGCTTGAGCTAAATTGCCTGATGGGCAGATGATGATATCTGAGTCAGAGGGGACCGGGCGGGGAGGACCATCAAAATAGGTAAAATCTCCATTTTTCGTTTTTAACTGGCGATAAATGCGTTTGATCGATCGATTGACTCTTTTATGCGGGTTGAGAACTTCCTGTAAAAGGGAACTGACATAACCTTTTACTTCCTCTGAAGCCCCGGCATTGATGACACTCTGGTCATTTTGAAGATATTTTTGCAGCAATTTCTCAATCGTTAAGCCATATAACTGGCGGAAATTCTTTCCCTGACTCTGGCCATGATCGGAAAGAAGAATTATGGAATAGGCATTCGAAATGTATTGATTGGTTTTTACAAGACGTTGAATTTGTTTATCCAGACCGCGCAGAACCGAAAAAGAAGCCGGGCTATCGATACCTGTATGATGCGCGACTGTGTCGTAACCGATGTAAGTGGCATAAATTGTCTGGTACTTGGAGAACATATCTTCGATGATGATGTGGGTTGTTAATTCTCGCAAAAAGACAACTGAAACAGCGCGCTCAATTGCAAAAAGGAACGTGCGTCGTATGCTCGGTTGGCGGCGGGAAATAACTTGCACCAGGTTTTGATAAATTTCCAGAGCCAGGTCAGCAATAAATAAGAAAAACGTGCGCGTAAAATTGTATGGATTGAGAAAAAAGTTGTAAAACACATCCGAGCGGCGGGAAATTTGTCCAACCGATGTCAACTGGCTCATTGTCATAGCTGATTTGACAGCACTTCCTGAAAACATGTTGCCAATGCTGGAGGCATTACTGAACAAGAGGCTATCTTCCTTATAAACCCGCGATTCAATCAGAGCTGTGTCGTTAAGATGGTTGGAAACGACCAGTTTTTGGGTCTCTTTTTCATACCAGCGAAAAGCAGGTATATCTTTGTTATCCCCATAAATGATTCCCAGTTGGCTGGAGGAGGTTTGTGAGGGTAAACCACAATTCCATTTTTGTAATTGATACTGGTGATCAGCCATCATGCCAGCTATGGTAGGCATATGCCCGGCTTGAATCGCACGTTCGAGAACAGTCTTTGATAACCCATCCATTTGGATGATAAGCATGCCACGCTCTGTTGTGCTGGTGCGGTGGGCGTGGGTTCTGCCCAGTCTGCGAATCACTGAACGGTAGTAGGAATCATTTTCATTTAAAGAAAGAATCTGAGTACTGAGCATATTAATCAGGGTTACTCCCAGCACAACCAGAATGGCAGTTTGCCCATTAAAAATAATAAATCCAGGCAGAATCTGCACGACTAACAGCAACACAGCCACATTTAATAGAAAAGAAAACAATCCAAAGGTAAGCACTGTGATTGTGATGGTGATGGTGAAATATAAGATCAATGGTCGCAAAATTGCGTTTAATAAGCCTATCAGCGCGACCGCAAAAATAGCCGATTGACTGGATTGAATCTTTAACCCGGGCAGGGTATTATCCAGCAACAGCAATGCGATGGTTTCAATTGCCCAAACTGCAATGATGTGCCAAATTTGACGGTAGTTAGGGTAAGAAAGGTTTTTCAACATACTTGCTTCCATTTTACAAAAAAGAAAAGCAAATTGATATAGAAATAATCAGCTTATTAACAACTCCAGCGGTGATTACATTGAGAAGAAGTTCTATATATCCAGGCCATCTTGATTGTGCGTAAAAGTCTTTAAATTCGCTCACAATTCCTGAAAATTTGAATATTCAATCCGGGAACTTTCAAATTGTTGAAGAGTCAATTCATTTCTAGAGTCTAATTGAAAAAAACCCCAAATAGAGACAAACAGTTTATAAACTTTTAATCGGTTGCCAATTGAAAATTTTTTCAATCAGGCTTTTCCGGTGCTGAAAATCACTTGACATTGCAGGTTTATTTTTCTAGAATTTATCTTGTTATTCAAGCACGTTTCCAGGGAGTAATTGATGACAACTGAATCGCTAATCGCACCTGCTGTAAAGGCGCCTGCCAAACGAAATCGTTGGCGGAACCTGTTCGCTCTCGCATTTGGTTATTTCATTGATCAGGGCGAAGGTCAAACCATTTCTGTTTTGTTTCCCACACTGCAATCTTTGTGGGGGTTGAGCTATACAAATCTGGGAACAATCGGAACCATAAAGAATATTCTCCAGGCTATCAGCGCGCCATTTTGGGGCTATGCTGCTGATCGCTATTCTCGAAAGAAAGTGATTTTAATCGGCACCGGCATCTGGGGTTTGTGGACGGCAGTATGCGGGTTGACTCAGAATTTTGGGCAATTGCTGGCCATCCGTGCCATTTCCGGAATTGGGTTAGGTTGTCTCATGCCAGCCACCTTTTCAATTATGTCGGACACCTTCCCCCCCAAACAGCGTGGAAAGGCTCTCGGAATTCTGGAGGGAATTGGCGTGATGGGGATTGTTATCGGAACACTCATTCTGGGCATGCTGGCTTCCCCCACCCTGTGGCGCTGGGGCTTTATCGGCATGGGTTTGTTCAGCGTTGTTTCCGGTTTGGTGATCTGGTTCTTTGTCGATGAGCCGATACGAGGTGAGTCGGAACCCGAATTGGCAGGAATCATTACCGAGGCAGATGCTGCAAAATATAAAGCAAAATTGAGTGATATCCCCAAGGTCCTATCCATTCCGACTATTTGGGTTGCCATTGCGCAGGGTCTGGCTGGCACGATGCCGTGGGTAGTGATGGGGCTATATTTTATTACCTGGTTGGTGAACGTTCGGGGTTTGAACGAGGCTTCAGCATCGGTTGCATTTGCCGGCATTGTGGTGGGCACAGCAATTTCGAACGTAATTGGCGGCTTGTTAGGTGATTGGGCAGAAAGCAAAAGCCCCAAATATGGCAGAACAGCGATTGGGCAGTTCTCGATCATCAGTGGTATCCCCCTGACGTACATTCTTTTTACCCAAACCGAAAACTGGTCGTTTGGGGCTTTTGTTGCTCTCTGTCTTGTAACCGCATTGTTTATCAGTTGGCCGGGCAAAGGCGCTAAAGAACCTATGATGCAGGGTGCTGTTCCACCGGAATTGCGGGGAACGGCCTTTGCCATGACGACATTTATAGAGAGCGGTTTTGCGGCTATAGCTGCCTTAATCGCTGGCCGTCTGGCGGATACCATCGGGTTTACCAAGGCTTTGTTATGGACAGTACCTTTCCCATGGATCATTTGTGCGCTGGTCTTCACTTTATTTTATTGGGCATATCCCCGCGATTCTAAAATTTTGCGTGAACAAATGGTTGAACGGGCACGGCAAATTAGTACGGATTAATTCAGCAACCACCATTTTAATCACCTGAGATCCAGGTATTATTATTCGCTTTATTGGAGCGAATCATGGTTTTCGTTGCAGCAACACTTTTCTGACCGATTGATCGAAAAGCGCGGTTATCATTTGTTATACTTTAATTGATAGAATTCACATTTCGATTGAGGTATTGACATGACTGAAGGATTAAGAAGCGATGGTCGTCAAAATGACGAATTACGATTCGTAAAATTTTTTCCGAAATTTATTGATTATCCGGAAGGCTCTGTATTAATTCAAATGGGAAAAACCCGGGTACTTTGCAATGTCAGTATCCAAAATTCAGTGCCCGACTGGATGAAAGGCCGCGGAAAAGGTTGGATGACGGCCGAGTATGCCATGCTTCCACGAGCAACACACACTCGCACTGAGCGGGAGTACAAAGGACCGAGCGCTCGCAGCCAGGAAATAAAGCGATTAATTGGCAGATCCTTGCGAACCGTTGTTGATTCGCAGTTATTGGGGGAACGAACCCTGATGTTGGATTGTGATGTATTACAGGCGGATGGTGGTACAAGGTGCGCGGCAATTACCGCTGGTTATGTCGCCCTTGCGCTGGCATTGGGAAGGCTGGTACAAGCGGGAGAATGCGCAGCTGGTGTGATCAAAGCGCCCGTAGCAGCTGTTAGTGTTGGATTTGTGGGTGGAAAAGCGCTCTTGGATCTATGTTACCAGGAAGATTCACACGCAGATTTTGACATGAATGTGGTCATTACAGCTGGCTCGCATTTTGTGGAGTTACAGGGAACTGCAGAAGGTTCTCCACTCTCACGCGCTGAGCTCAATGCCTTGATCGAGCTAGCTGAAGGCGGCATCAGGGAATTAATCAGCCTGCAGGAAGAAACCCTGATGAAAGCTGGTTTCAGCTAGAGAGTTGTCATCCTTAAAATGCAGCATGTATTTTTTTCAATCCAATCGAAGACGAAAATGAATAGATGAAAGTGGTAATTCGTATCACTTGTAAGCATCTATGGTTCCAGTTCCACCAAGTGATGCATATGGGCATGGAAATCACTCAATGAGCTGCTCTCCTGGGTTACTGGGTTAAATATAATTTGATCTGAAAAACAATACCAGGAATCAGACCATTCATTTGCCTTTAATGTGAGTGCAGCGGCGATTTCCTGCTGCTCTTGGGCTTTCTTTGAATAAGAAGAGATAATCCTTTTCCGCAGTGAAAAATAAAGCAATGAAATCAAACTCAGAACGAAAATCCCATTCAGGAGGGTGATATTCTCATCAATATATCCATACAGCGCGGAGAACAACAAAATCAAAAACAAAGCGCCAAAAAGCACGTCCGGTGAAAGAATGTGCCAGATTGGCCGGCGACTGACGCTGGGTGGATTGAGCAGCTTGAAAAGCTCTTTTTTTTGTGTGGAAGGGAGGGATGATAAAATGTCATTTTTACCCTTATTTTCAAGGAGAGCGAAGTAGATCTCGGCAACAGGTAATATATTCGTTCGTTTCTGACAGCTTGGGCAAATAATGGGATTAAGAATCATGGCGATTTCCTTTTTTGTAGTTTTTGTAATATCTGGATAGCGACAATCATTCCGGCCAGTAGATCAGCCCCGGACGAATTTCCCCAGCGACTTAATTCCAGAACCTGATTCTCATCCGGTATTGATTCGTTCATCAGCCAATCGGCAGTGCGTTGAATGCGGGAATCGGCACTTCCCTGGCTGGCACAAAAGAGCAGGCTGTGGCTGATTGCATTGCTTTTCTGGTAACTGCCTTCCAGGAGACTTTGGTTCAAATTGGACAGCCAATCATGGCGGATAGCTGGGTGACCAAAGCGGTTCAGGAGGAAAATCAACCCCATCACAAAATCATCGCCAGAAGGGGTCAATCCACGCCCAAAACCGAATAACGGCTGAAAATATAGTAATGCACCTTCAGGGTTTACACCAGGCAGATGGATTTTAATTGCCTGAATTGACTCCCAAATTTCAGCGAGCGGTTGTGGGATATCGATCTTTGAACTCATAAGCAAATGTGGTAATAGAACGGTAAATCCCTGATCACTTTTGAGCAAACCAAGTTGGTTTACAGCCTGGAGCATGCGCCTGTTTTGCTCGTGCTCACTGACAAGGAGGCTGGGTGGCGGCGGGATTTTCCAGGCTTTATACCTCGCAGTATAGTCTCCCCTCTCAGGGTGTTTGAGAATGAGCCCTTCTTCATTCATTTGAATTGAGATCTCATCATGGAGCCTCCACTTTAAGGGCAGGGTGGAATCAGAAACAAGATTGAGAGGGCCAGCATCTTTGGCATTGGTCAGGAAAATCACCTGTTTTGCGTCAAGCAGAATGAAGATACCTTTTGAGGTTACCCCCAAAATCGTACCTCGGCCTGCACTTTGCAGCCAATCCAGCGCGATATGGCCAATGGTTAGTTTTGGTTTGAGCAATGTGTTGGGTTCACTTTCTATTACCATAATCCTGTTTCATTAAAACACTGATGAATGGTTAACACCAGTGTTTTATGCTTGACTTTCTGATGAATTTTGCGATAATAAAATAGTTGAGGTTGTCAGACATTTGCAACATTGCCCAGTTTCCTCTGATTGACTGCAACAAAGGATACATCTATACACCCTCGCGGGGGTTACAATTATTACTTGTAAAGTTAATCGTCTTGTGTTTCAATTAATATATCATTAGCGGTTGGCAAGAATTTAATCGTATGGTGCTTAGGAAAAAATCTCTTATTACCTCAAAAGTTTTTTATTTACCGTCATTCAATTTAATTGATGGCCCAGCCAACCTTCGTCGATATGAATTTTTGTCCTATCGTTTATTTGGTTGAAACACCTTATTGATCAAACTATCAGAATCTATCTTATCAAACAAAAACATATTTACAGAAGGAGAATGCACATGAAATTAATCGACCTTACTATTCCTCTCGGGATTGGTACACCTCCCTGGCCTACCTACGAACCTCTTCAATTGAAGTATTTTAAACGCCTGGCTCCGAATGGCGCAAATGGTCAACTGCTCACCCATTCCAATCATCTGGGTACCCATCTGGATGGCGAAATCCATTTTCATACCCCCGGCAAAGATATAGCCTCGTTGGATATGGACTTTTTGGTGCACGATGCCGCCATAGTTGACCTGAGCGATGTGGTCGCAGACTATGATATCTATACAAGCAAGATGATTGAGGATCGCGTAGAAGTTCGCGAAGGCGATATCCTCATTATTCACACAGGTTACCACCACTTCGGTTGGGATCAACCGACCGCCAGCGAGATTCGCTATATGGTCATGCACCCTGGACCTGATCGCGAATTTGCTGAATGGGCAAAAGCCAAAAAGCTGCGCTGGATTGGTGTTGACTGCGGCAGCGCTGATCATCCCATGAACACTATCCTGCGCAACTGGATGCCCCGCCAGGCCAAACAGGCGGAATATGTCTTCAAAAAGAAATTCGGTCTTTCGCTGGAAGAATTTTTCACCGATGATAAATACCAGCTGATGCATCTGGAGATGTTTCCTGAGGGAATTATCCACGCTGAATGTATCGGCGGCGAAATCGACCTTCTACTGAATCGACGTGTCCAGATCGGCTTCTTCCCCTGGCGTTTTGTGGATGGCGAAGCTTCAATTGGCCGTTGTGTTGCATTCGTCGATGATGATGAATATGATGAATTGATGGCCAAGAAAGCAACATTGGCTAAAACCAAACATGGCGATGCAATCAATCCTGCCCATGTTGAGAGCTTAAATAAAATTAGCAAAGAGAACCTGAGCTAATTTTTTAACAACATTATTCATAAAGGAGTTTTACCCGTGAAATACGAATTACCAACCAAAGCTTCCCAAGAGACCCTCAGCATTGATGCCCGTGAAATCGAAGCCATTCTGCAAGGTCCCAAATTAAACATCCCTCCCTTCCCCGAGGCGATGTTGAAATTGAAAGATGGCCGTACCCTTTATATTCGCGAAGCGAAAATAGAAGAAGTGCCGGCGATGTTAGGCTACATGGAAAAACTGATGAAAGTGGAACACGATTTCTATGATATCGTTGGTTCCCGTGTCTATTCCGAAATTCTGGGATGGAAACGCAAACGCTTGAAGGATCCTTATACCCTGGTTGGGCTGATTGATGGTGTTTGGGCTGGCTTTGCAAATGGCCGCCTGATGAGCGAAGATATTAATATCAGCTTGCACACCATGGCCCTTATTCGCGGCGGCCGTATTGGTGCCGCCATGTACTACGCCAAAGCCTATTACGGTTTTGAAATTATTGGCAACAAAGAATGGTGGGCAACTTATGAAAGCTACAATGGCTGGCTGCGCTGGGGTTTGGGAATGGCTCAACCCAGTTACCCATGGCCGGATGTTCAGCACGAATTAGGTGGCGCTAAAGTATTCTATGTTACCAAAAAGTACTGGGATTCAACCGTCAAAGATTATGTCCGCCAGATGGTTGGCGCTGACCTTGACTTTAATGTGACCGATGAAGTTCGCAAAGCGAATGAAACCTTCACAGTTCCGGAGGAAGTACTGGTCTAGGTATTTGACCATTTTTTTGCAACAGGAGAGGCTAACCAAAAAGGTTGGCCTCTTTTTAGCTCGCTGCGATGGATTTTAGTTTTTCAATCGTTTTTAAGATATTGATCAAAAAAGGCGATGGTTCGGGACATCGCCAGACTGAAAGAGTTGGACAGGTTGTGATTGTCATTGGCATAAATGTATAACTCGGCTGGTATTTCGGCATCCAGGAGCTGCTGATAGAGTATTTCTGAGAAGACAAAAGGAACAGTCTCATCTGCATTGCCGTGGTGTAACTGCACGGGTCCTGAGATATCCGACAGATAAGTGTTGGAAGAAACGGACTGCCAAAATTGCGGGTTATCGTCTGGTGAGCCGAATTCCTCGATCCAAATTTGGCGCCAGCGACGAGCAAATGAAGGGGGTGTTGGTGTAACCTGTTCACTGGGTGCATGCCAGAGGGTCAACATATCCGGATATGAAGCTACTACGCCTGCCCAGATAACACCTGCACGGATCTCTTTATCAATGACCATTGCACGCAATGTGAGGTATCCCCCCATCGAGTGCCCCCACATGCCAACGCTGTTCGGGTTGACGGAGGGAAATTCTCTCAGGGAAGCAACCGCATTGAGAACATCAACCGTATAGCCAGGGTCTCCATAGGCACCATTCGCAATACCTTCGGAACGGTCGTGACCTCGATAGTCGATCCGAAAGACTACATACTGACTGCGAGCCAAACCATCCACATAGGCTACGTAACGTTCTGTTGCTCGATATTCTTGTGGCGGGATATATCCATGGTTGAAGACAATGGCTGGCCAGCCTGCGGGTGGAGGCACGCCATCCGGGATGGTTAAAAGGCCATAAATCTTGAGCCCTTCTGAGAGGTAACTGGCATAATAACGGGAATAATTAATGCCCCGATCCAGTTCATTATCGACCGTGATGATACTACCCGGGTATGTTTTTTCTCTTTGTGCAGCGATGGACATTGGGTGGAGCGTAGGAGTTGGGGTGGATGTAAAGGTAGGAAGGGGGGTGGATGTGATTAAAGCCGTCGGTGAGAATTGTGAGCTGGTCTTGTTGAATGGAACCTGTGTTTGCCCTAACCTGGTTGGATAAGAGGACTGCTGGATTGTCGGGCTGTCAGATCCAGGCAAGCCACATGCAGAAAGGGTCAGCCCGAGCAGAGCAATTAGGAAAATAATTAATGCTGGTTTCGCAAAGGTATTCACATTCATCAGGTTCTTTTTCATGGTTTGCATTTTATTGTATTAGGTGGTTGCCGAAATGCAACCGAATGTGTGATAATCAACATGTGGCCATAACTGGGAAAGGATGAACCATGCAAAAAATTTTACGTAACCCTGGTCAAATTCAATTCACAGGTATTATTATCGATGCGGGTGGCGGAGGTGCTTATGTTGAATTTCCCTTTGATACGTACGAGTTATATGGCACCCGTGGGAGAGTGCCAATCCTGGCAAGTTTCGATGGAGAGCCTTACCGCGGCAGCATGGTGCGAATGGGGACAATTCGCCATATTTTGATCGTCTTGAAAGAAATCCGGGAAAAGATACAAAAGGGCTCTGGCGATGAGGTACAGGTGATTATTGAACTGGATGAAGAACCGCGTCAGGTGGAGGTTCCGGTAGATGTGCAGCTTGTAATGGCTAAAAATGCGCATGCGAAAGCAGCTTTTGAGCGGCTATCTTTTTCTCACCAGCGTGAATACGTGCAGTGGATCGAATCTGCCAAAAAAGAAGAAACACGTGATCGCCGCATTAAGAAATTGCTTGACGAACTGAATCAATAATCGGGAGAAGAGCGAGTAGAGATGTAGGTGCATTGTGCATCGGTAATTTAGCTGACGTCATACCATTTGCGTTTCCTGGGGATAATTAGAGGTAGAAGCTAACCGTGATCCCTGTTTACTTCAGCTGTCGTCGAATGATTTCAGCGATGGTCAAATTGTGGCGTTCCTGCAACTGGCTGTTGATCATCTCAATTTGCTTGCGTGGCGAGTAAAAAGCTTCACTCCAGCCGTAACCAGCGCAGGTTGTATCAGCGATCATTTTACCCTGAGCATCCTCACCCCACCATGCGCGGTATTCTTGCTCCAGGTCCGGGCTGATGTGAAATTCGGGAATATTAAAGTGGGCTGAATAGTAGTAGTCGGGGGGTAACGCATTCAAAACGGTTTCAAAGATGTGCGCACGAACCTTGACCCCGTTTTTGCTCTCCGATTCAGCGATGCGGCTCAACCCACGAATGGTTGCCAGGGGTGCCAGCACTTCCACGCGCTCCAGATTGCGGAAGCGTTCCTTAATGCGGGTGATGACTTCCTTCATCACCAGGCCACTGGCGATGCTATCAGCGATGAATGCCACGCGCACATCGTCATGCTGCGGTTGGTTGAGGTCCTTGTCTTTGAAGATGGTCATTTCTACTTTACGGTTATAAACCGGAACCGAGCTATCGAAAACGTGGTGGGCATCCAGAACTACTTCATCCGTGTAATACCCGTAAGTCTCATAGATCGCCTCAGGTACCTGGTACTTGAGACCTTCGCGCGCGATCGGAAATACGGCCAGGTTCTCCTGTCGATTGCTGGAAATGGTTTTGCGTAAGGGTGGGGCGTTAAAAATATCTTGCATGGCCTTCCACATCAAATTGGCCCGGCTGGCACCCATCCAGATTTGCCCAGGAAGCTGCAAAGAATCCACTTTTTCAAGCTCTTTGGTTGTAATGCCAACATATTCCATTAAGCGCGGGTCGGGACGGCGACGTTCGATATAAATGAAACGTGCGGTGGAGGGTGTGTGATAGAACATTAGCTCCAGGTTGCCGGCACCTTCCAGGGTGATTTGTCCGGGACGATAAAAACCGCTTCCTTCTGGTTTTTTGGTCAGGTAGGGAAGCGGTTTTTCAAGGATCAGTGATCCTCGTATTTTTGTTTCTTCGTCGTCGGAAAATTCTATTGGATAGGTGAACGGATCCATTCATACTCCTTAAGTGATGGTGCCAATATTCATTTATTTATCCTTAAAGAGGCAGTTTCATGACCCTGCCTTAAAGATTCTATCACTGATTAAGCGAGAATGGTTAACAAGAACGAATAATCTGAATGAATGTGCCAGGAGTCGCTCTGGCTCTATTTCTTCGCAGGACGCCTTCAAATTAGTATGCTCAATGCTTCCTCTATGGTTTTAACGAATGCGTGCGAGAGCTTCCAATGCCAGAGTGTAATCCGGGCGCAGTTGCAGGGCGATCTCAAAATCGAAGATGGCTTTCTCTTCATTCCCGAGTGCCTCATATGCCAGTCCACGCCAATAGTGCGATTCTTCCAATCCACGCTTACTAAGCATGGAAAGGGTGGCGCTGGCCAGATCAATGACAGACTGGTAACGGCCAACTTTGTAATACGCTTCGTAAGGGTCCACCCGATACCAGAGTACACGCCATGGCCGCATCTCTTCTTTTAGTGTCTGATAAAATGCAAAAGCCTGATCGAACGATTCGACTGCTTCATTTGTTTGGCCAAAGGTCAGCTGGTCAGCACCCTGGTTATAGAGAGCAAAAAAGTAAGCACGCTGCGTTAACGCCGGGATTTCTTGTGAAGTTTTAGCCAGACTGTTGATCACATTTTGGGTTGGATCAAGATTCTGATTCAGGATGGTAAATACTTCCTGTTCACGGGCAAGGGGATAAATCACCAAATAAAGGTTGTTAAAATCGCGCCAGCCATTATCCGCAAGTTCTTCGTATGCCAGCGGTAAATCTGGCATGATCAACGAATCCTGAGTGATAAGGGAGTCCTGTTCATCGTCGTAGCCGCTGATGGTAACATAATGGCCCATCCACCAGTCATCCGCCGGTTGGTGGCCGCTTTCAATGATCACTGGAAAACCTGCTATGATGAATTGTTTCAGAAGATGCAGCGTACCTCCAATGCGGTACAGAGCTTTGAGCTCGCTATGACTCTCGACGAAGCCGGCCAATTCATCTGGCATTACATTGGCATCGTTTTCATTGGAGCGTAGTGTATCGCGAATGATCCGTTGATCTCCTTGCCAGCCCCAAAATCGCAGAACCATGGAGAGATTGGCCGGGCCGCAGTTATTGAAGCTCTGGTATTCATGCGGGATACCAGAGATGATTGCTTTGGACGGGATGTTTATCACTGGGGCTGGTGAAGTGGATGTTGCCGAAGGCAGAGCCGGTTGAATGGTGGGTGACGGGGTGTGGTCTGAAACGGCTGAAAATGTCGGAATGATCGTTGGCAGCAAATTATTTGCAGCGGGTTTTTCTTGATTGGATGGATCAAGAATAACCTGATCCGGTGGATTGAATTTGTAAAAGATTTGCGTGCGCAGGTTGGCCATATACCAGCCGATACGCTGATTCAGCGCTGGAAACTGGTATAGACCGACACAGAGAATGGGGGTAACGATCAGGATGATAAGGATGGCGAACAGGCGTTTATTTTTCATAGCAGCAATCCGGATGGCAATATTCTTCACATTATAATGAGATTTCCAAAACCTGCCAGGGGTGTCATCCAAAAAGTAAGGTCTGGCTGGAGTCATTAAGCGGGGGTAAATCAATGAACACAAGGCCAATTATTGAGATGAACTTTAACAGCATTTTTTCATTGAATTTTAGCGACATCAAAAAAGTAGGATGTTTCTGTGGGTTTTCCAAAAAACATTATAATTAACTCAAGTCATTCGACCGATCATTCTGAACATCTCAAGCTTAATTAGAAAATGAGTGGAGTAAAAACATGAAGCGTATTGTCCCAGTACTCTTATTCTGCCTGATTTTTTTATTTAGTGGCTGCACCGCAAACAAAGAGGGGGAAACTGAAACCCCGCTTGTGGATATCCCTACAGCGACTTTTGAAGCAAACTCAGTCGTGGACCTCCCCACGTCGAAACCGCCCGAACCCACCCAGCCGCCTCAGGCTACGGAAAGCAAAAATAAACCTTATGATCCCAGCATTTTTATCATCGAAGCCTCCGGTTCCTGGCGGGATGAGCTGGCGACCGATTATTTTGCTTATTACGAAGTTGAGCTTTACCTTCACAAAATTGATGCCAATGATAACCGCGCGGTTGCTGGCAGTTATGAAGGCGTCTTTTGGATGAAGACCACGCTTGATACAGCCGGTTATATCAAAAATCTGTTGGGAGATGTACCCGTTGAAATGAGTTTTGATGCCGGTGGGGAGGCGGTCAGCGATAACCTGGCCATTTCGCTCAATACCAGTGATGACAAGGCCTGGGTAGATTATTCCATTGCAGGAGAGGATGGCCAGGCACTTCCATTGACCCAGGACACACCAGTAGCGCGTGGTAGTTTTGTGGCGGTGGCAAAAACGGTTTATTTGGAGGCCCATGCCAGCGGGGCGCAGGGCGAAAAGGTGGATTATTCTTCCAGTGAAGGCAGTGGTGACTTATTTGATGTCAACTATATCATTCATGTACAACCAGACACGCTGGAATCCGGTGGCGAGCGGAAAGTGATTATTAACCTCAGTGGTGAGGGATTCAATAAAACGATTGAAGGTGTCATGCGCCGTATACCAGGCTATCTGGAAGATGTCTCGGATTACCTTAATTCAAGCGAATACCAGAACTCGACCTGGAGTCATTTGAGAGATTAAAGGTCCAGAAAACTAATTATCTATTATTATTCGCTTAACCCGGCCAACGATTCCGGAGTCTAACTGTACTTTGATTCCGTGCGTATGGTTTTGGGAGTTCGTAAGGATTCTTTTTACAACACCCCTGGTTAGTTTTCCTGTACGTTGGTCCTGCTTTTGAACAATATCGACCAGATTGCCGATTTGGATATTTGTTCGTTTGCGCCCGTCCTGTTTTTCGTTTTGCATTTAATTGTTTTCTCTTTTTTCTACAGCGTTACCCAATTTGCCCTGCCAGAAGATGACAGCTTCAAAAGGGCCACCTGCTTCCTGCAAAAAGTAGGTATGCGGATCATTTCCCTCTTTCGAGGTTAGGCAGTTAACTCTAATATTCAACCATCAGAGATTCAAGTCCGCGGAAATGATACGTGTCCGCGTAACGTGGTTCGAATTTAAGGCGTAAATCAGGCAGTCGTTCCAACAAGATCGGAATGGCGGTCTTTAATTCGAGTCTCGCTAAGGGGGCACCCAGGCAAAAATGAGTGCCGCCGCCAAATGAAATATGCGGATTCTTTTGGCGGGTGATATCCAATTTATCCGGATTTTCAAAAACCAGCGGGTCGTGGTTGGCTGCACCTAATAGCACCGCTACCTGAGACTTAAACGGAAACATTTTCTCGCCCACATTTGTATCTTCCAACACCCAGCGTTTGAAAAAGTGCAGCGGTGTATCATAGCGCAGGATTTCTTCAATTGCACTGTCGATCAGTTCCGGCTCTGCCCGTAAGCGTTGCAACTGCTGCGGGTTTTTCAGTAAAGCATAAACGCCATTACCAATTACATTGACTGTTGCTTCATGCCCGGCGTTCAATAACAATACGCAGTTGGCAATTAATTCGTCCTCGTTTAATTTGTTGCCTTCTTCATGTGCTTCAATCAATTGTGTAATCAAATCATCTTGTGGTTCGGATCTGCGCTGCGTGACATGCTTTTTTAAATAAGCGCCGAATTCCCGCGTAGCGTTGACGGCATTCTCTTCATCCTGTGCTGAATGCCCGAGCTGGTACATACGTACCATGGCATGCGACCATGCCAGCAGCTGCCCGCTCATTTCCGTCGGGACCCCCAGCATTTCTGTGATAATTGTAATTGGGATGGGTGTGGCGAAAGATTCTAAAAGATTTGTACTCGGCTGCTTTTGAATTTCATCGATTAATTGATGGGATAGCGCTTCGATACGTGGTCGGAAATTCTCGATCTGACGTGCAACAAATGATTTTTGCACCAGCGAGCGGATCTGTGTGTGACGAGGAGGCTCCATTCCTAATATTCCGTTGCTATCCATATCGGTAAAGTCTTTAATTTTGGCAGGGATAGGATCCAAACCCAATGCATCCCGGCTGGCAAGATGGTCAATCTGCGTGCCAAATTTACGATTACGCAGGACAGCGTTCACATCGGCATGATTCACAAAACACCAGATATTGAAATCTTCCCAATAAAAGATGGGTGACTCTGCCCTGATTTTTTCATAATACGGATAGGGATTATTATAGAAGAGCGGATCTTTGGGGTTAAGTTTTACGTGGTTGGTCCTGGGGTCGATTTGCATGCTGGCTCCTTGGTGGGGAATAAAAGGGAGAAACTCACAGGCCAATCTTATTATTAGGATCCCTTTTATAATGTTCTTAATTCTATCATTTGCGAGTTATGGCGGTCAAAGATTTGCAGAAGATCTATGTTAAGTTTCTGAAGACGGGTGAAAATTTTCTTTTCATACTGTCTTGTAAGACAAAGCCAATCCGAAGTTTATGATAATCTGCAGCGATGTAGCGATGGTTTCCGGCAGATTTTTTTGTGTAAGGTGCGGGCAAGACGTTGGTTTTTGTTCACCAATTCCCAGGGTCCTCTCATTGCTTCGAACTCGTTACTCAAAACTCTAGCAGGACTCCTCGATGGAGCCCTCGAAGAGCCGCTTCGCCTGGGATGTGAACCCACAAAGACACCAGATTTCTCAAGTGTCTTTGTGGGCACTACATGCGCAAGGGACTCAAGATTACGACCTTCCCCAAGGAGTCCTCAATGGAGCCGGATGTGAACCAAAAAAGACACCCAATTTAGGATGTCTTCTCGAATCCTGGTGGGTGCTGCGCAAGGGACTCAAGATTACGACCTTCCCCAAGGACTCTTCAATGGAGCCGGATGTGAACCAAAAAAGACTCCCTATATAGGATGTCTTCTCGAATCGTGGTGGGTGCTGTGCAAGGGACACTCAAGACTACGACATTCCCCAAGGACTCCTCAATGGAGCCCTCGAAGAGCCGCTTCGCCTGGGATGTGAACCAAAAAAGACACCCTATATAGGATGTCTTCTCGAATCCTGGTGGGCACGGAGGGACTCGAACCCACGACCTCACGGATGTGAACCGTGCGCTCTAACCAGCTGAGCCACGCGCCCTGATTGGCTGTGATTATAGCAAACTCAGGCTGGATTGGCAAGAGAAGGGTCTTTCTCCTATGTTCCAGATTATTCTTCAAGTAGGTTTGTGCAGCGGTAATTTTCAATCAATCTTTCTTGCAAATTCGCCGGTATGGGTCGGTCAATGTGTGCAGATTGCCATGCCAGGCAGATTTGATCGTTGCTGCTGGTGAGGTAAGAAGCATGCAGGGTCATATCCTCGGCCAGATCCCATTCACCGAG
>JBBQNI010000016.1:0-56472 GCA_038329785.1 Anaerolineales bacterium | reverse complement strand
CTTCAACCAATGCATCTCCGCCAAGTTTAGAACTACTGGTATTTATAGTAATTTTTTCGCCTGGTGTAAGTATCAGCATCATATAGTTTTTGTCGTCGAGCCTTAGCCGGAAAATATCAGCATTTGCAATAGGTGCAATGACCGGGCCACAATAAAGACTGGTTTCTCTCGCAGTTCTTACCTCTAAAGGCCAACCAGCCAAAAACTAAAAGGAACATAAAACCGAATACACCAATAAAATAATCAATTTCCCAAATGCGCACGTCGATGACATCTTTGGCTATAACCATTTCCACGGGTCTACCCAAGGTTGTGAGCGCACGCAGCAGCTGGTCTGAGGTTCCAAAGCTGGTGTGAAAATCTAATTCAAGCCTATTCGAAAGCAAAGCTGCCGGTAGAATACGAAAGCTGTTTACCAATGTAGAAAAAATAATACCGGACAAAATGTACTTTTTGTTTTTTGGAATTGTTAATAAAAACACACTTAAGAAAAACAAAATCCATATAAAAAAATGATACCCGCCTGCCAGAAACAATAATAGCTGATATATAGCCAGCCTTCGCACCCAAATCCTATTGAGTTTTTCCACCTCCAAAGCATCAAAAACAAGCTCAACAAAAAAAACAAGTAAGAAGTAAGCGGAAAATGTTAAATGCCCAACGGCGAGATGTGAGACAATAAATCCATTGAAATTATACAGAAAGAATAAAGGCACAAAAGCAGTCAGCGATAGTTTAAAGCGCTTGCGAAACCGCAATAATCCTATAAAACCAATTGAATACATCAACAAGAGATGAATTACAATAAACGACCGAACTGATAAAAACCGCAATAAGAAAATATCCGGGGTAAGAATAAGATCAGGGACTGAAAGGTAGCGGTCACTGACTTCCTTCATCCCATCTGGTTGGGCTGTATGCAGTGGCAATTTTCCCTGGATGATTGCTTCTTGAACAAACTCGAGCCGCGGGTAGGTGATATCGTTCCAATCCAACCTGTCGGCCGGGATGTCACCATAGTTCAAGAACTTCAGCCACAATACGGCTCCAAATAAAAAGATCACAATCAGCATTACATTGGTTAACAAACGGTCAGCAGGGGTGTTACGGTATTCAAATACACCTGCTATCAATTCCCGCCATTTTTCTACCGTTTTTTGCCACATATGCTGCATTTGAGAATTCAACTTTTAAAAACCTTTGAATGGAAAAAGAGACCTGGCTGAGTCACTCAATCCAGCAAATATGCCATTAGCCACTGCGTTGTGGTCAGCAAAGCATGCTGATGAGTACGCTCATAGTTATGCGAGGCATCCACGCCGGGCCCAATCAGCGCTACGCGCACGTCCCCGCCGGCCAGCAAAAATGCTTCTCCATCCGAGCCATAATGCGAATAGATATCAACTTTATAGGGAATTTGGTAGAGATCAGCCAAATTCCGTAATTTGGAGCTCAAGCCATGATGGTACGGCCCGCCAGAATCCTTAACACAAATGGACGCAAAATGTTCATCTGAAGTCTGCCCTTCACCAATGGCAGCCATATCCACTGCGATTAACTCCTCCACCTCAGGTGGGATTCCACTGGAGGCACCATGACCAACTTCCTCATAATTGCTGATAAGCAGGTAAGTGGTCTGGGCTGGCTTTAACCCGGCCGCACTCATACTCTTGACCGCAGACACAAGGTTGGCGACGCAGGCTTTGTCATCCAGGTGACGGCTGCGAATGTAGCCATGGGTCACCTCCACCCGCGGATCAAAGGCAACATAATCCCCCACGGAAATTCCCGCGGCGCAGGTTTCTTCGGCCGTGTGGGTGTCAAAATCCAGACGAACTTCGATGTTGGCATCCTCACGTTTTGTTTCTGCAACAACTGCTCCATGCACATGCACTGATGGCTGGCTGAAGAGAATACTGCCGCGTTCTGTGTCCCCGCTAAACTTGAAAATCGTACAACCTTCGCCCTCAATTGTATTCCAGGCGAAACCGCCCAGTTTGCTGAGCCTCAAACGGCCATTGGATTTAATCTCTTTAACCATGGCCCCAAGCGTGTCCACATGAGCAGTAAGCGCGCGTGGATGCAAATCGCTCTTGCCCTCCCAGCGCACTAAAAGCGCGCCTTTTTGTGTACGCACACAGGAAATATCGGGAAAAGGTTGTAAGGTCTCCTCAATAAAATCAATTGCCAGATGCGAATAACCGGTTGGGCTCGGAATAATAAGCAGTTCCTTCAAAAAATCCGTCAGAAAGTCTAAATCAACAGCAGGCAGCTCCATACGAGACCCTTTCCTAAATTCCGCCAATTTTTATGATTAAAATTGGATGCCTTCTAATTTTGAAATTGCCTGCCGCCACTCTGCAGGGACCGCGATTGTTTTTTGCTGGCGGTAATCATATGTCACCATAATCGTTTCCGCTGTGGCCAAAACTTGTCCGGTTTGTTCATCTCGAATTTCGTAATTAAAGGTCAGGCTTTTATTCCCAATTTTCTGTGTCCTGATCCATACTTTTACTTCTTGCTTCAAGGTTATTGGAGCTCGATAGGTTATATGAATATCGGCCACAATCAAATTGAAATCAAAAAAGTTGTCACCATCAAACAAACCAAGCTGCATCAAATAAGCCAGGCGTGCATGTTCCAAAAAAGTGAGATAGCGGGCATTATTGACATGCCATTGCGGATCCAGATCGCCATACCGGACAACAACAGGTACTGAAAAAACGAATTCATTCATACCAAAATTATACTCAGTCAGTGAGTCAATGTCGAGCAAACTTACCTGCAAATTTTCATTTTCCTCACGCCGCCACCCGGCAAAACCAAAGTTCGGGGCAGGTATAAGCAATAGCTTTGATAAATTGGATAAAACTGTTCTAATTGGTCAAAAAAATACAGAATAATGACATTTTTGCCATCAAATGTCATTTATCGAGGATGATAATATTCACTTGTTTGTAAAAATATTGTAGAATACACTCATAGAAATAAATAGACAATTTTTACCCATAAAGACAATTAAAGGATAAGATCATGCAAATAACGAGACAGGCTGATTACGCGCTGCGAGCAATGCTTTTTTTGGCAAAAATGGACCCGAACCAACGCTCTGCCACCAGCCAGATTGCGGAGATCCAACAAATACCTCCGTCTTTTCTGGCCAAGATCATCTCGCAATTATCAATTGCTGGGTTGATTCACACATCGCGTGGAGCTCGCGGCGGCGTATCGCTTGCTAATTCAATCGATGATATCTCAGTGCTGGATGTAATTGAGGCAATTGATGGCCCAATCTCTTTGAATGAATGTTCCCACAGCAAGGATGGATGTCCATTTGGTGAAGATTGCCCATTACAACCAATCTGGTGTGATGCACAAGCAGATCTGGTAAGAAAACTGCGAGATACGAAATTTTCACAATTAATTCATAAACCTGTATCCGCTTAATCGAGTATAATTTCATAATGCCTGAAGGAACGCCGATTCCACGCCAGTTCTTCCTGGTGACGAATAATGGTCAATTTGTTATTGATTGGGGAAATCACCGCTACCAGGATATTTTCACTGGAGAGGCCGTTTTTATGCCTGATGATACCATTGCGTTTCCTGTGAAAGAAAGCGAGCTGATCTGGCTTAAGAACAATGGTACGATCAGTTTCTTTGACCGCTTTGTTGTCTATATTTTCAATTTACCAAGTCTTTTTGATTGATTGTAATTTGAACTAAAAAGCAGTTGCTACTGAAGTGGCAACTGCTTTTTTTATTCAAAACTAAAAGATTGGTCTGAAAATCAATTTTGGGTAGTACGCAAAAACATTAGACCGCTATTTCAGAAGGAACTTCTGCCAGAGTAGTTGCCAATTTGATCTCGCGATAAACCAGTGTCCAGACGCTCTCCAAAAATGATTCGACCACGCCGCGCACTAAAGTAATCGGAATTGTCAGCAAGAGGATCAAAAAAACAACCGCGATAACAACCAAACCGGACGAAATTTCAGTAGCTAACGCATAAAGACCCAGTCCCAATCCTCCCACTATCGCGATTGCAATCCCAACCAGTACCAACCCAATCGGGATCATGACAATTCCAAAGGCAATTCGCACACCAACCAGAATCAACCAGGTTAAGGCAATGTCTTTCAATGAGTGCCGCAGCACAAACCAGGCCTTTTTAAGCGAATCCATGACGCCTTTATTTTCTAAAACACAAATTCGATACGCAAAGCGCAGCCAGAGATTAATGACCGTTGCCGCAATGATGATCACCAGGAATACAACCAGACCCATTCCAATGCTAGCGACAATACCCGCAGCTGTGGTAGCTTCTCCCCCACCAACTCCTAGCAGCAGCGGAGTGGCTGCACAACCGAATAAAATCAATGTTGCCAATACCGTCGGAACAATCACCACCAGATCAATCAACCAGATCTGGAAAGCAGATTTGGACCAACCCCATTTCAAGCCTTTCGTCCATGCCACCTTTTCACCGGTTTCCTCCAGATGATCAACCATGCGAAAATGGGCTGTCAATGCAACGTATTTCAGGATGGTAAAAGCAATTGCAATGAGCAGGATGACAACAAAGGCAACAATCGCCCAGGTGAGAATCCTGGTTTCATTGATTCCCCCAAATTTCATATCCATAAAGTTGTTGATTCGCTCAATAAACTGTTGCCAATTGCCATTGCGACCGCCAGGTATGCCCCAGTCTTTACCAAAATCATTCTGGTTGAATTGGTAAAATGTTGTACCGGAAGGGTTTCCATTGGATGACCCACCTCCCACGAAAGCCAGGATAAAGCCAATAACCCATAAAGAAGGGTAGTGCCATAAAATATGCCAGGCACGTTTTAAAATTTTTGTGTAGTCCATTGTGACCTCCAAATCACTAATAAATTCTGGGTTTTACAATTTGGCGTTGGTTCTTTAAGAACCATAGCGCCATCCAAACGACGTAAAGCGCAGCCAAAGCAGCCACTGCAGCAATTTGATTGATGAAATTCCACCGGAATAGCGAACCTATTCCAAAAAAATTAAAATCAAACGAAAATAGAGACAGAAGCCAGGAAAGCCCATCTCCGGAACTAAACACAGCTGAGATGTTTGTAACGATAAACTGATTGGCACCCGGAATGAGACCAACAATTCCAGTGAACCAACCGTAAATTTGGACTGCAATCAGTGTCACCAGCAAACCCAGCGGTATCAGATACCCAAGAAGATTTGGTGAATAGGTGTGGACTGGTTCAATATCTTGTTTTTGGGTCTGTAATTTGATTTCGTCCAGGAAGCGCTGATTGCTTTTGGCACTGACAATGCCTGGGAGTGATCTCAGTTCTTTTCGCAATGTTGCCCGTTCTTCCAGGTAAACCCGACATCGCTCGCAGGTAATGAGATGTTGCACGACAGCCTGGTTTTGGATCGGATCCAATTCCTGATCAAAAAACGCTTCCAACCATTCGGTGTGATCAAGAGTCATAATTCCTCCTTTGCTGGGGCTAATTCTTTAAGCAAGCGGTTGCGGGCATAATTTAAGCGCGACATAACGGTACCGATGGGAATTTCAAGAGTATCCGCAATTTCCTGATAACTCATCTGCTCGTACTCACGCAAAATTATCACAATCCGGCTGGCAGATGGCAGCCGCAAAATTGCAAGCTGTAATTGATTTCTGTTCTGCCGTTTTTCCACCGTCTGTTCCACTTTGCTTTCCTCGCCAATTTTCAAATCGTCGATGTTGATATTGTTTTTTTCTCGTCGCAGCGTATCATAAGCTGCATTGACGGCTATCCGGAAGAGCCAGGCGCGAAAGGAAGATATTGCCTGGTGTTGGGACAAATGCTGCCAGCAGCGGATAAATGCTTCCTGGGTGGCATCCTCGGCCAATTGTTGGTCTGCACACATCCGGTAGACCATGTTCATAACTGCCTCACGATGGGCAAATACCAGAAATGAAAAAGCGTCAAAGTCACCTTTTTTTGCCTTTTCAATAATTTCAGCTTCGTTTGCCTGGTCATATTTCACCGCATCCCAGAACATCTTTATCCTCTCTTACTATTTAAACGAAGTTGAGTTGGAAATTATTCGGTTTTTGTCGCTTATCGTCCATGATTAAAGATCTTAACATCTGTTAGACGGATTCTTTTATGGCTTAGCCGCGAACCTCACCACCATGAAAATGAAGCTGGAAAATTTTTTGCCCCATATAAAAAACAAATTCTTTGCCGCGAAACCAATTAATCGATCCCTCTACGTTGCAACTATAACAAAAATCACCGCTGACAAACTCCTCAAGACCGCGATATGGCATTTCCTGGGGGACCTGTAAAAGCGCTTTTTTTAAAAAATTTGGAAATTCAGCGGGCGATTTTTCTACCAGCATATGCCCACAATAATTCATACCCCAAACCGCCTTTTCCTGATACCAGACCACTTCCTCGCCAATAAAATGAAAACCACCCAGATAAGAATCCAGATAACGAAAAGGATCCTGTGAATAAGCCAGATCTATCGAGCCGGGGCGGCTGGAGTGAGTTAACGGACCTTCCGCGGCATAGGTGTTTTGTTTGGCTGTGATCAAGAAATTATAAAATGGAATGGTCTCGATAATAGCGCTGGTCATAGGTGCCTCCGGGAATAATCATTTGCTTAATTTTACCCTCCTTTTGGGGGGAGAATTGCTCCAAGTTACAACATCTACGGCATACAATAACGAATACTACTACGCGTAGTAAACGAATTCAACCTGCCATAGGGGGAAATTCCGTAGACGGAATGGGGTAATCTACTATTGTCTGCCAGGTCACCAATCACTTATACTCTTTATAAGTTCAATAAATAATAAACAAGAAGAGGAGTATATTATGATTAACATTATTATTTGGATCGTTGTTGGCGCTCTGGCTGGTTGGATTGCCAGTAAAATTATGGGCCGTGATGCTCAAATGGGAGCAGTGGCGAATATCGTCGTTGGTATCATTGGTGCATTAATTGGCGGTTTCATTATGAATGCTGTCGGTGGAGCTGGGTTCAGCGGGTTTAATATCTACAGTTTACTGGTTGCCATCGGTGGCGCGGTCGTGCTTTTGTTCATCATCGGTCTTTTCCGACGCTAGATCCCTTTGTACCATCTCTCCCTCAACCGGGGTCCTTAAAAGTGGACCCTGGTTTTTTTAATTGCCTGGAGAAGGTAGGAAGACAGGTTTTATTACAACCAGATCGATTAAAGGTTGCAAGTTTGAATATTCTTGCAGTAAGCGCTCGCTGATGATGCTTTGCATGTAATTCTTAAGATAATCATCGGGATATGAAACCTGCCCGACAGGTTGAATATAACCGGTAATCAATAGAGTTTGACTTCCTCCAGGTTCCGGCTGAGGAAAGCGCACATCTAGCAAAATCGTTTCAGCAATTTCACTTTCCTGGACTACCTGTCGTACCAATTGAGCTGCACGTGCCCTCAGACTTGCCCATTCAAACCGCAATGGGGTGGAGAATTGCCAGTACATTAAACCAGCAAATAATAATAAAGTAGAAGCCAACAGCACAACAAACCCTATTTTTTTACCAGCTTGGTAGCGTTGAAGTGTTGATCGCAGACCAAATAATCGCAAAACCAATGAGCCTGCCAGGTTGATTCCCATCAATTGAAGTGCTAACAAAAAAGCAGAACTGAGAGCAATATTCCAATTTCCCATGGTAAGGGCAATTCCTAAAAGACCGGCTGGAGGCGTAAACGAGGCGGCAATCAGGACCCCGGCAGCTGAACCAGAAACAAGACTGGTGCGTTCTGGTTGGATCAAGTTTAAAGCCCCTGCCACACCAGCTGCCAAGGGTAGCAAAAAAGCCACTCCTGAGATTCGACTGATGCTTAGCATTAACTCAGTCAAGTAATTTTATTGAACGATTAATGCTAAAGTGGTCGCTACAAGTGCGGTCATAAAGATGGCAGCCAGATACCGCAAAATGTTTTTACGGAATAATGCAATATCACCGGTGGAAGTAGCAACAGCTACATTCATGGCAAGTTCAGCAAACGGGGCGATTAACATAGCTGCTAATATTAGAAAAATAGAGTTCGTATAAAAGGCGATTCATACGACAATTGCACCAGTAACAGCGAAAACCAGAAAGTTAGACCAGCTATCTACACTGTGAATACTTTGTAAAAATACCTCCACAGGACTGCGCGGCTCGAGATCTGCTATCTGATTTTGTAACTTGGCATTTGCTGGAGTAAGCCCAATAATACCCATTAGGAAGAAGAAAACTTCCACCTCTTTTAATTCGCTCAGTTGATCCAAAAGTTCCCCAAGCGATCGATTTGAGACTTGAACGGTAATAATTACCTTTTCGGCATTCATTACATCTACGGATGAATACCAAAAAGAAGATGCCTCCATAGCGAGAACAATTTTTTCTATTTTGGGGAGATCGGAGGTGGACGCCAATATCTGCAATTGTCGCATTGTATTTTCCCTCCTTCTTGATATTTCGTTGTAAATTATATTGAATTTCTTTTTGGAACAGACTAAAGCATCGCAGAAAGAATAAGTAAATTTCTTTCTGCGATGCTCTTCATGGGGATTAATATCAACCTAATTTTTATTTCATTGCTTTTTGGTTGGCAAAACTTTCTGCCAGTTTTGTCAGGGTTTTGTCCGTATTTCCTTCTTCATTAATCGACTGGTCTAATAATTGAACAGCGCGATTAAGGCCTAACATTTGGGCAAACTGGCGGGCGGTTCCATAAGCGGAAATCTCATAATGTTCCACGCGCTGGGCCGCTGCGATTAACGCAGCATCCAGTACTGATTCATCCATATCAGAATTTATGACCTCGTCGCCTTCCTTAATCAAACCTTCCATGCCCACGCATTTCTTGCCCCGCGGGCTACCTTCCAGATCTTCAAAAATTTGTTCAATCCTTGCGATTTGATTTTTGGTCTGTGCAAGGTGGTGCTCAAACCCTTTTTTCAGCTCCGCTGAAACGGCAGCCTTTGCCATTTTGGGAAGAGCTTCGGTAAGTTGAGTTTCTGCACTATAAATATCTTTCAACTCACTGATAAAAAGGTCATGTAGATTATTGATTTTCATTGGCATTTTTCTATCCTCCTATTTTTTGTTTATGGTTTGAGTTGTTTCTATTAGCTTACAATCTCGGGCTGTATCAATCAATCAGGAATTTCCAGAAAAAATAATACGTGGTTTCCCTTGTTGATATACGTATGAACCTTCGCGCACAATTATTGCAACTAGATATTTTATATTTCTTTGCAACCTGCGTAATGAATATGCAACTTTTTATGCAATTGTCGCGCAGGTACCTCATAAATTTGAAAGGTTAGTTTTCAATTTTCTGCAATGTCGTAGAATAAATATGTGTCTTAATGTCTGAATTTTTATACCCTTTAATGGATACGATTCTTTGATAGCCCTCGATAGTCTCATCACCATTCCAACAAACCTATTCGATACTCTTTACTCTGTATTTGAGGAAGGGATATTGATCCTGGATATTGATCGCAAGATTTGCTATATAAACGCAATTCTAAGCGAATGGATACCCACGGTTGAAGATTACCTGGGAATTACTTGGCCAGAATTTCACCAATCTCAGGATGAGCAAAGCGCTTATGCATTTCTCAATATGAATACTCTCGAGCTTATGCCCGTAGAGACAGATTCCCTCGGCAGAGCCCTGCTCTCCTTACATGATGAGCATGACAAAACGATTGTCAAGTACAAAGAACGTCAGATAGTGTGGGGTGAAACGCACTATTTCTTAATCACCATGGCCAAAGCACGTGACCAGCTGGAAGCCGAGGCCATGCAAAAGGCCACTTTTCAAATATCCCAGGCAACCGGTCAGGCAACCGATCTGCCAGCGCTTTTTAAGATTGTGCATCAAATTATCGATACGCTGATTCCCACACCCAATCTGTTTATTGCCCTTTACGACGAAGTTACCGAATTTATCAGCTTCCCTTATTATGTAGACCAGCGTGATTATTTGGATGTGATCGAGAAACAGAAATTACGCTCTCGCGACCGCAAAGTCCGGCGTGGTCTAACCGAATATCTGCTACATCTTGGCCAGCCGCTTTTAATCGATAAACAGGGCATGGAAGAACTGACTGAATCAGGAGATGTCAGCATGGTTGGCAGCATGCCGATTGAGTGGTTGGGTATCCCCTTGAAGACCGTTAAAGGGGACATTATCGGCGGGATTGTCGTTCAGACCTATTCAGAAAATGTGCGTTATACCCAGCGCGATGTTGATATTCTAAATTTCGTTTCTACGCAGATCGCAATGGCCATCCAGCGCAAGCAAACCGAGGAAAAGCTTAACCAGGAAAGAGAACTTTTCACGCTCGGTCCGGTTGTGGTGATGAAATTAATAGTCGAAAACCACCAGCAATCGACAATGACCTACATCTCTCCAAATATTGATCAATTTGGATATTCTCCCCGTGAATTTCTTTCAGGAGAACGTTTATACAAAAGCATCATTCACCCGCAAGATCAGGAGCGCGTGTTTAAGTACGATGAACTAAATTTTGTGGATGGCAATGCCTTCATTGGCGAAGAATACCGCATCCTGACAAAAGATGGTCAAATTCGCTGGGTTTACGATTTTACCTATATCCATCAGATCAACAGTGAAACGCTGGTGGAATATTACTTTTATATTCTCGATATTACCGACCGCAAAGAAGCGGAAGCTGAACTAAAGCATGCGAACGAAAATCTTGAGAATAGGGTAAACGAGCGCACTACCCAGTTGACCCAGTCACAGCAATTTTTACAACTGGTTATGGATACAATCCCGGTTCCAGTTTTCTTCAAGAATAAAAAGGGCCAATACGAAGGTTGTAATAAAGCCTATGAAGAATTAATTGGGGTTACAAATGATAATCTCATCGGTAAACAAACCCGGGATATCTGGCCAGCTGATCAGGCTGAGATCCTGGATATCTCTGACATGGAACTGCTTGAGAACAAAACCTCACAGAAGTATGAATCCCAAATTCGAACTAATAAAGATAGTTTACATGACGTTGTTTTCTATAAAGCCTCCTATACATCCAAGGAGAATCAACCGGCTGGCCTGGTGGGCGTAATTCTTGATATAACCGAGCGAAAACGCTTTGAAAAACTCCAAAACGCTCTTTATCTTATCTCAGAGGCAGCCAGCTCTACGCGTGATCTGAACGATCTTTACAAATTTGTCCACGGCGTGGTAAACCAACTAATACCGGCGCGTAACCTTTATATTGCTCTTTATGACGACGAAACCGGCATCGTTGAATTCCCTTACTTTTTTGATGAGTTCAGCCCGCACCCTGAACCCCGTAAGGGTGGCAATGGAATGACAGAACATGTAATTCATAAAGGTGAAGCTGTCATGCTACTGCGTGAAGACTGGGATAGAATTCTTGACCAGGAGGGGGTGAATCCGACTGGAGAATTATCACATCAATGGTTGGGAGTTCCTCTGCAGACAGATAAAGAGAACACCATTGGCATGCTGGCTGTCCAAACCTATAATGAAAACGAAATAAAATATTCGCACAATCATTTGGAACTGTTGGAATTTGTTTCCACCCAGATCGCCCTGGCCATTGAAAGAAAACGCGCGCAAGAAGCGCTTCAGCAGCTCAATTTCGTACTGGAAGGCAAGGTTGCAGATCGTACTCGCCAGTTAAATGAGCAATTGATCGCATTACGCCAGCGTGAATATGAGCTGACCAGTGTCCTTGATCTTGCGCAAGCGCTGAGACAAACCCATAAGCGTAATGTCCTCTATCAAATTATTCAAAAATACTTGCTCAACGCAGTGGCTGCTGATGGGGTTTCGTTGGCAATATTGGACAACGAAAACCAGGAATTGGTTTACTCTCCCAGCCTTGGTTGTTTTCGAAATCAATCCAATTTACATCTGGAAGTAGACATTGGCGCTGCTGGTTGGGTGATCAATAACAAAAAGGTGTATTTAAATAACAATCTAGATTCAGACCCCGGCCCAACCATCATTTATCTTACCGGGGGAGCGTCTGCCTTAATGATCGCCCCGATGATTGTTGACGACCAGGTGATTGGTATGATTGAAGCAGGTGGTAACCGGCCCTGGAATGAAGATGATGTTCGCATTTTAAGCGCCATGGCGGAAATTTCAGCCTATGCCATTCAAAGGGAACTACTCAGCGAGCAAAAAGAAGGACAACTGCAGCGTTTAAACACACTGCGTGAAATTGACCGCATGATAACCGGTAACTTTGATGCAAAAAGTATTATGGGTTATCTGCTGGGTCAAATTGTGAACCAACCCAACGCAGATGCGGCTGATATTCTTCTCTCCCAAGAGGGAACTGCAGTAATTAAATATGGGCATGGACTTGGATTTCTACAACCGCAAACCCGCGAATCACTGGTGGCTGGTTATCCCGGCCCGGCTGAACTCGTTATGATTAGCAATGAACCGGTCTTAATTAAAAACATCGCACAATCTGCTCGTTGGAAACAATTCTTCATGCAGTTGAAAGCAGAACACTTTGAATCCTATTACGCAGTCCCTCTGCGGGCTAAAGGGCAAATTCTCGGCGCGCTTGAAATCTACAAACGTTCAGCGATCAAAGAAAATTCCGACTGGCTGGAATTTATACAAGCGCTTGCCCAGCAAACTGCAATCGCCCTGGAAAATGCCCAGCTAATTGAAAAATTAAAGAAAGCGAACCGTGAAATGCTGTTTGCCTACGACCGCACGATTGAAGGTTGGGCAAAAGCGCTCGAGATACGTGACCAGACCACCGGTGAACATAGTCAAAAAGTGATGCAATGGACCATGATCATGGCACAGGCGATGGGCATCCGCAATTCTGATGAATTAACCCACATCAAACGCGGGGCCTTGCTGCACGACATTGGCAAGATGGGAATTTCTGATACTATTCTTCAAAAACCCGGAAAATTGAATGAAGAAGAATGGGTCGAAATGCGTAAACACCCGCAATTCGCTTACGATTTACTACACCCGATCGAATTTTTACGCCCGGCTTTGGACATTCCGTTGTTCCACCATGAACACTGGGATGGCAGCGGCTATCCAAAAGGATTAAAAGGGAAGGAAATTCCACTGATTGCCCGCATCTTTGCAGTTATTGACGTTTTTAATGCGATCACCTCCAAGCGGCCGTATAGCAATCCCTGGCCTGTGGCGCAGGCAATTGAATATATCCAGAAGAACGCCGGCTCGCACTTTGATCCGGAAGTGGTGCAGGTTTTCATGCGGCTCAAAAACCAATTCTTGATCGAAGAGTAGAGGGGCTTCGCGATGGCTTTCTTGAGTCACAATGCCCAAAAAGTGCAGGAAGCACTACTTGCTCATGGGTTGGATCTTGAGGTGGTGGAGCTTTCTGCTTCCACTCGCACTGCAGTGGAAGCCGCACAAGCAATTGGATGTCAGGTCGCGCAAATTGTCAAAACACTGGTTTTCTGCGGATTACTAAGTGGAAATGGGCTATTGATTCTTGCATCCGGAGTAAATCGAGTCAATGAAAAAACCATCGCTCGGCATTTTGGTGAGCCCATTGCCCGGGCAGATGCAGATTTTGTGCGCCAGATCACTGGATTTCCAATTGGAGGCGTAGCACCAGTTGGTCATCTCCAACCCATCCCAACATTTATCGATCAGGATCTCTTTCTATTTAATGAAATCTGGGCAGCGGCCGGAACGCCTCATGCGGTTTTTCGACTGACTCCAGCCAATCTTGTGAAAATCACTGCCGGCAAGGTAGTGAAGATCGTGTAACAGGAGAATGGGTTACATGGCAGAGGGGTATTCACCGACCTGACCTTCCGGAGATCCGGTTGACTGAAAATCAGCAGCATAGGATCTATGTGGGTAAGCCCTTCCCTTAGCCCTAAATGGGTAAAATAACTCATTTTTCTGTAAACATTATAAGGATGACATACTGTAAGTTATCAGCTAGTCAGCTATTTATAAAGGTATCGGTTGACCTCAAACTTCAATAGACCGCGGTCGAAAATACGGCGCAAAGCATCAATGCAGTGGCGGTCAAACAACGCATCGGCATCGTGATAGAGTTGATCGAAAGCATCTTCGGGTTCTTTAGCCAGACGATACGGTCGGTCTGAGATCATGGCATGGAAAGCATCTGCAACAGCAATAATTCTGCCCACCAGCGAAATCTCATTTCCACGCAATCCCAATGGATAACCAGACCCATCCAGGCGTTCGTGGTGCTCAATAATTGCTTTAAGCACATCACGGCCCATGAAATTTACTTTTTCAAGGATATGATATCCAATCTGTGGGTGGCGGTGGATTTCGTGATACTCATCCCGCGTCAGCACATCTTCTTTGCGCAAGATTTTATCGGGAATACCGATTTTACCGACATCATGCAGCAGTCCACCCAGTCGCAATTGAGTGATCAATTCCGCAGGTAAATTCAGTTCATTCCCAATCGCCACGGCATACTCAGAAACAGAACGGGAATGATCTTTGGTATACGGGTCTTTGGCATCAACAGCATTCATCAGGCTCTCAAGTAATTGCATGAATAATTCATCCATCTCATGGTAGAGAGTCGCTGTCTGCAGGATGGTAGCAGCCTGACCCGCAAAAATCTCAGCCAGGGTAATATCCATCTGATTAAATTCGCCATTCATCTTGTTAATCACTTCTAACCCGCCGATGATGCGACTGCGCGAACTACCGCGCTGGCGGCCCATTTCGATCCGGTGCGACCGCAAGGACACAGCCAGAAGAGACAAAGTTTCAAAATTCGAGATGGCATCCAGACCGCCAAAATGGCGTTTATCATGATTAACATCGTTGACTACAATCGTTTCCCCATTGGCCAGCACCTGGTTGATAATGCCTTTACCGCGCGGAACACGATAATTTTCCACCACACGATGGTCGGTGCGCGACGAAATATGTAAAACCGCTTCACCGCTGTGCTCATCGGTCAGAAACAAGGAACATGCTTCGGCGTCTAACAACAAGGAAACCTGCTCAAGCAACATTCGTAAAATCTGGTCAGGGTCAAGAGAAGAACTGATATTTCCAATGAATTCCAAAAGTTGCTGCAGACGGCTGGACCAGCGGTTACTTTCCAATAAGTGATAACTTGAAACAAGATGTTTGCCCATCAAGTACGCCATCTTTTGAACCAAACCAATTTTGGCAGTCGTACCAATATTGATCAATTGCACAATACCAAGCGTCTTCTCTTTATCGGTTACAGGCACACAAAGCACATTCTTCACCGGTTGATCCAACCAGCGAGCCAATTCTCGCAATGCTACCCCATCCTCCACCAATAAATAATCCAGGTTCATACTTTCCCAGGCTAACTGGTCCGGGAACTTCCCAATGCGGGGATTGACATTCACACCGCAATGATATTGGAAGACCATCGTGTCTGGACTTGCTAACAGACAAATGGCTGCTTGTGCTTCACAAATTTCCTGGCAGACCCCCAAATAGGTGTCCAGTTCAGAATCAGTTTGGAGTTGTTGCAACTGGTAGCGGTGCGGTAAAACGGTCATATGTGTTTCCCTCTCGGAAATGGATACTCTTATAGTTGCAAGATCGTACCAGTTTGCATTTTTGTAAGGTTTTTGCGGGTATTTGGTTCTAAATGGAGAAGATTGGTGACGGTGAATCCTAAATCTACCCCGATTCTGTGAACCAGAGTAATATTATTCTCGCTAGAGTGGGAAATAAACTTATGCCAGAGCAGCGAACCGCGGTTTCCAGCTCCACATCATCACTGCCGCAATCAGAGCCATGCCAGCCCCGAAGAAAAATGGCGCTGATGGACCAAAACCCTGCCAGCCGCCTACACCCTGCCAGAGAATACCGGCAATCAGCGAAGCTGGGAAGTCCAACAGACCCAGAATACCATTATAGGTGCCATAAGCCGTCCCGCGCATGGAAACCGGCACCAGATCGGCCACCATGGCTTTGGCTGTCCCATACGCAAGCCCATAATAAAGCCCATAGATGGCGTATAAAATCCAGACGTGTGCAGCAGTTTGTGCAAGGCCGAAGCCCAGATAGATGGCTGCGTAGACAAACCAGCCGCCGATAATGATCTTACGCCGCCCGATGCGATCAGACAGTGACCCGGCCGGTGTGGAAATGAGGGTATAGATCAGATTGAAGGTAATCAACATGCCCAGGATACCCAACACATTCAACCCACGCTCCTGCGCACGCAAAACCAGGAAGGCATCGGAGGAATTGCCCAGGTCAAAGATGGCGACAATCAGCATGAACATCATGAAAGGCTTGCCCAAGCTCTTCAACGCGAATTTTGGCCGTTCGACACCCTCGGTTGGTTTGACATCCTTTGTGCCGGTTGCCAGCGTGATTACCGCCAGGATTGCCGGAGCGATACTGATCAGTACAATGGTGCGAAAAGTGTTGGCGGAAAGAACGACTGATTGCTTTTGCGCCAACCAGGTGACCAATAATGCAATGATCAACCCCACCATAGCCCCGGCTGTATCAGCCGCACGGTGAAAACCGAAGGCGATGCCGAGTTGCTGCGGCTCGATCGAATCGGCCACCAATGCATCCCGCGGGGCAGTGCGAATACCCTTCCCTACGCGATCCGCCCAGCGCGCTCCCGCAATAGCTCCCCAGGTATTCGCCAAATAAAAGAAGGGTTTCGAAAGGGCTGAAATAGCGTAGCCAACCACAGCCGGCCATTTGCGGCCGCCAATTTTATCGGAGAACCACCCAGAAAAGAGTTTTAAGATGCTGGCAGTCGCTTCCGCCACCCCTTCAATCAAACCAATGACGTTGGTCTTGACCCCCAGCACATTGGAGAGAAATAAAGGCAGGATATTGATGACCATCTCACTGGAAATATCCATAAAAAAACTGGTCAGACTGACCGCCCAAACATTGCGGGGAAGAGATTTTATTTTTTTAATAAATGATTGCTGTGGTTCTGTCATCTTATTTTCTCGGTTCTATATAAGGATTTTGATGAGTTCAGAATTATATATGCATGATTGACGAATTATGGATAGATTAATAAAAATATTATGCATGACAAATTGATCGGGTCTACTTTATATTTATTTATTATTTGATCCACGCGGCGAGCGAAAATGTCTGTAGCTTCCATCAATCTGATCCTGCTTACGCTTCTCCCGTTTTATTGAAATTCTCATGTATTAATTCGTGCCGATTCTTTACATCAAAGCTTTATCATGTATTAATTTCGCAAAAAATCGTACATGATGCACAACTCATGTATTAATTTTGCCTAATTTAATACATAGCAAGCTCTTTACTGTGATCTCTTCACATCCAAAGTCATCATTTTCCCTGTAACAATTCGAACAGTGGCCTGTTTATATAGTAGCTGCTGCGCCAGAATTTTTGTTTGTCTACAAAGCCTTCAGAAGCTAAGGCGTCTAGATAACGTGCTGCTGCTGCCCTTTGGACACCCACATCCCGAATGACAAAATCAATTTTGGTATAGGGATGTTTGAAAAGCGTGTTCAGCAAATCGAGTGAATAAATCCGGGGAAGTTCCGTCTTAATCCTTTCCTGGAAATTTGCCATCAGGTTTCTCAGTCTGTGAGTGGTGACAATTGTCTCAGTGAAAGTCAATTCCACCCCGCACAGCATAAAGGTCAACCAGGCTTCCCAATCATCATCCGCTGGATTAACTCGAAAATGAGCCAGATAGGCAGACTTATTTCGAACTATATAGCGGCTGAGGTAAAGGATTGGAAGATCCAAAAGGCCATGTTGAATCAGATAAAGCAAATTCAAGATCCGGCCCGTGCGTCCGTTACCATCATAAAATGGGTGAATTTTCTCGAACTGGTAATGGATCAAGGCCATCCGCATCAATGGATCTAGCCCTTGCTCGGCAGATTCATTAAAAAAGACCAGCATCAGCTCAAGCAGCTCCACGATCTGGTCATGGTCCTGGGGTGGCGTGTAAATCACTTCTCTTGTGGCGCGGTTACCCACAATTGTCCCCGGTTTGGTTCGGATGCCAGGCCCTGGCTCACCAATTACCAAGGCGGACTGAATAGCGATCAGATCATCCAGGGTGAACTTACCTTTTGACTTGATTCTTTCAAACCCCAGTTTAAGCGCTTCATAGTAACGGCCAACTTCTTTCGCGGCAGCATTATTGAATTGAGGAATGTTCAATTCCTGCTTAAACAATTCATCATGCGAGGTGATGATGTTCTCTATTGCTGAGCTGTCTTTTGCCTCTTGCAGCGCCAGGGAATTCAGTAAGATGTCCTGATTGGGCAGCAAAGGTGCAACACCTTTGAGTTCGGCCAGCCGGCGATGAGCCATGATGAGCTGACCCGTCAGAGCTTCTGATTTAGACACAATAGGAGAAGGAAAGGCATAAAGATCTGAGATCAAAGCCGGTCCTTTTCAAGTTTTTCTAATACGCTGTTGCAATTGATTAGCCATGGCAGCCTGATTCACAACCTGTGCTATCTTCGCACTCAGTTTTTCTTCAAAATGTGCACTATCGACTTCGTTATTTTGAGTTCATTTCCTTGTGCCATAAAACCTTCGATCCTTTTGCATATAGCCAAATCAAATTTCAGGGAATAAAACGAGCAATACAAACTAATATTTCATCCGCAATTACATATTTCTTATTATACTAGGGACAGTAGAAATCACTTTGGTCAGACGGATTTATGTTCTCTCGATAAACTGACTTACCACTAATCAATCTGAATCCAAATAATCCCCATCCTTAGCGACTTTTGCGTTCTTCGCGGTTCAATTATCTATTTACCCCAAAAACGCCAGAATCAACTCGCGATTGGCAATCAAATCATAAATGGCCACCCCCACCAGTAGCAGCCCGCCGATCAGGTTGATTAAGCGAGAACGCATGGCAAACTGCCTCGTAATCCAACGCTGAGCCGCCCCGGAAAGAAGCGAAAGCACCAGCAGCGGAATGCCAAAACCAATCCCGAACCAGAAGAAGACACCCAGCTTGCTCCATACTTCCGCCGCGGTGAAAGAGAAGGCAAAAATGCCCACAATCAACGGTCCCGAGCAAGGCAGGGTAATCGGGCCATACAATAATCCATAAACGAAGGCATTTGCAAAAGGATGTTTCAATAAGGGAATATTAACCTGTGGGATTTGCTTGAAAGGGTTTATGTTGGCGATCATCATGACACCAAGTGCCAGTATAAGCAGATCGGCGATGGGGATAACGATTGATAAAACGCTGCCAATCGAGACGGCCAGAGCTGCAATCAATGCCCCCAGTGCCAGCATCATGGTCAGAACGCCGGCCAGCACAAAGAACCCAAGGAAATAACGCTGGCGCGAGTTGCGCAGCGCTTCCTGCCCACCACTGATGTAGGCCAGGAAGCCCGGATAGAGTGGTAGGACACAGGGATTGGTGGTAGCCAGTAAGCCGAGCGAAATGGAGGTAAAGATGGTTTCAAACACAGGCACTCCCTTTTGAAAACCTCAACCTGGCAAAACGTGGATACCTGCCAGGACGAGGCTATTAAAATCTGTATGTGAGAAAGGGATTACATTTTCTCTTCGAGCAGCGGCAGCACGGCATCTTTCAAGCTGGCCGCATCTTTGATCCCAAAAGGCAGCACGTGCACCTCACCACTGCGATCAATCAATAAGATCGGCGTCGAAGGCGGGTTAAGGAACTGTGTGCCGTACAGGTTACCGAATTCATTGGCTACTTCGGCGGTTGCAATCGTGTAATACCAATCGAACCCCTGCTTCTGTACATAGCTTTTAAGCATATCCGCATTTTCATTGATGTCGATGCCGACGCCTACACTCACCAGATCCGCATTCATGTCGCCCAGCATTTCGTGCAGGGCTTTCACCTGTTTTTGCTGTTTGAGACAATTGCTGCACCAGGTCGCCATGGTCTCGACCAGGACCACTTTGCCCTTCAAATCCGCAATACGGAACGTTTCCCCGCTATTGACATTCACAAATTCAGTCTCAAACCAGGCTGGCATTTTCATCATGGCCGCGTCATCACTATGCATGGCATCCTCCGTGGCAGCCGGCATGTCATCCATCATGGCGTCGGTTGGTTTCTCGTCCATCATGGTGTCGGTAGGCTTCTCGTCCACCAATATTTCGCTTGCACCTATGTTTTTATTCTCAGCCGTTGTGATTGTCGCCGGGGCACAAGCAGCCAGCAGCAGGATTAAAACTGCTGTTAGAGCAAATAATTTCGTTTTCATAGTTACCGTCCTTTTTTGTTTAATCTTGGTATCATGATTGTGACAGGCAATTGTTACGTTTAGCGACCATTTTGATTACAAATTTCTAACAGCTTACAGGGTGAACTGTAATAATTGTGTAATCTTTTTGTTTTCTGGCGTTAATCATTTGCCAGTATATTAAAAGTAGAGATGAACGCTCACAGCGAGGATGCACAATTTAATGATCAACCGGGATGGGATAGCAGGCTCAAAAATGAAAACAATACAAATTATGTTAGTGGAGGATGAACCCAGCATTGCCGAGGTGGTCACGCTCTATTTTCGGCGGGCCGGCTTTCAGGTGCAGACATTCAGCGATGGCGCTCAGGCACTTAAACAACTCGAGCAGCAACTGCCCGATTTGCTGGTGCTGGATATCATGGTGCCGCAGGTGAACGGCTTTGAAATCACACGCTGGCTGCGTGACCGCAGCGATGTACCCATCATCATGTTAACTGCCCGTCGCAGCGAGGCAGATCGCATCGCCGGTCTGGAGATGGGCGCCGATGATTATGTAGTCAAACCGTTCAGCCCCCAGGAACTAGTCAGCCGGGTACGAGCTGTACTGCGCCGAACGCAGACCTCAGCCACCGCCGAAACACAGCAAAAGCTTACCTTCGAAAACCTGACCATCGACCCACAAACACGCCTGGTGCATGTTTTTGATAAAGAAGTCACCCTGACAGCCAAAGAATACGATGTGCTCTGGCATCTTGCCCGCCACCCACGCCAGGTCTTCACCCGTGACCAGCTGCTGGAGAGCATTTGGGGTATGGCAGAGTACATTGATCCCGGTGCGGTGACGGTCCATATTCGCCGTTTACGCGAAAAAATCGAGCCTGATTCCAGTAATCCGCGCTACATCCAGACGGTCTGGGGCGTGGGATATAAATTTGAACCATAGAGATAGGAGCAAACGTGATCGCTCAAAGTAAAAGCAGCCAGCCCTTACGGTTTGTGATCGGGGTGATTTTTGTCATTCTTCTAACCCTGCTGATCTTCAACTTAATTATGAGTCCCCCGGCGGCTGACCTGCGCCAGATGGGTTTGTTCTTAAGCATTACAGCCATCATCTCGATTGCGGTCGGTTACCTCTTTTACCGCATCGGCTGGTTCACACGCAGCCCTTCCATTCGCTGGGTGCTGCTGGGGGGATCCGCCTTATCAAGCCTTTTAACCTTCCTTAATGTGTACCTTACCGCCAAATTGATGTTCGCCAGTCCGCACGACTTGCTGCTAGCGACCATTCTACTCATCTTTGCGGGTGGAATCGCGATGGCGCTGGGTTACTTCTTATCAAGTACACTCACCAGCCGAATCCGTACCCTGGAACAGGCAGCGCATAGAATTTCAGCTGGGGAGCTGGATGTGCGGGTAGAGGTGCAGGGTCGCGATGAGATTGCCCTGCTGAGCCAGACTTTCAACCAGATGTCTATCCAATTACAAACAGCCGCCAATCAGAAGCAGGAACTGGAGCGCTTGCGATCTGACCTGATCGCCTGGGTCAGTCACGACCTGCAAACCCCGCTCACCTCAATACGGGCCATCGTCGAAGCCCTGGCAGATGGTGTAGCAGAGGATCCACAAGATCAGCAGCGCTACCTGCGCACCGCCCAGCGTGATATTCAGTCCCTCTCTGTGTTGATCGATGATCTTTTTCAAATGGCCCAGCTGGATGCCGGCGGCATTCCACTAGATCGCGAATGGGGTTCCATCACCGACCTGATCTCCGATACCCTCGAATCCTTCCGGCAGCTTGCCCGCCAGCACCAGGTTGACTTGCAAGGCCATGCTGATTCAGATTGTGATCCAGTTAATATGGACATACAACGTGTGGGACGGGTCTTGAATAACCTGGTCAGCAACGCCATTCGTCATACACCTCCTGGCGGCAAAGTCAGCGTGCACGCCACCCGCCAGGCAGACAGTGTATTGGTTACTGTTCAGGATAGTGGCGAAGGCATTGCTACTGAAGACCTGCCCTTCATCTTCGAGCGCTTCTACCGCGGCGAAAAATCACGCAGCCGCGATACCGGTGGCGCTGGGCTGGGTCTGGCAATTGCACGCGGCATCGTCGAAGCTCATGGCGGCAGCATTCGCGTCGAAAGCAAGCTGCGGGAAGGTACGCGCATATCCTTCCGTCTGCCATGCACAAATTGTTAATCAAATTCTAGTGAATGCGTAATAATTTGGTAAGAATTGGGGAGTAGACTGAAGGTGTGAGAAAAGAAAAGTCAAAATTAAGGATAAAGCCCTATGAAAATAACAGATAAACTTGAAATCACACCGGAATGGTTATATATGAACCGGCGCCAGTTTCTCAAGGCTGCCGCTACACTGGGAGCCGGATCGATCCTGGCTGCCTGTGCCCCGGGATTAACGCCCACCCCTGAAGAAGAAGCCATAATCGTTGGGGAAACCCTGGCCGGTGAGGATACCCTGACCCCCTATGAATCGATCACCAATTACAACAACTACTATGAATTCTCGCTCTCAAAGGAAAGGGTTGCGCCGCTTTCGAAAGACTTTAAGACGGATCCCTGGCAAGTGGAGGTGTATGGCCTGGTCAAAAACCCGCTTACTTTCAGCATGGAAGACATTCTTACCCAGTTTCCGCAGGAAGAACGTATTTACCGCCTGCGCTGCGTGGAGGGCTGGTCGATGGTCATTCCCTGGGTTGGTTTCTCTCTCAGTAAATTGCTGGACGTGGTCGAACCCACTGAAGAAGCCAAATATGTACGTTTTGAAACCCTGGCCGATGTAAAACAAATGCCCGGTCTATCAGCCAACTTTCCCTGGCCGTACGAGGAAGGTCTGCGCATCGATGAAGCACGGCACGAGCTGACAACCATCGCCACCGGTCTCTATAACAAACCACTGCCACCCCAGGATGGCGCACCCATACGCCTGGTAGTCCCGTGGAAATACGGTTTCAAGAGTGCCAAATCGCTGATTAAGATTGAATTGGTTGACCAGCAGCCGCAAACATTCTGGAATACCTCCGCACCGAACGAATATGGCTTTTACTCCAATGTCAACCCGGATGTCCCCCATCCACGCTGGTTCCAGGACACAGAACGGCGCATTGGCGAAATTCAGCGCCGCGCGACATTGAAGTTCAATGGCTATGATGAAGTCGCAGCGCTGTATGAAGGCATGGATCTAAAACTGAATTATTAAGAATCCGTGATTTGATCAATCAAAAGGCGGCTGATTCTCATTCGAACAGCCGCCTTTTTTGGGGAGTAGGATAATGGCTACTGGACAATCTGATGATAGGCATTCAATGTTAGCAGGCTTTGCAAAGTCAAAATCCCGCGCCATTCCAGCTCCACCCCGCTGGAGATGGGTTCCCAGTTGATAGCCCAACCGCCATCTGCCTGTTGACCGGCTTCCAGTGCTAGTAGATCAGCCTGGATTTCGTCATCGCTGAATAAATTGTGCAGTGGGTGTGCAGGAAATGGTGCCCAATCCAGAGGGAATTTAACGTAGCCTCCCAAGGTACGGTTGATAGCCACCAGGTCCTCGTGCAGGATATCAGCTTTGATTTTGGCCAGCATGGCCGCCGCACGGGGTTGATCGGGGGCATACTGTAAGAAATGGATGGCAGGCATCAGGTTATGGAAACTGACCGGAAGAGAGGGAATATGCTGCCAGCAGAATGGCACTGCCTGCTCCAGCCAGGGATGCTGTACGCCTTGCTTCAAAAGCAAAGCGCATATCTCCGCAGTCGGGTTGATCGCAGCCGGCGGGTTTGCTTCATTAGTGCCCCACCAGGGAGCGTGCGGAAATCCTTTGACAGCCGGCAGGGTGAAGGGCACCCCGCCTTCCGGGGTGGTGATTGTTTGCAAGAAATCGCAGGCCGAAAGGACCAAATCATCTGCAAGTTCGCCAACCTCATCCAAAATATGAAAAGACGTTGCCACGTCAATCGGCGTGCTGCCCGGATAACGCTTATCCGGCTCGAGCGCATTACCGAAGCCACCATCCGCATTCTGATAGGAGCGCAGGCATGCGATCACCGCCGATTGGGGGCCGTCTAGAAAATGATAGGCGAAGCGATACTTTTCCAGCATGCGTGCATTGCGCCAGATGAAATCCGCCGCGCCTTCGAATGAGTTTCTATCCATGGAGCAACTCCTGAATGTTGAATATTTGTTCTATTTTATTGGAAATAATTGTGTTTGTCAATAGAAAAGAATACTAGTAAGGAAGAATATGATTCTATCAAGATCGTGCGGTTTGACGAAGCGATCACAAACCCCTCTTTTTTATTCACGAATGTGGCGAATGAACGAATGGCACAAATTTCGAAAAGTAAAGATGTCCACTTACTTACCTGTCTCCCTTCCCGGGTGATCCCAGGTACAATTGCCCTATGGAATTCCACACTCACACTCCCCGCTATCCGTGGCTGCTCTTCGACGCGGACGACACGCTCTTTGATTACCAGGCGGCGGAAGCACAGGCATTGACGGGTGTGTTTGCACACTTCGATCTGCCTTTGCTGACAGATTACTCGCGGATCTATACCACCATTAATCACAGCTACTGGCAGCGCTTTGAAGCCGGTACAATCAGCCTGGCCGATCTACGCACTAGCCGCTTTCGCGATTTACTGGCCGAATTGAATATTCCGCTGGATGCCATGCTCTTCAGCCAGGTGTATTTGGGGAAGCTCGGTCAGAATACCGATCTCTTACCCGGAGTGCTCGAAACGCTTTCCCGGCTGGCACCATCTCACAGAATGGCCATCATCACCAATGGAATTTCTCAGGTACAGCGTTCACGCCTGTCGCTCTCCCCTATTGCACATTTCTTAGATCATATTTTCATCTCAGAAGAAATCGGTGTCTCCAAACCAGCGGAGGGCTTTTTTGCACATGTCTTCCAGCAGCTGGACCAACCGGCCCGTTCCAAAGTGCTTGTCATCGGCGACAGTCTCAGTTCAGATATCAGCGGTGGAGCTGCCTACGGTCTGGATACATGCTGGTTTAATCCGCGCAGACTCCCCAAACCTGCAGATATTCAGCCAACCTATGAGATCCAATCGCTGGTTGATCTGATCTCCATTTGCTGATACGGATTAGAAACCGTGTACAATTAACGCATTCTCAGATTCGTGAGGTGAACATGAAAGTACTCTTTATCGGTGGAACCGGTATCATCAGCACCAACGTCAGCCGGCTGGCACTACAGCAGGGCATCGATCTCACCTTGCTCAACCGCGGCCAGCAAAACGTTGACCTGCCCGGGGCGCACTGGCTGAAAGGCGATTTTCATGACCTTTCTGCTATGCAGGATCTCCTCAGCCATCACCACTTTGACGTGGTTGTAGATTGGATTGCATTTACCACAGCGGATATTCAACGCAGTCTGGATCTGTTCCGTGGACAGGTTGGCCAGTTTGTCTTCATTTCCTCGGCATCTGCTTACCAAAAACCCCCCACTGATGTCATCATCCGCGAATCAACCCCACTGCACAACCCCTTCTGGCAGTATTCGCGCAATAAGATCGCCTGCGAAGAGCTGTTGATGCAAAATTATCGCGATGAAGGTTTTCCGGTCACGATCGTACGCCCCTCGCACACCTACGACCGTCTGCTGCCCATCCCGGTTGGCGAAAGCCGCAATTCCACCATGCTGGAACGAATGCGCCGTGGATTGCCGGTCATCGTGCCAGGAGACGGCACGTCTCTGTGGGCATTAACGCATTCGCGCGACTTCGCAGCCGGTCTTCTGGGCTTGCTGGGACATCCGCGTGCACTCGGGCAGGCTTTTCACATCACCTCCGATGAACGCCTGACCTGGAACCATATCTACGAGGCCATTGCTTTTGCCCTGGGTGTGCAGGCCAATCTGGTGCACATCGCTTCTGACCGCCTGATCGAGCTGGATCCCGATCTCTTAGGGCCGTTGCGCGGCGACAAGAGTTGGAGCGTCATTTTTGACAACAGCAAAATCAAAAGTTATGTCCCCCAATACGAGACCGTCATTCCTTTCCACCAGGGTATCAAGGAAACCATCGCCCAATTTGACAATGATCCGGCGTTAAGCCAGGTCAGTCAAGAGGGAAATGAGTACATTGAAGGCTTACTGAGGGGATATGGCGGATAGCCGCTGTGCTGAGCTTGAGCGGGTAGCAGAAATTATCAAGGGTACTATCTTTCATGTCAGGTTAAATCCCTGATTTGGTCTCTTCCTGAATTCGTGTTCGAAGCCGCTCATGCGGAGCACATGCTGCCTGTCTACGGCAGCAACCAGCACGCTTCGCAGGCGAAATTGAGACAGTAAAGTGAGTCAATGAAGGATGGCAACTCCAATCTGAATCTTCTGGCTGAGATTAGGTTTTTCAGACTTGGATCACGATTAACACACGCCCCTTGTTCGCCCACGGGCTCGCGAAGTTATCCGGAAAAGCCGCCGTGGAGTTTGTAGGTTGGGCATGTTTCACGGACCATAACTACAGAAAGCCATTCTTCTTATCCTGCAGAGCGCATAATTTGCTGAGTGCCCAACAATCTTCTCAATCGAGGTTAGCCTTATATGAACAAAGGCGTACGACAGAAATATTTTTCGGCAGTAAATTCTGATTATACCTACGGGATTGTTCCAAACGCGCGTAAGCGTGTTGGGCACTCAGCTTTCTATCGATTCTTTTTCAGACTGGGTCTGCATGTCATCTATCTTTCCAGTCGAACATGCCCAACCTACATTTTTTGGAATATACGCCTGAAGCTCGCTCGTGCGGAGCACGTGCTGCATGTCTACGGCAGTATGCAGCACGCTTCGCGGGCGGGATCGGGACTGTAAAACGAGCCAATAAAAGAAGGTGCCTCTCGCTCGAATTCTAGTTCTTAACTGAGATTCGGGTTTTCAGACCTACTTAATAGATTACTATTTGCAATTATGATCGATACGAGAGCAAGGGAAGTTTTTTATCTACCAAATGACTCCGGGGGGTATCAATAGAAACCCAGGGATGAATCTTAGCAGAAATTCAATAGAATGGAATGGGCGATGGTTACAGCCCGGTTTAAATTAAGATTGATCTCAAACATTATCAAGGCTCATTTTGCCAAACCTACTAATTACCCTTCACCATTTTCATAACCCATTCATGACATTAATCACTTTACCTGCAGGGGATTCGGGGCTAAAATAATTTCATTCTTTTATTGCAAATGATTTGCATTATCAACTAGCGGAGCTGCGATGAGCAATACTTTAATGGAACAGGCTGAAACGATCCTGAGATCACAGGGCGGTCGCATGACCAACCAGCGCAAGTTAATCCTTGAGGTACTGCAAACCATGCCCGGCCATCCAACCGCCGAGGAAATCTACCGGGCGGCCAGTCAATATGATGATAGCTTGAATCTCTCAACGGTTTACCGCAACTTGCGCTGGTTGACCGAACAAGAGCTGGTTACCGCGCGCGTTTTCGATGAAGACCGCCGGCAGGAGCGCTTCGATACCTCTCTCGACCTGCCCCAGGTGGATCACTATCACTTCCGCTGCCAACAGTGCTGCCAGATCTTTGAATTTTCCGCGCCCGAGGTTGAGAAATTCAAAGCCAATTACGAATCTGCCACGGGGGTCCTGATTCAGTCCGCCAATTTAATCCTTTACGGTATTTGCGCCGAGTGCCGCGCTCAGCCTGTCGACGAAAACCAGAAAGAAGAACAATAACCATGAGTTCAATCGCTACGACATCGCCAATCCCTGGTTTCGCACCTCAAAAAATTGCTCTGGTGGGTAATCCCAATGTGGGTAAATCTGTATTGTTCCACCGCCTGACCGGGCGCTATGTGGTGGTTTCCAATTACCCGGGTACCACAGTCGAGCTTTCACACGGCAATATCAAAGCGCTCGAAAACGTGCCGGTGATTGATACACCCGGCATCGTGGCTTTCCCGGCTCGCAGTGAGGATGAAGCCGTAACAGCCAAGGTCTTATTGAGCGAAAAAATGCAGGCTGTCATCCAGGTAGGGGATGCCAAGAATATTCGCCGCACCCTGCACCTTACCACGCAATTAGCGGAAATGGGTGTGCCGCTCATCCTCGCCCTCAACATGTTCGACGAAGCCAACGCCCGCGGTTTAAACATCGAAACCAGCCGATTGAGCCATCTCCTGAACATCTCAGTAGTAAAAACCATCGCTACACGCGGACGGGGAATCAATGAACTGCTGCTGGCACTGAAATACGTCCCGCCCAGCATCCTAAAAATTGAATACCCTGCAGAGATAGAGACCACCCTGACCGCTATCGTTGATATATTACCTGAAAGCCCCATCTCCAAACGTGCCCTGGGATTATTCTGGCTCAGCAATGATCCGGTCACTACGAATTGGCTCAATCAACACCTGCCAGAGGAGACACTTGCCACGCTGGGCAAGCTGCGCTCCTCCCTGGAGGCAAAATTTTCACATCCTTTAGAAGAAATTATCCAGACCACCCGCGAGCAATTCGTGGATCAGGTAGCCAATCAAATCAGCCGAAAGGAAGAAAACCGGCGTATGCCCCTGGGCGTTCGCCTTGGGCGTATGGCCACCCATCCCATATGGGGATTGCCGATATTAGCACTGGTTCTGTATGCGATGTACTGGTTTGTGGGCGTGTTCGGGGCCGGCACACTGGTAGGCTGGATCGAGAAAGACTTTTTTAACGGCATCATCAACCCCTGGTTGACCACTCATATCGGTGGGCTGATTCCCTGGCCATTTTTCCGCGCTTTAATTTTTGGGGAATACGGCCTGTGGACCATGGGAATGACCTATGCATTAGCCTTATTATTTCCCATTGTAGTGACGTTCTTTATCAGTTTTGGCATCCTCGAAGATTCCGGCTACTTGCCGCGTCTTTCAGTATTGAGCAACCGCACCTTTACTCGCATGGGTTTAAACGGGCAGGCAGTTTTACCGATGGTGCTGGGTTTGGGGTGCGTGACCATGGCCACCATGACCACCCGAATTATGACCAGCAAACGCGACCGCATCCTGGTCACATTGTTGCTGGCACTGGCTGTGCCCTGTTCTGCTCAATTAGGGGTAGTAATGGGGCTTCTGGCCGGCATCACTTTTACCGGCACGCTTGTCTGGCTGGGCGTAATCCTGCTGGTAATGTTCCTGATCGGCTGGCTGGCAGCGAAGGTTATGCCCGGGGAACGCCAACCCTTGGTGGTGGAACTTCCGCCTCTGCGTCTGCCGGTGATGGGCAATGTACTTATCAAAACAGCAGCCCGCCTGGAATGGTACGTCAAGGAAGCCTTACCACTCTTTATTCTGGGGACACTGCTGCTCTTCGTACTCGATCAGGTACATGTTCTGCCCAAAATGATCCAGGCACTAGAGCCGCTGGTAGTCGACTGGCTCGGTTTACCTCGGGAAGCGGCGACCGCTTTCCTGTTAGGTTTGATGCGCCGCGATTTCGCTGCCACAGGTCTGTTTGTGATGCAGGGCAACGGTCTTCTCAGTCCGTTGCAGGTGGTTGTGGCCATCACGACCATCACATTGTTCATCCCCTGTATTGCATCGATTTTCATGATGATCAAAGAGCGCGGCTGGAAGCAAGGCCTGGCTATGATCCTCTTCATTTTTCCATTTTCAGTATTGGTAGGCGGGCTCTTGCAACGCCTGCTGGTCTTTACAGGGTGGTTGGGATGAGTGCTGTAATTACCTTAACCTGCGTCTCCTGCGGCAACCATTTCTCACCCACCGAATTCTCGGGTTGTTCGTTGTGTCCTTTGCATGCCGGTTGCAGCCAGGATGATCCAGCGGCTGCCAAAATGGTGTGCTGCCCGAATTGCGGCACCCAGGCGGTCAATCCGTATGCGTCCAGTTGGGCACGCTGGGTTTCACGCTTGATCAAGAGGGATCCCGCATGAAGACCACCGCATCTCGTTTAACACTCGCAGACGTCAAGCAGGACCAGGTTGTTCGGATTCTGGAATTATCTGGCTTAAGTGAAAGCGTGCGCAAACATTTACACGCCTATGGTCTCTTCAACGGACGAATGATCCGGGTACTTTCCACGCGCCCGGAAATCATCATCCAGATCGAAGAAACTGAGATGGCGCTGGAATACAGTGTCGCACGGGCTATACAGGTGGAAGAACAGCGGGTAGCGGGTAGCTCGTAGCCGCTTCGCGGGCGGATTGGGACGGTAAAGTGCGTCAATGAAGGATGGGAACTCTTACCTAAATCCTATTTCCTGGCTGAGATTTAGTTTTTCAGACCAGGATTACGATTAACAGACACCACGCTGGTCCCACGGTATGCTCGAGAAATTGCTTGGAAAAGCCATCATGGGATTTGTAGGTTGGTCATGTCTCACAAGCCGTAACTATGGAAAGCCATTGGTTTCATCCCACTGATCGCATAATTTGCTGAGTTCCCAACAATCTTCGCAATGGAGTTAGCCCGATATTTATAAGGGTGAATGACGGAAAAGGAATTTCAGCAAGTAATTCAGATTATACCTGCAGGATTCTGCCAAAAGCGTGCAAGCGTGTTGGGCACTCAGCTTTCCTTGATTTTTTTACAGGTTGGCGCTGCAAGTTATTTATCTTTCCAGTTGAACATGCCCAACCTACAATTTTTGTCAGGTTGGCATGAATTGCAAATATCTGACTTGAAAGCCATTAAAGCAATAGGTAAGTTTAAGAAACTATATGACCCATTGCGTGCTTCGTACAAACGAGCTTCGGACACGACTTTAATCTAAAGTAACGCCAGACAACCCGCAGCCAAATGTCCCTAGAACACATGATATAGCTCGTATCTCTTGCTGATAGCTGTGAGCCATAAGCGATTTGCTCGCGCAGCGCTTACTTAACAAAAATGGGGAGTGTCGTTAACTCCATTTTCTGGTATAAAGGAAAGACAAACTTTGGAAGGATAAATTAATGAATATTGCAAAATCACTCTTAACTTGGGGACCGATCTTACGGATTCGCCGCAATCATGCGCTGGAACACGCGACCCTTCAAATTCTTACAGAGCAAAATAAGGCAGACCGCCTTTCTGGTCTTTCCGGTACCTTTGGCTTCTGGGTACTCGGTGTCGTCGATTCGGAAGATCTGGTTCAAGCCACACAGGAAGCACGCCAACGTCTGCTGGCCGGCGAACACCAGCTGGCCGTTCACCCCAATTGCGGCACCAATTTCGCCACAGCCGGTGTCATCGGTGGTTTGTTTGCCTGGCTGGCAACGCTCACAATGCGTAAAACCTGGCGTGACCGTCTCGATCGTTTGCCCAATATCATTTCATTGGTGACCATTGGATTGATCATTGCACAGCCGTTAGGACCTAAAATGCAGGAATGGGTAACCACAGAACCTGAAATTGGCAGCCTGCATCTGACCGGGGTTCAACGCTTTATCGAGCGAAACCCGCCCGCCCATCGCGTTTTAACTTCCAATTAGGTTCCATCGTGAATTCCCCCAGCGCACCCAGCGAGAAAAGACCAGGCATTTATCTTCTTTACGGGGATGATGGCTTTGGTATGGCAAAAACCGTACAGGAAATGGTCTCACGCTACGAGGATGCCACCCTGGGGGATTTAAACATCACCCGCCTGGGAGGTAAAGCCAGTGTGGAAGAAATACGCACTGCTGCTTTTGCAATGCCCTTCCTGGTTGATCGCCGTTCAGTCATCCTTACTGAAGCCCTCGACCAACTTAAAGGTGAAAAAAACGCGCAAAGCTTCCCGCAATTAATTGAAGCCCTGCCAGCCAGTACTGCCTTAATTCTGGTCGTCAATACGGAGCTGGAGCGGAAGGATTGGAAAGACTTCAAGAAAAACCACTGGTTCCGTAAATGGACCGATAGCCAACCAGCTGGCGTTATTTTCTCACGGGAGTATGCCCTGCCCGCCCCTGCCCAAATGCGCACCTGGATCATAGAAGAAACCCGCCGACAAAGCGGACAAATCTCCCCGGCAGCAGCGGTGGAACTGGCGGATCTGGTCGGCACCAACACACAGCTCGCCAGCCAGGAGATCAACAAGCTGCTGACCTATGTCAATTTCTTGCGTGCCATTGAACTGGACGACGTCAAGGAATTGGTGGCCGATGTAGCCCCCAGTAGTATTTTTAATATGGTGGACGCTTTGGCCGAAGGCCGGCAGCAACTGGCTTTGCAGTTACTGCATGAACTCATGGATCAGGATGACCCCTATCGCGTCTTTGGTATGATTATCCGCCAGTTTCGGCTGCTTTTGCAGGCGCGCGAACTGATCGATCAGGGTAATCGCACTTCAATCGCAGCCAGCATGAAGGTACATCCATTCGTTGCCGAGAAATTAGAGAAACAAGCCCAACGGTTTTCAGTTGCAAACCTGAAAAGCATTTTCCGGAATCTCCTGGAAATTGATGAACATAATAAGAAGAGCCTCATGGACCTCCCAATTGATCTGGATTTGTTTGTCAGCGAGTTGTCGCTGGTTTGATCAGGCATATTCCTTGCAACCAATAGCAAGTTGAACATCAATCCAACCAAAAACATCACGATGCCAGAAGAGGATGAAGGCTCATGACCAAAATTTTCCGAATTTTCATGATCTTGTTTGTTAGCGGGTCTCTGTTAGTCCCGCAGATCACCACGCAGGCAGCTGATCCCCCGCCGACGAGTGAGTTGCAATCGTCTCCCACCAGTGAAGTCATCGACCCCGCACTCATGCAGGCTTTTGAGAAAGATATCAATTCCGGCGTTAAGGGGACCGGTGAGGTGTTGGCTTTCGTCATTTACGATCCCATCATCGATCATGTCATTTACTCTGAAGACGGCCAGACTGCCCTCTTGTGGCTGGCCTTGCACGACCCTGAAACTGGTGAGTTAATCGCCGCTGAGCCTGGTCTGGCCATCGCCAAAGTTGATAACAGTCAGAAATCGCTCGAAGATGGAACCCAGCCCTGGGATATCACCCTGCAAGCCGACCCTGACTGGGCAGAGGCGTTCAGCAGTCTGCCCGTCGAACTGATCACAGAAGAAATGCAGTTGCGCTATGCAACACCAGATGATGCCCTCAGCAAGGATGCCAAAACGGCTTTGCGTGGCTACAAATTGCCATGGGCCGGGGGATTATCCAAACGCTTGAGCGGCAGCATCGGCCATTTTCTGATCTATAATTCCTGCTCGGAGACTTCCTGTCGATATGCCTATGACTTCGCCGATGGTACTATGTTCCCCTTGCTGGCATCCCGCGGCGGGACTGTTTATCGTTTAAACACCAGCTGCCCTAACTATTCCACCGATTGCTCCAACTACATTGTCCTAAAGGACGAGTCAACCAGCCCAACCACCTATCAGCTTTACTTGCACATGGCGCAGAATACTGTCCCCACTGCCTTACGCACCATTGGCGCAGCAGTCGTACAGGGCCAGTTCATCGGGAATGTCGATGATACCGGCGCAAGTACCGCTCATCATCTCCATTTTCATGTGCACACCAGTGCGACCAGCTACTGGGGCAATTCCATCGATATTCGTTTTGATGATGTCACCATAAATGACGGCACCCCGCGTACTTGCAATGAGGTCAATCTCTTCCCCAATTACGGTACCGAATGTATGCGCAACGACCCCAACACAACCAGTGATGACAACCGCTTTACCTCCGGTAATTTTGGTGCTTTTCCTCCCAGCGGGGATTTACTTATGCCAGTCCACGGACAGGAAATCAACGAGAACAGCTTACTGGTTGGCGGCTGGGCACGTGATGATGTCGGCATTCAGAAAGTACAAATCATTGCCCGCGAACGTGGCGGCGAATGGAAAGAGATCGGTCCGAATCTGGCTGGGACTTCCTTCCTCGGTGATATCAACTTGTGTGATGCCGGAGTTGCCAATGGGCCTGTCGACATCGCTGCCCGCATTTACGATCTGGAAGGCAATCTCATTCCCGGCGGAATGACGGGTCTGCGTACCATCGTAAACAATGCGCCCTGTACCCAATCACAACTCCCTGCTTGTGTGCCCACAGCAGACCAGGTTGCCCTTTATTCTGAGGCTAATTATCAGGGCATCTGCGATAAGTTCGGTATAGGCGATTATTACTCCACTGACAGCCTGCGCTCCCTGGGTGATAACAATGTTGAGTCGTTAATGGTCGGCAGCAATGTGCGCGCCATGTTATTCGATTACGATGATGGCGGCGCACGCACAGAGGCTTTTGAAGAAAATGATGCCAACCTGCGTGATAACCGCCTGAGTGCCAACCTGGTTTCTTCAATGCGCGTGGTCAACAGCTCCACCCTCCCGCAAACACCGACGATTGATACCATCTTTAATGATTATCGCCGTTTGGTGCTTTTTGAAAACGAATCCTACGTCATCGATTTCTGGGCACCTGGAGCTGTCTCTTTCCGCGGTGAATTGCGCGGTCCGGTTAATAAAGACCTGGCTGCCACCAACCAGAACTCCTGGTCAATTGGCTCATTACCGGTTGGTACCTATACCGTAAAAATCTGGGGACGTAATTCAGCCGGAGAAAAAGAAGGTTCAAGAACTTTCACCATCTCGGCTGCCAGTCTGAGCAACACGACCCTGGTTAATGCTCCTGTTACCTTTGATTTTCAAATCGGTGCCCAGAACTGGTTGGGCGTGCCCATGTGGCATCTGGCCGATGTCACCTTTAATTCGCGCAGTTCGAAAGTCTGGTTATTCAATGATCTGTACGACCCGGCGACTGGAACAGGCAATCTGGGCGATTCCAATATTGCTGGCGGTGATTTAACTTCTCCCCCGATCCGTATTCCAGGCAGTGGCTACTATCTTCAATTTGAGTATTATTACCAGACCGAATCGTTTTATCCCTACTGGGACCAACGCTGGCTGCAGATTTCTGTCGATGGGTCTCCTTTTGAGAATTTGCTGCAGCTCAATATGGACGCTGATAAAGCCTGGATTACCAGCCCAATCCTCAACCTTTCTGCCTATAGCGGCAAGACCATCCGACTGCGTTTTCATATGGATATCGTTGACCGCTATTACAACGGTGATTACGGCTGGTTTGTCGATAATGTCACGATCAACACCACCTCACCGGTTACCTGCAGCGATGCTGAACCCAACAACAGCATCAGTCAGGCTTCCAATTTGGCGGTCGGTTCACAGGTCAGCGCTTTCATTTGCCCCGGTGGAGATGTAGAATATTACAGGCTGAACCTCGCCTCTGGGCAGCAGCTCAGTTTTGATATCGACGCCAAAGATATCGGCTCTCTGCTTGATCCCTACATCTTCCTTTATGATAGCCAGGGAAAATTGATCCTGGAAAATGATGATGAGGAGTACTCAGTTAAACGCGATTCAAAAATATATTTTTCACCAACCCAGAGCGGCACCTATTACCTGATGGTAAAAGCCTGGGATCATCCTCGTGCAGGCAGCAGCGGACATTTCTACACACTTAAGGTAACCAGCTCAGACCTAACCCCGCCAATAGTCCAATTTGAATCACCCAAGAATACGTTTATCCCCACCACCACCTTCACCATAAGTGCATTGGCAACCGATGTTGGTACAGGGATCCAAAAGGTTGATTTCTACTGGCGCAGTTCCGATATTCTCAACAGTTCCTGGAAACTACTGGGGTCCGACAGTAATGGCGCTGATGGCTGGACAGCATCGTTCGATCCGGCAGCCAACGCCCCTATATTAAACGGATTCCTGGTCACGCAGGCATTTGATTTGAATGACAATCAAGATACAAGTATGCGCATTATTTCCGGGTTTGATACCAGCACCCCTACCAGCCAACTGGCACCTTTGCCTGCCAATAGCGCAAGCACCTTAATCCAGTTACGGTGGAATGGCAGCGACCCGGATGGTGTCATAGACCACTATGACCTCCAGTACCAGGTTAATGCCGGCAGCTGGACCGATCTACAAACCAATATCCCCGGCAGTCAGACCAGCATGAACTTTTTTGCTGAAATGGGAAAAAATTACGGCTTTCGTCTGCGCGCGGTCGACAATAATAACAACTTTGAAAACTACCCGACCAACGCAGAGACGAACACCACCATCAGCGCTTGCAGCCCGGATATTTTTGAAAATGCTGATAACAGTGCCTCCGGAGCCAGCAGCCTGGGCAAAGGCGCCAGCCCGCAGATCCATAACTTCTGCGGCATAAACGACACAGACTGGGTCAAAATAAACGTGGAAGCCGGTACGGAATACCTATTCATGATCCCGGCGATCGGTGCTACCACCGGGCTGAAGACCCAGCTCTATGCCAGCAATCAGACCACATTGTTGAAAGAAGTTAATTCTGGCGGATATGGCCAATCGGTCGTGTATAAGTACACCTCAACCAGCACACAGACTGTCTATCTCAAAGTCACCCCATTGGATAGCCGCCTGGCCGGGAATAGTGTGCAATATTCCGTCTGGTATGGAAAAGGGTATTACATCAATTTTCCGCTAATAAACAGATAAGAAAAAGGCTGGCAATTTTAAAGCTGGCAGAAATAATAACATTTCTGCCAGCTTTTATTTATAAATTGCGTATGAATTCCAAATCCGCCAGGACCAGCCGACGGTCTTCCTCGTCCTTCACATTTTCCGCTGCTTTATACGCCAGGCTAAGATAATCGGCTGCTTCCTGATCCTCATGCTCTGCGCCAATCTTGTACGCACGCGCCATGGCTTCGTAAGCAAACGCCAGATCGAAATCGCCAATTTGATTGTCCAGGCATAGCTGTAAAGTGCGCCGGGCATGATAAAGCGCCGGCTCGGCACGCCTTAAACCCGCATAGACGCGCGAAATTTGCCATTCACCGCGCGCAAATTGCACTACCGTGCCAACTTTACCCCAATGATAACGTGAGGCATGAGCGGCATGAATCATCTCGTCCGTTTCCATCAAGCTGCGATCCGTTCGCTCCATCAATTCCCATACGTGGTTGAACAAACTGATCGCCCGTGTCCTTTCCAGATTCTTCTCCAAATGCTGATCTTCCCTCACCACGTCCTCCATTCATCTGTGAACAGGTTACACCAATCGGATTCGCATTGCAATATTTCGAAACAATCAATTTATGCGTTTGACCTATCAAAAAAAAGCCAGATGATAATCACCTGGCTCATGGTCTTTACTGTCTTTACTCATTTTTAGCGAATTTTTTCGATCAGGGCCGCCAGCCGGCAATTTCTGCCAGCGTGACCCAGATGGCTTTAGCGATGCGGATTTTACCACCAGAAACACTGCCAAGGTGACCACCGTTGATTTCAGTAGTGTAGTCCTTGCAGATAATTTCATAACCCTGACTGTTGCGGCAGGCTGTGCCATTGGGGGCATGGCTCTCAATGGCGGCAATATCGATCAAGATCTTACCGTTTTGAGCGGCCCAGCTGCGCATCTGGTCGTTGAAGGATTGGGCATCGGCGCTGCCAATCGTCCTGGCCAGCGAGGTTGTCCAATAGATAAAGGTCTTATTGGGGTATTGAGCTTCCAGAGCCACCAAATCGTAGATATTGGTTCCACGGTAGTTGCGGTCAAAGTAGACATCATCGATGTTGGAACCAGCCGCGACATGCAGATAATTATGCTGGTAGGAAAAGATATCCTGGTTGGCGTAATTTGGGTAGCTCTGGATAAAGTATGCCAGGTCTTCTTCCCAGGTGCCTTCGTGGTAGACGAAGTTAATATTGCCACGATTGTTCCCGCCAGGGAATGTGATAACGGATGGTATCGGTAAATTGCCGCTGGGATATGTCACCCAATCTGTCAGGCTTGCATCCACATAGTGCCGCCGGCAAACGGAGTTGCTGACCTCCCAGGAGGAAGCTGCCAGGCAGTCAAGGCCATCATCAATGTTATCCCCGACCGAACGATCCATAAAGGTAAAGTTGATTGTCTCCGCTGCCCGTAAGTATGACGACGGAATGCGGTCGTATAAACCGATTGAATTGTGGTTAATTATGGTCCCGCTGCCCGGAGGAAGAATGGTGACTGAGGGTGCCGGTGTGGGGGTTGGAGCGATTGTTCGATCGCTTCGAACCATCGGCAGGAAAATTTCATAGGACGTCGATTGCAGCATTTGCATCACATCGATACCGGCTGCCTGGACGTTGAATGTAAGTATCGCTAAAAAAATGAGTATGGCCGACAGCGACCCAAGGATTGGTCGTCTTAAGCGCATAATTTTCTCCTTATTTCTAATAATAATTTTCTACCAATATGACCTGATAAGTATCGTAAACAATAAAGCCGGCGTGATCCATTGTACTTACAGAATTGAAAGCTTCCACTAGCCGTCCGGAAAGAATCCGATAAGTTATCCAAACCAGCTCCAAACCAATGGTCCTGGTTAATCTCGCTTTTTGGCTTATTCATCCTTATAATAGACTTTCAACAAGGTTGAGGTGCATGCAAAGAATCCTTTTTCCAACTCTCGGCAGCGCAGGGGATGTATTTCCCCTGATCACATTGTCCTGCTTTCTGCAAGAGCGAGGACATGATTGTACCATTATTGCCAGCCCGGTTTTTGAAAACATGGTGCACGCCTCTGGTGTGAACTTCATTGCGCTCGGAAACGAAGACCAATATGAGCAACTCACCCAGGACCCGCGTCTGTGGGATGCCAGCCAGGCTTTCCGCGTGGTCGTTGAGAAAGGAATTATTCCATTTTTGCAACCGCTGCTGGGTATTTACCGGTCTTTTGATCCATTAAATACAGTGATTGTCTCCCCGCTCTTATTGTTTGCCAGCCAGGTCGCGCATCAAAAATATGGTTTTCGTTTTGCCACGCTGCAATTGCAGCCCAGCCTGCTGCGATCCATATTTGCGCCACCCGTACTGGGGAAAAACCCTCTGCCTGGTTGGCTGCCGTCCCGGTTAATTGGGTTGTATTACCGTCTGTTGGACCGAATTTTAATAGATCCCCTGCTCGCCCCTGCCCTGAACGAGTTTCGACAGCAGAATGGTTTGCCGCCTATCCCGCGCATCTTTCAAAATGGTTTATTTTCCGATCAGTTGAATATTTGCCTGTTTCCGGAGTGGTTTGCAGAGCCCCAGCCCGATTGGCCGCAGAATACGGTCTGCACGGGTTTTATAGCTCCACCTTCCATGCCCACGCCGGTACCAGCCTCGAGAGAAGACGCTGTGCATGCTTTTTTGATGGCCGGTGAGGCACCGCTGGTATTTACAGCTGGCAGCGCATTGCAATTTGTGGAAAAATTCTTCTCTGTTGCCGTTCAAGCCAGCCAAAGTTTGGGTAAACGGGCAATTCTACTCACGCCGAATGACAGCCAGCTCCCGCGCGATTTGCCAGATGATATCCTTCATTTGCCGTTCTACCCTCTCGATCAACTTCTGCCGCACGCTGCTGCTTTGGTGCATAGTGGAGGTATTGGCAGCCTGGCACAAGCGCTAGCGGCCGGTATCCCGCAATTAATTTTGCCGCTCACCAATGACCAGCCGGATAATGCTGCCCGCATCCAGCGCTTGGGTTTGGGGGATGTGATTCTGCCGCGTCAGCTTTCAAATAGAAATCTTATAAATAAGCTGGTGAACTTGCTAAATAACGATGGCATGCGGCAAAGATGCCATGAATATGCGCTGCGGGTAAATTTTGATCATTCGCTTGCGCAGACAGCAAATCTGCTGGAGAAGTTGGTGCGCTGATGGGGAATCACCTCGGAAGCTCGTTGTGCGTCTCAGCCAGGGGAACTTCTTCCGAAGCTAGCTCATGCGCGCCTTGCTTTGCACGCTTCGCGAGCGGATTGGGGCTGACAGGATAACCAGAAATTAGAAATCTACATTATGGAAAACTGAGTTCCTAGCTCAGACACGAAGCGTGCAAAGCACGGGTTGAAAAGTTACGACGGTTTAAACCCTAATCTGAGCTTCGCGGTTTATTTTCATATTGAAATTAAACTAATAACCCACATATTGACAATAGGCGAATCTCAGCTAGGGAACTCCCTCCAAGCTCGATCATGCGCGCCTTGTTTTGAACGCTTCACGTATCTAGCGGCACAGAGCGCGTCGTGTTTTGCACCGCCCTACAATTATTTGAATAACCGAAACACCCCAGTCCTGTGCGGCACGCCAAGCGCCGTCGGCGGTCACCGTCCTTTTCTACCATTTACAAGCTATCCATTACCCGCTGACGTCTCGTCCCGCGTTCATTCAACAGGAGCGCTGCCAATACCATTCCTCCGCCTACCAGCAAGTTAAGCAGGTTGGCCTGTTCGCCAAAAATCAATAACGAGACCCCCACGGCTAATGGAATCTTGAGATCATTAAAGATAGCCAGCGTACCGGCATTCACCCGCCTCGCGCCAACGTTCCACATGAAGAATGCCAGGCCGGAGGAAATGGCACCCAGATACAATAATACCCATATCTGGTTACTTTCAATGCGGAACCCTAACCAATTGGTAAACAATCCGGCTGATGCTGCCGCGGTCATAAAGCCACCTGCATACAGTAAGCCAAAGATGCGCAGGTCTCCATTCTTCACGGCCGGGATGGTTGCCATCACTTCCTTATAAAAGATCTGCCCGACGGCAAACGCCAGATTAGAGACTTGCATAATCAAGAACCCGACCCACAGTTCCGATTGCAGCAATCCACCCCGGCGCACGATGGCAGTACCCGCCACAGCCAGCAAGGTGGCTACCAGGCTGAGCCAGTGCCAGCGCTTGTGGAGAGCATCATTGGTCAGAGTCACATATATGGGAGTAAAGATGGTAAAAAGAGCAACTTCATACGCCTGTAAATACTGAAAGGCGTAATTATAAGCAATGTACATCAATCCGTATTGCACAGCACCTATCAGCAACAGTTTGACAGACTGCTTCCTGGATATGTGTCGCAACCGTAAAAAGGGCAAAAATACCAACAACGAGATGCCCATTCTGGTCGCTGCAATAAAATTTGCATCCAGACCGGCAAGTTGATTTTTAATCAGCCCAAACGAAAAAGCCCAAATAAACGAGACAATCCACAAATAAATCATTTGTATTCCACCGATAAGCAAGAGATTGGGAGAATTATAAGGGAAAAGCCGTTGATTTGTTGGTTGGTTGTTGGATGATTTGTTGATTGGTTGATTGGTCACTTAGTTGATTTGTTGATTTTTTTTTGGTGAACCAGTAATTTCCAAATTCACTAATTACCTAACAACTAATTCACAAATTACCTAATTATCAAACCCCTATCTTCCCGACAACACCTCTCCCAAAGGCTTCCCATTGATGAAGATCTCGACTTCACTCACGGTGGAAAACTGTAGGGCTGTCGCGCGCAGCTGCTCTTCCACCCGCGGATTGTCGCATGTGCCGCCCAAAATCAGATCACCTTTGAGGTAGATGGAGGCGCGGCCATTTTCTAAACCCAGCTCTTCGATTTCAAGGTCAGATTGGTAGAGCGCGTTATAGAGGCCGGATTGACCGTAATAGTCACTTTTAATAGCCAGCAACTCGTTCAATGAAGTACGTAATACGGCCACAGTCGGGTTGACAACTACATCCACGGCCACCAGGCTGTCATCACAGCCGAATTTCTTGCCAGAGGCACCATTATCTCCAATCGCCACCAGGAAGATCTGCAAAGTCTGTCCGGAAGCAGGCCGGGTTGGCGCACTTACCACTGTGTTGGTGATGACGATGATGGTGGCTTGCGGCTCTTGGGTTGGTATGGCGGTGGATGTAAAGGCTGTGGTTGTTGTACTTTCAACTGTGAATTCAGTCTTTGGGGTTGCCAAAATAATAATCGGCGGATCGGTTGGAACAGGTGGCGCCTGGGTGGGTTGGGCTGTGGGTAGGGGAGGATCAGGTATCGTTTTACCATCGTCTCCCGGCAGTCCTGTGCAGCCAGCCGCCAGAATGACGATGAGAAAGAAAACCAAAATCAGGTTCTTTTTTACCATTGTAATTCTCCTTCTCTGTAATAAGCAGCCACTTTCAAATTATGAAAAAGTGGCGTTGAATCAGGTTTGCAATTATTAAAAGTGTACTGCTTTACGGCTGCCTTGAAAAGTACTTGTAAGGGTGAGTTGATTGTTTTCACTGGCAGTAGCACTTGCCGGCAATCAAATTGACGTCTGCTATCGGACTGAGTACAATCAAACTATGGAAGCCCGAACCTTTTTCAAAATTCGCCCAGGTCACATACTGCTACCCATGCTGGCATTCATCTTCCTTTATAGTCTCTGGTTACTGCGTGGACGCGATCTGGCGACAGAACGGTTTTGGATCGGTAACCTGACCCTGATCTTCATTTCCGCAACAGCTGCATTCCTGGCCTGGCAGGCGCACCTATCTCAGGCAAACAGGCGAGCCAAATCCGCCTGGGGTTGGATATCCATTGGCCTGTTGACCTGGTTTGTGCTCAACAGCCTGCGTTTACTGCCCCTCCCGGCGGAGAGCAATTTTATCTTTACCTTCATGGTGCACTTAGTTTACTTTCTTGCCGCAGGCGCCATCTGGATCGGAATAAGCCGATTCCCACGCTTCATCCGCCCTGTCCTAAGCATCAATGGATTGTTAATCGATGCGGTTTTGACATCAATTGCATTCATCATGCTATTGTGGAAAGCCTGGGTGGAACCGCTGTTAGGGACGCCACTTAGCCTGCAATCTTCTGTACTGGTTTACCTGCTGGTTGATCTGGTTACCCTGGTGGTCATTCTGAATTTGTTCCTGTTTTCGCGGGTAGAAAAACTTACCACAGCCATTTTATGGATTTTTATGGCTGTGCTCGCCTTTTCCTATAGCGATCTTGCCCTGACAGCCCAGTTGACTCGCGGGACCAAATACTCTGCCGGTACTGTTCTGGATTTGGGCTGGGTTGTAGGCAATTTATTGATTCTTGTCGCAATTTTTGCCTATCACCACACCAGCAAAACCGAACCGAAGCGACCAAAATTCGTAAGCCGCATCTTGCAGCGCAGCCAATCTCTGCTGCCAATTGTGTCCATCCTCTTGCTGGGGTGGTACGCATTGATTAACTGGCAACTAAATGGCCGTTTTGATGCCCTCAGCCTGTGGGGTACAGCCATTTTAGGTCTGGGATTGTTAGTACGGCAGGGCTTTCAAGCAGGTGAAAACGCAATGGAACAATACGCCCGCCTGGTGAACAGCATTGCCGAACCGGCCTTCGTCTGCGATGAACAGGGTCGCCTGCGCCTGACAAATATCGCCTTCCTGGAAATTGTGGAAGCGAACACCTCCGGACTACTGGGCCAAACCCTTGACCGATATTTCAACCTGCAGCCGAAGGACCAGCACTGGCTCAAGAGCATTTTACGTTTCGAGCACAACGGAATTGAGCTAAATAGCAGCCGGGAAGTGATACTAAGAAGTGCAAAAGGAACATCGATCCCTGTTTTGCTGACTTTGCGCTCCATTGAAGCCGGTTACCGCCAGCATCTGGCTTACGCCGGTACCGCCCACGACCTGCGTATGCAAAAACAGCAGCAGGCGGATCTTTTGAAAGCCTACGACCAGGTCGAAAATGCGCGGATTGAATTGGAGCGTTTGAACAGTGGACTGGAGCAAATGGTCAATGAGAAAACCTTTGATCTTCAGAATGCCTACCGCACCCTGGAAGAGCAGAATAAAACCCTGCAGCAATTAGATCAACTAAAATCGGATTTCGTTTCACTTGTATCGCATGAGCTGCGGGCACCGCTCACTAATATCCGTGGTGGAATTGAGCTGCTTTTAGCCACACCAAATCAACAACCCCAACGAACTACAAATACTTTGCAACGCGTTCAGAACGAAATTCTGCGCCTTTCGAAATTTACCGAAACTATCCTGGATCTTTCCGCGCTGGACGCGAACCGCCTGCCTTTGTATCCCGAACCGCTCGATCTGAGAACGGCGTTCAACTCCCTGCAACAATACTTTGATCAGACACCTGGTGGGGAAAGGATTCAATGGGAAATCGGGGAATACACCCCGATTGTATTAGCAGACCAAAAAGCTCTACACTCCGTGCTTTTTCACCTGCTTGATAATGCCATGAAGTATGCCAACGATGGGGCTATTATCGTCAGCGGTATGGTCATGGATGAGCATGTACGCATTCAGGTGGAAGACCGTGGGCCTGGGATTGATGTGGAAGTGCTGCCCTTCATCTTTGAGCGCTTCTATCGTGCCAACATGACCGATGCACAGACAGTTTATGGTCATGGCCTGGGTCTTTACATGGTCAAACGCTTTGTGGAAGCGATGAATGGCACGGTAGAGGCCGAAAATACTCTTCCCCACGGAGCTCTGTTTCGGGTAAGTTTGCCACTAAACCGGGATTGATTGTGCTAAAAAGGGCAATCGCTTGCAGGGATGCCGCGCCAAAACCGATTCACCAATCAACAAATCAACTAATCAACGACCATCTGGCCCACCCTCTTTACTCAATATTTATTATTCATTGCTTTTCCCCTTCTATGCTACAATTTGTCTAATCAGGGAGTTAGAGTATTGAAACACAAAATTCTCTTGGTTGACGATGATAAAACTTTATTATCTTTCTTATCTGAGTTTCTGAGCGATAAGTTTGAAGTCGTGACTGCCAATAGCGGCACGGAAGCATTACGCAAAGCATACAGTGAACAACCAAAAATGGTTGTGCTGGATGTGATGATGCCAGGTATGGACGGCTGGGAAGTGGTCGCCCGTTTACGCGAGCTTTCCACCATTCCCATCATCCTGTTGACGGGCAAAACCGCTGAGGCGGATAAACTACGCGGATTCTCACTTGGTATAGACGATTATGTCACCAAGCCTTTCAGTTTTGCGGAACTTTCCGCACGTATTGCTGCTGTCTTAAGCCGTGCCCAGCGCCGCACCGGAACCCTGGAAAATGTCATCATCGTTGACCAGCTCATCATTGATCTTAATCGTCGTGAAGTTCGCCTTGAAAATGACCTGATCAACCTGACCCCGACTGAGTTCCGCCTGCTGGAAATCTTAGCCAGGCGGCATGGCAAGGCTGTCTCGGAAGAAGAACTCACCAAGAAGATCTGGGGGCAGTATCGCAGTGAGGATTCGACCGTTTTACGACGTTATATTTGGTCACTACGCAATAAAATAGAAGAAGATGCAGCCAACCCACGCTGGATTGTGAATGTGCGTGGTTATGGCTACATGCTGGAATAATTTAGCACTATTCGTGCGAAGCATTCGTGATTAGTTATACACTTTACGCATACGCTTCAATAATTGCGCGCAAATGTCGTATCTGCTCGCGAATCAGATGCTCATCGCGGTTATATTCCAGCGTGATCGCCCAGGGTTGGGTTTGATCCAATACCCACGCAAGCAGGGCATAATCCTCCGCTTGCATCTCCAGATGCGAATCAACCAGCCGGCCCGCATGCGGGTGCCAGCTGGGGCGGTTAACATGGATCTGGCGCACGCGTTCGAGGGGCAGCTGGTTGATATACTCTTCTACTGTCATATCGAAGGCAGACGCACTGACGCGGGCATGGGCAAGATCCAGCAGCAAAAAAGTTTCTGTCTGTTTCAGCATTTCCTTCAGAAATTCCGGTTCGCAGACATAATCATATGCACCGGTAGGGTTGTAATCCAGGTTTTCAATCAGCACTGGTACATCAATTTTCTGCTTAAGCTGCCGCAAAACGTCAGCAGAACGCTCCAACACCACTTCACGAGGCAATACTTCCGAGATCGCCTGCATCGCTTCGTCAAAAAAATCAACCTCCACGCTGCTGAAACCCAAATGGAGGCTATACCAGGGAGAAGCAGTCCGTGATAGTCGCTCCCGCGTCACTTCCGCCGCTCTCATATGTGCCAGACCATGTGGATGCGTCAGTGACCATTGGTAGAGGCTGTTGTGCAGCAACATGTTCACCGCCGGCATAGCCTCCCGGGAAGCTGCTACATACGGACCGTGCACTTCAACATAATCAAGTGCCAGCTCACCACGCTCCAGAAGACGACGGACGGGCGGACAGTCGGTCATACCAATCTGAATCATTCTGCTGAAACCGCCAACATGGCAGCCCTGTGCAAAGGCAGATATCCTTCCTGGGCCAGATCGTCAGGTGGCAGAGATGCCTCATCCGGCTTATCTGAAAGACCAAACAACAAACAGCCGTTTTGTTTACACAACAATGCAAATTCGCGCACTTCCTGGGTAATACATATCGTGCTGGTCAGCATCGCTTCATTTATTGTCAAAGGAGTCTGCATGGCAGTGATAGTGTTGTGATACTCCTGACGTCGAAAAGCTTTGAACGGTGTTGGATCACCGTGCTGCAAGCTGATATAAAACTCCGCCTGAACATTTTGCAGGGAGGCGGGCAGTTGTGCCTGTCGCGCTTGAATTCTGTTCGCCAAGGCGGCAAAGGCACGCAGTGAACCAGTCCGAACTTCGTTGACGAGCTCTTCAAGATCGATCACATTCATCACCGTCAGCAAAGTAATGTAGACCAGGTAATCTTGATTATCGGTGGTAAAGGAGTGAAATTCTACCTGGTTAAAACGCTGGTACGCCTGTTCAAACAATTTTGGCTCAAAGCGTTCCCCAGCAATTGCCCTCACCACATCCTCTGCAGCCTGCGTACGCGCACGATCTATTGCTTGGTCATTGCGTCCACGAGCTCCCAGAGAGGTTTTATCCAGGTCCAGCACCACCGCGCAGTTTTGGTCCAGGGGAATGCCCAGCTGTCGGCATTGCTGCGGAAATTCATTTAACAAGGACCAGCGGTTGGCATTGAAAAGCGCGAGGTCAAACCCCAAATCGCGGGTAATAATGGCCGGCTGATTTTGTTCATTGCCAATAAATGCAGCACCCTGCCAGAGTCCAGCCCTGGTTATGTTGACGAAGGCACTGCCATCATTCAGACGCGTATCTCCGATAAAAACGAGTGAATGCAAGGATTTTCCGGGATGGTCTTTCTGTTGCGCCTTTTGTAGCAGCAATGCGATTAACACTCCATAGGCTGGGTCTGCCTTACGCGGTAATTTCTGGGTATCCAACCCCAATTCCTTGGCCAGGTCGGAAAATGCGGGCAGATTGCTATCCTGGCTGATCAGATTGCGGTAGACTACCCGATCGCCTAGAAATTCAGAGAGGTGACTGAGACCATGCGTTTTCATACATCACCCAGGTAACCCATGGCATATAGAAGTTCCGCGTTCAGGATGGATCCACCCGCCGCTCCCCGAATGGTATTATGCACAACCGTCATCATTCGCAAATCCAGTATTTTACAGGGCCGGATCCGACCGACGCTGACGCTCATGCCTTTACTGGCATCGCGATCACGGCGGGGTTGGGGGCGATTCTCTTCGCTGCGCACAATGATGGGCTGGTGTGGAGCTGACGGCAGACTTTGCACATGGTGTGGGGCACGAAAATCTGTCAGCACCTGTACTGCATCGGCTGGGCTGACTGCCTGTCTGAATTTGACAGATAGGGCGATGGTATGACCGTCAACAACCGGCACGCGATTGGCATGCGCACTGATAGTGAGATTGGCCGGCACACGTTGACCGGCTTCCATCCTGCCTAGAAGTAGGTTGGTCTCACTCTCAATTTTGTCTTCCTCTCCGGAGATATAAGGCACGATATTGTCGAGGATGTCCATTGCAGATATGCCTGGATAACCAGCCCCGGAGATTGCCTGCATGGTGGTGGCAAAAACAGCCTCCACTCCAAAAGCGTCATCGAGTGGTTTGAGGGTCATGGCGATACCATTGGTAGTGCAGTTCGGGCTGGTAACCGCCAGACCTTTCCAGCCCATCTCGCTTTTCTGTAAAGGAATCATCGCCAGATGGTCGGCATTAATCTCAGGGATCAAGAGCGGCACACCTGGTGTTTGGCGTAGGGCGGAAGCATTCGAGCAGACATACACTCCTGCAGCTGCCAGCTGAGGTTCCACTTCACGGGCGATACCGGTCGGCAGTGCCGAAAAAGCCAGCTGGCCTGGAAGGTCGGCCGCGGCGGGCAGCAGTTTCATCTGCCGAACCATTTCCGGCATGGAACCGCTCAGGATCCAGTTACAGGCTTCGGCGTAGGTTTTGCCAATATTACGATCGGAGGCACTCAGGGCAGCAATCTCAAAATAAGGGTGATTGACCAAAAGTTCGACAAAGCGTTGTCCAACCGCACCGGTCGCACCAAGAATGGAAACAGGGATTTTTTGCATCTTTTGATCCTTGAAAAAAAGCAATAGTATACTATTTAACCACAGTTTCCGCGAGACGGGTAATGAGTTCGGAGTAATGGTTGACTAGTTGCTTTGTCGGTTCGTTGATCAGTCGGCTAGTCGATATGGTTATTGGTTGGTTTGGCGACTGGTTGATTGGTTGGGTTGTTGACTGGTTGATCACATCTTCACTTGTAAGTGATCAGAAATCCCAGCTTTGGACATTACAAGCCTCCCATCTATTAAATAATTGTAGGTCGGGCGCGGTTCACGGGAAGTCGTCACAGAAAGCATTCGTTCACATCAAGAATCATTTTTTTGCCATGTGCCCAATATACATTGCCGTCCTCCTCATACCATTGAACTCTTAACTCATTGTCCGGACGCGCCTTTGTTGGACTGAGTCGGAAGAACTAGCCGGCAATCAGAAATCAAGCCAACAGTAAGCTGTGTTCCTGGCTCAGATTTGGGTTTTCTTTAGTGTGTTGCTATCCTCCAATCCGAGCTTCGCCAGTATGCCTTCGCTTAAATCTTATCCGAAAACGAAGTAAATTTCAGTCCCTGTCGAATCTCAGCTAGGGTGAATACTCTCCAACTGAAAATGTCTTTTCCTATTTGCTGTGAGCTTGAGCGCTACCCGCTCACACGCTTCGCACGCGCAGCACATCTGCCAGAACCCCGGCTGCAGTGACCTCTACCCCTGCACCTGGGCCGGCAATCACCAGCGGAAGGTCAGCATAACGGTGGCTGTAAATCGCGAAATAATTGCCGGGGCCATGCAAGCTGCCCAAAGCTGAGTGAATCTCCACCCGTTGCAGGCCAACCTGGCTGCCGGTGCGATCAATCGAGGCGACATAGCGCAACACTTTACCTTTCTCACCTGCTCGTTCCACCCAGTCTGCGAAGACTTTATCCATTCTGTTCATGTGTTTGAAAAAATCTTGCGTGGAAAGACGTGCCAAACCCTCATCATATAATTCTTCCACAGTCTGCTGCGTTTTTTCATGCGGCCAGCCTGCTGTGCGCGCCAGGATGAGTGCTTTGCGGGCAACATCAAAACCACTCAGGTCATCACGCGGATCCGGCTCGGTGTAGCCCGCTTGGTGCGCAATCTTAATCGCTTCGCTGTATGGGGTGCCTGCTTCCAGCTGGCTGCAAAGAAAACCGAGCGTACCACTCATCACACCTTCTATGCGTGTGATCTCGTCTCCAGTCGTACGTAGAGACTGAATGGTGGTAATGACCGGTAGACCGGCACCAACGGTTGCTTCATAACCTACCTGAGCATTGTAAAAAGATTTTGCCTCAGACCAGGGAGCACTGAGCTTATTTTTGTTGGCAAATACCACCTTGCAGCCGCAGGTCAGTGCAGGCAATAAATCCAGGCTGCGATCGGCACTGGTGTCCACCACTATCGTCCCGGGCAAATATACACGTCGTAAATCACGCAAGGAGTGATTTGCAGCCAGATCTGAAAGGGAGCCTCCGTTTATTTTTTGTTGCACTGCCATGGCAATTGTTTCTATGCTGAGGGGATTGCCCATAATGAAACCGGAGCTATCCGCCAGCGCGGTGAACTCGATAGGCACATCAGCATCTTGAGCCTGGCGCACAAACGCCTGCCCCACCCTACCCAACCCCAACAACACGATCTTTGTATTTTGGCCCATCGGCACCTCTCGTCTGTTTCCGCTAATTCTACTAGAGAAATAGTATCTTTTAACACACATTGAATCAAATCGAGGATTATTGCCTACAATTAATTAAGCGCAGTCCGGTGTTTTCATTCGTTAAATTTGATCCATTCGTCGTTATTCGTCGTTATTCGTGATTAATGCGATACAAGCAATTGAAATGAGCAAATTAAAGATATAGATTGTGAATACACAAACAAAATGAAAAAACAGGAGGCGGTATGCAGGCTAAAGGAGAATTCAATTCGAACATACAACCTCTTAAATCCCATTTTAGCGGTCAAGCAGGAATGACCCTCAGCCGTATGTCGATGGAAAAAACATTTCAGGGAGACCTGGAGGGGGTCAGTAATGGCGAAATGCTGGCTGCAATGACACCCACCGAAGGTTCAGCTGGTTACGTCGCCATCGAACAGGTCAGCGGCAGCTTACAGGGTCGCTCAGGCAGCTTTATCTTGCAGCACTTTGGCACCATGCAGCAAGATAAAAATCATCATCTCCTGGAGGTCGTACCTGATTCAGGCACGGGGGAGTTGACGGGCATACGCGGCAAAATGGAGATCGAAATCCGTGGTGACAATCATTTTTATGTGCTGGAATATGAGATCATGGACGCTTCGCGTGCGGGTAGCGGGTAGCTGACGACCGCGGTGCGGCCGAGAAAAGCGTTAGGAGTTCTAAGTAATGAGAAGAAAAGCGGTTTCCTACCATTTAATGCCCCAACAGATCAACTAGTCGTTTACTAACTAATCAACAAGCCAACAAACTAACTAAGCGACTAATCAACCAGTCAACCTACCCCTCCTTACTCATTACTTTATTACTCATTACTTATTACTCATAACTCATTACCCATTACTCATTCTTTTATGCTATATTTTATTATCCTAAAACCAAGAATTAAAGAAATACTACCATGTCCAATATCCTAATCATCATTCCCCCCGAACGATTTCGGGATGAAGAACTCTTCCATCCACTGGAGGAATTTAAAAAAGCCGGCCACGAGGTGGTGATAGCCAGCACACACACCGGCACGTGCCCGGGTTCGCGGGGAGGTTTCGCACAAGCAGAAATTTTACTGGAAGAAGCGGACATCACCCAATTCGATGCCGTGATGTTTGTCGGTGGCGGCGGTGCGACGGTGCTGTTTGACAACCCCCAGGCGCACCGGATAGCGCATGAAATGGCTGCTCAGCAAAAAATTGTTGCGGCTATCTGCCTGGCACCGGTTATCCTGGCACATGCCGGGGTCTTAACTGATAAAAAAGCGACCGTTTCGGGTCAGAAAGCTGCAGAGATAGAGAGCCTGGGCGCAGTTTACACCGGCCCCGGTGTCACCGTCGACGGCCGCCTCATCACCGCCAATGCACCCAAAGCATCCCGCCAATTCGCCCAGAAGATTTGCGAAGCTCTGGCCTAACGACAACCACAATAGCAAAGCTTTTCGCCACCCGATAGCTAAAGATTCTATGTCTCTCCCTATACAAAATTTTGAAAAATTAAGGCTGGCTGACCGTATTATTATCTGGTCAACAGTTTTCAGTAATTAGAGAGCAGGCTACCGTGTACATTTCCAGGGCGAAAATGTTCAGCGATCTATCCAATAATATGCTGGAGGGCAAAATAAAATGACCGCTGAAAAACCACGCTTTGCTTCCGGATGTCTGGCCGGGGTGGTTATTTTCCTGATCCTGTCTTCATTGCTGGTTACCGTCGCTATTGTGGTTGGCAGCGTAAGCGCTACTATCAAATCTGATTTCGTTGCCCGCACCATACCGACCATCATCTGCCCACCTAACAGCACTGCCCAAATCGTCACGCATGCATCCAGCACTTTGGACGAATACGGAAACAGACTGCCCTCAACCGCCTACGAATTACAATGCGTGGATGCTGCCGGAACCATTGTGAAAGCACCCGGTCCGGCTTATGCTTTTTATTGGACGGGATTGCTGGTGGCGGCCGTAATATTGATATCTGTCTTATTGGCTATGATTCTGGCAACCCCGGCAGCCGCATTGCTTAACCAGCTAATGAAGTCTTTGAATATGCGCACCTGATATAGAATCATCCGACATTATTGACTGACGATCATTCAATACACGCTTACGACTACATAAAATAGCAGGGTTTCGATTTTACCCGTCCTCATGCAAGATTGGTAAATATTGGTACAATCAGAAAACTTATGGCAACTAATTCTACGGTTCCCACATTAGCAGCTCGGATAATCTCCCCTCTGTTTATCTTGCTTATGATAGGCGTGCTGATTCTGGGAAGCGCTCTATTCATTTCTTTTTTGCTGCCCTATCCTCAAGCTGCCGGGCTGGTCAACCGATTGGCCAGTGACGGACAGCTGGAAAGCTTCACCTTACTGCGCTATCAGCAATGGCGTATATCGGCATTATTTATCTCGACCTTACTGGTCTTGCTGGCATTCAGTACATTGTTTTTTTGGCAAAGAATAATTACAAAAATTTATTTCTCGATCAAAGCTTTGCTCACTCTGCCAGTTCGCTTTGGGCATGATTGGGTTGAACTCATTCACGCCTTGCGGCAATTTTGCGACCGTAGAATGGTATTTGCTCTGCTGTTCGTGACCGCGCTGGCCATCGTTCTGCGAATCTTTCTAATTATGCGGCCAATGCAGCACGATGAAGCCTACACAGCAGTCGTCTTTGGATTTGAACCTCTGCGCAATGGACTATCTGATTATCATGTACCCAATAATCATGTATTTCATACTTTGCTGGTGCACATTGCTTACCGTTTGTTCGGCGCTCATGAGTGGGCGGTGCGCTTGCCTGCCTTTTTATCCGGTGTGCTACTCGCTCCCCTTGGAGTAATACTGACCCGGCACTGGTATGCACGTAGAAGCGCCTGGCTGGCCGGCGTTATGATTGCAAGTATGCCCGCCCTGATTGATTACTCGGTCAATGCCCGCGGCTACACCTTGATGGCATTCTTCACCCTCTTGATCTTTATTCTTGGCACGTATCTGCAACGCCATCACAATCTAGCCGCCTGGTTTCTATTAATACTGTGCGGCGCACTCGGTTTTTACACTTTGCCCATCATGGTCTACCCTCTCGTAATTTTATATCTTTGGATGGGGTTGGCATGGTTGGTTAAAGATCACAGCAGTGACTATCCGCAGACAAAGTTTCTAAAGTCGGCGTTCGTTTCCGGGCTGTTGACAATAATCACCGGTCTGGCTTTCTACCTGCCTATATTCCGAAATTGGGGTCTCAAAAGTTTGTTAGCCAACCCATATGTGGAGGCTCTCTCGAGTGCTACCTATAACCAGACGCTGCTTTCCAGGCTGCAGGATTTCTGGGCGATGATTAATAGCAACCCCTTGCCTTTTACTGGGATTTTGCTTCTGATCGGCTTCGTTGTATCACTGATTTTCCAGCGCCAAATCACAACTCAAAAAATCCCGTTGCAGTTGCTCAGCCTCCTCACAATCTCCATCCTGGTAGGCATTCAGCGACCCAATATTTTTGCCCGAACATGGGTATTTTATCTTCCATTATTATGCATCTGGGCTGCCGCGGGATTACTGGCCCCCATTGAACAGCTCATGTCTGCCAAACAAAATTCAAGCAAAAAGGTATTGACATCGATTCTGCTTGTCTTCTGGTCAAGCTACTTCTTAACGGGCGGTTTACTGCATACAATCACAAGCTACCCCACCAGCAAGCCGTATGCCGGTGAGGTTGAACAGGCTACTCTTTTCCTGAAACAGCATATCCAGCCTGCTGATATCGTCGTCATCACCGCCATCGACGATACCCCCATGTGGTTTTATTTTGCTAAATATGACCTGGCGCGCACATACTTCGAGCGGGCACGCCCCTTTGAAAGCGCTTATGTGGTTGTCAACCCGAGCAGCAAGCAGACTGTAAATTCGGTCATCAGTGATCGCGGCCCCGATAGCGGCTTTTTTGATTATTCAACCCAACGGCAACTCATTTCATATGGGCACCAGCAGATATATATGATCGCTGCGGATAGAGAAGCCCTGGAAAAGGCTTACGATCAGAAAATTTCACCATAGAAAAAACCCTTTCATTGTCAATGAAAACATTTATGTAAACCTTTTCATTCTGAATGAAAAGGTATCCTGATGAGGGGATAGCGGTAGATGCCGAGGAGATATTCGACCTTCAAGCAAAAAATAATCACGAATGGATCGCACGAATAAGGGAATTACGCGCATTCTTTGTATAAAATATTCGTTTAATTCGTACATTCGCACTATTCGTGATTAAAAACCCTCCACTTTTCCTGTTTCATTTCCCATAAATATTATAAATAAATTCCCCTGCAGGCTTTTTCCGTATAAAATAGATATCAGTCAGTTTGTTTCACAAGAAGGAGAGAATTCACCATGGAATGGATTTCTGACCCGCAAGTATGGATTGCATTTTTAACCCTGGTCGCATTAGAATTGGTGTTGGGGGTCGATAATGTCATCTTTATATCAATTCTGGCGGCAAAATTACCGCTCGGGCAGCAAACGCGCGCTCGTTCCACCGGCATTGCCTTGGCTGTCATTACCCGCATTCTTTTACTCATTTCCCTTTCCTGGATTATTGGACTGACAGAGCCGATTTTCTCCATTTGGAAGTTCCACATTTCCGGCCGCGACCTGATTCTGCTGATTGGCGGCCTGTTTTTGATGGGCAAAGCCACCCTTGAAATCCATCAAAAGCTGGAAGGCTCGGAAGGACACTCCTCTGTCAAAGTGCGGGCCAAATTCTGGAACGTGATCGCACAGATTCTGCTGCTGGATGTGGTCTTTTCACTTGATTCGGTCATCACCGCAGTTGGAATGGTGGATCAGCTGGCCATCATGATCTCAGCCGTCATCATTGCCGCCATTGTCATGGTGGTAGTCAGTAGCCCGCTCAGTACCTTTGTCGAATCACACCCGACCATCAAGATGCTGGCTCTTTCCTTCCTATTGATGATCGGTTTCACCCTGATCGTGGAAGGCCTGCACCAGCACATCCCCAAGGGTTATATTTACTTCGCGATGAGCTTTTCAGTTTTTGTCGAAGCGCTCAACCTGCGTCTGCGCAGCAAAGAACGCGAGCCTGTCAAGCTGCATCAGCCTTATGTGGCCAAAAAGAGCGAGCCGGCTATCGAAAAGTAAGTAGAGAGGGCTCAACACAGGCGAGACTTGAATGCCCTGCTCATCCAATCTAATTGCGATGGTCGTGAATCAAGCGCTTTCGCTGGCTTCCTGGATGGGCAGGATCAAAATGATGGTTAATCTGTAAATCAAGAGCTGCCAGTGCCAGAACTGCCTGCAGAGCGGCTTTTACATCAGCATCACGCTCGCCCATTTCCAGCCAGTATAGCTCCAGTTGCACTACTTCCTGACCAATTTTTCCCCGCAGGATGACTTGAAAATCCAGCAAACCTGGCATACCAAACAGGGATTTGCACGTAAGGATAAACTTCCAGGGCCAAATCTCCATTTTGAAAACCCGAAACCAGAGGTTTGTAGTTGAATGCCTTTATGGCTTCTTTCGCGAATTGACTTGCAACCAGACCAGGAAGAAACATTGCCGCAGAAATAGTAGGCTAGAAATATATTTTTGTCTTTGTTTTTCCTCACGGGGATTTCTAAAAATTCGTTTGCCGCCAAAATAGCCTCCGGGAGACTTTATTTGATATAGCGTATATTTTGCGGAGCAATGAATTCTAGATGGATTATTTCTGTGAAAAAACGCCCTCCCGAAGGCCCTAGTGACTTCTAGCTCTCAGGATCGAACCCCCAAGGGGAGGGGGGGAATGGGTCCGATCGGGAATTACCTAAAAAATCCTCCGCGTTCTTGCTTTGCACTCTAATAGAATTGAGGAGCAGCGTTTCCGCGTGAAATTACACATTCCCCTTCCTCCGGTCTTGCGTCCCTTGTCTCCTCTCAATTATTGCCTCTTGACAAACTTATATAATTTCTGTAGAATACTCTGTAATACAGAGTTCTCTATAACAAAGGAGTAAAACCATGAACATTTCCCCTGCTGAAGCTGAAGACGCGCTGGACGCGATCCACAACATGATGAAAAAGACACGTCACGCCATATCCGATTCCGGAGCATACAAATTCCTGGTTGTATGGGGCGTGGTCTGGCTGCTGGGCTTTCTCGGCTCACAATTCCTGCCAGCCATAACCGCCGGCTACAGCTGGCTGATCCTGGACATGCTGGGAGGCATCCTTTCAGCCGTGATCGGCATCCGCATGGGGCGTGATGTACGCAGCCCGTCCTTTACTCCCACCGGTAAACGCATTGGCGCTTTCTGGCTGCTGTTGATCCTCTACTGCGCCGCCA
>JBBQNI010000015.1:0-60499 GCA_038329785.1 Anaerolineales bacterium | reverse complement strand
TATTTATGGACAATACAGGTTTGAATACAAAAGAAGAAAAGATCCAAAAAGCGTATGCGCTTGCTTTTGAATATGAACGTAAATATGGAGGCTGTTCACAGTGTGTTCTGGCAGCTACCGATGAAGTATTAGAGATCATTGATGATGAAACCTTCAAAGCTGCCCACTCGTTGGTCGGGGGAGGTGCTTTATTGACTGGTGGAACTTGTGGTGCCCTTGCAGGTGGGTTAATGGCTATAAGTTCTGTTTATGGCCGGGACAGGCAAAATTTCAGCACCGGATTAAATGTTCAGATCTACAAACAATCCTACAAAATCGGAAAAATGCTGATTGACCGCTTCGAGGCTGAATACGGTAGCCCGCTTTGCGCCTGCGTGCAGACCCAATTAATGGGTAAGCGTTTTAATTTGTGGGATCGATCGGATTACCAGGCCTTTGAGCAAGCCGGTGGACACGACGATAAATGCCCGAGCGTAACCGGAAAGGTGGCCGCCTGGACAGTAGAATTATTGATGGATGCGGAAGAAAAGGCAAGAACATTTGCCGGGTAAATTTGCGATAATCGATTCCAGCAAACCATAATTACATAAAGGATCTTGCCATGATCATTGTTGAGGTAGGCAGCATTAATATGGACCTGGTCGTGAGGATACCGGCGATTCCCAAACCAGGCGAAACCGTTTCTGGCGGTGTATTTAACAAATATGCGGGTGGAAAAGGCGCAAACCAGGCAGTGGCAGCCGTTCGGCTTGGAGCACATGTTCATATGGTCGGGTGCGTTGGGAAGGATGCCCATGGCGTGGAGTTATGTTCGCTGCTTGGCCAGGAGGGAATTGATACCAGCCATATTTTCGTGACCCAGGACCAAACCACAGGCGTTGCACTCATCCAGGTCGATGCGCATGGACAAAACAGCATCTCCGTAGCGAATGGTGCAAATTTTTGTTTGACATGTGATCATGTTGAAATAGCATTGCTCGCTATTGGGAAATTTGATGCGTTGGTTATGCCGCTCGAGATTCCGATAGAATGCGTCCAAACAGCAGCCCGCCTAGCGGCAATAAATGGCGCTCTGGTGATCCTGAATCCAGCTCCGGCACAGGTATTAGACCGGGGTCTTCTCCAATTAGTGGATGTGCTTGTCCCTAACGAGCACGAGATTGAGCAAATAACCGCAATGGAGTGTAAAGAGGATTGGCAATTACGACAGGCTGCAGGTGTGTTATTCGGCCAAGGGCTAAAGAATCTTCTAGTTACACTTGGCAGCCGGGGTTCAATCTTTTTTAGTGCTGCCTCTCCGGATGGACTGCCTATTTCAGCGTTTCCTACCCAAACAGTCGATACGACAGCCGCAGGTGATTGTTTCATTGGCGCCCTAGCCGTAGGCCTGTGCGAAGGTAACTCCATGGAGGCAGCGGCCAAATTTGCCAGCGCCGCCGCCGCTATCTCTGTCAGTCGCAACGGAGCTCAGCCATCACTGCCTGATCGGGATGAAGTTGAAAAGTTCCTGCAAGATAAGAAAGCATCCGAATAAAAAGGGCACAATTATCAATTCATCATTATTTTGGACATTAAGGGTTTGTTATCAGCAGTCCGTACGCGCAGCGCGTCCAACTCGCCTTGCATGCTTCGCATGAGCACGCCTTCAGTCTTCGGTCCTCGGTCTCCGGTCTTTTTATCTGTTATCAGCAACAAGCGGCAGATATATCCGCTGACTTTCTGTGTTTATATTCATCCACACACTGCTGGATGGCAGACTCTCCTGTCCCATCGCATCACGGCTGGTCAACCAGATCTCCCAAAGACCTTCGGCCGGCAAATAAAGCGACGTGGATGTCCGCTGACTGAGCCATAAGGAACTGACCTGCGTTTGTTCATTCAGGCGGTAATGCAGACTGTAACCCCACAGGTCGGGCAGATCCAGTTTCTGCCAGCGCAGATATGCCAGCGGATCATTGACCGCATATACTTCTAACCCTGCCGGCGCCGCTGGTGGATCATAGGCGATCTCTCCCTGCATCGCAATAAAACCGCCGTCCGTATTCACATTGGTTGTGCAGACCGCTCCCCCGCCAAAGACAACCCCAAGCACGCCGCTGTCGAAAACATCGCGCGCGTGGGTGAATAAATATGCGGGTCGGTTATCTTGATAATGATTGCAAGTGTTATCAAGACCCATGTTTCCGGCCGGTACTTGCCACAGAAGCAGACGTTTATTGGCGGCCTTCGAGAGGGTGTTTTCCCAAAAGAGTGCTCGATTGACGCGTGGTAATGCCAGATCCTCGTCATCCCACCAGGAATTGCGGCCCTCGACCACCTCGTAAAAGCCTGCATCGCGATCACTAAACTCAACGGTTAACAAGTCGGATTGTTCACCCCCCATGGCATTGATGAAGGCAGCTGTTGACTGCGCCATCTGCATCGCCTGGCTGGCAGTGACATTTTGCGGGTCCCCTCCGGTTGCCCACATACTGGCCATCGGAGCAACCAGAGCATTCGCAGCCACCTGGTGAATACGATCCACAAGGTATCTACCGAAACCTGAAAGATTGTTATCATATCCGCTATGGTTGAGCGCAACCGGGTAGGAGCTGGGATCGTTAGCTACAACACCAGCCGGGCGATTATAAGAATCATTACTAAGCTGCTGCATGTATCCATAAAAATCTGGTTCCAATACAAAAATGACAGGTTTATTCCCGGCCGCCTGTTGTGTTGCGCGAACCAGAGAGTCAATATATGCATTGACACTTCCGGCGTTTTGCAGCTTGCTGGCATAACAGGAGGCATTTTCCCCGCAATTTGTGGGGGTACCCAGCATCAAATAGACAGTAACAACGGGAATATAATCCTTCTCCCAGGCCTGACTTACAAAGCGAGACACAAAATTATCTCCCCAAGTTTCCCAGCCAAAAGTGATGTACTGGTAAACATAATCCCAGGGCACGCCGCTGTTCACCTGCCAATCTGAACCCGGCGTTTCGCTCCATTGGTTTGAACCCCACCCTAAGCGTTGAGGTAATTCAGGCGGGATTTCTCCACCTGAAGGCGCCAGGACTACCAGTGTACCCAGTGGCTGGCTGGTTGTGTGATTATCTTGATCACTGGCTGAGACCAGCAAGTGCAATTCTCCGGCTGAAGTCCCCGCAGGGATGGCAAAGGCTATGCCGAATACACCATCACCGGCAGCGCCATCGCTGCTAAGCCCATCATCGTGTAGAATCAGAACACTCTGCTCCTGGAGGAATGAATTTAATTGAACCTCTCGAATATTTCCTAGCCCCTGTGGATCTTGCACCGTCGCATGCAATATCAACGCAGATTGCCCATCAGCGGGAACGGACCTTCGTGATAGTGATAAATTCGCTATTTGCGGTGCCTGCGGGTCATCCTGACTAATGAAGGCAATATCATCAATGTAAAAAACAGGCTGGCTGCTGCCAGATGCCGATTGCCAGGTGATACCAGTCACTTGCTCCTGATTGGGGTTCAACGCAGCCAGTGGGACAAGCACTTCTTGCCAACCGGCTGGGCTGGCGATTCGTAAAGGGATGGGGGGGCCGTTTTCAGCGCTAGCATTCACCTCCAGGTTCAGAAAGACATTCAGCATCTGCCCTCCGCTAGCACCGCCATGCACAAAAAAGCGCAAATTTGTGGTGCCCAGCGTACTGGCTCCCGCATTGTGTAGATACAGCCCTTCCCATGCATCCATTGTGACTGCGATGCTGTGAATCCCTGAATGCACGGTGTTTGTGGCAGTCAGGTTGACGTCCGCCCATGACCAGTTGCTCCAACCAGGTGTTAGCACATCAGCATAAATTTCATTCGTGATCGACTTTAGAAATTGCGGGAAGAGAAAGAAGAGTATCACCAGAGAAGATAAAAAACGCATCATATTCTTATTGTAGCAGGCCAGGCTGCTCGTTGAACCCAACAACCTTGTAAAGTCAATCCTGTTATACGCATCACTCAGCTTTCATATTCTTAAATCATCTATATTCCTCACTATAGGGAAGGATATGCGCATATCCGCGATCAGAGGTTGGATGCCGGAAGGATAAAGCGAATTTCTGGTAAAATTGCAACCAATCGCGGCATACTATACTACTTGGGTGATTTCTTCATAAAGCAATGCTGCAAAAAATGCTCGCCAGATGGTAATCAGATCATGCAATGGGTTCGCAAGCAGACAATTGACGTAGCGCAAAAAAAACTCTTCCGTAAGGCAATGGCAATTACGCTGGCGGGAAATGTCTTGTTGGCTGTCACCAAAGCGCTGGTTGCACATTTTTCTGGCAGTGTAGCAGTCTATGCTGATGCTGCCAACTCTGTTTCCGATGTCATTTATTCGATCATGCTAGCCTGGGGTTTGTGGGTTTCACAGCAGCCAGCCGACCATAACCATCCGCAGGGGCATTTACGCTTCGAGCCGATTGTTGGCATGCTGGTGACACTTTCGATGACCTTTGCAGGTTTTGAAGCAGCGCGTGCTGCTATTGTCCGCCTGAATGCCGGAGGGCTGGCGATAAACCCCGGATTGCCTACTATCGTTTTATTGGTAAGTGCTTTCGTAAAACTCTTGATGTTTCTGTACATCCGTAACATCGCCCAATCCCTTCAGAGTCCTGCCCTGCGCTCAGTTTCCAGGGACAATCTGGCTGATGTTGCTGCCTCAGGAGCCGCCTTTTTGGGGGCTGGCTTATCATCCTTCATTCACCCGCTGCTCGACCCATTGGGTGGTTTGCTGGTTTCTGCCTGGATCTTGAAGAATGCCTACGATGCCGGTCGCGAAAACTTTGCTTACCTCACTGGTGCCGGCACCAGCAAAGAACAATGTGAGCATTTTGTGGCAATAGCCCGTGCTGTTAAAGGTGTTGATGACGTGCATCACTTGATGACCGAGTTCGTCGGTCCAAAATTGGTGTTAGATATGCATATCAACGTTGATGGCAACCTCACCTTGAACGAATCTCATGCAATTGCAGATAACGTTATCGACGCGCTTGAGTCCCTGCCGGATGTTGACCGGGCTTACGTACATGTGGAGCCGCACGGCTGGAAATAAGCGCGGTTGGCTGAGTTTTTACCCTTTTTGATGTGACATTTCAATTCTTATCTCCTCAAAGGAAAACTTATGACAGAACTTTTGTATCAGTTGGATAGCTACGTACAGGAATTCACTGCCCATGTGACCGAAATTGATTCGATCAAGAATGCAATTGTTTTGAATCGCAGTGCGTTTTACCCAGGCGGGGGCGGTCAGCCCAATGACTGCGGTTGGATAATCACAGATTCTGGCAAGGTAGAGGTTGAAAAGATTAAGAAGGAAGGTGACATAGTCTGGCATATACTCGCCGCAGAAAACAGTCTGCCGCCTGTGGGAACAGCAATTCAAGCCCGCTTGAATTGGGAGCGCCGTTATCAATTAATGCGCACACATTCCGCCATGCACGTCTTATGCGGGGTTGTATTTCGCGATTATGGTGCATTGGTTACCGGCGGAAACATGGAACCGCTGCAAGGACGAATGGATTTTGAATTTGAAAACCTGACCCACGATCTTGTCCAGATAATTGAAGATGCCGTCAATCGGGAGATCCAAATGGATCGCCCCATCCGTGTCCAAATCCATCCAAGAGAAATTGCCCTGCAAATACCGGATCTGATTCGCACAAAAATCAATCTTCTGCCAGCACAAATTTCTGAGATTCGCACCATCGAAATTGAGGGGTTGGACTTGCAAGCTGATGGCGGTACCCATGTACATCACACCGGAGAAATTGGTCATGCCCGCATTGTAGATTACAAAAGCAAAGGCAAAATCAACAAACGTGTTTATCTGGAACTAGACTCAAAACCTGAAGGATAACGTCTATGCGCATGACGCAATTTTTTAATCAAACCCTGCGAGAAGTTCCCAGCGAAGCCCAAACGCCCGGGACAGAATTCCTGATCCGGGCTGGATACATTCGTCAACTGGCAGCCGGTATTTTCACCATCATGCCGCTCGGGAAGAAGACCATCACCCGCATCGAGAACATCATGCGCCAGGAAATGAACCGTATCGGCGGCCAGGAATTGAGCATGCCGGTCATACTTCCGGCAGAAATCTGGAAAGAATCTGGCCGCTGGTACCAGATCGGTGCAGAGATGGCTCGTTTCAAAGATCGTAATGAGCGTGATATGGTACTGGCAATGACCCATGAAGAAGTTGTGGCCGACCTGGTCCGTCGTGAAATCCGATCCTACAAACAGCTACCCCGGCTCATATACCACATCCAAACCAAATTCCGCGATGATCCACGCCCACGCGCCGGCTTGATTCGCGTCCGTGAATTCACCATGAAGGATAGTTACAGTCTTGATCGCGATTGGCAAGGGTTGGAAAAACAATATCAGGCTCACTACCAGGCCTATTTCAACATCTTCAGACGCTGCAGTCTGGAGGTAATTGCGGTCCAGGCGGATACCGGCATTATGGGTGGAAAAGTAGCCCATGAGTTTATGTTCCTCAATCGCTTTGGAGAAGACACCATTATCTTCTGCCCGGCATGTGGCTTCACAGCCAACCGACAGGTAGCAGAATTTCATAAACAGGCACAGCCCGCAGAGCCTGTAAAAGACCGAATTTTGGTACACACCCCCGACCTTAAAACTATCGATGGACTGGCAAAATTCTTAAACATACCTGCCAGTCAAACCGCCAAAGCTGTCTTTTTATCAGCCACATTGGTGGAGGATGATCAAGAGAAGCAGGAAGTCATTATGGCTATCGTGCGCGGCGATATGGAATTGAACGAAACCAAATTGTCCCAAGCCATTCACGCAATCGATTTGCGCCCGGCAACTGAGGAAGAAATTTTGGCAATCGGAGCCCAACCCGGTTATGCCTCTCCCATCGGGATCGAAAAAGGGATCATTGTCGTCGATGACCTTATCCCGCAGTCAGCCAACCTGGTGTCCGGTGCCAACCAGGTTGATTATCACTTCATCAATGTCAACTATGGACGAGATTATACAGCTGCCGTCATCGCAGACATCGCTGCAGCCCGACCTGGCGACGCCTGTCCGCACTGCCAGCAGCCTTTACAGGCAGAAAGGGGTATTGAGGTTGGCAATATCTTCCAATTGGGCACACGTTACTCTGACGCATTTGGCTGCACATTCCAGGATGAAAATGGTGACCTGCAGCCGGTTGTAATGGGATCGTACGGTATCGGTGTTGGCCGTTTATTAGCCTGCGTGGCAGAGTCACACCACGATGAGCATGGGCTGATCATACCCGTTAGTATTTCCCCATTTCTGGTACATCTGGTGGTTCTGCCTTCTAAGAATAGCTCCCGGCCGCTGGAAATAGCTGAGGCCCTTTACCAGCAGCTCATTCAGGCCCGCATTGACGTTTTATATGATGATCGCCCGGAAAGCCCGGGGGTAAAATTCAAGGACGCCGATCTGATCGGTATCCCATTACGGATAACGGTGTCGGAAAAGGGTCTCGCAACCGATTCGGTTGAATTTAAACTTCGTCATGAACAAGAACGCAGCCTGGTGGCTGTGGATGAAATCATTCCCAAAATCATGGAAAATTTTCTTCTTCTTGACAGGCAGATTTCGCAATCCGTGAAGGAAGAAAAGTATGCGGGGTAGTTTTTTAGAGAATTGTAATGAGTAAGGGGACAGGGGCAAAGCGACCAACAATCCCCTCAATACCGAAGATATAGATCCTTGTTGGTTGCTTTGCATTTACATTATTTTGTTTCCAGACTCGTGCTCTTATACAGAGTTTTCGTATATGAGTAAATTGATTCATTCCTTTATAAACAGTAATTAAGAGGAAACTGCTTTTGAATTCCTGTAACTTTTCAGGCCTGAAAGGATATTATTTATAGACTGCTATGACAACAAATTTTCATGATCTCTACCAACGCTATGCACAGGATGTTTATCGCTTCGCCTATTGGCTATGTGGTGATGCAAAAGATGCTGAAGAAATTACATCCGAGACGTTTGTGCGAGCGATTACGGCACAGGGTAGTTTGAAATCGGAAACTGTCAAAGGCTATCTTCTTACAATTGCCCGCAACCTGGCATTTAAGCGCACTAAATTTACTAAACGGCAGCTTGATCTGAATGAACAAATCCGTGACTCGAATCCGGACCCTGCTTCTCTTACCGAAACCAACCTGGAATTGGATTCAGTTTTTCACCTGCTGGGATCTTTGACAGAAATCGATCGGACACCATAACTGTTGCGGGCGCAGGAAGATCTCTCGTACGATTATATTAGGTATCTCTGTCACGGCGACCAAAGTCAAAATCCACCGTGTCCGTCTAAAATTAATGGCTGGGCGTGCCAAAAACAAGGAGTAAACTGATGAATATTACCCGCAACGTAATTACTGATCTGCTGCCACTGTATCTTGATGGTGAAGCAAGCCCTGATAAACAGGCATTAATCGAAGAATTCTTTATACTGGACCCCGAATTTGCACAATTGGTTCAAGCAGAGCAAAAAGCGCATTTGCCTTATCTTGATCTATCTACTACATTATCCAAGGAGACTGAAATGGTAACACTCAAAAAAACAAAAAAACTGCTTCTGCAGCGTTCGCTTATGATGGCCTTCGGAATTTTGTTTCTTCTATGGGCAGTTAGCGTCCGCTTTGATTCGGCTGGGGTAGTCTGGATGTGGTCCGATACACCCGTCATCGCTGTGATTTTCTTAATTATCGGGCTGGCTTTCTGGGCAGGCTATTTAATAACTGTACGACGTTTGAAAGGATCAGGCCCATAACTTATCAAATTTGGAATTGGTGAAATTGGTCAAGAACGGACGCTTCCAGCTTAGATTTTCAGAAACACATCGGCTTGACCAACAATTGCCTCTGAGAGATTACCTGGCTGAGTGCCCAACGCACAAGCGAGTTGGACACTCTGTCGAGCAAAGAGACTGAAGTCTGAGCATGCGCTATTCCTCATTACTCAGAACTCCTTTCTCGTTACCCTCCTATGAGCTCGCGCGCGCGCGAAGCGTGCTGCCGAAGGCACGTGCTCTGCGCGAGCAAGCGGCTAACCGCTTCTACGTGGCAAATAATACATTCTGCTGCAAAAAACGCTCTACCCGCGGATAGAAATCCAGCAGGGTTTCTTGCTTGCGAAAGCCGTGGCCTTCACCGGGGTATAGCTTATAAAGATAAGGCACTCCGCTGCGCTGCAGGCTGGCGACAATCTCCTCGGATTGGCTGGGTGGCACCACTTTATCCTCTTCACCCTGGAAGATCGCCAGTGCATCCCGAATTTTATCGGCATGAAAGATGGGTGACCAGGAATGATATTTCTCAGCCGCTTCAGGTAATGTGCCAATCAGAGAAGCATTGTAAAACGCTTCAAATTTATGGGTATCTTGATCCAACAGGAAAAGGTTGCTTACCCCATACAAACAGATACCGGCTTTAAATAAGCCGGGGTAACGAATCAGTGCATTCAGTACCGTGTACCCACCGGCGCTGCCACCACGAATGATCAATTGATCTGGATTGACCAATTTTTGGTCGATGAGTACCTGAGCTGCTCCAGCAGCATCTACGACATCCAGATGGCCCCAATTTTTCTCCAGTTTTCGACGGTATTCATTCCCGTACCCGCTGCTGCCGCGATAATTGACTGCCAGCCAGGCGTAGCCGCGCGAGGTAAAATAGCTGATTTCCGGGCTGAAAGTGGCTACTGTCTGGGAGGTCGGACCTCCGTGAATGTTTACAATCGCCGGGGGTAATCCCTCTGCTTGAAAAGCAGGGTTGGCAGGAGCATAAAAGAGTCCGTGTACCAACGATCCGTCTTCGGCTTTCCAGGAAATCGCCTGCGGTTCAGATAGATACTCGGGAGCAACATTTTCAGCAGTGCTGCGCGCCATCACCTGCCAACCCGCCGCGGTGCTTATGATCACCCGCGATGCTATTTTAGCACCGCTGGCTATTAAAGCAATTTGCCCAGAGCGGGAGACGGAGATTTGCTGCAACCAGGAACACCCCGGCACATGGATTTGTTCCAATTTTTGATCTGAAAGATCAATTTTCCACAAGGTTGAGGTGCCGTTTTGATTCTGAATAAACATGATTTTCCGACTATCTGGCTGCCAGGCATAAGTCCGCATCCCTTGCACCCAGGCAGGATCCATCAAATGAACACCAATAGGTGAAAAAAGATCACTTTTTTGGCCGTTACTTAAATCAAACAGCACCAAGGCATCCCAATTTCCGCGATTGGTAATATAACTGAGATATAGACCATCCGGTGAAAATTCCGGCTGGAAAATTACCTCGTTTTCCATTCCGGCTATTTGGGTAATATCAGTCAATTGCAGCATATTCCCCGCCACCACCTTACCCATTTTCAAACGGGTCTGGTCCCAGGGCATGTGAGGGTGATCCCACTCAACCCACGCTAAGGATTTGCCATCCGGATGCCAGACCGGTTGCATATAGAAATCAGACCCACTTACCAGCTTCTGCGGCCATTGCCTGCCGATAGAATCGACCACTGCCAGCGCATCATTGCTTCCATCCGAAAATACGAATACCACCCATTTACCATCCGGCGATACGGCCGGTGAGGCAACACTGCCATAGGCAGGGATTAAGGCTTGTTCAAACCCGAAATCAAGCTCTCTGCTATAAAGTTTGCCATCTTTTCCACAAAAATAGACCTTATCACCCGACAGCGTAAAATCACCGCCGCCATATCCAACCCCAGCCTGGCAGGCAACCTCAGGATTCAGATCACGTCCTGGTTCACAGGCTCTGACAGCGACCAGAGCTCCATAGCCCGAACGCCCCTCCAACCAAACCAGAGAAGTGCCATCCAGATTCCAACCAACCTCTGTAAGTCGTTTACCCTGGCTGAGCATACGAGCAGAAATTGGACTTTCCCATAAGCCATAGGGTCTTGACTTCATTTACAAATCCTTTCCCTGACTAATCCAGATACGAACCGAAGATCTCCATCAAAGATTGCAGCGATTTAAAGCCGGTCACCCGTTCCATTAACTCGCCATCTTTGATGAGAATCACTGTCGGCACCCCCATCACCATGTATTGCGAGGCAATATCTGGATCTTGATCTACGTTTATATGCCCCAGCACCATCTTGCTCTGCCATTGGCCGGCCAGTTTTTCAAGTTCCGGTTCCAGGCGTTTACATGGCACACACCATTCTGCGCCAAATTCGACCATGACCGGTAGTTTTGATTCTGATACAAATTTATCGAAATTTTCTTGCGTCAGTTCAATCATTATGCCTCCGACCGATTGATTTTTCATATGTGTTGGTTACAATAAGAGTATAGCGGATGCAGGTAAAATTGTCAGCCTGAATCTCGTCATTTGTTGAAATATATTCAGAAACCCTGATTGAGAGGATGAGATGTATACATTTGCGATTCGGGAAACAAATGGGGCAGATAGAGAATGGATAAGCCGTTGGTTGATTTTTCAATGGGGCGCAGAATATGTGATCGTGCATGATGAAGTCATTTATCCGGCAGAATTGTCTGGCTTTATTGCCTATGAACATACGACACTTGACCCGAAAGGTTTAATTACCTTCCGATTTGTTGAAGGCGATTGCGAGATTATTACACTTGACTCATTACATGAAGGGATCGGCATTGGCAATGCATTAATTGAAACCGTTAAGGATAGAGCGCGTCGTGAGGGTTGCCAGAGATTGTGGTTGGTGACCACCAACGATAATCTCAGTTCCCTGCGCTTTTATCAAAAACGTGGTTTCCGAATTACAAGGGTGAATATCGGGGCCGTAGACCGTGCCCGCCAACAAAAACCGGAAATCCCGGAAATCGGGGATCAGGGTATACGCATGCGTGATGAGATTGAATTGGAAATAAACCTGTAATTTATCTTCCCGCTGCCATCCATACGAAGATTGAAGAGAATGCTCATTGACGGACACGCAGTGTGTCAAGGACACGCAGTGCGCGTTAATTTCGATAGTGCACTATAATTGGCTGAATATTTTCAAGCCGGAGTTACTGTGTATTATTTGTCCCAAGGGATCATTTTTGGATTATACGCCGCTGTATTGCCAGGTCCGATGCAAGCCTTTATCATTTCACAGATCTTTAAAATAGGATGGCGCCGGGCGCTGAAACTGGCGTTCATTCCCTTATTTTCGGATGGGCCGATCATGCTCACTCTGCTTCTTATTCTTTCTCATTTACCTTTCTGGTTACTATCTGCTTTGAGGATTGCTGGTGGCTTTTATATTCTTTATCTGGCATGGGATGCTTACCGCACCACAAAAAATAACAACAGCACCGAAGGACTTCCAGGTACTGAAAAGAGTGGTACGAATAGCTTTTTCAAAGGTGTTGGCATGAACCTCCTAAACCCAAATGTTTATATCTTCTGGAGCACAATCGGAGTGCCCAACATTCTGGCAGGTTGGCAGGAATCGCCTTTACAGGGGCTCTCATTTTTAATCGGCATGTACGGCACCATGATTCCGGCCGTAATGGTTTGGATTGCCGCATTTGGACGGGTTAATCTGCTCAAGCCGGAAATTCGTAAGGTAATTGCCACCCTGATTGCTGTCCTTCTATTGCTTATTGCGGCCAATATGGTCATAAGCGGTGTTTCCAGCCTGACACACCCCACCCTCATTTAAATATTACTTGCCGTCAGCGCTGCTATCAGGCATAATCAAGATATGCAGTATTCTGATCACAACCAATTTCAACTTTATCATGGCCAATTGAATTTTCCGGTTTACATGCCGGATGCAACCTTTGGCTTGGTGCGGGCTGTGGATAGTGTCGATCTGGAATTGGCCGGTATTCAGGCGGTAGTCATGAATGCCTTTCACCTGATGCAAAAGCCGGGCAGCAGTACCATCCAGGCTTTGGGTGGTCTGCATAAAATGAGCGGCTGGAACAGACCGATTATTACAGATTCAGGTGGCTTCCAAGCTTATTCTCTAATTCGCCAGAACCCTAAATTCGGAAACATGACCTCCCGAGGCATCAATTTTCAACCCGAAGGTGCCAATCGCAAATTTCAACTGACACCAGAAAAAAGCATCCAGTTACAAATTGCCTACGGATCGGATGTGGTTATCTGTCTTGATGATTGCACCCATGTAGATGCCCCCTTTGAAGAACAGCAAGAATCTGTTCAACGCACGATTGCCTGGGCAAAACGCTGCCGAAGCACATTTGACAAGCTTATCAGTCAGAAGAATCTCTCGCTGGAAGAGACACCTAAAATTTTCGGTGTCATTCAAGGCGGCGGCATTCCCGAGCTGCGCCGAGAATGTGCCCAGGCTTTATTATCGATTGGTTTTGATGGTTTTGGCTATGGCGGCTGGCCATTGGACGGCGAGGGGAACTTGCTAACTGACATCCTGGCCTATACCCGCTCACTCATACCGGCAGAATTCCCCATGCACGCCCTCGGTGTCGGCCATCCTTACAACGTTACCGCCTGTTATGATCTGGGTTACGGCATCTTTGATTGTGCCATGCCAACCCGTGATGCCCGTCATGGTCGATTGTACACATTCGCCTTCCCAGAGACCAACCCCGATGCCGGGCTGAGCGGCAAGTGGCTGCAATACCTGTATATTAATGATGAAGAACATATTAAATCATCAGAACCAATTGATAGCGGCTGTGATTGCCTCACCTGTACACGCTTCTCACGTGGATATCTGCGCCATATTTTTAAGATGAACGATGGATTGTATGCCCGACTAGCTACTATTCACAATTTGCGATTCATGACACGTCTGACGGATCGCATTCACCTGAGACAATCATGAAAGAAAATCTCGACCTGCTAATCCAGGAAGTTCAACGCAGCAGCAAGTATCGCCATATTGACCGCCAATTAATCGAGAATGTTGCAATTTTAGAGATAGCAAAAGGCCGCTCTTTCAAAGACACGGTCAAAGCCGTACGCAATAAGCTGCACCAAATAGCCAACGCCTATCAACCAACCAGCATCCCCTATGCTAAAATCATTGAGAAAATGATCAGCCTGCCTGCCGATCTTGACCATCCTTTAGTGCTTGCTTTCTGCCAGGAAACCATGCGTTTGCACACTTCCACCCGTGAGCGGCTGCCTGACCTCGAGACCTTCTTTCTGACTTCCCTGGCCTCCGTTGCACCGGTCACATCGTTGTTGGATGTTGCCTGCGGTCTGAACCCGCTGGCTCTGGCTTGGATGCCCACAACAGCGGATGTTCGTATATACGTATGTGATGTGTTCGGGGATCAAATTGATTTCCTCAACCGTTTTTTTACCCATTTTGGCATCGACGGACAGGCTTTTAGCTGTGATCTGACCCAAACCATACCAGAAATGGATGTAGATATGACACTTATTCTAAAAACGATCCCCTGCCTGGAACAAATCGATAAAAGCATTGCTCCCCGTTTATTGGCTGGCATTAAATCCCAAAATTTACTGGTCAGCTTCCCCACCCAGTCTCTCGCCGGTCAGGGGAAGGGCATGCGCCAGAACTACAATCAACATTTTCAAGAAATGATCGCTGGGCGGGATTGGCAAATCAGCCAGTTTTCTTTTTCGAATGAAGAGGCTTATTTAATTCAAAAATGAACGTGGAAGCGATCACAAACGAGCAGATCGAGGCAATGATTGCCGAGATTCTCGATTCCAGCAAGTACCGCGGTCTTTCTATCCCACACGCCACTTTACTGGATCTATTCATGCAAGAACTGCCCAACCATAAACGCTCAAAAGAATTGAAACAGGCGGTTAAAACGAAACTGCATCGTATCGTTGCACCCTATTTGGGTGACCCTGATTACAACCAGGCAGCCATCGATCTGGACAATGCCATCAAAGACGGGGAGCAAGCGATTGACGGCTTTTGCCTCGAAATGCTGGCCAGTCACGCCTCCACCCGCGAACGTCTGCCAATCATGGAGCATTTTTATGAGCAGATTTTCAACCAAACCGGAATACCAGCATCGATTCTTGATCTGGCCTGTGGTCTTAACCCATTCGCCCTGCCCTGGATGCACCTGCCGCTTTCAAGCAGCTATTATGCTTATGATCTCCATCAGCCGCGAGTGGAATTGATCAATCACTTTCTCAAGCATATACAACGACCAGAATTGGCAGTCTGCAGCGATATTTTGGTAGAACCTCCCCAAGTTATAGCAGAGGTAGCCTTCTTCTTTAAGGAAGCCCACCGCTTTGAACAACGCCAGCGAGGCAGTAACCGTCTCTTTTGGCTTGCCCTACCGGTAAAGACCCTGGTTGTTTCCTTACCGGCAATCAGCCTGAGCGGCAGACATGATAAGATTGATCAACACCAAAGGCTGGTATATGACGCCATCCGCGGCACTGACTGGCCGGTGACCGAGATTAGTGCAGGCAGTGAACTGATTTTCATTATTAAAAAGGCAGTATGAGCCGTAAAAAGAAAAAGGAAACCTCAAAAACAGATCCTAAAGAGCAAATGTTCACGCGGCTGCAGCCTTTGCTTTCCAAAGATCAGTTTATTCTTTTACAAGAGGAGCTTGAACAGCCCTATTACCCAGCACTGCGCATAAACCCACTTAAAACCGCTCACGACAACATGATGGAAGAATGGTCACAGCGTTATAACTGGGAATATAAAAGAATCCCTTATTGCTCTGACGGCTACTGGATCACCCAATCAGCGCTCCCCATCAGCAAGACTGTCGAGCACAGCCTGGGACATTACTATATCCAGGATGCAGCCTCGATGTTACCGGCTGAGCTTTTTCGCTTTGATGACAACCCAAACCCCCTGATTCTGGATATGGCAGCCTCACCTGGCGGGAAGACCACCCACATTGTCAGCCGTACCCTCGATCAAGGGTTAGTCATTGCCAATGACTCCAGCCGTGATCGCCTGGCAGCATTGCGGATCGTATTACAGAATTGTGGCAGCACCCATACTGCCATCAGTAACTACCCCGGCGAATATTTCGGTGGTTGGTTCCCAAAGATGTTCGACGCCATCCTGCTGGATGCACCCTGCTCTATGCAAGGGCTGCGAGAATCTGATGCGCATTCGTTGAAACCAATTACACAAAAGGAAATTGATTCCCTGGCTCGCAGGCAAATCCGCTTATTGGAAAGTGCTATCCACGCGCTTAAACCAGGTGGCGAAGTCGTTTATTCAACCTGTACCCTCACTGTAGAGGAAAACGAAGCTGTACTCGATGCTGTCCTGCAGCGCTTCCCAACAGCAATAGCCATTGAGCCTCTGGCCGATATTCTGGCTACCCCGGCACCGGCTCTATTGAGCACTGAATTTATCCAATTTAACCCGCAAGTAGCGAATGCAGTCCGTCTCTGGCCTCATATTTATGGAACAGCCGGTTTTTTCGCAGCCCGCATCCGCAAGACTCAACCAACTTCTACGACAAGTTCAGCAGCACCCAGACGGCCTTTATCCCAGGCTGGCTGGTTTCCACTGGAACACAATTTATCTCGCAGCTTACAAACTGACCTGGCTGCTGTTTACGGATTTGCACTCGAGAGAATTTTGGATGAGCATAACCTCGTAATCTGGAGATTCAAGGATACCTGCCACCTCTTCCCGCAATTGTTTCTTGAAAAGCTGCCTGAATTCCCCATTCAAGCGCTTGGTCTCCCTCTTGGTCACATCGCGGGGGATTCACTAGAGCTCTCACATGAGTTCGCCAGCCGCTTCGGTAACGAAGCTAGTGGTCAGGTTTATGTGTTGAATGAAGAACAATTATCAGCCTGGATGCATGGCGAAGACCTTAGCCTAGACCCATTACCCCTATCCGCTTCCCCCATCTGGATCATGCGGGATCATTTCCAGCGAACTCTTGGCGTGGGTAAATATTCTTCCGGACGATTGCGCAATCTGCTGCCTCGGCGCGCCTTGATCAGCGGACAAATGGCATAAAGATTTAATTCATGCACCCATTTCACCGAGATGGTTCAGTACCAATGTACAGGCCACAATGGCAGCTGTTTCCATACGCAGAACCCGCCGCCCAAGGCTGACAGCACGCCAACCCTGCGCAGCCAGCAAACCAATCTCCTGCGCGCTAAAACCGCCTTCCGGGCCGACCAGAACAGCAACCTTCGCCGGGGCAGCCTTTGGCAGTGCATCTGATAAGACTACAACTTTTTCGTCTTCATAGGCAACCAGTTTGTAGTCAGCCGGATAGGTAAGGCAGTCAGTCAAGGGAATCGGTGGGTGAATAACAGGAATGCGCTCCCGCTGGCTTTGTTCTGCTGCCTCCATCACAATTTTGGACCAGCGCTCATGTTTTCGAGCGCTTGCAGCCGTGTCCTGTGAGAGACTGCGCTCTGTCACCACAGGTGTAAATTGTTTCACTCCAATTTCTGTGCATTTTTGAAAAATCCATTCCAATTTTTCTCGTTGGGTAACCGCCACAAATAGGTGTAAGTCGGAAACAGTCTCGTTGGAGATCATTATCTGCTGAATAATCTGCCCTTGTGTGGCCAGGGGATCAATGACAATCAACTCTATTAAAAAGCGGTTACCTTGATTATCCAGCACATAGACATGCTCACCAGCATGCAGCCGCAATACACGCGTGATCTGGTGCGACCGATCTTGCTGGAAAAAAACTTTTCCTGTTTGTATAGCATCGGGAGAAAGGAAAAAACTATTCATAGAGAGTTGGGAAAAATCCTTTCAAAAACAAAAATCAGATCGATGGTTCGGCAAACAGCAGTCCGAATTAAGCGTGATTTGATTATCCTTGAGAAATACTAAACAGCACATGTTTATTATAGCCACAATAGCCAGATAAAAAGTTACGCGAACGATTTCAAACAAAAGTCGGCGCTATAGAACTGGCCATTTTTCCACAATTTGGGTCGTTATGTTTAAATGAAATGATGTGATATATAAAATTTCGTCCGGATATTATGCCCCCTTAGAGGTATTCAGGGTGAAACAGGAGATATAATAGCAAATTACACTGAGAAAAATACTCACATCAGTGAAAGAAAGCTTCTCTATTGAGCGCCACTATTGTATACTGGGAGCGCAGCCGTTTAACGGACATCTTTTTATTAACAGAGGAAAAGTGATCAAAGATAGTTCCGAAGGAAGAAGCTTCCGATTTTATGACCTGGTGATGGTCATTTTTGTGACGGTGTTAATCCTCAGCAATATTGCCTCTTCAGCAAAAATTATCGACTGGGGCACCAGCATTTTTGGACTGCCGCTGGCGTTCGATGCCGGCACGCTTTTATTCCCCATCAGCTATATTTTCGGGGACGTGCTGACCGAGGTCTACGGTTTTCGGCGTTCCCGGCGGGTGATCTGGGTCGGGTTTGCAGCATTGGCATTTTCCGCTCTGGTTTTTGGGCTTGTGCGGCTCATGCCGGGGGAAGCTGCCTGGCAGAGCTATGCCGGTCAGCCCGCCTATGATGCAATCCTGGGCGGCATCAGCAGCGGCGGAATTGTCGTCGCAAGTCTGGCTGCATATTTGGTCGGTGAATTCAGCAACTCGGTGGTGCTGGCAAAGCTCAAGGTCTTCACAGCCGGCCGTTTCCTGTGGGTACGTACCATCGGTTCTACCCTGGTCGGTCAGGCTGTGGATACGCTCATTTTTATCACTGTGGCCAGCGTGTTAAATGTATTCCCCTGGCAAATCTGGACCACGCTGGTAGTCAGTAATTACATCTTCAAAGTAGGTATTGAAGCCCTGATGACCCCGGCCACTTATTGGGTCGTCAATCGCTTAAAACGGGTAGAAAATGAGGATTATTTCGACCGCGACACGCGCTTCAGATTTTTCCCTACGCGCTGAAGCCTGAATTAACAGCCGTTAATTTTTACCTTTATCCGCCCCAGCTATTACCACCACATATTCCCCCAATATTTTCTCCTGCTTGAACTTTTCAACTAATTCCTGAAGTGTGCCGCGATACATCGTCTCAAATTTCTTGGTCAGGTCGTTGGCGATCGCCGCCGGCCGGTCACCGTAGACAGCCAGTGCATCATCGAGAAAAGCTGTCAGGCGATGAGGACTCTCATAAAAAATCAACGTGTGCGGAGATTCGCAATCCACCTCAAGGAAACGGCGGCGGGCACCCTGTTTGCGCGGCGGAAAACCGCGAAAGGTAAAGCTATGCACCGCCAAGCCTGAAAGGACCAGGGCTGCAATCAAGGCGGTTGCTCCCGGTATGGTAGAAATTTGGATGTTCTCCGCAAGGGCACTGCGAACCAACACAAAGCCCGGGTCGGAAACGGATGGTGTGCCTGCATCTGTGACCAGCGCCACATCCTTTCCGGCCAGCAAGAGCTCCATTACTTTCGGCAGCGCTTTCGATTCGTTGTCTTCTCGAAAGGAAACCTGCGGTTTTGTTATTTCAAAATGTTTGAGCAGCATACCAGTTTTGCGCGTATCTTCACTGACAATTACATCCACTGTCTTAAGTGTCTCCAGAGCGCGTAAACTGATATCACCTAAATTACCAATCGGGGTCGCAACTAAAAATAACATTTTACCTACCTGCCAGTCAAATAATGTTCATTGTAACAAATCTGCGCTGGCTTGCGTAGGCAAAACATCATTCTTTCTTAGAAAATACTGCGCACCATCAATAAAAAGCCGAATATAATCAACGGAACACCAACAATTGCCCCAATAATCGTGATCGACAGAACCACACCAACAATCATCAGCACCAACCCAATAATGGCTCCTACAAGCCTGCCAGTTACAGCGATAATGCCAATCACGAATCGCCAAATTGCCCAAAAAGGCCATAAAAACCAGGGAACTTGTTTTTTTTCAGTCATCATGATAAGCCTCCACTACTATATACGCACGTAACCAGATTTGGTTGCAGATATTGCTCGTAAATATCGAATAAAAAATTACCTGTTTTCGAAATTTTCGCTGTAAAATAGAAGCAGACGACATAGGGGTGATTTCATCAATTTTTGATAGCAATCACAAAAACAACGATGCTATCCAGAAAAAAATAATCAGCAAATAAAAAATGAACAACGGAAATCCAACCAAAAATTTGGGGAACCTATTTTTTCACAAATATACGCCTACCGGGAATCACTGGAAAGCATATTCAATTATTGGGGTATGTATTCTGATTGTTTTGGTCCTTTCAAGAATCCCTTCCATCAACTTCTTGATTGTATTTCTGATAGCACTTATTCCTACAAATCAGATTTCCTTCTATTTTGGCCGGCGCTGGGGTGTAACTGCCAGCCTGGTCATCTCTCTTGTAATTACTGCTTCCCTCATTCAGCGCCAATCAAACCCGGCAATCGCTGAAAATTCCTTGCCTCTCATTTTCCTGGGGGCTGGTTTGTTGGTTCTGGCAGGTTTTGTGACCGGCTTCTTAAGTGATTCGAGCAAGTCACAGACTCAAGAGCTAGACTACATATCCCTGAAGGCATTGCATCTGGCACAAGAGAAAGATCGCATCCTTGAAATCCTCAACCAGCAGCAGGACCTTATTTGTCGCTTCGATCAGGATTTGCATATCTTATATATGAACCCGATTGGATACAATTTCTTCAACCTGACAGCAGATGACTTACATTCCATAAACCTGATGGATATAATTGAAAGTAAATATCGACCGCGATTTTTAGAGTACATGCATAGTTTCAATCTCAGTCAGGCTTCAGTTCACCCCGAATTAATTCTGCTGCCGATCCTCAACCACGCTGGTCAAAAACAATACTTTGAGTGGTTAGTATCTTTAATTGGAGAAATTGATGAGCATCAGCGTGAATATCAGGTGACTGGCCGCAATATCACCATCCAGCACCTGGCCAAGATGGCTGAAAAAGAAAATCTGGAAATTGCAGAAAGTTTGAAGTCAATCGCGGCAACCCTTAACAGTACGTTGGATTTAGATGACGTATTGGGCAAGGTACTTGAAACGATTGGACGAGTTGTTCCTCATGATGCGGCCAATATCATGCTAATTGAAAATGAGCATACCAGAATGGTTAAACTGATTGGCTATGAAAAATTTATTCCGAATTTAGCTGCTTTTCGCGCCACTCGCTTTCCCATTGAACTTTATAATCTGAAAATGATGTCTGAAACACAGAATCCTGTCTATGTAGCCGATCTGGATCAAGATTCCAATTGGAAGCCTATTGAAGGCAACGAATGGATGGGCTCTTATTTAGGAGCGCCGCTTATCTTTAAAGAAAATTTAATCGGATTTTTAAACCTCGATTCCACTCGCAAGAATTTCTTCACCGAAAAACATATTTCCTGGTTGAAAGCCTTCGCAAATCAAGCAGCCATCGCGATCAAAAATGCCCAGTATTTCGATCAAACGAAACGACGAACGCTGCATTTTGCGGGGCTGAATGAAGCTATGCGCATTTCAACCCATGCTACTGAAATTTCCGAAATTCTCGCTCCCTTGCAGCGAATCTTCGATGAACAATTTAATTTGGTGGGAATGCACGCTTTTTTGTGGAATGAAAATATCCAGACCTATAGATTTCAGCCAATTGACCGAGACAACGATAGCAACAATGAATTGAGTTTTGACTCGCAGACTGCCGACGCCATCATTTCCAATGGCGAAATCCTGTATTTACCACTTGGGAATAATGAAAACTGGACCAAGCCGGAAACATACGCACCACCGAAGAATTACCCTCAGGTTCTTTTGCCCCTGGTTGTGGATCACCGAAAATTGGGGGTTATTCACCTGTGGTTCAACCCGGCAACCAGTTTATCAACCCCTGAATTGGAGCTCATGCAACAATTTGCGCTCCAACTCAGCCTGGCAATTTCCAAGATTCAATTGCTCACGCGTGAAATGGAACGCTCTCAGGAAATTGCCCACAAAAGCAAAATGTTGGAGACTCTCACCCTTGTCTCCACTGTAGTTGAACTTAACCTGGCTCTGCCAGATCTTTTTGCCAACATCATCACTGCGCTTGGCCTAAATGGTATCGGCTGTTTGGCAGCTATCTTACAGGAAGACTGGAAATCCATTCATATTTACCAATCCTCGGAACCCGGTGGATCAATCTTGGTGGATAATCCTTTCCTGCGGCTGACATCTTCAGGTGAGCAAGAATCCCTTCGATATTTCAATGAATACCAAAAGCTTATCGAGAATAAAGAACCGCAATTCTTTGAACAAATCGGACTCTTTATTGAGGAAACAAGGCAATTAATTAACAAAAACAATGAGGGCAAGATACCAGCCCTTATTAGTATTCCGGCCTCAGACCAAGGCTTTGTTATTCCCATGGCGATTAATGATCAAGTAATCGGTATGTTGGTTTTATGGAGTAATTTACTTCAACCTGGTGACCATTCCTCCGTTAATATCTTTGCCACCCAAACCGCCAACGCAATTGAAAAATCGCGCCTGTACCTTCAGATTGCACAACTGGCGATAACCGATCCTTTGACAGGCTTTTATAACCGCCGCGGCTTGGAAGAATTAGGCAGTCATGAAATTGAACGATCTACTCGCTTTTCCAACCACCTCAGCGCAATAATGATAGACATAGATCACTTCAAGATCATTAACGACCGCTATGGCCACCCCCTGGGTGACAAAGTGCTGGAGAAGATGGCATTCATCATTCGCTCAAATCTGCGTCATGTAGATATTATCTGTCGCTATGGCGGAGACGAATTTTTTATTCTATTACCGGAAGCAAATCCATTCAACGCGCAGTTGATTGCAGAACGGCTGCGTAAGGCAATCGCTGAACAGGATTTCGCCCCTCAGATTGGCCCAGTCCATGCAACAATAAGCATTGGCATATGTCCATTGACGAAAGATATAAATACGCTCGCCAAATTGATTCAGTGTACTGATCAAGCGCTCTATCAGGCAAAATCATCAGGGCGTAATAAGGTCTACCAACACCAGTGCTAAATAGAATTCATAAAGGGTGAAATTCCACATGCATCCTAATAGCAACGATTTATCTTCAAACTCACAAACTCCGGTTTTTTATAACGAACATAAATTATTCTTTCAGTCGATGAACGACCCGATTGTTCTGGTAAGCGGTAATAAATGTATCTTCCACAATGAGAGTGCTTCCAGGCTATTTACCCAATATTCGCTCACGGACATTTACACGTATAACATCTCCACACACCTTGCTCAAGGTTCAAATTCCTACCTCACGGTTGATAACGGCCTAAAGCTGCCGGTACACACCTGGCAGGAAATCATCTGGATGGATCTGCCTGCCCATTTGATTATTTTAAAAAAAACCAAACGCCGTCAAAGCGTGGCAACCAATCGAAAAAAGGTTACAAGTTCATTGAGCCTCGATTCCAACCAGGAACAGGTCATGGTAGTTGAAATCAGAATGGATGGCAAGATATCATCTGCCAACGAGAATTTTTGTACAGTACACGAGGTTGAACCAGAAAATTTGAGTAAGCTTCCTTTCCTGCCGCTCATCTCGCAATTGCGCGAAAAACAAACGATTGAAGATTTTTTGACTCGCCAGAATTATCTCCAAAAACCATACGTGTTCGAACATCACATGTTGACTGATGACAATGATCATTTTTGGGAAAAATGGACTCTGCTGCCGATCTACTCACCTAACAAAGAATTGATTGGGCTGCAAGGTCTGGGACAGGATATCACCGAAGCCAAATGGAATGAAGGTGTCCAAAAAGCGATCTTTAATATCTCCCAGGCAACCATTCGCGAGAGTAAACTGGAGGACATATTTCGTTGGATCCAATATGAATTGAATCTATTAATGCCGGCCGAAAATATGTATATCGCTCTGGCAGATTATGACAGGAAATTGATTAATTTCACTTACTTTGTAAACCAATACGACCAATATCCTGCACCGAAGTTTTTTGGCGACGGCCTGACAGAATTTGTTCTGCAAAGTGGGAAACCTTTATTACTTTCTGAATATAGTGACATAGAACTTCAGCAGATGTTCGGGATATTACCGGAAACTACAGCCAGTGTTGATTGGTTGGGCTGTCCATTGAAATATAACCAGATAATCATCGGTGTTATTGCTGTACAAACTTATGATATCCATTCCCATTATAACAAGCGTCAGATTGAATTATTGGAACTCATCTCCTATCAAATAGCCCTGTCAATCATTCGCAAACGCACCGAAGAATCGATGCGTGAGAATGAAGAAAAATATCGCGCATTGTTCGAGTCCTCCCAGGATGCCATTTTTCTGGAGGACCTGGATGGGAAAATCCTCGAAGCGAATGAAATGGCCCTAAAAATGTTTGGCTATTCCAGAGAAGAAATGGCCGAAATGACAATTTACAAATTGATGCCGCCGCAGAAAAAAACAACCGTGACCGCCATTCTACGCCTGGAACGCAAACATGATGCTACCGAACATGGCTCCCACGGTATCCGTAAAAATGGTGAAATATTCCCCAACCTGGTCAAGACCCGCAAAATTCTTATTCGTGATGAAGTAAACATCGTTGTTACGATCAAAGATTTATTAAAAGAACAGGTTAAAGAAGAAACGATAAGATTGCAGTCAACCATATTAGAATCCGTAGCCAACGCGGTTATGATCACCGATCCTGGCGGGTACATTAATTGGATTAATCCTGCTTTCACAGATCTGACAGGCTATCCGGCAGTGGAGATCATTGGGAAACATTCCAGTATCCTCAACTCGAATATTCACGACGCTGATTTTTACACCAATCTATGGAACACGATTCAAAGCGGCAAGGTTTGGCAGGGTGAAATTATCAACCGGCATAAAAACGGTGAAAGCTATTACGAAGAAATGACCATCACGCCCGTCCTTGATGAAGATGGTCTAATTCAACAATATGTGGCAATCAAACAAAACATCAACCAGCGCAAGAAAAGGGAAAGCGAACTGGAAGCGATTGCTGCCATGACCTCTGCGCTGCGCAATGCGGTCACCCAAAAGGAAATCTTCACCGCAATTTTGCAAAAGCTGATGGAATTAATGCAAGGTGGTGGAGCTCTGATTTGCCTTTACCGGCCAGAATTGGACGCCATGGTAATTGAGAGTGGTGCCGGTGAGTGGCAGAATTTAACAAACCAAAAAATACCCAAACTCGCTGGTGTTTCTGGCTACGTCATTAAAACCGGTGAGGTATACATTGATAATGATGCCAAAAACAATGGACTCTTCTACTTTCAGGATGAGATAAAAAAGGTGGCTGCATTAGCGGCAGCCCCGTTGATTATGCAGGATGAAGTGATCGGGACATTGATCATCGGTACAAAAAAAGCGATTAAAGAAGGGGAGATTCGCTTATTGCTGACCATGTGTAACCTGGTTGGTGGTGTGATTTACCGTGCTAATCTATCTGATCAGGTGCGTATTTCCTATCAGGCGACCATTCAAGGTTGGGCTCATGCACTTGAGATCCGTGAACAGGAAAAGAAAGGCCACTCGCAAAATGTGGTTTTTTTAACCGAAGCGCTGGCCAGGCGGGTAGGTTTATCTGAGCCAGAAATCCTGGATATTATCAACGGAGCCTATCTACATGATGTTGGAAAAATGGGCATTCCGGATGAAATATTATTCAAGCCAGGAAAATACAACCACGAAGATTGGGAAATCATGCATCACCATCCGGTCTATGCCCGCCGGCTTCTGGAGCGGATTCCAAACCTGGGTAACGCAATCCATGTTCCCTATTATCACCATGAGTATTGGAATGGCAAAGGGTATCCGGAAGGTCTGGCTGGTGAAGATATCCCAATTTTTGCCCGTATTTTTGCAATTATCGATGTCTGGGATGCACTGTTAACTCCGCGCATATACCGGCCAGCCTGGAGTCATCTTCAGGTAATCCAATACATTAAAGCCCAATCCGGCATCCAGTTTGACCCCAAGATTGTGCCCATCTTTTTGGAAATGATCACCGAGATGGGATTAACTGTTGATTAAACGCTCCTGAAAAGAATCATTTTCGAAATTCTTCAGGCCGCCAGAGCTTTGAAAGTTCACCTTCTGTTTCCAGGGTAAGGTCACTCCAGCTCTGGATCGGTAAGGCGATCACTGCTAACGCACCGGTCGGCATTGAATCGATTTTATCACCCAATATTTGCACCAGTGATTCAAGCCCCGGGTTATGACCCACGACCAGTAAAGGATCAATACTATCCGGGATCAGATTGATTTTTTCAATATAGGTTGCGGGTTCAGCCATATACAGTACATCCTGAACAATAAACTCACCGCTAAACGCTAATTTTTCTATCACTAAGCGGGCAGTCTCCACCGCACGCACCGCGCTCGATGACATGATCAAGCCCGGTACCAATTTCTTTTTCTTGATCACCCTGGCGATATTTATTGCATCTTTCTGTCCCCTTTTTTTTAATGGACGTTCGTGATCGACTAGTTTTGAATCTTTCCAACTGGATTTGGCGTGCCGCATTAATAACAAAGTTTTCATTCAACACCTCGAAAATTTATACACAATTCAATCAACTGTTTCAGTATAGCACGAGTAAGGTGGCCCAAATAGCGACTTGACCTGTTATTAACAAAATGTTAACCCACAAATTCACCGGAATAAGCAGGTGAACAAAATCCTGGATATCCCAGTTCTCGCAGCAAGCGATAATGCATTCAATTTCCCAACGAGCTGCAGAGAAACGCCTTCTTTTTTGGTTATCATTATTTATCACGAAGGATATCGGTCATTAGCAGGAAAAGATGCATTTGTAGGTTGGGCATGTCCGACGGTAAGTTTTCACAGACAGCAACGATTCGATACCGAAGCAGGTGACATTTTGCTGAGTGCCCAACCATCACGATCATCGAGGAATCCGTCGGTAGATACACAATACAGCGTAAAATGGGAGAAAAATTTACTGGGATTTTCACTTTACCCCGGCCATTCTTTCGGACGCGCACAAGCGTGTTGGACACTCAGGTAACCATCTATCCATTCGACATGTCGAATTCGTAGCCATCGTTTTATCATGTCCGACATGCCCAACCTACATGTCCTTATCCGCCCGCTTTGTGGTTAGATTTTATGGGCAGCCGTGGTGCTTCGCACCACGAAGCATCCCCCCTACACTTGTCCTATCCAGTTTTGTAGGGTGCGTTCGCGCTGCGCGACGCACCATAACCTCTGCTTGAGAAAAAAACCCAATATTCAGGATGTCAGTTATGAGTCTCTAAACCTCAGTCTGAGCTTGAGGGTAGTAATAAACATTCTTCTCTCGGAAATGAAAGGCTCTCGGAAAGTCCCTCAATCTCAGCCAGGAAGGTGACTGCCAGATTGTGATCCTGATTTCCTCAAACAATCTATGATCTTCATATAAGCTTTACAAAACGCGAAGAAAACCATTTGTCGCAGGGCAGCGAATGGTGGCATGGATAGATGTAACTGTAGGTTGGGCACGTCCGACGGGAAGATCTCACAGACAGCTATGCATCCACGCCGAAACATTTGATTATTTGCTGAGGGCCCAACAATCACAACCATCGGGGAATCCGTCGATAGATACACAATACAGCGTAAAATGGGAGAAGAATTTACTGGGATTTTCATTTAACCCCGGCCATTCTTGCGGACGCGCGCAAGCGATTTGGGCACTCAGATAACCATCTACCCATTCGACATATCATATTCGCAGCCATCGTTCTATCATGTCCGACGTGGATCGTCCTTTTTTTACTAAATAACTCGTGTCTGCCACAAATACCTGCCAGCACAAGAAACTCCTTCACAACAATGTAGATTCACCTATATTCTTAGGCTGAAGACAAGAACCGGGTTTTACATAAAAAATACTGCATAAGAGGAAATTCAATTTGCTTAGCCCTCATTGACGCAACCACCTTTTTTATTAGCCATATAATTAATTTATAAATAAAATTTATTTATATTTATTATTTTTTTATTAAGATTTTCTATATTTACTATTGACAATATTAAACTGTGTGATAATATTTAATAAGAATTATGAGCAGCTACTCACCAGGAGCATTGCTCGCTTGCACAGGAGAAACAATGAACAAATTACCCGCTCAATGCCCAATATGCCAAAGCGATTTGGAAGTCACACGTGCCTATTGTGCGCACTGTGATACGACGATTGAAGGTCATTTCACACCCAGTGCCAACCCATTCAGCAGCTTAAATAAAGAGCAAATGTACTTTCTGATAACCTTTATTCGTTGTGAAGGCCGTCTAAACCGTATGGAAGAGGAACTGAATCTCTCTTATCCAACTTTGCGCAACCGGTTGCAGGAAATTTTACGAGTGCTGGGTTTTGAACCAAGGGCAGATGAATCGCAAAAACCCTCTTCCGAGGACCGCCTCCGCATTCTTGATGCTCTGGCTAAAGGCGAAATCACAGCCGAGGCGGCTCAAACACAACTGGCAGGCAAGTAAGCAGGAGGAAACATACTCATGGATACTCATCTAAATTCATTAATGATGAATGCCCTTACAGAAGATGATCAACCTGTAAGAACCGGCACTTTAAATTCTAAGCAGTTAAACAGGCGAGACGAAAAATCCAGCAATTACCAGGTTATACCAACTGCGTCCACACCCAAACGCGGTTTATTGCTAAGTTTACAAATATAAATTTTCAGGAGACGACAATGGCGACTAACGAAGAACGATTAAAAATTCTTTCCATGCTGCAGGATGGTGTAATCAATGCCGAACAGGCGGCCAATCTGCTCGAATCACTTTCTGAGGAAAACGTGGAAGCAAAAAAAAGCGCGCAAGCGTTTGCTTTTTCGAGCGGCGGCGCACGCGGCGGCAAATTCTTTCGAGTACGGGTAACTGACACTGATAGTGGCAAGACACGCGTCAATATTCGCCTGCCTATTGGTCTCGTCGGTGCCGGGCTCAAGATGGGAATGAAATTCAGTCCAGAGATTGAGGGAATCGATGTCGAAACGTTGCAGGATTTCCTTTCAAATGGGGCTATCGGCCAAATTGTCGATGTTTTTGATGACAACGATGGCGAGCATGTCGAAGTTTTTATTGAGTAACTAGACGTTCAACTGCTTCTCAGTCAATCTCCCAATAGCTCTCAAATCGGAAAAACGAACCAATCTTCCGCTTTTTTCATCGATCAAATCCAGCCCAACGGAACGCAATCCCTCGAAAAAGCGGATTTTCTTTGAATTACTGCGTAAGATTTCATTGTTCAGGTAACATTCCTGTAGATTATAGTTGGGAATGGCGGGGCTCAAATGGTGAAGATGATGGAACCCAATATTTCCGCTGAACCATTGTAATATCTTCGGTAATTCGTAATAAGATGCTCCTTGCAATGCCGAGGCTACATAATCCCAATTGTCACTACGCTGCCAATAGACTCCCTCGTATTGATGTTGGACAAAAAACAACCAGATTCCAACCAGACCCCCTAACCAGATAATTGGTAATTGAATCAGGGCATAGTTGCGAAACCCAATTGTCAGGCTCATGACAACAATCAGCAGCAGCAAAGCCAGGTTATGCCACCATTGGAATCGGGCTTCCCGTTTACCCAATTTCATCTTTGGAATTCGATTGGCGATCAAGAATATCCAGATTGGACCAAGCAAAAACATGACCAGGGGATTGCGAAACGCACGGTAGCCAATTTTTGCAATCCGGGGTTTGGATTGGTATTCTTCCACTGTCCAGGTAATAACATCGCCGATGCCCCTCTTATCCAAATTGCCACTGGAAGCATGGTGGATGGCATGCGAACGCCACCATTGCTCCGAGGGGGTAAATGTGATCACACCCAGAATGAAACCAACAATACGATTCATTTTTAAAGAAGGAAATAGAGAATTATGACCGCAATCATGGAAAAGGATAAATATGCGCACCATAAAAAATGCTGCGAAGAAGGCAAAGCCCAAAGTTAACCAATAAGAAAAACGAATACTCCAGATCATGGCCGCCCATAATATCAAGTAGGGTCCCACTGAATTGATCAATTGCCAGATCGCCTTACGCGTATCAGACTTTGCATATGGTTTGATCACCGATTTAATTTCTTTCATTGAGGGTAAAGCGCGCGTTTGAGCATTCATCTGTTTCTCCAGTTCTACAATCAATTCGTTCAATGCCATCTTAATCGATCTAATTGGTAAACGTAAGTTTCTAAACGCACAGATTTGGTCACATCATTCGCCATGACTTCCATGATAATTGTAATCAAAAAAAACCGACCGGCTGATTACCTGCTATTTAATAAATAAAATAATCTGCACCATGAGAATTTTCAATATCATTGCCAGGGGGTAGACGGTTGTGTAGCCCAGAGATGGTTGTTCGTCTCCAAATTGATCTTGAGCGAAGCCCAGAATGGCCGCATTTGTCTGGAAACCGGAAATTAACCCAACCAGAAAAGGGAAAGGCAGTTTGAAAAGGAAGTGTCCAAATAGGAGCAAAACGGTTGTAACGGCAACAGTCAGCACCAGACCGGCTAAAAATATCGTTCCTCCACCGCCTTCCAGCAAGGTTGTCAGGAAAGTATAGCCAGATCGAGTGCCTACCCCGGCCAGAAATATCACCAGACCTATCTGGCGCAGGGTTACATTGGCTCCATATGGCAGGTCCCAATTGATCGGTCCAGTCCTTTTAATAGCCCCCAGCAATAACCCAACCAGGAGAGGACCTCCGGCTATACCAAGCTTTAAAACCACACCGCCTGGAAGTGGAAATGGGATAAGGCCAATCAACAGGCCAAGCGCAACACCCAGACCGAGGGTGAGCACATCGATCTCGCTAACCGAGCGGTATGAATCACCCAGATATTTTGCAAGGTCATCCATGCGGTCATGAGGCGCTTGCACAATGACCATGTCGCCTATCATCAAATTGGTATTACCATGCGGTACAAAGTCCAGATCGCCACGGCGAACGCGAGTCACCAGGGCACCATATTTTGTCGCCAGAGCCAACTGGTGTAATTTTTGCCCAGCAAGATCGTTGTTGGAGACGATGATCCGCCGGCGGTCAAATTTATTTAGATCCAGTTCTATTCTTTCTGAGCTTTCATCACCAATTGCAGGCACCACATTGGCCACAACATCTGGTTCGCCAACCAGGTTGAGTAAATCACCGGCTCGCAATTCCGTCGTCCCTTGCACCAGGGTGTCTGCCAGCTGCCCGCGTTTGTGACGTGCGAAAGAAACATCCCAATGATTTTTCTTCATCAACTCTTCAATCGTTACCGGATGTGAAAGGGTAACCCTAACAGTGACTGATTTCAATTCACTTTTTGATTTGTCGGGCACGGTTTCGATCTTAAAAAGGCGTTGAAAAAGAGTGACCACTAAAATAACACCCAGCACACCCATCGGGTAGGTCAATGAGTAGGCTACAATCGGTTCCTGAAAAACCTGTTGATAAACCTGCGGGATTGTGGTGAGCTTGAGTGTTTCAATTGCAGCAGCCAGGGCTGGCGTATTTGTGGTCGCACCGGAAACAATCCCGGCTGCATAGCTGGCTTTCATTCCCAATACGGATATCGTCAATAGCGCAATCCCAAGGGTCAGCCCAATTCCAATCATTGCCAGCAGGTTGGCTTTCAGACCCCTTTTTCGCAAAGCCTCAATAAAGACGGACCCGTTGCTCAACCCAATAGTATAAATAAACAGAACCAAACCGAACATATATATTACTTCTGGAATCTGTACTTCCGGCCCCAACATGCCAAATGCTAACCCAACAAATAAAATAAAAGCGACGCCCAAACGAACGCCGCCAATTTTCAACTGTCCCAGTGGATAACCGATACCAATTACTAGGAACAACAAAACAAGTGGGTTGTCAACCAGAAATTGGGTGAATTGCTCCACGTGGATATCCTAGAACCATCTGACCATTGATAAGGCGGCAAAGGCAATGAAAACAATTACCGCTGCAAGAACAACATTGTGTGATTCTTGCTGATCCGTAAGATGATAGCCATGCAAATCAACATCCATCTTCCAGAGCGGACCTGCCACCCAGGCAAATACAAGTCCGCCCAACAAACCACCCAGGTGACCCCAATTATCAATCATTGGGCTTAACCCCAATACAAGATTAATTCCCAGGATGAAGATTACATTCATTAAAATTCCGCGGGCTCGATCACCAAAAAAGCGGCGATTGCGGTAAATGAAAACGCCTTGTGCGGCTACCATGCCAAAAATTGCCGTGGAAGCCCCCACAGATGGGTTGGGGGACATGACAAAAGAGACCACATTGCCGGCAAATCCGCTCAGAAGATAGAGCAGTAGAAAGCGTCCGTGCCCATATTGGTATTCCAGGTTCTGACCAAAAATGTAGAGGGCATACATATTAAAGGCAATGTGCGTGATGCTGCCATGCACCAGAACTGGTGTGATCAAGCGCCACAACTCGCCTTGCAGAATTAATGGATTGATCTTTGCCAGGTAGAGGGTTGCCAAATCTGTTCCCAGGAAACGCTGGGTAGCAATCTGGGCAAGATAAACAGCAACTGTCAGGCCAAGCAAAAAGAACGTGACATACGGCTTCTTTGCGGGTAAATTTAATTGAACCCGGTTTGTTCCCGGAGGTGGCTGTACGTCACCAATTTGCGGTGGTTCCTGGTTGTTGATGTTCATAGGTCTATCCTTCGCGGTTGGGTACGATGATGTTCAGCGTGGATGATTTCAACAATTGAATCCACAGTTTTTTCAAGGCAGTTGTGGCGATTGACGACCATATAATCAAAAATATCCAGGAAGTCGAGTTCCCATTTCGCCTTTTCTATTCGCACTTTTAAGTTCTGATCTGTTTCTGTTTTTCTGCTATTCAGGCGGTCAATCCACTCATCCACGCTCGTCGGTAGAAGAAATATGAGTACTGCCTGAGGAAATATTTCCCTCAGCGTCTTGGCTCCCTGAACATCAACACGCAGGATGACATCTTTATTAGATGCAAACGCCTCGCTAACTTGTTGCCTGGGAATTCCCTTATAATCCTCATAAACGATGGCATGTTCCAGGAACTCGCCGGCATCTTTCATTTTCTCAAATTCTTCTCGGCTATAAAAGAAATAATCAACACCCGCAACTTCTCCTTCGCGCATTGCGCGCGTTGTGGCTGTCACCACATAATGCAAAGGTAAATTACGCTTCTTGAGTTCCTGTAAGGTTGCATCTTTACCAACTCCGGAGGGACCGGAGAGAACGATAAACAATGGGTGATATTTCAACAGGTCGAATGAGATTTGTTCGGCTGGCATAAGGTCTTAAGTCTCCAAAACTCTCGATTGTTTCATTCAATCAGATGATATGGGCTGCCAGGCTTAGATCAGTCACACCTTAAAGAGGGTACAATCGAATTCTTAGTATAAGAGTTAATAAAAATCTTTTATACTCAAATTATAATTGATTAATGATCATTCTTGAATCAAGAAGGAATTTCTGACATGCCTCTTTATGATTATCGCTGCCTGGATTGCAAACGCAAGTTTGATGTCTTTATAACATACTCTGAATACGGTCAAAAAACAGTCATTTGTAAATACTGCCAGAGTCATAATGTTACTCGTCGAATTAACCGCATACGGATTGCAAAATCAGAGGAAAGCCGCCTGGAGAACTTTTCCGATCCATCCAGTCTGGAAGGACTGGAGAATGATCCGGTGGCGTTAGGCAGAATGATGCGAAAAATGTCTGGCGAATTGGGTGAAGAAATGCCGGCCGAATTTGACGAGGTTGTTAATCGCCTTGAGTCAGGTCAATCCCCGGATGACATAGAACGTGATATGCCCGAACTGGGCGATGCGCCATCTGGAGACTCCATAGGTGGCGGTTTTGGTGACGATTTTTAGCCTTTTAACTTAAGGTGTTAACAGGACATTCAAGCCTTCAAACGAAGTCACCCAGGAAATCCGCCTGACAAAATCTGACAGGTTCTGGCTTTGCGAACGCAGACTGCGAACGGCAGCTCCCACCGGATCCTCTCCGGCTGCCCCGCCGGGGGTATCAGCATAGGCCCCATAAAATGCAAAGTAAGCCTGGTTCAATCGCCGGATACTATAGCCATTTTCCAAAAAAAAGAGGCGACGGTTTTCCATATAATTTTCTGCTTCTGTAATCTTCTCCTCCAAAAGGAGAGCATCAACAGTCACTCTTGTCGCATGCATCTCTGCCTGAAAATCAAATTGAGGGGGGTCAATCACCGGCGGCGGTGTAGTATTTTCTTGTGCCTGAGATGGAAGTTCGGGTTTGGGTAATAGCCAGGGGTAATTTTCCCTTAGAATCATTTCGCCTAGTTCTTTGCCTGCAATCGAGGCTGTGGTCTCATTAATTGTCCGCAATGCCGGAGATTGATCATAGAGCAGCCCCAGCGGCCGGAAAGTTAAAAAATTGTGTGTCCACTCGTGTGAGACAACTTCGCTCAGCCAGGGTAAATTATCCGTCTCCATCACCATGGTCGGGTAAACCCCAATCCCACCCACAGGCACCACCAGTGCAGACACATTGAGCGCTTGTTCAACGGATCTTTCCAGGTCCACAATTTGAGCGAGGGTCAGGTCTGGCAGCAAAGAAATATTTGCGTCTTGTTGGATGATGCCGCGCGGTGAAATAATCAAAGCGTAGGGCAGCGCTGTCGTTCGATACTGTACGGGGGGCAGTGGCTGGCCAAGCCCGGTCAGGTCGCTCTCAGCCAGCACGCGGGCAACCTGAGTCTGCAAAACACCCTCTGCAAATAAACCAATATGGTCCATCGCTACCTTCACAGCATGTTGGCGCTGAATTAAGGTCTCTGCAGAAAACTGAGGGTTCATTTGCTGCGGGTCAGAGTAAATCTGGGTAATCTGAGTATTTAATTGACGTTTTTCTTGAACCAGCTCCAGGTAACGATCGATTAGCAACTGCTGTTGTGATTCATCCTGATAACGAGCAACACCTAAGGCCGATTGTGATAGTTTCCGGAAAAGGGCATTTATGGTCCAATTGATATAATCAAATTCTATTTGGCGGGTGTAAACACGAACCTGTTCTACAAATTGCAGCGAAGGCATACCGCTGTTATTCATCATACCAAGCAGAATAACCATGATAAGAACCAGACGTACAATTCGTTTAACTCGCTTCCACATAAGCTATACATTCCTTATACAGCATAAGCCTGCCCTGCCCTGTTGATGATATCATTAACACACAAGATGGGATCATCTCCTTTTAAGCTGGGTGGCCAAATTGTGAATAATATAACATTGAATGTGAAACTTTTTTCGAATCTGTACGTGCTTTAAGGTAGAAGGATATGGCATTAACGCTGCCGCAAGAAAGGGATCTGATCTCTCGCGCCCAAAGTGGCGACCAGCTTGCGTTTGAAGAATTAATAAAAATTTATTCTCCTCTGCTATATCCTGTCATTCGCCGTTATGCGACGGATGAATTACAAGTCGAAGCAGGAATGCAGGAAACTTTTTGGCGCGTTTGGCGCGCACTTGATCATTACAAATTTGACAAACCATTTTTACCATATCTGGTAACGATCGCAGCGAATTATCAGCGTGATCTCTGGCGAAAAGAAAAGAACACAGCCACCATTGACTTGCTGGAGCGCGATCTGCCCGATGAAAGCCTTTTGCCAGTCGAAATAATTGAAAATTCCGACCAGCTTGAGGCACTCACTCAGGCAATCGAAACACTCCCTGAGCATTACCGACTGGTAATTGCTTTAAGGTATGACGCCGGTTTGAGCTACGATGAAATTGCTCAATCTCTGAAGATTCCAATCAATACAATTCGTACCCACCTGCGAAGAGCAAAAAACCAGATCAGAAAACAAATTGGAGAAATCGATGGATAAGCTCGATAATTTGATGTTCAATTTACCTGGGCACACAATACCGGCAGGGTTGACAGAAAGGTTACAGGACAACTTCAAAAAACGCTACCGTTATCAACAACGCGTGATGGTTGTGCTGGCAACAGTGACAGGCTTCGCCGGGCTTTTTCTGATCGTACCCGGGTTGAACCAGCTTTATCAGCTCATCCTCAAGCTACAGCGCAGTTGGGAATCGATCTCCACCAGCCTGAATTGGATCTTGGCTGGTAACGCTCAGTTTGATTCACTCTGGTATATTGGAAACATGCAGGGGAATTGGGTTTCATCACTCGCCATGACAACCTGGCTGGGATTATTTTTACTGGGTTGTGGGGCGGCGCTGGCATTAAATGCCTGGTTGCCAACTATTATGAGGGAAGCATGAAGATTTTTTGGAAGTTTTTTTCTATATCATTACTCGTCATTGCCTTACTGTTAATCATCGGTTCGGCCGTTTTTAACTGGAACCACGTCGACAGCCATCCCAGCGTGGCAGAATTGCGAAATAGGATGCAGAATGAGAATCCGCCGCAAATGCAGGAAATACCGGTTGCCATTCGGCTTTCCGGCAACTTTCTGAGCAGCCTGCTAGCCGGCTTTCTTACCCTGTATCTACTTCCAAATCGGATTGCAAATATCACCCGAAAATTAATAGCAGGAAAGAAAAGTTGGAAAATTTTTCTCACGGGTATAATGACCGGCACAGTATTTGTGGCAATAGCCTCCGGGTCGTTTTTATCTTTTGTCACTTTCCCCTTGTTTTTTATTTTGATTTTGTTACTATTCTTGATGGTCTGGCTGGGTTATGTGGCAATTTCGCTGCGAGTGGGCGCGAACTTGCAACATAAAAGTGGTTGGTTTCCTAACAGCCCCTTACTGGCCTTTGGGGTCGCGCATTTATTATTCTTCGCACTATTACAGGTACCGGTGCTTAATATTATTACCATATTCGTTTTATCCAGCCTGGGAGCGGGCGCTGTCATCGCCACCCGATTGGGCAGCACCCAGCGTTGGAGTTTACAAGCTTTAAAGGAAGGTTCGTTATGAAGAAAAAGATTATTATCATTCTCGTTATCGTTGCATTGGGAGTGGGTGGCTTTTTTGGTATCAGAGCTCTCAGCCAAAACCGGGCTGCTGCGCGGGCATCCGAATTCCAGACCACCATCGTCCAACGTGGAAACCTGACCGCCATTGTCGGCGCGACAGGCACAGTGCGTTCCAACCAGACCGCAATTCTATCCTGGCAAACCACTGGCCGGATTAATGACATCGGGGTAAAAATTGGAGATAAAGTCAAAGCAGATCAGGTTCTGGCTTCATTGGCCAAAGGCTCGCTTGCTCAAAATATCATCCTGGCAGAAGCGGATCTGGTTAGCGCAAAACGAGCGCTCAACACCTTGCTCAATTCACAATTATCACAAGCGCAAGCACAGGCCGCGCTAGCCAATGCCAAAGATACCCTCGATAAAGCGGAAACCAAGCGTGAATCCAAGTCTTATCAACGTGCTTCCGATCAGGTGATTGAGGAAGCCTACGCCAATTACATCCTGGCCAAAGATGAAGCCAGCAAGTGGGAACAGCGTTATGACACCGTGGATAACCGACCGGAGGATGACCCGATTCGTGCTGCTGGGTTAAGTGAATGGGCGGCCGCAAAACAGGTACTTGCCCGCGCTGAGGCAAATTACCGCTATTTGCTGACCGACCCGGATGCTGAAGAAATCGCCATCGCGGATGGTAACCTGGTTTTGGCGCAGGCTCAATATGATGATGCGTCACGCGAATGGGACCGCCTGAAAGACGGCCCAGACCCGGATGATGTCAAAGCAGCAGAAGCGCGGATTGCCGCCATTGAAGCGACAATCGATTCTTCCAACTTACATTCTCCTATCGCCGGTACAATCACTGAAATGCGCTCAAAAGAAGGTGATCAAGTTGCGCCCGGCTCAGTCTCCTTCCGTGTGGATGACCTGAGCAGATTATTGGTTGATGTACAAATACCAGAAGTAGATATTAATGTGATCGAGATAGGTATGCCAGCCCGACTGACTTTTGATAGTATTTCGAATAAAGACTATAGCGGGGTAGTAACCGAAGTGGCCAGCGTGGGCAACTCCGTGGCCGGGGTAGTCAGTTTTAACGTATCCATTGAGCTCTCAAACCCGGATAAAGATGTCCGCCCTGGTATGACGGCTGCAGTAAACTTGATCATCAGCGAAATTGAGAATGTATTAATCGTTCCTAATCGCGCAGTTCGATTGAAGGATGGAGAACGGGTTGTTTACATTCTTCCATCCGGGCAATTAGTTCCAAAGGCAGTCAATGTAACCATTGGTGCAATTTCTGATCTTCAAAGTGAAGTAGTCGCTGGCGTCAAAGAAGGCGATGTGATTGTATTAAATCCACCATCTGATTTACTATCAGGAGCAAATTCAGGCATGGGCGGCGGCCCGCCGTTTTAGAGGTATGAAATGACTGATTGGGTAATTGAAACCCGTAATCTGAAGAAGATCTATCAGATGGGTGAAATAGAAGTAAGAGCATTGGACGGCATCGATTTAAAGATCGAACGCGGCTCGGTGGTCTCCATCATGGGGCCGTCCGGTTCAGGCAAATCCACGTTAATGAATTTGTTGGGCTGTCTCGACCGTCCCAGCGAAGGTGAATATTATCTGGATGGCATTCAGGTAGCCAAAATGAAAGACGATGAATTGGCGAATGTGCGCAATCGTAAAGTGGGGTTTGTATTCCAAAGTTTTAATCTTCTGCCCCGCCAAACAGCCATGGCGAATGTGGAACTCCCCCTGCGTTATGCAGGCAATGTAACCCGCAGCCGAAAGGAACAAGCCGGTCTGGCTCTGCGAGCCGTTGGACTGGGAGATCGAATGACCCACAAACCTACCGAACTATCGGGAGGACAGCAACAGCGCGTCGCCATTGCCCGCGCCCTGGTTAATGATCCCGCTATTATTATGGCGGATGAACCGACCGGCAACCTGGATTCTAAATCCGGCAAGGAAATTATGGAACTCATTCTCAACCTCAATAAAACCCGCGAGACCACCATTATCATCGTGACACATGATCCCAGCATCGCAGAACAAACCCAAAGAGTGATCAGTTTGATAGATGGAAAAGTGGTCTCAGGAGGGAATCCAGAATGAATTTCGGACAGGCAATTATCGAAGCAATTGAGTCCTTGAATGCCAATAAAACCCGCTCAGGATTAACCATCCTTGGTATTGTTATCGGTGTAGCCGCGGTAATCGCCATGCTAGCGGTCGGAAATGGGGCTCAGAACACTATCACTGGTTCCATCAGTGGTCTGGGTTCGAATCTTTTATTTGTATTCCGCGGAAATTTTGATGAAGAAGTTCGCAACCCCAAACCGCTGACACTCGGTGACGCTGAAGCAATCGCTGACCCATTCCAGGCACCATCGGTCGCTATGGTCGCACCTTTTATTGGCACAAATCTGGAAGTTACTTTCAGCGGCGAGAAAACCAACCCAACTGTAAATGGCGTCACACCTTCTTACCAACAAGTGCGCAGCATTGATTTATTGGAGGGTGAGTTCATCAACGAAGATCACGACCTCGGTCAGGCTTCAGTGGCTGTCATAGGCACTGATGTGGCGGACACTTTATTTGGGCATCGCGATGGTCTGCTGGGAGAAACAATTCGAATTTCCGGGCAGCCCTTCCGTATTATTGGTGTACTAGCCTCCAAAGGCGGATCCGCTTTCGGCAGTGAGGATAATGTTGTCTTAATCCCATTCAGCACCGCCCAGAGCCGTTTGATTCGACGGAGCGGTGGTCGGGTTGATTCTATCCTGGTTCAGGCTGCCAGTGCCGACCAGGTTCCGGAAGCGACCGAGGAAATCGGCCAGATTTTAAGATACCGCCACCGCACCGATCTGGGATTGGATGATTTTACAGTTTTCTCACAACAGGACTTCGTAGCCACAGCCCAAACGATTACCAATGTTCTGACCATCTTCCTGGGTGGTATCGCGGGAATCTCTCTGCTGGTGGGTGGCATTGGTATTATGAATATCATGCTGGTGTCCGTGACCGAACGCACCAAAGAAATCGGCCTGCGTAAAGCACTGGGTGCCCGCCGTAAGGATATTTTGATTCAATTCCTGACAGAATCATCCTTACTCAGCCTTTTTGGAGGGGTGCTTGGCATCGGCCTGGGGTGGTTGATAGCCTTTGTAGTTGGCCAAATTGCCGCAGCCAGTGATACCCAGCTCAATCCGGCTGTCGGTCTGGACGCGATCCTTTTGGCCACCATTTTTTCTACTGCGGTGGGGCTTTTCTTCGGAATTTACCCCGCCAACCGCGCCGCCGGCCTGCAGCCCGTGGAAGCTTTACGGCACGAGTAGTTCCATTACCAAATTTCTTCCAATAAATAAGTTGTTCTACAACCGCCCACCTGATTGAGGAAGGTGATAGAATAACTGATTTTTAACCTCGCCAATTTATGACATCAATTAAATGGCAAAGATTGTACAAATTGCATTTGTTTTGTAGAATGAAGCTATGAATTCGGTTATCTGGTGGATCCGCCGCGATCTGCGAATCCAAAACAACCCGAGCCTTCAAGCCGCCATAAACTATGAGCTTCCAGTCATTCCATTATTTATTCTGGACCCGCATTTGTTGCAAAAACAGGCACCTGCCCGTCACAATTTTTTGTTCGCCGCATTGCAGCACCTTGATGAAAATCTACGCAGGCTTAATAACCGCCTGACCATCCGTGCGGGAGATCCGGCCGAGGTTCTTTCGGCTATGGTCACGGCTGAGAACGTACAGGAAATAGTTGCGGAAGAAGATTATTCTCCCTATGCCATTCGCCGTGATGCTCACATTCAGAAAATTCTGCCGCTGCAACTGATTGTTGGAAACGTAATTCACCACCCGGAAATGGTGTTAAAATCCGATTCCAGCCCTTACCGGGTGTTCACGCCTTTTCGGAAAGCCTGGCAGGCTATACCGTTAAGCACTTTTCAACCAGTCAAGATCAATGCAATTTCCGCACCTATAGGAATAATTGACTCGCTGCCTTTCCCTCAAAGTAAAGCTGATCCAAACTTTCCGGCCACGGAGCAAGAAGCCCATCAACGCCTGGAGCGATTCGCGCACGAGCCAATTTTTCACTACCAGCAAACCCGCGATCGACTTGACCTGGATGGCACTTCTTCGTTATCGCCATATCTGCGGTTTGGATTGCTATCAATCCGCGAAGCGTTACAGTACGCAAATACTGCCATGCAACTTGCCACAAACCAGAGTGAGCAGCAAGGTGTCCAAACCTGGATCATGGAGCTTATCTGGCGTGAATTTTATTTGCACACCCTCTATCATTTTCCTTATGTACTCAATACGGCCTTCCAACCGAATCGCCGTTCGATACGCTGGCGCGAATCAAGGGCGGATCTGGAAGCCTGGAAAGGTGGCAGGACGGGCTATCCAGTTGTGGATGCCTGCATGCGACAATTATCCGCTTCAGGCTGGATGCATAATCGCGGCCGCATGATCGTAGCCTCTTTCCTGGCAAAAGACTTGTTACTTAACTGGCAGGAAGGAGAAGCCTGGTTCATGCGCTTACTCATGGATGGTGATCCAGCCGCCAACAATGGCGGCTGGCAATGGTCTGCCGGGGTGGGGTTGGATGCAGCCCCCTATTTTCGCATCTTTAATCCGGTCTTACAGAGTAAAAAGTTTGACCCCGACGGGGATTTCATTCGCCGCTGGCTGCCAAAATTGAGTGGAATTCCCCAGCGATTTATCCACGAACCATGGCTGATGCCGGCTGATATTCAGGCAGCCAGCGGTTGTAAAATTGACCGGGATTATGCTGCTCCTATCGTTGACCATCAGGCAGCCAAAAATCGGGTGATGGCAGCATTCAAACAATAAACTCAGTTCGCAATCCGTAGAAAATGAGGAGTTAAACAAGAGTGATAGAAAATCAATGGTACGTAATATTGGAAAGCCGACAAGTCAAACGTGGAAAACCGGTTGGTTTTACCCGCATGGGTGAAAAAATGGTCGCATGGCGATTGGAAGATAATAAAGTCGTTGTTCAAAGTGATATATGCCCGCATCGCGGTGCAGCATTGCATCAGGGTGAGATACACGCAGGCACAATCATGTGTCCCTTCCATGGCTTTGAATATAATTCCAGCGGGGCATGCACCTACATTCCTGCCAACGGCAAGAAAGCAACCCCACCGAAAATATTCCAGGTAAAAACGTACCCCAGCCAGGACCGGCACGGCTATATTTTCATCTGGTATGGCCAATTTCAAGAGACATACCCACCTCTACCGATTTTCGAAGAACTGGAACAAGGGGGATTCATATTCGCTGATTATAGCGAAAAATGGACAGTGCACTATTCGCGCGCCATTGAAAATCAGCTTGATGTTTTTCACCTGCCATATCCACACAAGACTACAATCGGGCGAGGCAATCGCAAGGTGGCAGATGGACCCATTGTGAAAATGGTTGGGAACGAGATGCAGATCTGGGTCTATAACCGGCTGGATGAGAACGGAAACGCAGTAAAAGCCTCGGAATTACCCGAACCAACGCGCCCACCTTTCTTGCACTTCATCTTCCCCCATCTCTGGCAAAATCACATCAGTGAAGATATGCGTATCACCGTTTATTTCACACCCATTGATGATGAAAACACCATCATGTACACCCGCTATTATCAACGTTTTGTGAAAGTTCCCTTGATTGGAAATCTAATTGCCTGGCTGACAAGTGTCTTCAGTATCATTATTTTGCATCAGGATAAACGAGTGGTTGAAAAGCAGATACCGATCAAATCCGATCTAAAAATGGGTGAAAAATTAATCCCGGCTGACCAGCCAATCATCATGTACCGCCGTGTGCGTAAGGAGCTGCAAGATCGGGCTGGCTAAAAAACACCAGTCGAGACTAATCTTCCCGATTCAAGTCCACAGGAGGCTGTTCAGTAAAGGACAGCCTCTTTTTCACTGAATGAGAACTGCTCCCCTAATAGTGTATACAAACTTCCAATAACAAATATCAAACACCTTAATTAATAAAGTTACCTCCCGCCGGGTGAGGGGGGCAACCGGAGAGAGGCACCCTAATTATACGTTAGTTTGCCTAATTCGCAATATTTATCCGAATTATAAGCTTTCCAGATACTTACCCGCAGCTACCGCCACAGCCTTCACCACTGCCGCAGCTTGCACAGCCTGAACCGCCCACTCGTCCTGCTGCCAGTTCTGCTTCGCTGGCCGGGCGTACATCCACGATGGTGGCGCTGAATGTTAATTCCTTACCGGCTAACGGGTGATTCATGTCAAGGCGAACATCATTTTCGCCAATTTCAGTAATGGTAGCTGTTGTTAAACGACCGGTCGGATCACTGAGTCGGATCGATTTACCTATCTGGAAATCAAATTGGGGCGGGAATTGGGCAATAGGGATATCAATGAAGGCATCATTATCAAACTCACCATACGCCTGCGATGGAGCAACTTTAATCTCCTTCGTTTCGCCGACCTGCATACCCAGAATACCATTATCCAAACCGGTAATAATATTACGCTTGCCTTGAATGAACTCCAAAGGCCCGTGTCCTTCACTGGTATCAAAGATGGTACCATTGACATACAGGGTGTAATCCATTTTCACGACCATGTCATTCGTTACGACATCCAAAATCTGTTCACTCATGAAATCTCCTTTGCCATACCAATAAAACTGGACTGGCTATGTCATAATTCTTTGCGATTATAACATACTTGCAAATGGAAAAAAGCGCTTGAAAAGGGTTTTAAGTTCAGCAGTTTATAGCCTTCCATTGCCGGTTGAAAGGCAAGAAAAAACCTTCTCCAAATTTTCTACGCTACAATTAAATTATTAACGTAAGCCTGATTAACCCTGAAGAGATATATATGCCGGCCACTGAATCCCAATTCAACAAAATTGGCAAGAATCCAAAAGATCCGCAGGATTTCAATTCTCCGGATATGGTACTCTCACGCGGATTCTTATTCGAAAAAGAAAATCAATATGAAAATGCCATTCAGGCGTACGAGCATTACATCTCTTACGATCAGCAGAATGCCTGGACATATGCACACCTGGCGGAGTGTTACCGGGAGTGCCTGCGGTTTGAGAAAGCAATCTACCATTTTAATCAAGCATTAACTTTAGATGGCTGCTATGGATGGGCTTTTGCCCAACGGGCAATGACGTACAGTCAAGTGGACGAATTAAACCTGGCATTAGCAGACATCATTAGCGCGGAAAAATATTTACCGGTCGATGAATGGTTGTTCGCAATGAAGGGCGAAATCCTGCGGGAACAATGCCTGTATGCAGAAGCAATTGAAGCCTTCCAAAAAGCGATCGATCTTAAGCCGGATTACATCTGGGCAATTGCACACCGTGGCAGAACGTTGGTTGAATCAGGCCATTTTGAAGACGGTCTTAACGATCTTGATCGTGCAATTGCGCTGGATGAATCCTATGTTTGGGCTTATTACAGTAAAGGTGAGGCATTCCGAAAGCAAAAACGTACCGCAGAAGCGCTGATCATGTACGAAAAAGCACTCGAAATTTTGCCAGATTATCCCTGGGTATTCAGTGCCCGCGGCCAGCTTTTCCAAGCACAAGGGGAATATGAGAAAGCATTGATTGATTTTGATCGACTGTTGGATTATTGGCCGGATGATGCCTGGGTCTATGCAGTCCGTGGAGACCTTCTGGAAAACCTGGAACGAATTAAGGAAGCACAAACATCTTATCAGCATGCCCTCGATCTGCGCAGCGATTACGCCTGGGTTCACATGCGCATGGGGGCGATCAAACGTTCACAAAATAAGTTCAGTGCAGCCCTTAGTTCGCTCAATTTGGCTATTTCTCTCAATCCAACAACCGGATCGGTCTGGGTAGAGCGCGCAGAAACCTACCGCCAAATTGGTGAATATGAGAAAGCCCTGCAAGATTTGGAAAAGGCCGCACAGTCAATGAGCGATGATGAGTGGGTATACGCCGTGCGGGCTGAGGTTTACCATGCCCTGCAGGAACATGATAAAGCCCTGGCAGATTTTACGTACGCGCTCAGTTTGGATCCCAATTACGATTGGGCGCTTGCCCATCGCGGACGAATATATCATGATATCGGTGATTACGAAGCAGCTCTGGCAGATTACAATGCCGCCATTATGTTAAAACCTGCATACATCTGGGCAATTTATCAGCGCTCGGAATTATTATTGGAACTGGACCAATTGCAAAAGTCGCTGGAAGGTTACCAATTAATTCTTAAATTAAAGTCCAATTACAGTTGGGCGCTGGCCGGATGCGCTGAGGTATATATGCGCCAGCAATTGTACGAAGACGCGGAAGCCATGTTCAAATCGTTTCTGGCTTTCCACCCGCAAGATGTCTGGGCTCGAGGTCAGCTCGCATTAGCCTTCGAGAAAATGTATCATGCCCGTGAGGCCATGGAAGAGTATACACTTGTGCTTTTATTCGCACCCCTGAATGAATGGGCTTTACAGCGGCGAGCAACCCTGAATCACTTTGAATTGGAAAATATCCCGCTTGCCCTCGAAGATTACGAACAGCTTTTGCAACTTAACCCGCAAGACGCTCACTGGATTGCTTCTCGCGGGCACGCTCGTTTTCTATTGGCCGAATTTGATGCAGCCAGGGCGGATTTTGACCGCGCCATCAGCTTAGACAAGGAAGACGCCTGGATTTATGGTCGTCGCGGTCAATTATTGCTTGCAATGGGCCTGGAAGAACAAGCCTTGCAGGATTTTGAACATGCCTTGAAAAGGGACGCCAGTAGCCTGACCTGGGTTTATGCCAGCCGTGCCAATTATTACATACATACAAGACAATTTAGTCTCGCTGAGAGTGATATACAGCGCGGTCTCGACCTGGAATCCTGGAATGAGGATTTTTGGGAATTGCAAGGACGGCTTAATCTTCAGCAAGGTGATATCGAACAAGCAATCTATAATCTCAATCAAGCTGTAAATCTTTCCTTTTATAGCCATCAAAACCATTTCTTCAGGGCATTAGTTTATAAAATTAATCACCAGGCCGATCTCTTCCGACGTGATATCTTATTTGCAATCGAATATATTGAAATTGAATTAGCCAATAAAGGTTGGAATAAAAGATTACCATTCGCGCTGGCACTCTACCATCTCGTAGAAGAGCAGGTGGAGCGCGCCTTTTATCTGTACGATGTCCATTTAAAACGCAAGCCTGCTCCCTGCCTGGTACAGGAGGCACTCAATGTCATTCAGGAAGTTCAAGCTTATTTGCCAAACTCAAGCAATTTGGAGCTTGGTGCCAACTTTTTAAAAGATTACCTGGAAAAGAATCCGAACAAGATTTGATTCAATTTATTTGAGAGCATTTCAAAGATTTCTTTTCCTCGATGACAGGAAAAAGCCTCCCTTATTCTTTGTGTCATTCCAGGATATTTATCGGAATCATAACTTCTGGGTAGCGATTCTATTTTAATCCCGTCTAGTCTCACTTCATGATTATACAAACCCTATACGATTCGGCCCTTTTCGGTTTACAATCATCCAAATTCAAATGCATCCGAGGAATAATGAAAATTAAAAAGGCTTTGATCATACTGTTATTAATCCTAGGCATAGCAGCAGGCAGCTTTGTCGTATGGGCCAGTACACCTGCACAACCGACAGAAATTGCCCTGCAAGCATTAACTTCCGATTCGGCGGTGACAGTGATTCAAACTAAGGACTTAATTACCTTTCTACCGGCGGAGGGTACCGGTGAGACCGGTTTAATATTCTACCCGGGCGGTCGTGTCGATTTCCGTGCCTATGCCGCCCCCTTACATCAGATTGCAGCGCAGGGTATTCCGGTATACCTGCTTAAAATGCCGCTCAACCTGGCTGTTTTTGGAATAAACGCAGCGGATCAAGTGATCAGCCAGAATGGCAGCATTCAGCAATGGGCAATCGCTGGTCATTCTTTGGGAGGTGCCATGGCCGCCTCATACGCAAAAAATAACCTCGATCAAATTTCTGCGCTTATTTTTTGGGCAGCGTATGCCACCGAAGGTTCAGATCTTGCCAGCAGTGACCTGGCAGTCTTATCCATATCGGCCAGCAATGATGGTTTATCCACCCCGGCAAATATTGAGTCAGCCAGTGTTTTTCTTCCTGGGAAGGCAGAATTTTATTTTATTGAGGGGGGTAATCATGCCCAATTTGCGAATTATGGCCTACAAAAAGGTGATGGAGAAGCTACCATCTCCTGGCAAGATCAACAATCCCAGGTCATAGCTGCCACAACGAATTTTCTTCAGTCTCTGCAATAATCTAAACTGGCATGTATCCTAAAAAAAGAGCCAATAACGATTATTGGCTCTTTAATCGCCTTTTTCAAGCAGCACGTTGTGTATACAATTCTATTACTTTTAAGATAACCTCTTTTGCTTTTTCCAGCGATTCTTGCGGGAGGTATTCAAAACGGCCATGTGCATTATGCCCGCCGGTGAATAGATTTGGGCATGGTAAGCCCATATAAGAAAGACGGGCTCCATCGGTGCCACCCCGTACTGGTATGATTTTTGGCTGAATTCCCACGGCTTCAATCGCCTCACGAGCGGTATCAATAACGTGCATGACAGGCAGGATTTTTTCCTTCATGTTATAGTACTGATCTTTTAGTTCAAGCGATGCGATCCCTTCGCCATATTTATAGTTTGCCATCTCAACTGCTTTTTCGATTAATCCCTTTTGCCAGGCAAACTTCTCCGGATCATGTTCGCGGATGATGTAAAGCAAGGTTGATTTTTCAAGCATGCCATCGAAGCGAGCCAGGTGGAAAAAACCTTCGTAATTTTCAGTAAATTCCGGTTTCATTTGTGCCGGAATGAACTGCGTGATATCAATGGCAATATTTATGGCAGAAATCATTTTGTTCTTGGCGCTTCCGGGATGAACACTGCGGCCTTTCACAGTAATCCGGGCACCGGCTGCATTGAAGTTCTCATACTCTAATTCACCTACTTCGCCCCCATCGACCGTATATGCAAAATCGGCACCAAATTTCTGTACATCAAAGCGGTCCGCACCGTGCCCAATCTCTTCATCTGGTGTAAATCCGATTTTTAATGTCCCGTGAGGCACGTCAGGATGGTCTAGCAGATATTTGACCGCTGATAGTATCGCTGCAACCCCGGCCTTGTCATCTGCTCCCAGGAGGGTGGTACCATTGCTTGTAATGATCGTTTGGCCTGTGTAGTTTCTCAGTTCAGGAAAATCGCGCGGAGATAAAACTACCTTTTCCTCATGGTTGAGGATAATATCCCCGCCGTCATAGTTTTTCACGAACTTGGGTTTGACATTTGTCCCGCTCATATCCGGGCTGGTATCCATATGCGCTATCCAGCCAATGACTGGTACCTGCTGGCTGCAATTAGCAGGCAAGGTTGCCATTAAATAGCCGTTTTCATCCAGACTCACATCATCCAACCCCAATGCGGTTAGCTCTGCAAACAGCAGCTTTGCCAGATCAAATTGTTTGGCCGTACTGGGAAATTGGCCGCTGTTCGGGTCAGATTGGGTATCAATTTGGACATAACGAAGAAAGCGATCTACCACGTCACTCATTTTTTTCTCCTTCCGGAAAGTGTACCAAAGACTGTGGGTTCAGTCGCGGAATGCATACAAAAATAATATCATGATTGTTGAAAAAATCCTTTTATTTTCTCTGGCAGCACGTCATTTTTTATAAAAGTGGGTTAACAGGTGCTTATGCTTTTCATTATTTGCGCTGGTATGAGATAATTATCTATAAAAATATATTTTAAGGAATCAACATTATGAAATCCTATCCAATTCCCATGGTACCTGGCCCGGTGCATGTGCCGGAGTATATTCGCGAGGCTTATCAGCAGGATTTTGGCTCCGCTGATATGGAACCGGAATTCCTTCAGCTTTACAATCAAACAGAAAAGAACCTGCAAAAAATTATGGGTACTGAAAATCAGGTTGCCATCCTGACCGGCGAAGGCATGCTGGCTCTTTGGAGTGCATTAAAAAGCTGCCTTGCCCCCGGCGACCGCGTGCTATCACTGGCGACTGGTATGTTCGGCTATGGAGTCGGCGAGATGGCCAAAAGCCTGGGGGCTCAGGTTAAGACGATTGGGTTTGCTTACAATGAAACTTTGCATAACTGGCCAATGATTGAAAAAACAATCATAGAATACAACCCAAAAATGATCACTGTCATCCATTGTGAAACCCCTTCGGGAACTTTGAATCCGCTGCAAATATTGGGAGAACTAAAGAGCAAACATGGCGTGCCGCTGTTATACGTGGATATGGTCGCCAGCGTCGGCGGCGTCCCGATAGAAACCGATGCCTGGAGTATTGATTTGGCTTTGGGTGGCTCCCAAAAAGTGCTCTCGGCCCCGGCCGAAATGTGCTTTCTTGCCATCAGCCAAACCGCATGGAAAATCATCGAAACAATCGGATACAGCGGCTACGATGCCCTGCTGCCTTTCCAGACTGCCCAGCAAGACTTTTATTTCCCCTACACCCCTCATTGGCATGGGGTGGCGGCACTGCATGCAGCCAGTAATAAATTGATAGAAGAAGGTTTAGCCAATGTCTTTTCACGCCACGAGCAGGTAGCCGGGTTTTGCCGTGATCAACTTCATAGGATTGGCTTCACCCTGTTCCCGGCTGAGAACGCCAATCCTTCGCCAACGGTCACATCCGTAAATTTACCGGAGGGGACTTCCTGGACGACCTTCGATCGGGCATTGCGCAGCCATGGTTTGGTAGTCGGCGGAAGTTATGGGCCATTAAGTGGTAAGGTCTTTCGCCTGGGGCACATGGGGAGTCAGGCGGATATGGATCTGGCGGAAAAAACAATCGCCGTTTTGGAGAAAGTTATTCAGGAAACATAGACCTGCACCAACCTGAATCACAGGGCCATACGGGCAGCCAGCCACCAAGAATTCTATGGCAGCAAACCATTTCACATTCAATTCAGCTTGACAGCCATTATACCGTTCGGTATAATAACCAAATGGATTATCGCCAAAGACTGATTCGAACAGGCTGCCAGCTCTTTGCAAGCAGCGGTTATGATGCCGTGGCAGTTCAAGAAATAGTCAGCACTGTCGGGGTTACAAAACCGACCTTATATCATTACTTCGGGTCAAAACAGGGCCTTTTTGAAGCCATCCTGGGCACCTATTTGCAGCCCTTTACCAGCAATCTGGAATCTCAATGCAAGTACCAAAATGATCTCGTCCAAAGCCTGGAAAAAATAAGCCGTCATTACTTCGAATTTGCGCGTGTAGAACCTGGCTTCTTTCGCTTGTGGATGTCCATCCGCCTTGCGCCGCCACACAGCATAGCATACCTTGCATTAGTCACTTATACGATCAAACAACAAGAAATGATCAAAGCCATGTTTGTGGCTGCTGCCCAACAACATGGTAATTTAAGAAATCGTCAGGAAATGTTGATGTTGTCTTTTACAGGCATGTTATACATGTATGCCACCCAGGCGATTCAAACGCAAACCAGTCTGGATAACCACCTGGTTTATCAAGTCGTGCATCAATTTATGCACGGTATTTTATCGTAATTTTTTTAAAAGGAGTTTATACCGTCCGGTATACTTACAAATTATGAAGACACCAGAATGGGTCAAGAATGCAATTTTTTACCATATTTATCCACTCGGATTGTTGGATGCGCCCCGTTTCAACGACACCGGCGTTGCTGCTGCTCAAAGATTAAATCAGCTATATCCCTGGTTAGACCACATCCAATCTCTTGGCGCTAATTCTCTCTACCTGGGACCTCTGATGGAATCAGAGAGTCATGGATATGACACCCGCAACTACTTCCTGCTCGACCGCCGCCTGGGAAGCAACCAGGATCTTCAAAATTTTGTCCGTGAAGTTCACCGCCGCGGAATGCGCATCATCCTGGATGGGGTCTTCAATCACAGCGGGCGATCATTTTGGGCTTTTGAGGATATTCTCCACAACCAGCAGAAATCACCATATTGTGATTGGTATCAGGAGTTGAAATTTGGGCAGGGCAACCCCCTTGGGGACTCTTTTGATTACCACACATGGAATGGTTATTACAGCCTGCCTAAATTCAATCTGTCAAACCCCCAGGTGCGTCAGCATCTTTTGCAAGCCATTCAATTCTGGATAGATACATTTGACATCGACGGTGTGCGGCTGGACGCAGCTGACCATGTGCAGATTGATTTCTGGCAAGAACTTCGCGCACAAATTTCAACTTCGCATGCAGATTTCTGGTTGATGGGTGAAATTGTGCACGGTGATTATGGTCATTGGGTCAATGAAAAGACTCTTCACGCAGTCACCAACTATGAAGCATACAAGGGTTTATATTCCAGCTTCAATGAAGCTAATTTCTTTGAGATTGCCTATACTCTCAAGCGCCAATTTGGGCAGGAAGGACTTTACCGCAATCTCATGCTTTACAACTTTGTAGATAATCACGATGTCAACCGGATCGCCAGCCAACTCAAGAATCCTGCTCACCTCTATCCGCTATATGCCCTCTTGTTTTGCATGCCCGGAATCCCATCCATCTATTACGGCAGCGAGTGGGCTGTGCCAGGAAGACGCAGTTCCGTCAGCGATTCCGATCTGCGACCGCCTTTATCTCTGAGAGAGATGCAAACCCAAACTATACAGCCAGAGTTGGTAAACACAATCCAGCGTTTTTCAATACTAAGGCAACAGATTCCGGCATTGCGGCAAGGAAGCTATCGCCAGGCTTTGGTGCAAGCGCAACAGTTCGGTTTTTGGCGTGAAACAGAAAACCAGAAAGTATTGGTTGTAATTAACGCTGCGGATGAAGCTATCAACCTGACCCCTTTAATTGTTCCACAAAATAAAAAATGGTATGACCCATTCCAGGAAGAAGAGCAGACTGAAATCAGGGAAGATGGACTCCATTTGACGGTTCCTGCCAACTGGCTGCGCCTGATTGTGTTTGAATGATAAATTAAATGTGGCAGTAATAGGGGTTTGGTCACGCCAGAAAACAGCGTCTCCCGTAGAGTGGAAAACTCAGCCGAAAAACCTGCTTTCTGGCCATCACTTCTCTTCCCACCCAACCAACCATAACAAATTAAAATAGTCTGACGATAAAAAATAATAACGTGATCATGAGTGATAACACAATTGCGGAAATAGCGGAGACTTTCTGAAAGCGCTTTCTCAATTTCATTTTATGAACACCGATCGCATCAGAAATAATCTCCTCGATGGCAAAATCGGTTAAATTCATTGTGTCTGTCAGGGACTGTCGAATCACTTCAGCAGAATTGCCCAATTCTACCAGGGTGCGAGCTTTCTTGACCGCATCGGCCCGGAGAGGGTTGGCTAGTGATTTATTCAGATTGGCTTCTAACCCGGACTGCTGAGCGGCTGCTTCTATTTTTTTATTTTCAATAGCCATGGATAATTGATCCCTTGTTATCCAGCGATGTCTCAATTCATTCTCAAGATTGATGGGTGTATCCACAAAAAACAAACGTTGTCCCTTTTCTTCAATTTCAAAACTGATACCGCAATACAGGCAACGCATCTGATCTGCAGCCGAATCGGAACGCTTTATCTGCATGCTGGCGTGTTTACAGACAGGGCAACGGGCTCGTTGCCCCCATTCGTCAGGAAAGTGTTGAAGTGAAGTGAAGACTGACATATTTAGGTTTACCCGAAAAAAATAGAAAAGATTCAACCTAATTATAGAGAATATAAAGTTTCACTAATGTTTCTAAGTTGTTACGAATTCGTTACAAAAAATAAACAAAAAGAGCCAAGGAACGATCTCAACATTACCTTAACCCGCCATATAAGCAATTGAAATGGTGCCGGGCCCAACATGGGCACCGACCACCGGGCTGACAAACGAGAGAATATTCTCAACAGGGTGGAATTGTTCTTCCAATTCAGTTTGCAATTCAACAGCGGCATCATGATCGAGCGCGTGGAAAACCGAAATACGCACAGGTTGACGTTCAGCAATTCCTTTTTCTACCAACGAAATCATTCTTCGTATGGCTTTTTTCTTTGATCTGACACTCTCCACCAGTTCGATTTTCCCATTTCGAATCTCAAGCACAGGTTTGATATCCAGGGCAGTCCCGAGAATGCGCCTGGCGCTGTTAATACGTCCGCCAGCAGCCAGATATTTTAAAGAATCCACTGTAAAAAACACACCAATCTTGTCAAAAGCGTCCAGTGCCACTGCTTTACATTCAGCCAGGCTTGCGCCTTCTTTTGCAGCCCTAGCCGCAGCTAAGACTTGAAAACCGAGCGCCATCGAGACAAGTTTTGTGTCAAAAATTTCTATTTGAGCTCCAGGGAATTTTTTTTGAGCCTGCAAAGCAGATTGATGTGAGCTGGAAACTCCATTGGAAATTCCTAGATTCAGGATCTGGTAACCTTCGTCCAGCAATTTACCAAATAATTGTTCATACTCGCTTACGCTTACCTGGCTGGTTTGCGGCATGCTGGTACTGGTCAACAAACGTCTGTAGAAATCATCCGGCATGATATCGACACCATCAAAATACGTTTGCCCCTCCAATATTAATGTCAGGGGGATAACCCTAATTGGCAACTTCGCGCTTATTTCTACGGGAATATAGGCGGTACTATCAGTTAAGATGATGACATTCGACATGAACGAACTCCTCTGTATTTTGTGTCAAGTATACTCGAGAAAGTCCTGCCTGACCCTTTAGCTGCTATACAGGTCACGATTCCTGAAAGGTACCAAAGCCATGACCACCGCCTCCTGATAGAGGGAAGTACGCGTAATTAAATCGCCAGTTAATAGACCAATGGCGCCATTTTTTTGTTTTGAATTGGCCTGTTGGAAAACTATATCATCCGCATCCCCTAATTCCAGACCGGATTTCACTAATTTGGTCACCTGCGGGGGCAAAAGGAACGCACCTGAGCGCGCCATCCCGCACAGATCCTTATCCTGAATAACCACCCAGGCAAAAGCAAACATATGCCCGCCCTGGTCAAACTCAATGCCTCCTTCAATTCCGCACCAAAATGCAGCCAGAGGATTCATCCTGCGGACAAATTCAACCCGATTAAAAGCCCCCTGCCGTGTCTCTGCATCCGATGAAGGCTGGGTGCTTACACCGGAAGGTGCCTCGATTGTTTTCCAGGTATAACAGTTTTGTGGAAAAGTCTTTTGGAAACCCCACTGTATTGCATCAAGCTTCACCGGGTTGCCCGATGCCACAATAATTACTTTTTCCATTTTTTACCCTTTCCTTCTTCTTGAATAAATAAAAATATTCTTAGCCATCCGGATGAATTTTATAACAAATTGAGAGGAATTCCACCAGTCTTGATTTTCTTCATCCTTAATTTGATCATCTACGAGTATTGGTTTCACCTGAATCGAACCACTCGTCTATTATCTACTTTATCAACTGGAAAAACAAACCTATTTAAATTCAAAATATTGGACTATTTTTATCATCTAATTTTCATTCAATTTTAATAAAGGAATAATAAGATAGTATTTGTCATATTTATGAGATATAATTACTAAAACACAAACCTTATAAATATCTGTTACAAAATTTTAATACTTTTCTTACAAAATAATTGTACTATGAACTTATACCCCAAATGACATTCGAATTGTAAGATCGGTCGTTTGAAGAAGGAGTAAAAAAAATGACATCTATTATCGATTTTTCTGATGAGCCCCGTTATACAATCAAAGCCGTCAGTGTTCAGACCGGGATACGTCCTGTAACTTTACGGGCCTGGGAACGCCGCCATGATTTATTGAGCCCTCACCGCTCGGAAAACCGCTATCGCCTCTATTCCGAAAGAGATGTTGCCATTCTGCGCTGGATCAAATCGCGTGTTGATGGAGGCATCTCGATCAGCAACGCGGTAACAGAACTACGACAAATGACCCGCAGTGGGATCTGGCCGGATGCCGTACCGACTGCCCCCTCTCGAACTTTGACCCAACCAAAAGCAACCCCGGAAACATATACACACTGGCTATATGACGCATTGATCCATCATGATGAGGACCGCGCATCTACCATCATGCGTGAATTACACGCCAGTTATGACTTGATGACAATCTTTGTACGCATTCTCTCACCTACTTTAATTGCTATTGGTGAAGCCTGGTTCCGTGGTGAAATTCGCATTACCACCGAACATTATGCCTCCAACTTCTTACGCGCCAAACTCATGTCCCTTTTGCAGGCATATCCTACCCGCCGTAATGCCCCTTATATCCAACTGGGATGCGCCCCAACCGAGCAACACGAGATCGGCAGCCTGATGATGTCGGTCCTCCTGCGCAGCGAAGGCTATCGCATTGAATACCTTGGACCGGATTTGCCGATTGAAGATCTGGTGGATTATGCCTCTTACGAATTTCCTGACCTGATTGTCCTGACTGCTTCCACCGAATTATCTGCTTTTGAAATGCGTCGTTTGAAAGAAAAGTTAGACCAGATTGATCCAGCACCTCTACTCGCCTATGCCGGTGGAGCTTTTGATAATAATCCAAAAGTACGTGAAATGGTGCCGGGTTACTATCTTGGCGCCAGTTTTGACAGCGGCCTGGAAGCGATCCGTGAGTTAATGAAATTTAAAGAAACAGCCTGATCTACAACAATACTCAAATCAAAAGGGTTTGTCTGCTAAAGCATAGACAAACCCTATACATTTAAGCAACCATCCTTCTACCTGTGGGTAAAATTGTAGAATAAAGCCAGGATGGAGTGCGAACGATTTGACCGAAAATGCTAACAACGATTTGTTGCCAATTTATAACATAAAGGCCGTAGCTGGAATGCTTGATATTTTGCCTGTCACGATTCGAGCATGGGAACGCCGTTACGGACTGCCCTCTCCACATCGTGGCGAGCAAGGCTATCGTCTTTATTCAGCCTATGACGTCCGGCTTCTACACTGGTTAAAGAAACAGAATGATACCGGTATGAGTATTGGCCAGGCTGCCCGCTATCTGGCCGAATTACGAACGAATGGCAAGGATCCGGCCAAGGAACCAGACCCTCAGTCGATTTCCAAAACAGAGCTTGACCTGCAAAGCACTTTATCGATCGAGAATTTACAATCCGATTTTCTTGAGCATCTCAGCCATTACAAAGATAGCCTCGCGACAGAAACGCTGCGCAGAGCATTCTCCGTTTACAGCGTTGACCAGGTGCTCAATCAGGTTATCGAACCAACTATGATTGCAATCGGCGAAGCCTGGCACCGCGGTGAAGTTTCTATAGCCGTAGAACATTTTGCCACCCAGTTCTGTATTCAACATCTAATGGGAATGCTATCTGCATCCAATACCCCCTCGCGCGAAGGAGTATTGTTGGCTGCCTGCGCACCCGGTGAGATGCATCAAATTGGTTTGCTAAGTCTGGTGGTCACATTACGCTGGCGCGGCTGGGATGTGAAGTATTTTGGACAGGATCTGAGCCTTGAGCGTATTGAAGAAACTTTACTGGAAACCAAACCGGATGCTCTTCTATTCACCGCCACCCGCCTGGAAAGTGCCCGGGCATTGAAGAAAATTGGACCGATTCTTGAAAAACCAGCACTCGCCAGACCGCTTCTAATTGTTGGCGGAAAAGCCTTTCAGGATCCAGAATTTGAAAGTTTTGAGCGTGCTGAAATTATCAACCTGCCACTTTCAGCAGCGATCGACCGTATAGAAACGCTCATTTATCAACGCGCCCTTTCACTGGCGAAATAATCTTCGAAAAACAAATTATTAAGAGAAATCGTTGCCAGCCCAGAGATTTTGGAGATGGCAACCGGGTTAAAACATGAAAGAATTTCATTCAACATTCTCTGTACAAGCATCTCTTGCCAACGTGCTCGCGTTTCATGCCAGCACAACTGCCCTCAAGCGACTATCACCACCACCCATGTGGGTCCAGATTCAGCAGGCGGATCCCCTCGCGGAAGGTTCGATTTCAATTTTTACCCTCTGGTTTCTTTTTATCCCGCTGCGCTGGAAAGCCCGGCATGAAGATGTAAGCCAGCATGGATTCACCGATTTGCAGGTCTTTGGCCCACTGACTTATTGGCGCCATCAGCACCGCTTTGAAGAATTAACTCCAGGAAGAATCAGCATTCAGGATTTAGTTCAATACCAGCTTCCTGCTGGATGGCGGGGTATTTTACTTAGCTTGCTGTTCAATCCAGTTGCTCTGCGTTTATTATTCGCTTACCGTTCGCTAGCAACCCGTTTGGCGATCCAATAAAAGAGTGGCAATATGAGCACAAAAAAATCACCCGATGTTCTCGTAATTGGAGCTTGTATTGGCGGGCTGACAACGGCTGCCCTCCTGCTCAAATCCGGACTGGATGTAACCGTATTGGAAGCGCAAGTTTACCCTGGCGGCAGTGCTGGAACATTTTTTCACCAGGGATATCGCTTTGATGCCGGCGCGACCCTGGCCGGTGGGTTTTCCCCGGGCGGGCCACATCAACGAGTGTTGGAAATGCTCGGGATTGATCTACCAATATTTCACTCCGACCCTGCCTGGATTGTGCACTTGCCTGGGGGCAAGATTTCCCAATGGAATGACCGTGAAGATTGGAACGCGGAGCGACGACGGGGTTTCCCCAATTCTGAAATTTTCTGGCAAAAACAAGAGCAACTTGCTCAAATTGCCTGGCATCTGACCCAGCAAACCTTCCCTTATCCGCCCCAAAATTTCGCAGAATTGGCTGCAATCGGTAAACAAATAAAACCTTACTTATTACCAGCTGTGCCTTACTTGTTTCGATCTGTCAAAAATCTCAGCCCAAAACCAATTTCACCTCTTCTGAAAACCTTCCTGGATGCACAATTGCTTATCTCTGCTCAAACCACCAGCGAATATGCTAACGCATTGTATGGTGTGCTGCACTCGATCTGCCCCGGCGTGGCATCGTTCTGCCTCAGGGTGGTATGGGTGCCATTTCAACCAGCCTGGTAGATTGGATCCACCAGAATGGAGGTCAGGTACTCTATCGACAGGCAGTCACCCATTTAAAACCTCTCAATGACGGTTGGCTGGTTACCACCACCAAAGGCCAGGAGTTTTCTGCCAGCCGGGTAATTGCCAACCTGACTCATGCCGGTTTGAATGCAATAATCCCTTCATCTACTGCTAATATGTCTCAGGAAAAAAGCTCCAATATCAAACCGGGCGGTTGGGGCGCTTTTGTGCTTTATCTTGGAATCGATGTCGCCAGGCTCGGGCGTTTGACAGCCCTTCACCAGCAGGTCGTGGTCGATTCTGAAAAGCCATTGGGCGAAGGGAATTCGATATTTATCTCGCTCAGTCACCTGAAGGATACAAGCCGGGCTCCGCAAGGCCATCTGGCTGTCACCATTTCCACTCACACACGGGTAGATCCATGGTGGCATTGGCATGAACAGGAACCGCAGAAGTACCAGGACAAAAAAGATGAATATACTGAAAAGGTTCTTAGGGCTGCCGAAATTGCTATACCAGGGCTGGGCAATGCCATCCGGCTAAAATTGGCCGGCACCCCCATTACGTATGAATCCTTCATCCGCAGGCCGCGCGGGTATGTGGGCGGCTACCCTCAAACCTCCCTGCTGAATGTCAGATCTTCCAGCAGTGGATTGGAACATGTCTGGCTGGTCGGGGATTCCATTTTTCCCGGTCAATCCACCGCCGCTGTCACCATCGGCGCGATGCAAGTGGCCGCGCAGGTGTTGAAGACATTGGGAAAATAGAGAGGGGGCGGAAATCAAAGGATGAGAGTAGGTAACCTGCCCTTCCCTATTACTCAGCTCTCCGAACTCATTACTTTTTTCACCCAAAAAGCAGGATAAAATGAGTGCATGACAGTTAACAAGTGCATTTCTTCCAGCGCACACGTGGGCATCATTGGCGCAGGCCCCGCTGGGCTGATTGCCGCGGATGTGCTCAGCCGAGCTGGCTGCCAGATTAGTTTATTCGATCAGATGCCATCTGCCGGCAGAAAATTCCTGATTGCCAGCAAAGGCGGCCTCAACTTAACCCATTCAATCCCATTTCCCCAATTTCTACAAAAATACCGTGGACATGCACAGAAATTACAACCTTATTTAGAGCAATTTGGTCCGGCTCAGCTGGTTGATTGGATTGAAGGGCTTGGTTTTAAGACCTTTACGGGCTCCTCGGGACGCATCTTTCCGGAGGATATGAAAGGTGGTGCCATCCTGCACGCCCTGCTTGATCGCATCCGCGACCAGGGTGGCACCTTTCACTTCGCTCAGCGTTTGTGCGGGTGGATGGAGAATGGCGGCCTGCTCATGCAGACCACCGCGGGTCTGGATACGTACCACTTTGATGCTGTTTTATTTGCTCTGGGTGGTGCCAGCTGGCCGCAAACGGGTTCCGACGCCGGTTGGGTAACGTTATTTCAACAAAAAGGGGTGCCCATTGCAGCCTTTAAACCTGCCAACTGCGGTTTTAACCACCAGTGGAGCGGCATTTTTAATGAACGCTTTGCCGGCCAACCTGTCAAGCCCGTGCGCTTATCTTGCCAGAATTCAGCCGGTGAGCTCTTTGAGCAGAGCGGAGAATTCATTATCACCACCTACGGCGTTGAAGGCAGCCTCATCTATGCCTGTTCCGCCCTGCTGCGCGATGAGATCGAACAAACCAACTCTGCAACCATCCTGCTTGATCTGGCTCCTCAATGGAGCCAACAACAACTGCTGCAGAAATTATCACGAGAGCGCGGCAAACAATCGCTCTCCAATTATTTACGGAAGACACTTGGGCTGGACGGCGTGCGTGCCGGTTTATTGTATGAATTGCTTTCACCTGAAGCTCTGCATGACCCGCGTCAGTTGTCTGGGGCGATTAAGCAGCTGCCGCTCATTCTTAACAGCACACGCCCGCTGGCCGAAGCCATCAGCAGCGCCGGTGGTGTGTTGTTTGACTCGCTTAATGCCAATCTGATGCTAAAAAAGCACGCCGGCTTCTTCTGCGCGGGAGAAATGCTCGATTGGGAAGCGCCGACCGGTGGCTTTTTACTGACAGCCTGTTATTCCAGCGGGTATGCAGCGGCTGAGGGCATTCTTGCTTATCTCACACAATGAGAAAGACTTCTCTACTAATCCTAGATACAGGAGAAGTTCTCGCGATTGTTTACGATATCCCGTATCCATCGTATTTTGATCGAAATTCAGTATAATGGGAAAAATCAGCGGAGGAAAATAAAATGTGGAATGAATTTAAGGAATTTACCATGCGCGGCAATGTCATCGACCTGGCTGTCGGTGTCATCATCGGAGGCGCATTCGGGAAAATTGTCAGTTCACTGGTGAACGACATCATCATGCCGCCGATTGGCTTCTTGCTTGGCAACGTTGATTTCAAGGATTTATTCATCACCCTAGGGCCCGGCGATTATCCGTCACTGGCAGCTGCAACCGACGCCGGCGCGCCAACCATCAATTACGGTCTCTTTATTAACAACATATTAGCCTTTTTGATTGTTGCACTGGTAATTTTCTTAGTGATCAAAGGCATTAACAGCATACAACGC
>JBBQNI010000014.1:0-63121 GCA_038329785.1 Anaerolineales bacterium | reverse complement strand
GACTTCCAGCTTGAGCTTTTTCACCAGTCTGCTGCGGTTACTGTGGCAAAAAATTACCCGTCAACCGGCTGAAGATATCGACCTGCAGATTCAAACCGTGGCCCCCTACCAGCCGGATTGAGCAACTTTAATCGCTTACTCATTACCTTTCCCTCTCCTCCATGATAGAATCCTGGAGGAGATATTTTCTTCTTCCAGTTTTCCACCAACAAGGCAAATCTTTTGAAACCTCAACTCGATTATTACGATATTCTCATCATCGGCGCGGGTCCAAGCGGCATCTTCACCGCCTTTGAAGCCAAGAAGAAAAACCCTGATCTGTCCATTCTAATCATTGAAAAGGGCAAATCAATTGAAAAACGCAAATGCCCCAAGCGCATCACCGGTGTATGTGCCGATTGTGAACCCTGCGCTATCACCACCGGGTTTTCCGGCAGCGGCAGCTTCAGCGATGGCAAACTTTCGATCAGCAACGACGGCGAAGTGGGCGGGGAGCTGATTCGTTATATCGGGCCGGAAGCCTTTCGCCAGATTCTGCGTTATACCGATGACCTCTATGTCCACTTTGGCGCTGACACGCTCGTACATGGCCTGAAGATGACCCCCGTAATCGATCAAATTCGTCGAATAGCTGCCCAGGCACACTTCAAATTGGTCGAATCTGGTGTCCGCCATATGGGTACTGAAAAAGCGTATGATATTTACTCCCGCATTCAAAAAGCCCTCGAAGAATTACAAGTTGAAATGTGCTTCAATACCGCCGTTGAGGACCTGATGATCACACCGGCAAAGAATGGCGCTATGATGATTGAAGGGGTCATTACAGCCGACGATCATAGCATCCGGGCCGGCAAGGTGATAGCCGGTGTTGGCCGCGAAGGCAGTGAATGGCTCAGCCAAATTTGCCGCAAATATGCCATCCAGGCGCGCGTCGGCCAGGTCGATATCGGTGTACGGGTCGAAACGGATGCCAATATCACTGCCGAGATCGATAACAGCCTTTACGAAGCCAAGCTGGTATATTTCACCAGAACCTTTGAAGACCGGGTACGCACCTTCTGCTGGAACCCCAAAGGTGTGGTAGCTGAAGAAAAATATGGCAAGCTGGCTGTCGTCAACGGGCACAGCTACAAAGACCAGGCTTTAAAGACCAACAACACCAATTTTGCGCTTCTGGTTTCAAAAACATTCACCGAACCATTTAAAACGCCGATTGAATACGGCCACTACATTGCCGAACTGGGCAACATGCTCTCAGGCGGTAAGGTGCTCGTCCAGCGTTATGGGGATCTCAAACGTGGGCGTCGCACCACCCAGGCACGACTGACAAAGAACATCGTCCAACCAACCCTCAAAGACGCGGTCGCGGGAGATTTGAGCCTGGTGCTGCCGTACCGCATCATGATCGATATCATCGAAACCCTGGAAGCGCTGGAGTTTATCATGCCTGGTATTGCTTCCGATGCAACCCTCATTTACGGCGTTGAGGTCAAATTCTATTCGAACAAGCTGGTGGTTGACCACAATTTTGAAACCAATATCAAGAATTTGCATGTACTTGGCGATGGGGCCGGTTTGACCCGCGGATTGATGCAGGCCAGCATGAACGGCGTCTGTATGGGCAGGATGCTAACTGGAACCTGGCAAGAAACCTCAGGTCTCCAGCTCTAAGACAAACCTATTCGTTCAGGCTGCGCCAAACAAATTCCAGTGCTTGCAGGGCACCCAGACGGTGAATTTCTTTGGCTTCCCGGCTTAAATACATTCCGCTGCCATTGACCAGGCCATGATTGTTGAGATGCTGCACACTCGACCAAAAATTCCACAACGGCAGATCATATTGCTCAGACAGATTGGCCAGTGTCTGGTTTATACGCTCATCAAACTCGAGGTTGTCGGCTTTGGTGACCAATACCGGAACGGTGCCATTATCCAGCAATTTCTCGATGAGGATCTTCAGGTAGCGCTCATTACGCGTTTCCCAGTGTGTGCCGACATGGATGAAGGCAATCACCGGTTTATGCACGCGCAGCTCGCAATCGATCGGGATTTCACCGGCCAGGCATTTGCCCTCACGGTTATCGTTCCAGAGTGCGAACAAGAGCGCGCCTTCGGTTGTACCGCTCTTGACGGTAGGACTGTAACGGTCAAAGGAACCGCGAAAATGATTGATCGTCTCCTGCAAGGCTGGCTCCGGGGTTAAAACCGCCGCCTGTTCACGATCATAAACCCCCAGGAACTCATCCGCTTCGCTCTGGCAATCGCCCAGGATCGAAAAGTGAGTGGGCACGTTTCCGGCAGCCAGCCCTCGCCGGTAAACCGCTTTCAACGCCTTTGACACTCCCTCAGGAACGACAGGCCAACTTTTCCACTGCTCTGCTGGTAGGCGTGTGGGTGTGGGTGTAGCGGGAATGACTGTAGCAGTCGCGGGAAAGGGTGAGGCCGTATCCGGCATGAAAGGCGTCGCTGTGCTCTTCAACGCTACCGTTTTGGTAACTGCGATGGTGGGCTCGGCGAGGTTTGCCTCAGCTGCAACCTGTCTATTGACATCCGGGTTCGCCAGAACGATCTCAATTGTATAACCAACCAGTAAAATGGTGATTAATACACCTATAAAGCTAAAAAAACGAAAAGTTTGATTCATGTCCTTTACCAGTTGGGGGTTCAAACGCAATCCCGTTATTAAATTCAGTGTAGAAAAACGGTTAGGTCAACGCCTTTCATTGTAGAGGGTTGATGGAAAAGAGCAGTCTCATTTTCTTTCGATGCGACCTGATAGAAAACCGCCCTGGACATGAAATCCAGACTGTTGATTTGCCACAACCGAAGGCTGCACACGTTATTGCTGATTATTGCCACCTTATACGAGCGTTGGTTCCACTCTTTGTGTTTTAAAACCATTTCAACATTTCCCGGATTGGTTTCAGGTTCAATGACCGCATAAACCGCCATAATAAGTAACTTTTTACGTTTAAACTATACAAAAGCTTCCGCCTGGCATAGAATAAAGGACTGATCTCAACCAGGAAACGGAATTAATTTATGCAACCCACATTAACTGAAATCGAACAACTGGCTCGCCAGGCAGGCGAAATTTTACGCAAGGGCTTTGGAAATGTCCGCCAGGTAACCCATAAGGGCAGCATCGATCTGGTTACTGAAATAGACCGCCAGTCGGAAGAACTGCTCGTTTCGCAGATACACCAAAAATATCCTCATCACACCATCATTGGCGAAGAGGGCGGAACCTATGCCGGCAGCCTATCTCACCTGGTCTGGTATCTCGATCCTCTGGATGGCACCTCCAATTTTGTGCATGGATTGCCCATGTTTTCGGTCTCAATTGCTTATGCAGTTAAGGACGTGATCACACTGGCAGCCGTCTACGACCCACTGGCTGATGAATGTTTCAGCGCCGAAGCCGGGCAGGGAGCCACATTGAATGGCAACCTGATTCAACCAGCCCGGGCTTCCCAGCTTGTGGATGCCCTGGTCGCGACTGGCTTCCCTTATCACGTGCACGAAAGCGGTGCAAATCTGGATCATTTCACCAATTTTGCCCGCTCTGCCCAGGGAGTCCGGCGCCTCGGATCGGCTGCACTCGATATGTGTTTTGTAGCCTGCGGGCGCCTGGATGGATTCTGGGAATTGGGGCTTAAATCCTGGGATCTGGCAGCTGGGGTATTGATCGCCCGCGAAGCCGGAGCAGTGGTCACTGCCCCGGATGGCAGCCCATTCATCCTGACATCACCCACCGATGTGCTGGCAGCCAACCCGGCGCTGCACCCGCAGATGACCGCTGTGATCAGGAAGGTAGCTCAGAAATCGTAGGTTGTGCACGTCCGACTGGAAGATCTCACGGATGGCATTGGATCAATTCCCGAATGTTTGACTATTTGCTGAGTGCCCAACACGCTTGCGCGCCTTCGATAGATCCGTCGATCGTTACACAACGCTGTGTGATATGGGAGAAAAATCAACCTGGATTTTTATTTAACCCCGGCCATTCCAATGGACGCGCAGACGTGTTGGGCATTCAAGTAACCATCTATCCATTCGACATGTCGTATTCGTTACCATCGTTCTATCGTGTCCAACGTGCTCAACCTACAATTCCCTGTCCGCTTTGAGCTTTTTTTAGACCGCAAAGTCCGCCAAGAACTCGAAGAAGCGCTTATTTGTCGGAAAAGATGTATTCGTAGGTTGGGCACGTCCGACTGGAAGATCTCACGGATGGCATTGGATCAATTCCAGAATGCTTGACAATTTGCTGAGTGCCCAACACGTTTGCGCGCCTTCGAGGAATCCGTCGATCGTTACACGACGCCGTGTGATATGGGAGAAAAATCAACTGGGATTTTCATTTAACTCCAGCCATTCCAATGGACGCGCAGACGTGTTGGGATTTCAGGTAACCATCTATCCATTCAACATGTCGTATTCGTAACCATCGTTCTATCGTGTCCAACGTGCCCAACCTAGAATTCCCTATCCGCTCGCGAATCGGCTATAAGCTTATCCATCGCCTGCAGGGGTGAGTATTCTCTCGCCAGCAGACCCTTCACGACCTCCTCAAGCTGCTCCTTATCCATCCTGCTTCGCCATTGCAAGGCAAAGTATTCCAGAATGAGGTCATTTAATTCTTCCTGCAGACGGGCTGCTTCACGCTGCTGCCATTGCCCCGACTGTTGTAAATAAATGCGGTGTTTTTGAATGGCTTTAACAACCGCCTCAATTCCTTTCCCCTCAGTTGAAACAGTGCTCAGAATGGGTGGAAACCAGGCGTCTTTCTTGGTCTCCAGCTCTTCGGCGAGTGGGATTGGCTCGAACGCCAGGGTGTGATGATGCATCCGTTCGAGTGTACCAATCTGTTGTGGATGGGCCAACTCCAGGTTGGATTGCAGCGCACGGCGGGTCATTTCAACCAGTGGCCGATCTGCTTTATTCACCACCAAAATATCCGCTATCTCCAGAATTCCAGCCTTAATAGCCTGAATGTCATCGCCCATACCAGGTGCTTCCACCACAATAGTTGTATGGGCCAGGCGGGCGATATCTACCTCGGATTGACCGGCGCCGACCGTCTCGATCAGGATCATTTCATACCCGGCCGCATCAAGCAGCTGTGCCATGGCTGCCGTCTTGCGCGCGAGGCCACCCAGGGTTCCACGGGTTGCCATTGAACGGATAAATACCCCATCATCCCCGGCGATATCTCGCATGCGCACACGGTCACCCAGAATTGCCCCGCCGGTAAATGGGCTGGACGGATCGACTGCCAGAATGCCAACCCTTTGCCCCTGCTTTCGTATATGAAAGGCAAGCTGATTTACCAATGAAGATTTACCCGCTCCAGGGGAGCCGGTGACACCCACCAGATGTGCCTGGCCGCTGTGGGGAAAAAGTGCATCCTGTAATTCTCGCCCTGCCAGCGAGTCGTTTTCAACCTCACTCAATGCCCGAGCCAGTGCCCGCCGGTCACCGGCCAGAACAGACTGAACATCTACTGAGCGATCCAAGTATCTTAATCCTTTGCAGTTTCCAGCACAAAACGGCGCACATCCTCAACAACCTGTTGCGTGGCTGTACCCGGTCCGTAAACGGCGGTCACGCCCATCGCTAACAGGGCAGGCGTGTCCTCTTCCGGAATGATGCCGCCAACAAATACATGCACATCATTGAGGCCTTCCATTTTCATCCGATCCAGGATGCGCGGGACCAGGCCCATATGTGCGCCGGATAGTATCGATAGGCCAATTACATCCACATCCTCCTGCAAGGCAGCGGTGGTGATCATCTCTGGTGATTGCCGCAGACCGGTGTAGATTACCTCCATCCCCGCATCTCGTAGAGCCCGGGCGATCAATTTAGCACCGCGGTCATGCCCATCCAGGCCTGGTTTCGCAATTAACACCCGAATTTTTCGATCCATCCAGTTTCATCTCCAGATTCTAAGGGTTTGGCTTTGCTCTTATTATACCTGTCTCACGATGGATGAGACTGCATTCCACCAATTTGGAAGGATGTTGGAAAATCACCTCCCGATCAACCATTCATAAACTTATCTTCCCGTCTTTTCTGTCCGGGAGAAATTTGTAGGGTGCGTTCGCGCTGCGCGACGCACCATTCAGTAAAGCTTCATATCGGCCCAGGCCTGATACAGGATTTAGCGCGCCTTTTCCGCGGTGAAAGGGGGAACCAATTGAGATCATTCGCCATTTCGTGCGAAGCATTCGTGATCAATCGCTCCTCCATTACAGTCAAGAGCAACAGATCACAGCTCATATCTAAAAGTGTCTACCTGTCATGAGTCAAAGCGCAGCATTCGTCCAGCTTTGCAAGCTATGCACTCACTTCGTTCGTCGTTTCGCTCACCGTCTCTTTTACCTCCGCGTGATTAATTGAAATGTGGGCTGGGAATGTCCGTCACGCACCCCTCATTGTCTTCTCTTGTTTCCTCTCGTATAATGATTAAATCATGGCATTTTTCCGTCGCTTTTTTTCAATAATTATCATATTCCTGTTTATTGCCGGGATGGCTTTCAGCGCGCAGGCACAAAACCAACCGCAGCAATTCATTGGCAACCCGGGCCATTGGGTCAGCGGACCCTTCCTGCAATACTACCTCAGCAGTGAGAATCCTGAGCTGCTATTCGGCAATCCCATTTCAATCGAATTCAGCGATGCGACCACCAATCAGCGCGTGCAGTACTTCGAAAAAGCACGCTTTGATCTGATCGATGGTAATGCCGGGACAGGTGTTGTCTCTGCCCCAGTGGGAGAATTCCTCTACGAACCCGACAAAAATAGAGAAGCAGGCATTACTTATGATCCCGCTGTCTGCAAACGCTTTGGGAATTCCTTCAGTGTCTGTTATGCTTTCTGGCAGTTTTACCGGGCCAATAATGGCCTGCTTCACCTTGGCTTGCCCCTGGCAAACGCGGAAATAAATGCAGCCGGTTTCCTGATGCAATATTTTCAGAACGGTGTTCTCGAATGGCATCCTGAAAAAGAAGCCGGTCAGCGTGTGGTCCGAGGCGACCTTGGTCGTCGCTATTTCGATCAATTTGTCGATGAACCTGCTTACCTGCACCCGGATCTCAATGCGCTCCCGGCTGGCATTCTCCGCTCGCCGCAGGTCAGTGTCTTTGTCGCCAAAGCAATTGTGACGGCAAATAGCAGCCAAACCGTACATGTGGTGGTCAAAGACCAGTATCAACAGCCAATTTCTGGAGCAGTTGTAGGTGTGACAGCCACCATGCCGGATGGCAGAGATTTTTTCTTTCGCCTGCCGGAAAGCAATTCCTCCGGGCTCTCCACTTTCGAGCTCCTGATAGGTGATTTTTCTCCACGAGATGTGGTTCTCATCAGCGCACTGGTCACCACCCCGGATGGCTCCGCTACTGGAGAAAGCTGGTTTCGGATCTGGTGGTAATAACCGGCCCAAAAACCTGAGGCAAACAGAAAGTATTAAAGATGCCGATCAAATTCAAAAATAAACAATTTGACAAAAAAGATCCCAATCGCGATGAGCAGCTTTTACAAGTAATTCGCGAGTTGCGTGACGACATCAATGCCACCCTGGAATCCGAGGAAGCCCGGCGGTTAAATGCCAGCCTGGGTCAGCACCTCAGCCGGGCAAAGGAACCAGCCTTACGCCAGCAAGCCATCCGTAGAGCGGTAGAACGCATCGATGAATACCCGCTGGTGCGGGAACAATTCAGCAAAAAACTGGATGAAGAGGCCAAGTGGTATGTGCGTCCGCTCAGTGGTGATACATTCTCATTGACCGGAGATCTCTTTGCCATAGAACCGGGACAGTTAATGGTTTGCCCACTCGAGCCGCAGCATTATCAACGCTACCGCCGTAACGCCCGCCAGGTACTGCGATGTCCCCACCATGACGTTGACTTGATTTCTGACCCCGAAGCGGGCGAATCAAGCAGTTAAGCAGAGGCAAGTATGTTTTCAAAATTTTGGGAAAAGCTCACCGAAAATTTAGCCCAGGAATGGCAGGCAAGAATCATGGCACCCGCTTTTGCATTTTGGTCGGGTGGTCTCTTATTATACGCATTGCGTTATGGTTGGCAGCAAATTATGGAAATGGTTGCTTCATGGAACCCTGCCGAGGGGATTGCTGCCATCATCGCCGCCCTTGGCATTCTGACCATCTCAACAACCATAGTTACTCAATTCAGCGTACCTATACTGCGATTATTGCAGGGTTACTGGCGCGGACCGCTGGCCGGTTTCGCCAGCAGTCGCGTAACAGCGATTAATCAGAAAGTAAAAGAAAAAGAAGAGCGCTGGAATTGGCTGGCACAGCGCAAGGCAGCCAATGAATTGACCGCTGCCCAGCTAAAGGAGTATGCTCTCCTGGATGCCGACCTGGCAAATTTTCCAGTCGATGAAAACTGGCGCTTGCCAACCCGTCTTGGCAATCTGTTACGATCAGCCGAAGAGTATGCTCACATTCATTATGGGCTCGAAATAAATATCTCCTGGCCGCGCCTATGGCTGTTACTTCCGTCGTCCACGCAGCAGGAAATTGGACGCGCCCGCCATAACCTTGATCGAGCCGTGCAGATCTTTACCTGGACGCTATTATTTGCGCTTTGGTCATTTTTAATACCCTGGGCGCTGGTGATTGCCATCGTCCTGGCGGCTATATTCTACCAATCCATCTTGCAATCAGCCGGCGCATACGGTGAGCTTCTCAAAGCTGCTTATGATCTGCATCGTTTCATGTTATACGAAGCAATGCATTGGCCGCTACCGGAGAGCCCGCTCAGTGAAGTGCGCTCCGGACAGAGCTTAATAAACTACCTTTACCGGGCCGAAGCAAGTAAGAAAATCAAATACGATTTTCACACCCCGCACGAGAAAACTCCTCCACCCAGTTAGAAGGGCGTCTATTTCGATTTCTGCTGGACGATTTCCTCGCTTAATTGCCATAGTTTCTCGGCTGCCTGATCGTCCATTGCCTGGGCTGAGGGCTTTTGTTCCTGGCTCTTGCTGAAATATTTGCCGGTCACTCCTTCCACTGTGGGTGAAGATGCCAGGAAAATGCTGGTTTGGGCACCTTCTTGCGGAGAAATCGCGAGTAGCTTTTGGGCAATTTTCGTAAAAAAACCCATCATTCCTTTTCCATGTCCAAAGGAGGTGGCGACAAAACCTGGATGGAGAGCATTGACGGTCACACCACTGCCATCAAGTCGTTTTGCCAAAGAGCGGGTGAAGAGAATATTCATCAACTTCGATTCGCCGTAGACCCTCCAGCTGCTGTATTTTTGTTTGCGCTGAAGATCATCAAAACTGACGCTTTGGTCAACGTGTGCGCCAGACGATACATTCACAATTCGAGCCGGCGCGCTCTTTTTAAGCACATCCAACAAAAGCCTGGTTAAGAGGAAATAATTGAGATGGTTGAGAGCGAAGGTCATCTCATAACCATCAACACTCTCTAACCTCTGCGCAAAAAATCCGCCGGCATTGTTAACCAAAACATCCAGGCGATCATATTTGCTCAGAAATGTCTCAGCCACCTGTCGGATATCGGCCAGTGAAGAAAGATCCCTGATAATGGAATCAACTTTACCCTTGCCCGCCAAATTTTGTTGAAACTCAGCCACGACGCTGGCGGTTTTGGTTGGGTTGCGTCCAACCAGTACAACGGTTGCCCCCATTTTTGCCAGTTCCAGTGCTGTTACCTTACCAATTCCACCTGTCGCGCCAGTGACCAGAACTACTTTCCCGCCCATATTCACATTTTCCATTGAAAAAACCTCATTGTAATTTATTGATATTAATTATAGGTCACGACCCGATTGACGTTCTACACGTATAATCTTTTCAGCGGGGAAGAAGGCTGGCAGTTCAAATGCTTGTCGTGCTTGGTTTGCCCGTAAAATGCATGCGAAAGATTAAAATGTAGGTCTCATCTCACAATGGCGCAACCTGCTTATTGCTCGTTACTCACCCTTTTCTTTTAATTACCCAATCTTCTCAAATTTGGCGGCAGGGACGCCACACACCGGGCATTTTTCGGGGGCAGTGCGGGCATGTGTATAACCGCAAACCGGGCAAACATAGTAATCATAGGATTCAGCTTCGTCACTGCCTGCCTCCAGGCCTTCCAGAGCCTTGCGGTAAAGGGCTTCATGCACCTTTTCCACTTCGTAGGCTTTCTTAAAGCTTGAAAGGGCACGTTTTTCGTTTTCCTGCTCGGCATATTGCATGAATTCGGGATACATGCTCATAACTTCGTAGTTCTCACCCGAGATGGCTTCCTTCAGGTTTTCCAGGGTTGATTTTACCCCGCCCATCGTTTTCAGGTGGTTTATAGCGTGTACGGTTTCGGCATGAGCTGCCGCGCGGAATAATTTAGCGATTTGGGCATATCCTTCTTTATCCGCCGCCTCGGCGAAAGCCAGGTATTTACGATTAGCCTGTGATTCCCCGGCAAAGGCAGCAGCCAGATTTTCCATTGATTTACTCATTCGTCCCTCCAGATTGTTAGAATATTCACAAGCTTAACGCGAACAGCCCAATTGGTCAAGAAAGAAGTAGCGGGGGTAGTATTACGCTATGAGCACCCGCGGTGCGCCATCTTGCGAAATGCCTACCCGTTACAAACTAATCTCCAGCGCCTCAATCGCCTTTTCATGGCGTTCATAATTAATAAAACCCGAAACTAAATTGTGGATGGAGAATTTCTGGTCGACCAAAACGTTCCTGGCTGAGACGCAAAGCGAGCAAGGGACTTAAATGCGTGACTATCATTTGCAAGAATGGGTTGTTTCTCATAACCCTCGAGCTCGCTCGTGCAAAATATTCCTATCTTGCCGAAAGCACGCACTGCGCCATCCTACGGAACGACTACCCGCAACGACCTACCGACTACGAGCTAACGTGCAGCTCTCACACCTTGCTCATCACCACGCCACTAAAAGGTGCCAATGTCAGTTCTTGGACCATGCCATCCCGCACGGCCAGGACACCGTTGGATAATTCATGCTTCAAGACACTGCCATCGGCAAAGATATCGGCCACCGATACATTCAAATGACGGGTCTGATCACTGCGATTGAACGCAACCAACACCTGATCCTGCTCCAATCGGCGCACATAGACCATGACATCATCCCTGGCATACACTGTTGTAAAACTACCGCTGCGCAACGCTGGGTGAGCATGCCGCAAACTGATGCACTTCTGGTAAAAACCAAGAATGGCCGAATCCCACAAATCGCTATCCCACGGGAATGCCCGCCGGCAATCGGGATCCTGCCCACCTTCCATTCCGATTTCATCACCATAATAGACAGATGGTGCGCCAGGATAGGTCATGTAGAATAACACAGCCAGCAGAAAGAGATCTTTCCTCCCGTTGAATAGAGTTAAGCAACGGGTGGTATCGTGGCTATCCAGTAAGTTCATTTGTGCCAGCACAGCCTGGTGAGGGTACTTGCTCAGCAGATCCTCGCTGTATTTGACAAACCCACCAAGGTCCAGAATACCCATTCCGGGCACATGCTGCAGCCACTGACCAAATAACTCCTGGTTGGCATCCGCCCCACCGAAATAAAGCCAGATGCCATAAGTCAACAGGTAGTTCATGACCGCATCAAACTGGTCACCAGCCAACCAGCGACTGGCATCGCCGCCAATTTCACCGGTGATATATGCTTGCGGATTAGCCTTCTTCACCACTCGCCGAAATTCCTGCCAGAATGAATCATCATCAATTTCAAAGGGCACATCCAGCCGCCAGCCATCAATACCTTGATCCACCCAATATTGAGCGACTGAATAAATATACGAACGAACCTGCGGATTATCTGTATTGAATTCAGGCAAAGCAGGCAAACCCCACCAACAGCGGTAATTTGGGTCACCCTGATAGGCATTCAGCGGATAACCACGGATATCAAACCAATCCACGTAAGCAGATTGAGCGCCATTTTCCAGGATATCATTGAATTGAAAAAAACCACGCGAGGCATGGTTGAAAACTCCATCCAGTACCACGCGCATGTTCCGTTGGTGCGCTGCCCGCAATAACTTCTTCAAAGCTTTATCGCCACCAAGCATTGGGTCGACCTTCATATAATCATGGGTGTGGTAGCGGTGATTGCTGGCCGATTGAAATATCGGGTTGAGGTAAATTGCGTTGATGCCAAGATCCTGCAGGTAATCCAATTTTTCATAAACGCCCAGCAGGTCTCCCCCCTTGTAACCGTGCGGCGTCGGCGGGCTGAGCCACTCTTCAAGATTACCCGCTTTCTGCACCCGCTGGGACCTGGCAAACCGATCTGGAAATATCTGGTAGAAAACGGCATCATGAACCCAGCCAGGTGTTTCAAAATCTTTGGTCATTCTATTCTCCTTTTTAGAGCCGGTCGAAACTAATTTCCATTTCCTGGCCCTGATCCAGCACCTCTTTTTGCTGATATTGGCGACCATCTCTTAAAACCACAATCAATTTTCGGTCAGCAACCCGGTAATCACCCTGCCGTGCAGCAATCGTAAGCCGGACGGTCTTTTCGTCTGATTCGATATGATAGCTGGTTGTGCAAGATCGACCACTGCGATAGTTCAAGGTGAGGCCATCATCTTCATACAATCGGAAACTGCCGCTCTCCCCCGGGAAACATAACAGGGTAAGCGAATCTTCATTCATTTCCATGCTGTGTTGTAAAGCCGGGCCAACCGGAATTATGGCGCCTGCTCTGGCGTACAAAGGCATTTTCTGTAAGGGTGCATCCGCCAGGATGTAACGTCCGCCTTCATAAGCAGTACCTTCCCACCAGTCGTACCATAGACCTTCCGGTAAATAGACCTGACGAGCCATCTGTCCCGCACGGGTTACTGGAGCAGCCATAAGATACTTACCAATTAACACCTGATCAGCAATATGATAGGTGAGCTCATCTTGAGGATAATGCAAGAATAATGCGCGCCAAATTGGGTAACCGCGCTCGCTGGCACGTTGAAAAACGGAGTAAAGGTAGGGCAGCAGGCGATAGCGCAAGGAAATATATTCACGAGCAATTTCCTCCACCTCTTTTCCAAACACCCAGGGTTCATGCGCATCTGTACCGGCACAGGTATGCGCCCGGCTGAGCGGGTAGAGTGCTCCGATTTGTACCCACCGTGCGAACAATTCCGGGGTGGCATTCCCAAAAAAACCGCCGATATCGACCCCTACAAAGGGCACCGCCGAAAGCCCCATATTGATCAACTGGCCCAGCGACATATCAAGATGCTCCCAGCACGAGCCATTGTCACCCATCCACGATGCAGTCCAGCGCTGAATTCCAGCAAACCCGGAGCGGCAAAGGTGAAACGAGCGCTGGTTGGGTATAAATGCCTGCATGGCTTCATAGGAAGCCTGAGCCATTTGCGAACCATACAAATTATGCAATACTGCGTGCGTGGTTTCCTCGCCAGTCGGCCCCTGAATCGCATCCAAAGGCAGGGTACCCACAGCACCCCCACCCTGACTGAAGGGTTTTTCAAATACAGCCGGCTCATTCATATCATTCCAAAAACCACTGACCCCACTGGCCGCCAGTCGATTTTGCCATTTACCCCACCACTTGCGCACATCCTGACGGCTAAAATCCGGAAAGACAGCTTCGTCTGGCCAGACATAACCGCTGGCCAATTGCCCCTTAACATTGCGCACAAAAACATCTTTTTCGACGCCGTCTTCATAGGTGACATATTTCTTATCCACCTTGACACCCGGGTCTAGAATCGCAACACTGTGAAAACCCATTTTTTGCAGGTCAAGATTCAATCCTTCCGGATTGGGAAAATTGCCTTTGTTCCAGGTAAAAACGCGGTGACCATCCATGTAATCGATGTCGAGGTGGATGGCATCACAGGGTATCTCCTTTTTGCGAAACATCTCGGCGATTCGGCGCACTTCTGCCTCGGATCCATAACTCCAGCGACTTTGATGGAACCCAAGCGCCCAGCGGGGGGGCAGCGGCATCTTGCCAAGCAAATCTGCCATATGTGAGATCACGTCCATTGGCTGAGGGCCATAAGCAATATAAACGTCCAGTTCTTCACCACTGGCTGAGAATTGCAGCTCACCAGCATGACTGAGATCAAAGCTTGAATCTTCAATACAGTTGACGAAAACCCCATAGGCGTTGCCTGGCCGCAAGGCCATGTATACAGGAATAGCCATATACATCGGGTCAACAAAGGCACCATGCGGCTGATTGGGGTCTGTTGTCCAGTTGCGCATGGTTTGACCGTGTTTTTCCATGCGACCGCCACGCTCACCAAAACCGTAATAGTGCTCGTTTTCTTCCATGCGTTTGGAAAACCAAAACCGGTCGTCTTCCCAGACCGGAGATTTTGAATCAGTAAAAAAGCTTTTTCCATCCGGGGTCAGCATTTCCACCCAGGCCGTATCCTTATCCACTCGCACAGTAAAGGCAGAGCTGTGCAAAAATAGGGCATGCTGAGTCTGCTGTAATTCCAAGGGTACAACTTTAAAGTCCGAATCAGGATTGGCGACATCCCAGGTGTGCTGTGGGGCAAAATCTCCCCCGGGCACAATCCTAACGCGCACAAGTTCCGGTTTCAAAAAAGTAACCCGCATATGCGGGTCACCACAATCCACCCAAAGCTCGCTGCCTTGAAAACGATATTCACGAACAGCCCCTAAAATGGCACGCTCTTTTGTCATACGTACTCCCTACCAGAGATTATAGTGAACTCTCTCCATCTTAAATCGTTCTCCAGGATCCGGAGATTCGGCTGGATAACCAATCGGCAACAGTGAAAAAGGATGGATATGATCGGGTAATTTTAACAGATTTTTCATTCCCTGTTGGCGGGTTTTATCGGGATACAATCCACACCAAACAGATCCCAATCCAAGCGCATAAGCCGCCAGCATAATATTGAGGCTGGCTGTGCTGCAGTTAATCGCCCAGCGCGGTTCGGAGGGCTGAATGGTCTCATCTCCGCAGACTACGATAGCCAGGGCAGCCTGAGGAGCCATGCCGGCATTCGGATGAATAGCCGGAATGCCTTCCAATAATTCCCGTTCGGTGATGACCACAAATTGCCACGATTGCATGTTCATCCCTGAAGGGGCATACATGGCCGCTCGTAATATCTGCTCAACCTGACCTGGCTCTACCACCTGGTCTGTAAATTTTCGAATACTTCTTCTTGTTAGAATTCCTTCCATTAAATCCATTATTACTCCTCAATCTGGTTTGCCGCCTCCAGCGGGCTGATGTTGCCATAGATTACCGCAAATAAGGCCGGCAGATAGCGATCCATCGTCCACACATTGGTGTAGACATGGTTGGATACCAATGCGTGTGAAAGATCCACATTTTCGACATCGATGCTGGTTTTAAAGCGAACCTCACCATCTTCATAATCCAGTTCAAAATTCCCAACCCGCATGCCATAGTTGATCCGCGTAATTAGCTCCGCAACCAGGCTGCGTTTTTCAGCAGGAACATTGACAGGGAAATAACTATAAAAGTAAAAAATCTGCTGGGTCTCATTGATTTCTGCCTGGCAGGAAAATCGTCCATTCTCTCCCCAGTGATTTAAGCGCAGCAAGGGGCGATCATCGACTTCAATATAAAACCATTCGTCGTTGAAAAAGAAACTTTTTAACGTGTCAAAAAGTTCACTCATGGCATTCTCCATGGCAAAAGATGGTTAAGGCATTCTAGCATAAAGCAGCCCGAATTACCTCCAATTTTACGATCGAAAACAGAGGAATATGTGTATAACAATCGATTCGTAGTATCCAGCAAACAAAACTATCAGCGACAAACCGCTCTTGTTACTGTGGTCCGCCGAACTATTTTATTTATTTTTTGAAAACTTAAGTCAGCGAGATGGTGGACGAAGCATGCGTCATGACGCCAATCCGTAAGCCTCTTTTCGCACCCTGTAAAGCCAGGTCCACCGCTGTCTGTAAATTTACTGTCGGGTTGAGTAATAATCCATGAGCAAGGTCAGCATCCATTTCGGAACAAAAATAGAGGTGAACTTTCGAGGCGTCGCGTGCAATCTGATAGGCTTTGTGCGGCCCAATCTGAAAATCACTGCTGCAAAAGCTCTTAATCACTTCACTATAGGATGTTTTGCCCTTCATCCATTCTTCGTAATGGCGGCTGCCTGTGCCTTCCGGGCAGGCTGCCACCAGAATAATACTACCGCCTCGTTTTGTAACCATCGCTGCATGAGCAAAACCTTTTTGCGACTGATAGAGGTTGATATCCTTGGGATGCCCGCCGGGGGAAGCAATCACCAGATCATATTTATCGGGCAGTGCAACCTGGCAGACCTGGCGCGATAATGGTATGCCGCTTTGCATTACGGCTACAGGATCGCCGGCCAGAACGTGTACAATTTCTCGATCCTGATTCAGAATAGCATTTATTGCCACATGAATGCCAATCTTTTTCCCGATTTCCTCGATATCCTGACGGAGTGGATTCGTTTCATACCCTCCCAAACAGGACAGAGGGTTCAGTAAAAGTGAATGGTTGTGGTTGATGGTTTCCATGCCGGAAAGGCCTATAGCCGCAGTTTTAACACCTCCGGAAAAACCGGCAAACTGGTGTGGTTCAATATTTCCCACCACGATTTTCAGTGCTGAATTCACATAAGCGGCGTTTGTCAAAATCCGGGTGCCCAGCGTTGTTTTGCCAAGATCAACCATTGAATCCAGTTTGGCGGCATCATGGGAGATGACACGGTAGCGGGAAAATATGTTCTCAGGCAAAACAGCAGCGAATTCTCCGGCAGGCATGGAGACGTGTGTCCCCGTCGCAATATAAAAAGAAATGTTACGATCCTCAATATCAAGGGCTGCCAGCCTTTCCAACAGCGGCGGTAAGAGCAAATGATGCGGTACCGGGCGGGTCTTGTCGTTGATGGCGATTGCCACCGATTTCACTCCACGGAATGTCTCCCAGCTTACTCCACCCAACAAATTTGCCAGGGCCTGCTGGATTAGTTGCGGCGCATCTGCGGTCGCATCCACTTGCAGAGGGTCAATCAACTCTACAGTGAAATCATCTGAAACAATTGCGCTCTGGGTAGTGCGGCCATACGGTACTTCTATTATCATACTTTAGCTCCCGAAGAATTATGAAGATTAATATTGAGAATCTGGCAATTTCGTACCATTGGCGTGATTTGCCTTTTCGTTATTTCTCCCGGCTGTGATTTTGATTCGTTAAAGTGTAGCACGCGCAAAACGCATTCTCAAAAGATTATAGAAGGACGTACGGTTATTAGCCTTCATGATTTTCTCGCCTTAATTCGCATGTCCACTTGGCGATTCCGCATACTTACAAATGCTTAACATTTCTCTGAAAAGCATTAATTTTTTCAACAGTGATTCGTAACCCTTAATGGGATCAGGTATGATTAAAAATGTGAGAAAAGCTGATTTCCCTACCTGGCCGATTGGTTCGCTATATCGCTGCGCTGGTTCAGTCTACTGGGTTTGACCCTGGCTCTGGCGACCACCCAGAATTTGGTCTGGTATTTGATCGTTGTCTTGATCGTCCTCGTGCCTTGCATTATTCGTGGCGCAATCCTCCCCATTCACAGTCATGACCAAGGGATTTTCACAGCTCTATTAACCCCCATCTACACCGGAGACAATTTGCACCTCATCCCGATCCACCACCAATGCAGTTTCCAAATCCACTTGCGTACCATTAACTGAAACCAGTTGAACTTCTGATTTGGGAATTCGATATTTCTGCAATATCGCTATCAAAAGGATAGGCTGCGCCAGATGCAACTCCATTGGACTCTTTCTTTGCGGCAGATAGAAAGTCAGGTAACCGCCGGCATGCAGCCTCATTCAGCTTTCTCCGGCAGTAATTCCTCAGCCCATTCCAGAGATAACTCTCTCAAGCGCTCCCTGGTAGGGATTCCCGATTCAGGATGCCACCCCTTAAGGGCATATAGGGTTGAGAGGGCTTCTTGAAATTCGTGGCGAGGATAGGGTTCGCCTTGTAAAGGGCCGTTTTCAAGGCCCTGGAAAATGCGTTCTGGTAAAGTATCATCCTTGCGGGAGAAACCTTCGCGAAGATTGAAGATGCGCGCCATATTGGTGGCACGTTCCCCAATTTTGAGAAGACCGGCGATATCCTGATTCCAACCGGTGGCCGCATTGACCGCCAACAGCACATCATCCGGGTGTATGAAAGAGCGCGGAGCCGGGCCAAAGAAACAAAAGCCAACAACCTTTTCAAAACTACCCCATTTTTCGAGAATATAAAAATGTTTCATCTTTTCAGCACTCAGGCTGCGGACAGGCTGCGCCTCTTCAATCCCCAGCGGGATGGCGCTTTTGAAGGTGATCGATTCTGAGTTTGCCAGCGCAGGATCATGGGCCACCACCAGGTGATCAGCCCCAATCTCAGAGATTGCATAACCCATGCCTACATTATATTTTCCGCGAGGCTCATGCATGGCCAGTTCCTGACCCTTCACCTGTATTGCAAAGAAGCCGGCCTCTCCCCCAATTGCTTCTGCAGCCCGCAAACTGCCCTCAGCCAGCAGGTCGCCTAATCCCTGGCGTAACGCAATTTGCTCAATCATGACCAACATGGCTTCACCATTGCCAAAGCGCAAATCCAGTCCGCCGGTATCCTCCAGGTCAATCAAACCGTGTTCAAAGCACTCCATCGCAAAGGCAATGGTGGCACCGGTCGAGATGCTATCCAGCATATAAGCATTACACAACTCATTCGCACGGGCTATCACCTGCAGATCACCTACCGCACAATTTGGTCCAAAGGCACCAATCGTCTCGTATTCCGGTCCGCCATACCGCGATACCTCTCCATTCAGGCTAACTTCGCGTTTACAGCGTACGGCGCAGGCATAGCAACTTCTACGGGCAGTTAACAATTCCTTCTCATACACTTCCCACTTAATTGAATCCACATTTTCAAATACCCCCTGCCGGAAGTTGCGCGTGGGCAGGATTCCACCTTTATTAAGCGGCTCAACAATACCTGGGGTGCCGCGTTGTTGCAGATCCCAGCTTAGTGGATTCTCACGCACACTTTTAGCCAGCTTTCGTCCCAGCCCCAACAAAGAATCGGGATCGTGCGCCTTGCTCTGATAGCGCTGATCGCCACGTACGGCAATGGCGCGCAAATTCTTGGAACCCATTACCGCCCCCATACCGTTGCGCCCATTAAAATGACGTAGATCGTTGGTGATACCGGCATAACGCACCAGGTTTTCTCCGGCCGGCCCAATTTGCAATACGCGAATCTTTTCATCGCCCAATTCTTGACGAATTAATTCCTGCACCTCGGCTGTCTGCTTGCCCCAGAGATGCTCTGCCGGGCGGATTTCGACCTGATCTCCCTGAATCCACACATAAACAGGCTGTTCTGCTCTGCCTTTCACAACAATGGCTTCATACCCGGCCATTTTCAATTCTGGTCCCCAGAAACCGGCTGCTTCCGATTCGCCATAGCTATTGGTCAAAGGTGAACGTGCCGAAACCACGTAACGTGTTGCTGTAGATACCGGGGCTCCGGTCAATAAACCATTTGCAATCACCAGCACGTTTTCGGGAGAGAAGACTGGCGTATTGGCCGGCATCTCGTTCAAAAGAATAAACCCGGCTAACGCTTTTCCTCCCGGGTAGAGTTTGTAAAATTCGTCGGCAAGTATTTCAGTTTCAATAGATCCATCAGAGAGGTTGATTCGCAGTATTTTCTCAGATTGTCCAATCATCGACTTTCACCTCCACTTCGTTTTACCATTAATAAGTATTCTTATTCATCCAATTGTAGAGCCAGTGCACAAGGAATTGCCTGAGGATAACCAGGAACCTCAATCCATTCTACCGGCCAATCCGGGGTTTGCGTCAGGATCTCATTTCCCTCTTCCCCGATCAAAATCGTATCTTCCATTTTTGCCCCGGCAATGGTAGGGTTCCACGCATAAGCCTGCCCAGCCGTTACCAGGTCCGTCGAAGAAGGGGTTGCCAGGTACTCACGCGGCTCATAACCCACAGCACCTCCCTGGTGGTGCTGTTGCCACTCTCCGGGATATCCGTAAGCGCTATACGCAGATTGCCCTTGCGCGAGAATCTGTCCCAGTGTTTTACCCGGGCGGGTCGCTGCAATCAATTGGGCGTTAACCCACGCTGTATTTGCAATAACCTCTCTTAAACCGGCCGGGATTTCACCAAAATGGACCAGTCGTGAAATAGAGCAGACCAACCCACGCCAGCGCCCACTTAAAACCAGCAGAGCATAACGCTGCATCTTCTTTTCGGTCGGCAGCGGATGCCGGAATTTGTAAATACGCTCATCGCAACCGACCAGGTTGACGATAGGCTGAACCGCACGCTTTTGCGCTTCTGCACCAACAATAGCTGCCAATTCATATTCACTCATCCCCGGGTGGATACTAAGAACTGCGGTGCTTAGAATCTCCGCACAAAGATGACCCAAATAGCGCATGCGCTTCCCTTCGGCGGCGCTCAGATTGGCACGCAGGCGGCTTATTTCCCCACTGATATCCTGGGATCCCGCAAAGGGCACATCTGCAATCAAACGTTTGCCGGATATCAGCTTCATTAATCCTTCGAGTGGGTTGTACCATGGTGAAATAATCATCTCCCAGGGCTGCTGCCCCAGATTGCCTTCTGCTTGCAGGCGCACCGCCTCGATATTATTGGTCACCAGAAAAGCACCATCGTGAGTTACCGCAAGCGAGGCAGCACCTTCTGTGGCAGCCGTATTAACAAACGAACTGAGCCCGGCCGTGGCCCAGGCGAAACTACTCACCCGGCGCAGAATCAAACAGTCAGCCTGATACTTTTCCAGCAAGGTGTTTAAATGCTGCTTGCGCTCAGACGTTTCTGCCCGGATATCAATTACCGGTTCGATCATGGAATCACACCCGGGATGGTTGTCGAGGCATGCATCATGACCCCAATTTGAATAGGCTTATGAATGCCACGCAAAGCCAGGTCAAGTGCGTTTTGTAAGTCGCCTACAGGGTTGAGGAGCAGGCTTCTGGCCAGTGCTGTTTCCATTTCAGAACAAAATAGCAGCCGGCAGCGTTCAGCATCGCGGGCGATCAGGTAGCCTTTATGCGGTCCTACCCGAAATTCGCTGGAGAAAAAGCTTTTAATTGCTTGCGCGTGGCTGCGTTTTCCTTGCATCCATTCCTCGTAATGGCGACTTCCGCTGCCTTCCGGGCAGGCTGCCACCAGAATGATCGTCCCGCCCGCTTTCGTAATCATGGCTGCATGGGCCAGTCCTTTTTGTGCCTGGTACAGGTTTATATCCTTGGGATGCCCGCCCGGTGAGGACACCACCAGGTCAAAGGCGTCTGAAACTGCCACCTGACAAACCTGCCGTGAAAGACTAACACCTGCCCGCATCACAGCTACCGGATCACCGGCCAGCACATGCACGATTGCTTTTTCAGAATTGAGGATGGCGTTCAGAGCCAGGTGCACTCCTACCCGCTTTCCAATTTCTTCGATATCCTGTCGCAGCGGATTGCGATCATATTCGCCCAGCTGAGCAAAAGGATTTCTCAACAATGAATGGTTATGGTTAATCGTATCCATTCCAGCCAGCCCGATCGCAGCAGTCTTTACCCCACCCGAAAAACCGGCAAATTGGTGAGGTTCGATATTGCCAACCACAATTTTCAACTCGGAATGATAAAAGCCTGAGTTAATCAGTATTTCGGTTCCCGCAGCACTTCTTCCGAGCGATACCAAACCGTCTGCCTGGGAAGCTGTATGCGAAACCACCCGATATCGGGAAATAAATTCCGTCGGCAAAACATCCGGAAATTCATCTGTTGACATTGGTTCATGGGTACCCCCGGCGATATAAAAGGTAATTTGCCGGTCGGTAATACCCAGCTCAGCCAGATGCCCCATCAACGGCGGCAATAATTGAAAATGGGGAACCGGCCGTGTATTATCATTGATGGCTATTGCGACTGAACTTACCCCCCGGAAGTCCTCCCAATTCATATCACCCAATAAGGCATCCAGTGCTGCAGCCACCACTGCATTCACGTCCTTTGCGACAGGTACCTTCACTGGGTCAATTAATACTACCGAATGCAAATCGGGTATTATTGCTGTTTGGTAAGACCTCCCGTAAGGCACCTCAATTTTCATAAATCAAGCCCCCAGCGGCGTAAATAGAATCAAGCTCAGGCTGACCACTGCCAAAACGAAAGCCACACACGTTCCGACAATCAACGGTTTTAGCCCAATCCGGCGCAGTGAGTTGAGATCTGTATTTAACCCTACCCCGGCCAGAGCCATCAAAATGGCAAACTTAGAGATGCCATCCATACTTTTTAAAAAGGCTGCGGCTCCAATCAGGGTACCAGGGTTAGAAACGTTCTGGGGGAAGATGCCCAGTGCCACACCAATGGTTCGCAATAGTGACATAATCAGGAAACCAATCACAAATCCAGGTACCAGCTTCTTCCAATCCAGGCGGGTTGCCCCGATTGTTTTGTCATCCGGCCGGATATCTTTTCCGCGTCCGTAGAAAATCCCGAACAGAACAATCAGGGGCGCCATTAAGGTATTACGGGTCAGCTTGACGACAGTGGCCACATTTAATGCCGCTTCGCTGAATATTGCCCCTACCGCCACCACCTGTGAAGTATCGTTGACGGCCGTGCCCGCCCACAGCCCGAAAGTTCGATCATTCAGACCAATCAGGTGACCAATCAACGGGTAAAGCAGGACAGCTAGTAACCCAAACAATGTTATGGTCGCTACTGCAAAGCTTACCTCTTCATCGCTGGCATCCAGCACGGGTGCTGTGGCCACAATGGCTGTATTTCCACAAATTGCCGTGCCGACGCCAATCAAGGCAGCCAGCCGGGGCGGCACTTTAAACAGCTTGCCGGCGTAAAATGCCAATAGCAGCGCAATCGAGATACAAATGGTCACGAGCAGCAAAGCTCTTACCCCTGTGGCAGCCACATCCTGCAAGCTCAATCGCAATCCCAGCAAGATGATGCCAAAGCGTAAAACACGCTGAATGGCAAATTTTACCCCGGCCTTACTCCTTTCTCCTACGCCAATCACATTACGCAGATAAAGTCCGAGCAAAACTGCGATGAGGATTTCACTGATGGATTTACTGATGGTCTCACTGCCAATTAAGCCATGCAGGAAACGGCTTGTAATCGCCACCGCCAAAACCAGGTGCAAGCCTGCCCAGACCGGACCGATTTCTTTACCTATTTTTCGCCATTCAGAAAACAATGCTGTCATACTCACTTACATTCCTGATTCATGTTGGTGCAAAATCTTTTATCCACGTTTAAACTACACCTTGACAAAAAGACCCAAAAACCAATGCGGTTCCTTTGCGACCCTTCTGCCTGGTGCGGAAACAAAACGGGAAAACGGGGAATTTATCACAATTTAGTATGATTTTGCCCCGTCCCCATCTATATTCTCACTCAGGCACTGCGATAAAGCTTCGTAATTACAAATTCATCGTGAAGTAGTGTTTCAGCGCTGGTCAAACGGCCATTTATGGTGCGGGCCAACATCGCAATGGTTCGTTCAGCAGCACCATCCAGATTATATTCAAAGCGCAGTAAGCCGGAAATATCTACATCAATATGCTCAGACATGGTTTCGACAGTTAGCGGATTGGCTGAAAGTTTAATAACTGGTTCAATTTTATTGCCAATAATGTTGCCCTGACCGGTAGTGAATAAATGCACTACCGCACCGGCAGCACAGCACAATGTCACCATTTCAGCGGCCGCGCTCGAGGAATCCATGAAATGCAAGCCAGGTGTTTTGGGCTCTTCTGCAGGTTCAAGATAGGATACAACCGTGCATTTTCCCATTTTTTCTACATTACCAAACGCTTTTTCTTCAATGGTCGAAAGACCACCGCGGATATTTCCCTCGGTTGGCTGAGTTCCTAACAAACTAACGCCCTGCGATTCAACCAGCTCCTGATAGTTATCGAAGGCTGCTTTAAATTGAGCCGCCACCTCCGGTGTGGCACACTGTTCCATAATCTTATCTTCGGCACCGGTTACCTCGGTAGTTTCCCCGAAGATCAAAGTGTTACCATTATCCGCCAACCACTCATACACCCGCCCAACAGTCGGGTTTGAGGCCAAACCGCTGGTGGTATCCGATTCACCACACTTGGTCGAAACCAGGATTTCTTCCCACTCAACCGGCACGCGCGCCAGTTCGGTAGCAAAGTGCACAAATTCTTTGGCCTTGCGGGCAGCCATTTCAATGGTTTTCAAATCACCATAGCGCTCTATACTGAACCCGGCCACTGGTTTGCCTGTTTCAGCAATACCTTTGACAATATAATCAGTCCATTTTGGTTCAATACCTATCACAATTACGGCCGCCACATTCGGGTTGCGCCCGGTGCCAATCAGCGTATTGAAGGTTAATTCCAGATCCGCTCCAAATTGCAAGCGCCCATAGGGGTGAGGCAGTGCTACCGTTCCTCGGATCAGATTGGCGACTCCTTCCACAGCAGCATTGGAAATATCATCCACCGAGAGGATTAATACATGGTTACGGATGCCAACCCGGCCATTTTCACGACGATACCCTGTTAACGGAAAATCTTTTAATGCAGCCATTTTTTTCTCCTACTTTTCCAAAACCTGCGATTTACTGGCCGCCCAGCGCAGACTTTTAATATTGTGAATGTGAACATGCTCACCCAGCTGAATCGTGGCGACTGCATAACCAATCGCCCGGCCGTATTCGATCACGTGTTGATCTGGTTTAAGGTCGTTCATGGCAACCTTGTGACCGAGGGGCACATCGGTGATCATGACAACTTTTTTCACGTCCTGGCCTTCCAGGGTTACCACATTAATCTCCTCACCTCGCTTTAAATCCATCACTGCCACCCCAACATCATCATTGTTTTCGTGAACCAAGATCCCTTTTTTCATTTCATTCTCCTATCATTTTTTTGTGCTGCGTTGAGAGCAGCACGAAATTGTATTGCCCTTATTCGTAAGGGGTGTTATCCCAAAAACGGGTAAACTTTTGAATGCCATCCTGCGTATACGGATGCTGAAACCCTTCCTGATAGACAGCCAATCCAGCTGTGACAATATCTGCCCCCATTACTGCAGAATCGATCACCTGGCGGGCATTGCGCACCGCTGCAACAATGATTTCCGATGTGAAGCCATAATTATTGCGAATAGTGACAACATCGTCAATAAAACCCTGAATTTCCTCACCGTTGCTTTCCTTCCAGCCAATAAATGGTGAGATATAAAACGCTCCTGACCGCATGGCTTGCAATGCCTGCATGGCGGAGAAAATCAAGGTGCAATTGACCCGGATACCCTTACGGGCCAGGGCCTCCATCACTTTGAAGGCCGGTTCCACACATTGCAATTTGATAACAAAATTGGGAGACATGGCAGCCAGTTTTTCCGCTTCGGGCATCATTTCGGCGTAGGTCATAAAATGCGGGTTCACTTCAACAGAAACCGTTTTGTCGGTTCCTTCTACCAGGTGGGCGATCTCATGAATTACGGTCAGAAAGGGCTTGCCAGAAACCTGCACATGGCGCGGATTTGTGGTGACACCGTCGATATTAAACGCGTCCAATGCGTAGGAGATCTCTTCCACGTGGGCGCTATCAAGAAAAAATTTCATCACTATCTCCTTTTAAAAATGTTTGATGACTACGTCGTCGGGAAGATTTTCAATCTCTCCGGCAACAGAAATAGAAATATTGAGACCAGGCAGCTGCACTCCTGCCTGTGGATGTCCAAACACCCAGATCTCTGTCAGATCCAGGCCGTCTTTAAGTTCACCGGTATGTTGTACAGCGGGCCCAAGCGGCAAAATCGTCCCCTCCCGGGCAAATAACGGGATCTGGTCGAGCGGCACATCCTCATCAAACAACCCGGGTCCACTCAGCCAGCGCTTATTGTGAATATCGTACCAACGACCATCTGGCAAGTAGTAATGTGCTTTCCCACCCGGTACCACCACTGGCGCTACCAGCAATGCATCGCCCAACATATATTGCTGGTCAAATTGCCAGGCCAAACGTTCCTGCGGGAAAGCCAGCACCATCGCCCGCATAACAGGCAAACCGGTTTGGGCAGCCTGCAAGGCACATCCTTGCAAATAGGGGATCATCTGATAACGCCACGCCAGCCACTTGCGCACAATCTGTTCAGCTTCTTCCCCATATACCCAGGGTTCCCGTTCACCCAGACCATGAAAACGGGTGTGGGAACACATGATGCCCGCCTGTGTCCAGCGAATATAGAGTTCAGGACTGGGGTTACCAATTGCAAAGCCGCCGATATCATGGGCATAAAAAGGTCCCCCACTCAAGCCCCAGGCCTGTCCCCCACGAATACTGGCAGCCAACCCTTCCCAATCCGACTGCGGATCACCGCCCCATTGAATGGGATAACGTTGTCCGCCTGCCCAGGCTGCCCGCCCCCATACCATCGGCTCATCCTGGCTGAACTTTTCGGCAGCCTCAAAAACACAGCGGTTATACAGGTGAGTATAGACATTATGCAGCCGGCTGCCTCGATCACCGTTAAAAGCAACCACATCGGCCGGCACAGCTTCCCCATAATCGGTTTTCATGACGCTGACCCCGATCTCAAACAGTTGTTTGTGCTGATCGCGGTACCAGGCATAGGCATCCGGATTGGTGAAATCGATAATACCGCTGGGCATCAGGTGGGGCCAGCTCTTGTCGTACGGCCAGGGGAACCAGCGATGGACATACGGAGTTCCATCCGTATTCTTAAGGAGGTAACCTTTTTCATTCAGCTCATTAAATAAAGGGTTTTGTGTGGAAATATAAGAGTATTCCCACAGATTGGTTCGAATTCCCAATTTTCGCAATCTCTGTACAAAACCGGACGGGTTAGGGTAACGGCGCGCATCCCATTGAAAGTCAAAGCGATCCTCCATTGTATGCCAGGCACGACCATCCAACAGAAGCACATCACACGGGATTTGGTGCACGCGCAGTTTATCGGCCACATCCAGAGCAATTTCTGCACTCTGATAATAAGCTCTTGACATCCACATCCCATAACTCCAGCGCGGGGGCAGCGCAGAACGGCCCGTCAGCGCTGTGTAACGCTCAATCATCCTGGCAGGTGAATCCGCCGCGATGAAAAAGAGATCCAACTCTTGATCAAATACCTGCAAGATGTAACTGCGGTGTGACCATTGCGGATATCCGACCCCATGGGTTACCTTCGAGGGTGTATGGGTGAACAATCCCCAACCTTCCGTGCTCCAGGCAAAGGGCGTATTTTTATATGAAATTTCTGAATTGACAGTGGTGGCATCTTCATTCCAGCTTTGGATCAACTGCCCGCGTCGATTCAAGGCCGCCCATTTTTCGCCCAGCCCATAAACGGGTTCCTCATTTGACAGTGCCAGTGAAACAAGCCATGAATCTGCCCGGCGTGCAAAGGGTGCCAAACGTATCTGGCCGGTGATAGCCCTATCGGTCGCTGATTGCATCAATAGCTTTTCACCCTGCCAAAATCGGATGCGCATGGGGTTGCTTAAAAGATCGAGGGCTGTCTGCCCGCATTTAACACGGTATCCCCCTTTTAGATCTTCAATCTGCAATCCCAGGTCTTTGGAATCACCGTCCAAAATACCGTAATCTGGCTGCTGTTTGGGTGCGGCATGTCGCAGACGCAAAATGTTTTCCGCGAAGCAGCTAACCTCAAGATCACCGGCAAGGGTCGTGAAAATTACGTGCGTTTCAGTTTTTTGCTTGATGGAGACAGATTCCAGGGTTTCGTAGCCCTGCTGTAAAATTATGCCCTCATGGTGAAGTATCATAAATAAGCTCCGTTCGTGATTGTTGAAAAATCGGTCTTGTTAACACTTTATCTCTACTTCATCCCGGTAGTGGCAATGCCGGTGGTTATGTATTTTTGCAGAAATCCAAATACAACTGTAATTGGCAGCAATGTCAATACTGTCATTGCCAGAATTAGATTCCACTGCACATTCAACTCGCCCTGGAATGATGCCAGACCCACTTGCAAGGTAAAGTATTCACTGCGGCTGAGCACAACCAGCGGCCACAAGAAGTCATTCCAGCGCCACATAACAGAGAATATGGTTAAAACGGCAAGTGCGGGCTTGGCCAGTGGAATGATCACCTGCGAATAGATACGCCACTCGCTGGCACCGTCTATGCGAGCTGCATCAATCAATTCATCAGGTATAGTGAGCATATATTGGCGTAAAAGGAACACACCAGTGGGCGTGGCTGCTGCCGGTACGATGATTCCCAGCAAATTATTGTTCCAACCGACATTGGTGATCACCAAAAACACCGGCACCAACACCACCGAGAGCGGAACCATCAGGGTACTGATCATGACTATGAAAATGAACTGCCTGCCACGAAATTTATACTTACTCAAAGCAAATGCTGCCATGGAATTAATCAACAGAGTCAGGATGGTCGCTACCAGGGTTACAACAACGCTGTTCCACAAATAGAGCCCGAAATCGAAGCTCTCAATTCCCTCTTTGAAATTATCCAACCCAAAATTTACTCTTTCTACCGGCTCGCGCTGTTTAATGTTAACCTTGATGATCTCTTCAGGATTGGCTGGATCAACCAGCTGAGATTCCAAACCGATCCGGCGTACCTGCGCCAGGGTGCGGCTTGATCCATCTTCAAAATTAATTTTATATAAAGGCAGCGGCTCATCATACCCGCTCACCATCATGGTCTCTTGTTTGTAAGGTAAGAAGCGTGGCGGAAATTTGGCGATCTCGCCCGGGGTCTTGAATGAGGAAAATACGAGCCATATTACTGGTCCAAACATGATGATCACACCGAAAATCAGGTAGCCATAGGAGATTCCATCACTCCAGGTCAAGCGCTTGCGGCCACGGGTGCGGGTTAAGAAACGGGTCACTTTTCCCATCTTAATTCTCCTCCTTACGCACTACCAGTTGAATGATAGTTAGCACGACCAATACAGCTGCCATTAAAAGCGAAGCCGCCGCTGCCAATCCAAACTGCTTGTTCGGGCTGGAAAAGCCGTAATTATAGATATACTGAACCAGGTAAAGCGTAGCCGTGCCCGGTCCACCCCCTGTAAACGCAAAGACAATATCGAATACTTGCACAGCCCGGATTAACGAAAGCACCAACACCACAGCCATGACAGGTGTCAACAACGGCATCGTAATCGTGACAAACGACTGCCACGGGTTTGCACCATCTATCGAAGCTGCTTCATAGAGATCAGCAGGTATTGACTGCAGCCCGGCCAGTAGAATGAGAGTGTAAAAACCCATGAAAGCCCAGATGCTGATCATTACCACCCAGAATTGAGCCCATTGGGCGTTCACCAGGAATGGAATACGATCGAATCCAAGGCTGATGAGGATCCCATTGAACAAACCATTCTCCTGTAAAATCCATTTCCAGATGAGAGCCACCACAATGGGAGAAAGCAGCACTGGGTAGAAAAAGACCGCCCGGAAGAAACCACGCGCTTTGATTTTGCGATTCAAAATCAGTGCGGTGATCAGAGAAAATATGACCATCAAGCCGACCTGGAAGAAAACATAGCTGAAGGTGTTTCCGACTGCTCGCCAGAACAAATCTTCTGTACAGCTGTTAGGTACCAGGTAATTCTCACAGGCCAGTAAGCGCCCAAAATTATCCGTACCAACCCATGGCCGCTCTCCCGGAAAAAACGCGGAACCGCCCGTAAAAGCATAAACGAAATTCAATAACATTGGAAAAAGGATAAAAATGCCAAATATTAACAGGTTCGGCAGCACAAAAATATAGGGCATTCCCTTCACGCCAATTATTTTCTGGATTGTACCGAAAATCAAATCCAGCAGGGAAACAAACCCATCATAGATGGTGCCAAAAAATTGACCGATGCTTTTCTTAACACGGACCATTTCGGAGTTCACCATAGGGTCAATACCTCCTTGGAGCAAGGTGCTGGCCTGAATGGCCAGCACCTTGCTAAAGATGGAAGGTTATTTCTTGGCTTCCGCAATTGCGGCGTCAATATCCTTCTGAAGGTTGACCAACATATCATCCAGGGTCAATTCACCACTTAGATATTGTGCAATGCGATTGGCACTATTGCGATAATATGCAAAAGCATAGGGGTGAACATTCAATCCAGTAGCCTGGTCTGTTAATTTTGCCACTTCAGCGGTATAGGCTTTCAAGGCATCCAAAACGAAGGGATTATCGGATTTGAAGGCAACACCTTCGGACGCGACAGTCTTCTGGGCCGGCAGAGATAATGTCCCGGCTGAGAATTCACTGTAATTTTCGGCCTGGATCAAGAACTCAACCAGACGGGCAGCAGCTTCTGGGTACTTGGTATCAGCAAAGACAACCACAGCAGACCCACCGGCGATACCAGTTGAACCGCCGTCGCCAGTCGGGTTGGGAACAACGATCCAATCAAATGCATCGCCTACATCTTTTACCAGACCGTTGATCTGCCACGAACCAGACATGCACATGACCAATTGGCCGGATTTAAACGGGCCAATACAGCTATTGACGGGCTCAGCGCTCAACCAAACTTCCACTGGGGTCAAGCTATTATCATGCCAGCCTTTAACTTCCTCAGCAAACGCACGGAAACCAGGAGTATCCACAGTGAAGTTGCCTTCCGCATCGGTCAAAGTTGCGCCCATGCTCATGGCTGGTCCCGCAAAACGGTGACCGGTGCGATCAATGGAAATCGCATATTGCGATCCCGTCGCATCAGCGACTTGCTTGGTAATGTCGGTCCATTCCTGCCAGGTAGTTCCTTCGCCAGGAATCTCAATGCCGGCTTGATCAAACAAAGTCTTATTTACATATGGTCCGGTAATGGTCAGGGCATCCGGATAACCGCCATAGGTCAGGGCTTCCAGAATCGGTTTGGGGAAATTGGCTTCATAATAGGCAGCATCTGCCATGTACGGACGTAAGTCCAATAATTTGCCCTTGTACGCACCAAAATTGGTGATGCGGGCCAGATCTGGACCTTCCCCGGTTTCCACCTGAACAGGTAATTGCTCGTCGATGGTCTTGTAAGGGACCACATCCAGCACGACGGTGATATCCGGGTTTTCAGCCATAAATTTATCAATTAGGGGCTTCATTACATCCGCTTCAACACCATCAGCATAATAAGTGAAGCGAATTTCCACCGGTTCCATTGCAACCTCTGTAGGGGCAGGCACTTCGGTCGCTGCTGGAACAGCTGTCGGTTCGGGCATGGCTTCCGTGGGAGCCGGCATATCGGTAGGTGCAGGTACTTCGGTCGGTGCAGGGGTACAGGCTGTGAAAAGTAAAGCGATAGTCACAATTAGTACAATTAGTTTGGTTACTTTCATTGTTTCTCCTCAATTTTCTCTTTTAAAAGAATTTATAGTGATCATTGGATCCTTACAAGCACGATTTACTGTTGATGTCACCTCCTTCTATATGAGTTGAACTACCGGTAAATTGATTAATTCTGCATACGCTATTAACACATCTACATAGTCGCCATAGGTCATGGATATGTGGTGTTCCAAACCCTGGCCAATAAGCAGGTCTAGAAATTTCTCAGCGCGACAATTCAATCGCAAAACCCCGGCTGTACCACTAAACGGCTTGGGTTCCGCCAGCATCTCACCGTGACCGACGATTAAATGCAGTCTCCCGCGCGCCTGGCTGATACGCGCAACAGTTACGCGGCCGGGTTTTAGCGCGAAATCCATCACCAGGGGCAGTTTTCGATTAGAGTGAATGCCGCCTAGTGCCGGTTGGGCGGGATCCGCCATGCTTAGAGGCGCAAGACCGCAATGCCACAGTGCGATCTGATTTTTTTCCACATCCACACCGACCATGTCTGTTCCAAACGCTGGTTGACCTGAAAGCCATTGCAAAATTAATTGCGTCAGCGTCCCGTTGATATCCGCCTCACAACTGCAAGGGACGGGTGTATCACCTTCAAAGCCATCACTCAACAAGGACATAGCTCCACACGCCGCACAACCCAGTCCGGTAAAAAACTCCGGCCAGCAGCGCACTGCCAGACCGTCCAATTTGTTCTCACTCGCCAGAAATTTAAGCGCATTGAATACTGCCAGAGACCCATTCAGTGGATCCTGTTCCAGATCCGCCAGGTTCTTTAGTTTGAGATCCAGCGCTTGACGGGTGGTCGCGACCACCTCAAGCGAGACGGTCCGTACCTGATCAAAAAAATGCTTGAGATCGATCTGCTCGACTTCCACACCGAATACTTCACGCAAACCAGCCTGATCCAGGTGGCATGAATCCATTCCAGCTGGATGTTCACCGACAACACCGAGTCGAGCATTTTTCAGGCGGCGCATCAGCTGCCCGGCGGCGGCCAGTGTGCATATCTTAACTATAACTTTGGGATCTTCTGGCAAGCCATAGCCGTACACATATCTGCGATTGCGCAAACCCAAGGCATGTCCTGCCAGGTTGATGCCACATAACGAATTAAGACGCAGGCGTTCACCGGACCATGGTTCCGGCACTGCCCATAGAAAGATGGGGGCTGGGCAGTTTTCAGTGATGGTCACCACCAGGCTGCTATCGGCAAAAGTGGCCTGGAAGATCAACACCAGGTCTGCATTGGATGCTTGTACAAAATCTGCTGCCTGTGCCGCGCTGGCCAGGTCGCCAACCTCACCAGATGGTTCGAGCAGCACAATATCATTTTTCTGTAGTGCCTGCCGTGCTTGGTTAATCATCTGTTCAGCCAGCTGCAAATCAAATGTATTGCGTACTAAGGAAATGAATGCGATCCGGTATGGATTCATGAATTCTCGGCCTGGTAGAAAAATGTAATCAAAGCCAGGGCAGCTGCGCCAATCACACCGGCTTTCCACCCAAAAGAAGTCGCTTGAATTTTCACACGTTCCCCCATCCGACCAAATGACATTTTGCGAACCACCTTGATAGCCGGTTCAAGGAAAAATTCCTGCCCCTGCGAGAAGATACCTCCTAGAAGGATTAATTCTGGATTGAATAGGTTGACCACATTTACCAGGGCCACCCCCAAAAACTCACCACGTTCTTCCAGCATCTGGCGGACTTCATCATCTCCCTGACTGGCAGCCTTAAAAACCCGCTCGATCGGCTTGGTCTCGAGATCGGTCATCAGACCAGCCAAAACACCTTCCGGGTTCTGACGTGCTATATTCTCAGCCTGGCGTAAGATGGCCGCCTCAGAGACCAAAGTCTCGAGACAACCGCTATTACCGCAGTGACAGGGTTCGCCGCCATGCAGAAGCATAACGGTATGACCAATTTCACCGGCACCCATCGTTGCTCCCCGATAGATTTCCCCTTTGAAGGTCAACCCGGCACCGACGCCTACACGCCCATACACAAACGCCAATGAATCAGATGTGCGGCCGGCCCCAAAATACGTTTCCCCTATAGCCATTGCTCGCACATTGTTATCGACCACCACCGGCAGCCTGAGTTTTTCCTGCAGATATTGGCGCACCTCAACTTTTCGCCAGCCCAGGTTGGAAGCCAGTATATTCACTCCGCTCGAGAAATCTACCAGACCGGAAGCTCCGACACCAATACCGAGCACATGTACCCGATCAACGCCATTTCTGGAGAGCAAATCTTCAATACAGCTCACCATTTGCCTCATAACTTCTTCCGCCGATTGACGAGTATTGAATTCATGGGTGCAATTATCAATAATCTCATCACGCAGGTTGGTCAATGCCGCCCGAAAGGTGCCTACACCAATATGAATACCGACCACATAGCGTGCATTTGGCTGCAGGCGGATGGCGGTGCGCGGCCGACCGACCGGGCGTATTTTTGTGTCCTGTGGGCTACTGTCACTTTCTTCGACAATAATGCCTTCCTCAATCAATTGTGCCACCAGGTTGGTAATGGTGGTATTGGAAAGACCCGTACGCCGGGCTAATTGCACACGTGAGAGACACTCTTCATTTAATAGGCACAATAAAACAACCTGAATATTATGAGCTTTCACTAAATTGATGTTACTGCCAGACAATTGTTGGTTCATGTTGTTTCAGTTTTGACAGATTGTGAATGAGGGGGGTTGACCGTTCGGAAAATAATTATTTTTTCATCTGTAAAAAATAATTATTTTCCATTATAGCCTCTCCCAGTATTTTGTCAATAGCCCTCTTTTTTTAGCCCTCTTTTTTTAGCTCTCTTTTTTTAACATTGCTTTTTTTCGACAACCACTCACCTTCTTCTGCACGGAAATTTATCATCAACTGCATAAATTAGTTTGACAGCGATCTCAAATTTCCCAAAATTAGTACTCAGACACCACGAGCATTCCACCCCAGCAGGGCTTACATTCACTTAACATTTCGTTTTCATGTGCTCTTTTTCGCAATCAAGATTCGTAACCCGTAATGGAATCAGGTATGATTAAAAATGTGAGAAAAGCTGATTTTCCCTACCTGGCCGATTGGTTCGCTATATCGCTGCGCTGGTTCAGTCTACTGGGTTTGACCCTGGCTCTGGCGACCACCCAGAATTTGGTCTGGTATTTGAGCGTTGTTCTAATTGTCATGGCTCTCTGGAATGTGGCGTTGTCAATCCTGGCAATGTTAAACCGGCGCATGCCATTCCACCGGTTAATCAATCTGACCATCGATTGCCTGGTTGTTACACTCTTCTTCAGCCTCGCAGGCGGCATCACCAGCCCGATAAGTTGGGTAGCTGTGCTTGCAATTCTTTCGGCAGCCATTTATTATGAATGGCGCGGCAGCTTGATTGTCTCAGTCATTATCAGTGTAGTCCAGGTTGGCTGGACCTATCTAACTCGTACAGATTTCACTTTTCTCGGGCTGCCATTAACAATCTTGCTGGCATACAATTTTTTCCTGGCAGTCATCCTGGGATTTGGCAGTCTGAAGTTGATGAGCGGATTGCGTAAGAACTACTACAACCAGGTCAACCACCGCCGGGAAATGGAAAAGAAAGCTCAGGTTCAGGAACGCAGCCGCATCCAGGCTTTTTATCAACTGATTGAAACATTGAGTTCCACCCTCAATTATCGCGTGGTGCTCGATTCAACCCTGGATCTTAGCCAGTATGCACTGTTGGAAAACGAAAACAATACTGTGAATATGCCCAGCGCGGTACTATTATTTGCTGATGAAAAGCTGGTCGTTGCCAACGCACGTGGCTTCTCGCCAGCTGACATGAAACGCTCGTTTCCAGCAAGCGGCGGTATTTTGTTTTCCACCCTTACAACCGGCGAGGCACAAAGCACAAATGAGATCCACTCCGACCCGGAACTTGGGCGTGTCTCTGCCTTTTTGTCCTGCACAAGCGCTGTCTGCCTGCCGCTTGCTCGTGGCCTGGATTCTTATGGCGTCATGATCTTTGGTCATTTTGACCCTTTATTTTTTACGCCTGAACGCCTGGAACTCTTACAGATGATAAGCCGCCAAGCAATCATCGCTATTCAAAATGCGCGCCTCTACCAGCAGTTACAGAGCGAAAATGAACACATTCTGGAGACACAGGAGGAAGCCCGCAATAAGCTGGCTCGTGATCTACACGATGGTCCCACGCAGTCCGTGTCTGCCATTGCCATGCGTCTGGAAATTGTTCGTAAAATGCTCACTCAATCTCCGGCCGATGTGGAACCGGAGTTAAGAAAAATTGAAGAACTTGCCCGTCGCACCACCAACGAAATCCGGCATATGCTCTTCACGATGCGCCCATTGGTGCTTGAAAGCGATGGCCTCGACGCTGCCTTACATGCTATTGCTGACAAAACCTATACGACTTACAAACAAAAAGTTAAATTGGAAGCAGATTCCAAAATCATCCAGCAATTGGATATTTCTAAACAGACAGTGGTGTTCTACCTGGTTGAAGAGGCAGTCAACAATGCCCGTAAGCACGCCAACGCCCGCTTGATCTGGGTCCGTTTGCGGGCCAGCTCTCAGGATGCGGAAATTGCCCTGTTGGAAATTTTGGATAATGGAACCGGCTTTGATCTGGACCAGGTCAGTAGCGACTATTCGCATCGGGGCAGTCTGGGCATGGTAAACTTACAGGAAAGAACCCAATTGATCAACGGCTTGCTTCATATTGACTCCCTTCCCGGTCGTGGTACACGCGTTCAAGTGTTCATCCCACTCAGCAATGAAGCCGGCGAACGTATCCAGCATGGAGCAATTGATTTGCAAAATGCCTGAACCCTGTTCTTAAGCAAACAATATGCCCTCTCTTTCGAAAATTTATTATAGTCAACATATTAGCCAGGGGGCTTTTCAACTACCGGTATTATTGATTCACGGTGCCGGAAGCAATCATTTTTGCTGGCCGGCCGAAATCCGACGTCTTCAGGGGTTACATACCGTGGCACTCGATCTCCCCGGCCATGGAAAATCAGCCGGAGCCGGCTTCCATGACATCAAATCGTACAGCCAGGCATTGTTTGATTTTCTTTCTGCTGCGGGCTGGTATCGTGTCTTCCTGGTCGGTCATTCGATGGGCGCAGCCATTGCACTGCAGTTCAGTTTGGATCATCCCGATCATGTTCTCGGGTTGGGATTAATTGCCAGCGCAGCCAGCTTTTCTTTTCGCGCTGAGATGGTTGAATCATTTCGCTCCAGCAAAACCGCGGAGCTTGGCCGCCAGGAGATGCGAACCCTGATCGCCCCTCGCAGCGGCGAGAAACAATGGTTTCAACAGGCTGCCAAATCAATGTGGGATGGTCGTTCCAGTTTATGGTATGCCGATCTGCGCGCAAGTACTGTCTTTGATATTCGTGCCGACCTGATTAGCATTAAAACCCCTGCTCTGGTTCTGGCTGGGTCTGATGACCCCATTGTGCCCTATTCAGCTGCCACATTCCTGGCGAATAAATTGACCAACGCCAACCTGGTGACCTTCTTCCAAAATGGACATATGTTAATGCTTGAAGAGCCAAAATCAACCGCTGCGCAGCTCCATCAATTCATTCACCAGCATAAGCCACTTGTTTGAGCGATGGCGACATAAGCCAAACATTCAAAAGAATAAACCTGTGGTAACACGCTTTTTTGAACCCCTGAAAAGGTTTCACTTTCCATTATTGAGCCAAAATAAGCGCCTTATGTAGATGTGAAGTTTGCAATTTACAAAAACATCACCTCGCCCAGCCTGGTCATTCATGAAGAAAACTTCATACCGCTGGTCGAGGTGATTTTTCGTTAATATCATTAATTATTAGCTGCGCCGGATGTGGTTTCATTCAGATTCCGGCGAAACTATTTTCTTGTCGCTAATTGTTCTGCTTAGTTGGAAGGTACAGCTGCGTTAACAACCTCAGTGTGCACGTTAAACTGAGGTGGGTTCTCCATATGTTTTTTCACGGCACATTGTTCCGCAGAGCGTACCAGCGCACTGTAGTATTTCTCCGGAAACGTGGGGGGAACCTGAATTTCGATCTCCACATCGGATAACATACCCGACATCGGATTAGAACGAACGCGTTGAATTAAACGAATACCACTTGTATCCAGCCCTCGTTGGCGACAAAAACCAAGCACATAAATTCCCGCGCAGGTCACCAAAGATGCCAAAAATGTGGCAAAGGGGGTCGGGAAGGCACCATCACCGCCACCCATCGGGGGTTGGTCGGTGCTGATTGTATACGGACCGAAATGAGCATCCACTCGTGCTCCACTGGGAAAATCTACGATCATTTCCATGTTAATATCTCTCCTGTTTTAAGTTTCTATACTTAATATAGATGGTTTTCTGTGAAAAAAGTTACAGGGAAGAAGAGGATTAAGTTTGTAGCTTGTGGCTTGTAGCGGGTAGTCGTTGTATATAGCTGCATCAGCTAGCGAAGCGCCTATCATCTATCAACTACCAGTTCGAATCACTCAACCACATCGAAAGTCCAAAACCAGGTTTCTTCTTACCTCTCAGTTTTGTAAATTTTGCTTCCCAGCAGCAACCCGAACCGAAAAACCTTGCACTCGTTTCAAGCGCCGGTTTTAATATATGGCCTACCAGCTACTGCAAACCAGGTTTGGGGTCAGTCAACTCGCCCATTCCGCGACGAATTCCAAAATAGCTAACAACAACAAACCTGGATTCGTGGTTTCAAGTCAGTGATATAACTCCAGAAGCTCATTTGATGGTCCAAAACCTGTGGCTTAGTAGTTTTAAGATGGAAATGAGACAAACCCCGCTCATTTAAAAGTACAACCGGAATATTGTTTGAAGCCTAGATTGGGACTGGTATGATAGAGTTTTTCTGTCAACCGTTAACTTGCTAAGTCCAAAATCTCCTGGCTCGGACGCGAAGCGTGCTGCATGGATACGGCAGCACATGCTTTTCACGAGCACGGGTTGGGAAAGTATGGTACACCCCCAATCTGAGCTTTAAGGTTATGCCAAATAAGCCGTTCTTGCAAATGATAGAGTTGCCCGAAAGTCCCTTGCTCGCTTTGCGTGCCTTCGGCAGCATGCTTTTCGTCTCAGCCAGGAACGTTTTGATCGATGAGAAATTCTCCATTTGTAATGTAATTTCGATTTTTTCAATCGTGAATGCCATGTAAAGGTAAACAAAGCGCTGCGGGCTAGCTCGCTTTGCATGTTTCGCATACGCGCATCGAGCCATCTTTTTTCCTATCAGCTGTCGACTATCAGCTATAATACAAGACTATGTCCCGCGCCAAACTCATCAAACCCGCCATCCTCTCGCTCTCTTTTCTTTCTGTCCTTTCCGGGGCGGCCGTTTCTCCCGCGCTCGGTGAAATCCAACTCGCTTTCCCCACAGCCAGTGACCTGGCGATCCAATTGATCCTGACCCTGCCGCCTTTGCTGGTGATCCCGGTCAGCATCCTGACCGGCCGCCTGACCCTACGCTTCCGCCGCCGGCAATTATTGGCTATCGGACTGTTGCTCTACATTATCGGCGGATTAAGCGGCGGACTGGCCAATTCGATGGTGCTGCTGTTGATCACACGCGCGCTGCTGGGTATCGGCAACGGCATTGTTGCACCGCTTTCACTCTCGCTGATCGCCGATTTCTATCAGGGCGACGAGAGAGCCAGCACTATGGGTCTTTCCTCCGCCATGGCGACGTTGAGCGGCATCATCATGCCCTTGATCTCGGGCTGGTTGGCAGTTTTTGATTGGCGCCTGGCATTTGCAACCTACCTAGTCAGCCTGCCGGTAGCATTGCTGGTGGCTCTGTATTTGCCGGAACCCGCACCCGATGGCAATACACGACACAGCTCTCAAAAATTACCGCGTGCGGTCTACGGCCTGGGTGTACTTACCTTCTTGTTAATGGTCGTTTTCTACCTGCTGCCCACCCGCGCCGCCCTTTTCTTGCAGGAGACCGGCATAGGCAACTCCGCACAGAGCGGTCTTGTTATCGCAGCCATGAACCTCTCCGCCTTTTTAATCGGCCTGCGCTTTGGATCAATACGCTCGCACTTGAAGCATTTCACTCATTTATTGGGTTTGCTGGCACTTGCTTCCGGCCTGGGTTTGATGGTTCTCGCGCAAAATTTGGTCTTTGTAATTGTTGCCATGTTTATTGCCGGCTTGGGAGTTGGCACATTGATGCCCACCATCTTCGTCGAAACATCCAACCGGGTACCGACCACATTGAATGCTCCTGCACTGGGCATCATCAACAGTTCCCTTTATCTGGGTCAGTTTGCATCCCCACTGGTTTTTTCAGCCCTGGCTGCTCTCTTCCAGGCACCTGACGTTCGCTTCCGCTTTATGGCCAGTTCCATAATGACTTTTATTGCCGTTGCCGTCTACCTGGTAGCCGGATTTAATGCCCTACGCCAGGACATTGCCCCAAAGGAAAGCAAATAAAGTTCACCTACTACAGGTTGAAAATCGCCGCCCGAATTATTCTGCTCATCGGCCAGATGGCATCATTCGTGTTGCCCAACAACGTAATCTGTAATTGCACATCCGGATATACAGCCGAGTAAAAATTGACTCCCGGGTCTTCGCCGGTGACATAATAACAACGTACAGGGGCAATATCGTTGATCCAGATTCCCAAGCCATACCGGGTTGCTCCATCCTGGCTGACTTTGATCTGGGGAGTCAACACCTCGGCCAGCATGGCTTCACCAAAATAGCGCATTTCAAATAGGGCTTTCCAAAAACGGCTAAAATCAGCTGCCGTTGTGTAAACCCCGCCATCCCCATGCCCAATGATCGGGATGGCAAACTGGTTGGTATGCCAACCGCCATCCTTTTGATCAATATAGCCAAGTGCCGTGTGCTGCGGCAACTGATTGCTGAAAAAATATCCCGAAGAGCGCATCCAGGCCGGACCAAAAACCTTTTCCTCGATAAACTGTTGAAATCGACAGCCAGTTACCCGCTCAATCACCAACCCCAGCAAAACAAAAGCCATATTGTTATATGAGAATTTCTCACCGGGTGTGAACTGCATACCCAACTGTTCAACCAGAGGAAAAAAATCATGCGCATTACGCATTTGATAAAACTGGCGCGGGGCTAAATTCTGCCAGTAATCCTCGTAATCATCCAGTAAATTTTCATCGAAATAATCAGCAATCCCACTGGTATGGCTCAAGAGGTGGCGCAGCGTCACGCGGCTGTCAACCCAGGGCAGCTCACCAGACAAAAAATCCAGCAATGGTTGATCAAGCGCAACAAGGTTCTGCTCAGCCAGCATAGCAATCGCGGAAGCAGTGAACAACTTGCCACCCGAGGCAATGCCAAAACGCGTATTGAGCCGGTTTGGCAACCCTTCACTACGGTTTGCATAACCATATGCCTGGCTGAAAATAGGTTTCTCGGCCTGGCTGATATGAATCACTCCGCTGATAGGTAATACCCGGTTCTGCTGTTCGATGGCGGCAGCTAAGGGTGCTAAATTTAATTCCTGCATGGAGTTATTCTCTCAAAGGTGCAGCGATTGCTGGTAAAAACCTGGAGTTATTTAAACGCCGGCCAGATCTTTGCGCATTTGGTGAACGAACAATTCCTGGGCAGTGATACGCTGGGCAGCTCGCTCACGAGAAACCTGGAAATAGAATAAGTCCACCAGCTCCTTGCGGCGCGCCAGTTCATCTTTGGCCATACGCACAATCTCGCCATAATTCATGGCATGTTCCGGGAATGCCGGCATGACAGCCACCATATTCACAAACGCCAACGGCCCTAACTTGGTAAGTTTATCGGCATCCCACAAGACGCGTGCTTCGTGGGCATCGTCTGGCAAAGTCTTGACCGGACTCGAGTGCCTTTCGACTGCATAAGCTACAGCCTCAATTTTCTCCACTGGAAAACCCGTTTCTCCCAGGTGATCGCGCACCCAATCAGCCGCGAGCACGGCATGATGGTCCGGCTTGGCTAATTGCGGCTGGTAACGGTCATGCAGCCAGACGGAAGCCAGAACGATATCTTCATCGCCACTCACCGCTTGCAGCAGCCAGCGCGCATCGCGTTCCACTTGGCGAACATGTTCCAGACGATAATTAAAATAGCACCTTCCATCCGGAGTCGGCCATATTTCGATAGCTACTTGTCCGGTTATTTTTTCCAATTCTTTGCGAATATGGATTAACCATTCAGGGTTTGTCATTTCTCTCCTCCATGCGTGGCGCTTTTCCGCTCCATATTGTACCAACAATTGCGAAAATGAGGGCTGATCCAAAAACAATCGCATCGCTGCCTTCTCTTTCCTTGCTATGCCCCCCAATTTTAACATACAGGATCTTGTTTTCCGCGAATTGCCTAGGTCACATATATAGACAGAAGGAGAAAAATGATGAGAAAAGAACCATTATCTTCCTCGCCTCTGGCTTTACGCTACACCCCGGAACCCGTTCAAACTCGCTGGCTGGCTTTGTTCCCGATCTATGGACCAGCGCTGATGCTGGGACTGCTTTTCTTACTGGCATCGTTGATCCTGAGAACCACGCGCCAGGAATAACTGCTCGGTTCAGTTTTTTATTTTTCTACCTTCGTGCTGCTGCTTTCAGGCTACGTGGCCGGTTGGGTGCGCGGTTTCCCGCGCTGGTGGTGGTCATTCCCTCTTATCCTCATCATTTTCAGTATTCTGGTCCAAAATTCCGTCACGGACGAAACCTGGTTTTTTGGTATGCAGAGTTCTACCAGACTTTGGGGCTGGATGGCACGGATTCCACTTGCCGCAGCCACCCTCCTGGCGCTGCTGATCTCTTTCTTCACCCGGCCGTATTCATCTTTGTTGCAAGGCATCTGGCAGGATCCAACCCGGCTGGCTTTTGGCCTCTACAGCATCCTGCCCTACTTCACCATTATGTATTTCGATGAAACCCGCGGCTATTTTTCGACACCTTTTCTCATTGTTTCCTTTATCGTCTTCCTGGCAAGCGCGTGGTTCTATCTGCGCTCTGCCAACCCCACCAGCCGTCTGCTGATCTTGCTGGGCAGCGCGATTGGGATGATAACAATTAATCTGACTGCCATTACCATCTATTGGAATGGACGCATGGAAGCGTGGATGACAACCCCTGCCCGCTGGCAGGATAGTGTCTATGCCGGAATGATGATAATTCTACTTATGGCAATCCTGCTGGTATTACCGGTGATCGTTGTTGAACTCGCCCGCCGGGTGAGAAGTCTGCAATCCCCAATGCGAAACTCCAGCGCCTAGCATTTGTAGTCCGAGGGATACCTTTCAGTTACTGAAGCGGCTATGTCTATTCACAACGGCCATCAAATTCCTGCCAGAATTTCTGGTAGGATAACTCAACCGTCTCGTCAATAAACACCTTTTCTTTTCCTCGGAAAAACTGCCGCACCTCTTCGGCGAAGGCGATCACGACCTTGCGGTAAGAATCCTCTGACAAAGTGATTTGCTGGCCGGGAAATAGCGTCGGGCGATCTTCATCCGGCCAATCCCAGCGGCGAACATCACTTAAGATAACCTGTCCGCTGGTATGCCGCACGCTCCAATCCACCCCGATCGGGCATCCCAACATCAGAATCGTGCCACACCCATGAAAGATCATCTTTTCTGCCAGTGCAGAATCGGGGTTATGGTCGCGCTCGAGGGTGCGCAGTAAAGCCAGAGCACTTTCACTCAACCCATAGGTTTCACGTCCATCCAAAATTGTCTCATCACCGATTATGAGGCGCAATTGACCATGCGAGCATAAATCAAATTGCTCAGGTTCATTTCCTAACCAGTCCTGGTTGAAGATTTCTAAAGAGAAATTACCTTTGGTCGGAGTGTTTTCCATTTAATAATTCTACCGTAATCAAAAATAATAAGTAACGGGTAATGAGTAATGTGTAAAGAGGAAAAAACCTGTTTACTTGGAACTCATTACTTCTTACTTATTCCTCGGCACCAACAACCAGACTGCCAGCGCCATCACCAATAAGCCGGCGATGCGTTCCCAGGTCAGAGCGATCGGTGCATGTCCGCCCCAACCGAGCGAATCGACCACAGTCGAGATGAGCAGTTGGCCAAGAATTAACGAGGACATGCCGGCAGTGACCCCAACAGTCATCATGGCATAGGCTGCACCAATCACAATCAAGACCCCCAATCCTCCTGAGAAAAGCAGCATACCCACGGTCGCTCCAGGTAATTGACGCCACTCAACGGTACGCCAGATCAACGTGATCGCAATGAAGATCAGCGCAAAAATACCACTGCCCAGGTTGGTCAAAACGCCTGTACGCGTGGCACCGATAATCTGCCCGCCTCGACTACTGAAGGTTGCCTGAATACCAATCGCTATACCAGTCGCCAGGGCTGCAAAAACGCCCAAATAGATTATGTTTTTCATACCCGGCTCCTTTACCTGCTGAAAATTTAATTATACAGTAGGCCGGGCTGCTTAAATTCGATGTCACGTCTATTTACAGATTGTGGTTGTAGCCCAGGTTAATATAAATTTTGTTTTTTGCGCAATATGTGCTATCGTAAGTATTATCTTATTATTCAATAAAAGGAGATCTCAATGGCAAAAGACAAAGACAATGATAAAGACAAAGACAAGAAAAAAGACAAGAAAGATAAGAAAGATAAGAAAAAGAACAAGAAGTAAAACTCTTTCATTTTCTAATCTCTCATTAATTTTATAACTGCTTCTAAGGCGGTTTCTTCACCTTGGGACGCTATAAAAAGGTATTCGCTTGGTTATAATAGGATCCCGATGGCTGAAAACCACTGGTTGTATGTTATTATTTATTCCCGATGTCTATATAACTAGCGAAGTCTGGTTAGCTTCCGGATAAATAGCCAACTCTTCCTATGTAAAATAGGTAATCAGGCTGACCAGCAAACCTAACCCAGTGCAACCTGCCACAATCAACGCAAGAATTCCTAGCACCAGCACCCACTTGATACCATCGGCAGCTCGTTCAATGACTGCCTGGGTTGGGTTTTGCGGATCGTAATAAACTAACAAAGTAGAATCCACCGGATATTGCTCCAGTATTCTCAGGACAGCTTCTTGGCTTTTCAGAGGTGTTACTGCGCCAAAACTGCGATTTTTGCTGGAATAGTCTTTGCCTGCGACTTCATACTGGAATGCGACGTCCGGGTAATATGCCACCTTGACACCATTGTCTTCATTACTGCGAGACTCTCGCACACTGCTTGCCAGGACTTTTCCGGTCACACTCGGCCATCCCTGGCTCAAATCGGATTTTTTCTTACTACGGCTGCCAAAGATCAACAGGCCAACCCCGGCTGCCAGGACAAAAAGGAAAAAGAAACCACCGCACACCAACCCAAAATATAGGGGAAATTGATCCATCAGCACACCTCTTAATTTATTCAGATCATATGAGAATAGGTAATGACATACCACCCATAAATTATTTTAGCATAGACAAATCATTCTTAATTTCTTTCTCGAATCAGGTTGAGCAAATGCGCCCAGAAATCGCTTTCATAATCATCCTTATTTTTATATAATCAAGGATAAGTTCTGCTCCTTATCCCACCGGAGTTTTCCATGATCCAGATTCGCCCTTATCAGGAACAAGATTCCAATGACGTAGGAATTTTGATCGCCGAATGTTTCTCCAAATACAACCTGGAGAGGATTGAGCACGTCGAAAAGCCAGCCTATCTGGGACCATTTTATAATGCCCGCTCATCTGAACCCGCCCACCAGCAACAGATCGCCATTCTCATCCAGGCGCCGATCATCTTCGTTACCAAGGATGAAACCGGTTTGATCTCAGCTGTTTTACGGGCCACTCATGAGCGCATTTTAACGTTGTGTGTACACGATTTCTATTTTTTTCAAAACATAGGCCGGCAATTGTTAGAAGAGTATGAACAGCGTATGTTGGAAAAAGGAACAACCAGTATTAAAGTGGCTGCCCCACTCTATAGCGTAGATTTTTACCTGCGTATGGGCTATAAACGCTCAACCGGAATTCGCAGCACCCCCTGTTTCCCAAATGGCAGCCTGCCATGCCAACCGATGAAAAAACAGCTCTTGCCATCACAGCCCCAATAATCATGTGTCAATAGCCAAAGTCAAGCTGGCTGCTCGCGCGGATTAAATCCTTGCTGGCAGCTTGCTGAATGTTCATATTTCATGGCTTCAGGCAACTTTAATCGCTCCATGGCGCAGCGACCATGATGCTGGCCGGCCAATGTACTTGACAGCCTTCTTTAACGCTTTTATCCCGGGGTACTCGCAAGAGACTAATCGTGGGTCTAGATTGACGTACTTACCTTTCAGTTTTCCAGTAACTTGTTGACTTTCATTGATCAAATTTGGCTGATCGATCTGCCATTTCTGGCACTCATTTTGTTGCCTTTCTTTCTCCATTTACGATGACGCCCACATTTCATCTCCTCAGCTAATTATAAAATGAATGAGATCAGGCATCTTATTCGGCCAGAGTTGTTCGATGTGCAGGTAGTATATAATAGCTTGATATAGCCAACCAGGAGCATAATCATGAGCGCAAAACAGACATCCCAACCAGGTGAATTTCGCGGTATTACTGTGGAAGCAAACGCCAGTTCCATTGAAAAATGGCGCAAACAAGTCGTCGCCGGTCAACCCGAAACTGGCCGCACCTATGCTTTTATAAGCGACGAAGGAAATTATATGCCAGGCGGGGAGGGTACCGCACCCACGCCGCTAACTTATTTCGTCTCCGGCATGGCCCTTTGACTGATCTCACATCTGTCGCAGGTTGCGGCAAAGAAGAAAACGCAGATCAAAAATGAGAGGGTGATCGTAACCGCCAAATTTCATGAACAGGGTTCAGTCTTACGCGGAGATGCTGAGGGCTTTTGCGATGGTTTTGATATTCAAATCAGCATGGAGAGTGAGGAAGAATCAGATAAGATAGCCGATTTGATCCGCCTTGCACGCCAGATGTGCTTCACCGAGAAGGCGCTCCAGGGACAAACCGAGATCAGCGTGCAATCGTCACTCAATGGCCAGGCGTTAGCACTTAAGTAATTAACTGAATTATTCAATCAAACCTTGTCCTCCTCCCCTTAGGAAATCCGGTCACATTAGATAAAAGGCACTCGAACACTCGGGAGGGATTATATAGTGAAACTATGTTTATTTTGATCAAGAATTTCACTTCTGCGAGATAAAAATCGCGTTGCCCGCAAAGCGAGAGTCTTCTTCCGTCTTTAATCTTCGCTCTTATGCTATGAGTTACGAGCTATGAGCTCGCGAAGCGGCTATGAGCTATCAGCGCCATTACTGGCCGTATGGGCCAGGTACACCATCATGAAGAATCCCAAAATTGTGGTTCCCCAAAAAGACATGAAGCGGTAGACCAGCGTCACGGCAAATGCGCTGGCAGCGGGCACACCAAAACTACTGAAAATACCCGCCATGGTTGCTTCTACAATACCCAACCCTCCCGGCAGAATAAAAGCGGCTTTACCCATCAATAAGGGAAGCCCATATCCGGTAAAGACCTTCAAAATGGAAATTGGCTGGTGTGCGGCCCAAAACACGAGATAAAGCACAATGTTATCAAAGAGCACATACACCAGCGCGCCAATTAAGGGTAGGTGCCAATTGCCATTCCGCAGCTCCGACAGCGCTAAAAAAGACTGGCGCAGTTTCTCTTCGCTGACATCCTCACTGCCGGATTTGTGAAAACGACGCCGGAACCACAACGTAAGGGCATGAACCCTGGATAAAAATGCTTCTTGATGCTGGTATGCCCACAGGGTGAGCACAATTACTACCAGCAGCAGAATCAGGACCACCAAAAAAATGACCAACTCCAGCGTTGAGAGCTCATTCACCAGCAGGAGATGAACAATGCTGAAGAGTGAAAGAAAGGTGATAAAGGCCGTATTCAAGTAAGACGGCAGGATTCCCAGCACACTGGCGGTCTTAATTTCCATGCCTTCTTTGTGCGTCCAACGAGCAATGGCAACAATAGTCCCAAACATCCCTCCAGCTACCAGGCCTATACTGGCAGCAGCGGTAAAAATGATGGATCCTCTCACAATACTCAGCCTCTGACCATAAATTCTTGCCAGGGCGTGCATACTATAGCCCACACCGAGGTAGCTGATTGTCAGCGCCACCAATGCCAGCGACACGTAACGCAAATCCATATGGCTGATAATCTGGAAAGATTGCCGGAAAGATTTGACATAGGGCAAGAGGAAATGAACGGCCAGTCCGAGGATAATGATTAATATTACTGTTCGGGTAATTTGTTTGCGAGTACAGACTTTGATTTCTTCCATTACCAATCCGATTCAAGTGACTTTGATTGTAATGGAAAAAATCAAATTTTCTAAGGTATAAGCGCTGACTGTTCTAATCCAATCAACTGACAGGAAAATAGCACCAGCGGTTCGACACATTATCTCCAGGTGAAGCTCAGTACCTCGTCGGTTGGCAGGTTGATCTCTCGTGATGGAGGGAAAACTGTGCCATTGGAAGTGCAATTGGCATCCATCACATTGCTTTCACACGAGATGGCCACATAGGATACAGTCCACACGCCGCTGGTGTTCAATGGCATGAAGGCCAGGAACACGCCATTTTCATCCGTATTGGCATCGTTGCGAGACGCATTATTGCCAGTACCCTGTGTCAGTGCAAACTGAACACCATTGATCGGTTTACCGGCCCCATCCAATAACAGACCGCGCACTATCTGCACCTCACCAGGCTCAATCAATGGCGCTTGCAGCAGTCGTACATCCTCCGAAAATAGTTTGTTGAAAACCCAACCATGGATCTTGTTGGGGGTCTGGATATAAAACCATTCATTCCCTGGCGAACGACCGAGCACTGTCAGGGGGGTATCTGACTGTACCATGCCACGGATTTGGAATAGATAGCCGGGGTTGTTGCGCACATTGACGCCATCAGCAAAGGAATTGATAGTAAAAGGAACATAAGCTGTAGCGCTTGCTTCAGGAAGTGGCGTCGCCTCCGCTGTGGTCACGGTCGCAATAGCAGACGGGATATCCACAATCACCACAGAACGTGTTTCAGTCGGAAAAATGATCGGCTCAAGGGTCTGTATGACTTCTGTTGGGTAGCCTTTTGCAGGTGAATTCGTGCCCAAGGGCAAATTACAAGCGTTCAATAGCAGGCCAAAACAAACAATTAGAATAAACACACGTATAGCTTTCATTTCCCTTCCCTTTCTCGAAAAAGGATTAACGCTCCAGGTTTATGACGCTATACTTGCAACAATCGTTCCTGAATTTGAGAGCAACCTGTTCAGAAAACATGCGCATGGTTGATGACCGTAATATGAAATAAATAGGTACTGGTTTATCCTGAAAAAACCTTGCTGGAAAAGCGACTGAAATAATGTTGCTTACTGAATTTTCTCAAGAAATCACGAATGAGCCGAATGATCGAATGGAACGGACAAGAAGCGCTGAACTTGGCTATCCCCTCTGCGAGCTGAAAAGGTGTTATCCAGTGGAGTTGGAGAGGTGACACACTGTCAGCTATCAACTCGCGCGCGAAACGGCTATCTTTTGGTACAATCATAATAATCCCCCAGGAAAGGTAGATTGAATGGCTTCTGGCTTATCTTATGATGAACGTATCGCCAATTACATTCAGGCAGCGGAAGAATTAAAACGTGGTAACTTCGGAATCAGTATCCTTGCATCTCCTGTTGATGATGTTGGCCGTTTAGGCCAGGCGCTGCAAGAGCTGGCCCGAACCCTCGAGCTACGCTACCGCGAATTACAAAATCTAAATCGGCTCACCAGCCATATTAATTCCGGCCTTTTATTGGAAGAAATCCTCTTACAGGTCTACAACGATTTTCGGGATTTTATTCCTTATGATCGAGTTGGATTCGCCCTTTTGGAGGATGAAGGCCGCACGTTACGTGCTCATTGGGCAAAAACTGAATATCCCGCAATTTATCTCGGCCAGGATTACATCGGGGAAATGGCCGGAAGCAGCTTGCAACAGATCCTGAACAGCGGCACGCCGCGCATATTGAATGATCTCGAATCCTATTACGCTGCCAAACCCCAATCTGATTCAACCCGTTTGATCCTCAATGAAGGAATTCAATCTTCGCTGACTTGCCCGTTGATTGCTAACAGCGTGCCGGTTGGCTTTATCTTCTTTTCCAGCCTGACCAAAAACACCTATTTCGACCAACATGTCGAGATTTATCTACAAATTGCAGGGCAGCTTTCCGTCATTGTGGAGAAAGGACGCCTGGTAAGTGAACTTGCCCAACAAAAGGAAAAAGTAGAACAGCAATATCAAGAAATGCGCCGGCTGATGGAAATGCAGAATACCTTCATGGGAATTGCTGCCCATGACCTGCGCAGCCCCATCGCCAGCATCCAGAGCGTAACGGATTTATTAATGACCGAAGATATTGAACTTCACACCGATGAAAAGAGTGAATTTTTAAACGATATCCGTATTCAGACCCAACACATGCTCGGGTTGCTCAACGATTTACTGGATGTTACCCGCATTGAGGCTGGCAAATTGGAGCTCGATCTCATCGCACGTGAAATGTCGGTCTTACTGGAGGAATCTATCAGGCGGAATACTCGTCTGGCAGCCAAAAAATCGACGCGCGTCATTCTGGAACCGGTTCCGCCCGGGATCGTTCTTGCCGACCCCATCCGTATACGCCAGGTGCTGGATAATCTCATTTCCAATGCGGTCAAGTATTCTCCACGAGCCAGCTTGGTACGCGTTCGTGCCTTCCAGGGCGACATTTGCTGGCGTGTGGAGGTTGAAGATCAAGGGCCCGGGATTACCGAGCGTGATCGCGAACGCCTCTTTCAGGATTTTGCCCGCCTCTCCGCCCGCCCTACCGGTGGGGAAAAAAGCACAGGCCTTGGCCTGTCCATTTCCCGGCGTGTTATCGTAGCCCATGGCGGTGAGATTGGTGTCGATTCCAGCGCTGGATCTGGTAAAGGCGCAACTTTTTGGTTCACCCTCCCCAATAGCTTGGACGGACTGCAAGGCTGCGGCAATGACTGAAAATCTCTACGCCTCGCGCGACTTGTTGGTACGTGGAATTGCCGCTGCCAAAGCCGGTGAAGCCCAGGAAGCGCACTTTTTCCTGGAATGGTATCTCAGCCAAAATCCCCCCATGGTTGACCGTAATAATGCCCTCTATTATCTCTTCCTTGTCACGGGTGAAACCGACGCCAAACGGAAGTTACTGGAGACCATGCTCGACAACGATCCGGTAGAAGGTCGTGCCCGTCGTGAACTGGCGATTTTGAATGGTGATTTGAAGACAGAGGATCTTATTGACCCCGACCGTCTTCCCGGCCAGCAAGCTGGTCAGGTCAACAACTCCAGTCCGGATCGTTTCATCTGTCCCCAGTGCGGTGGGCGCATGACATATACCCCGGATGGTCAGGGCTTAATCTGTGAATCTTGTGAGGTGCACGGTCAACGCCAGTCCGCCAACCCTGCCCGTGGTGACGAGAACTTTATGATTGCTCTCGCTACCGCCAAAGGTCATTCAAAGTCCGTCAACACCCAGGTTGTTCGCTGCCAGGGTTGTGCCGTAGAATTCATAATTCCACCCCGTCAACTCACCTGGCAGTGCCCCTTTTGTCAATCCAACTATAAAATCGAACAGATCGAATCACGGCCGATCGTTTTGCCGCACAGCCTGATTCCATTCTACGTTTCTCCACACGAAGCCGCTAGTCTGGTTCGTAACTGGCTGGAAGAAAACGACGACTCAGCCCATCCGCAGGCTTCCGCCCTGCAGGGGATATACATGCCAGCCTGGACATTCGATGTCGGCGGTTATATTTCCTGGGTGGTTGAGGTATATGAAAATAAGGAGTGGAAACCCCGGAAGGATCAAAAGGCTCTCTTTCATGATGATATTCTGGTGCCCGCTACCCGCAATTTCCCCGAGTGGATTGGATCTCTGCTCCCCAGTTATGACCTTCAGAAGCTGGTCCCCTTCGATTATGGTTATCTGGCCAATTGGTCTGCTGAAACCTACCAGATCAAAGCCGGCGACGCCGCTCTCCAGGCTCGTGAATATGCTCTTGAGCGCGAACGCGAGCTGATCAAGCAATATTCCCAGCGTCCTGTGCGGGATGCCAACATCAACTCAACCCGTATGACAGTTGAACAGTATAAATTGATTCTTCTGCCTGTATGGAGCGGCATACTGACCATCGGACAGATTCAAATACCGGTTTTAATCAACGGTCAAACCGGCGAGATCATCTCTCCGCCACCCAGACGAGCAGGAATAAGTTCCTGGTTCGCGCGCTTATTCAGTTGAATTTGGTTTGCAATCTGAGATGGCAAATATAAACCCATATAGACCTCGCCGAGATTTATTTGCGTTTATATTTTATTAATTAATAAGTCTGACTGGTATCTTCCAATCAAAGCCAATATCCGTCAGCTCTGAGCGTGCGAAGGATCTATTTGCTGAATTGAGGTAGCAACCCGACTTTCCAACACGCCATAGATAACCACACCCAACCCCAGCAGGCATAACAAACTACCAGCCAGGTTCATCGTCAGCGGCCAGGCATTGGCCCAATTCACACCGCCTGGAATAAATGTGTGCGTGGCTGCACCCCAAAGTGGCGCAGTTAACATAGCTGCCCCGCTCAGCATCAAGGTGAAGGCAGCTGCATTTCGGCTGTCATTCTTACCACCTTGTCTGGAAAAATCGATCTCCTTCCAGAGCGCCGGAATTCTGTAGATCATCAGCAGTATCAGTGTCAGAACGGTCATATAGACCACGCCGTCAGTCGGCATCGATTTGCCACGTAAGGCGCGAGAGACGACCATGTGAATAACACCAATCACTATCCCCAACACCAGGGAAAGAACTGAATTACGGAACGCCTTTTCTTTGCTCTTGATAATCATGATGGTCGCGCGCACCATCATTACTCCTACGGCTGTCGTAAAGAGCACAAACAGCACGTATACCCATTGGTAAGGGGCAATTGGGGCCATGCTCTCGCCAAAACTTGCCGCAGCAACGGCCACACAGGTCGTGCCAATCCCTGCCATGAGTGTAAAAACGGCCGTAATACCCATAAAGATGATACCAATGACACGTAATACTTTCGCCCAACCTTTTCTACCAGACATTTCAACCTCCGTAAAATAATTTTTCAATTGGATGCAAGTTCTTAATTCTTCCTGCGCAAATGTTGAAAAACAAATTTGAAATATTGTCCACTTGCCAACAGCAAACCCCCGCCAATTCCAAGATAAAGTACTGCCAACATAGGTTTCGGAAAAGGTGAATACTTTCGTAAGTAAATTCCCGTGCTGACCATTACCAGCACAAGCGGATAGGTTGACCATTTTTGAAAGGCGAATATACAGATTTTCTCTTTGACTTTGGCTTCGATTCGAGCGATATTCTTCTTTGCCATCGGGCCAAACCCCCACAGTTGAATAGCGGTTGCCAGGATTATCCCTGCCAGTAAAATGAGAATTCGAATGATGGGCGCGATCGCTCGCAGCCATGGGGTTGTAAACAAAGCCAGCATAATGCCTACGCCAGCCCACATCAGACCAGCCAGTAAATGCAGCCATTGTTTCTTGAGTGCGGGATTAAAATGGAGTAAAAATTCTTTCATAGATTACTTTTTTAGAGCACCTGAAAACCTGCCACAAAAGCCGCTGTCATCAGTAATAATATTGCGGGGAGAACGCTAAAAATCACATCCTGGCTTAGAAATTGCCGGCCGCTGCGCAGCAGCGTCAGCAGCATTCCTGCTAAACCAATTAAGGCTGCTCCCACACTGATTAACACAAACCATGCCTGTGGAACCGTTCCATTAAGTACGACAATGATCGGCAGTAGAAAAATAACCAATCCTGCCACAGCATGCACAAGAGCTAACAATGGAATTTGGTAGCGGCGGGGGGACTGAATACGCGTAAAGACAATCAGTGCAAATCCCACCAGGACAAAAATTGTGTATGGCCAATGCCAGGCGGGTAAGAATTCAACCACCAAACCCAGTGAGAGGGCTAAGGGTATGATTGAGCTGATAATCACCACGGCTGGTTTTTCCAGCACCTCATTCCCCAATAGAATCAAAACCAACCCGGCTACTACCAGCACGCCGAAGGCAACCGTATAAGCCCAGGTTGCCAGCACCTGACTGCTTTTTCCACCCACTGTCACTTCGTAGGCCGCCAACAATACCATCAGGAAAAGTAGCGGGCGATTGGCGCGAGCCAGGTTTTTCATGCCAGCATCATTAATATCATCGAGCTCAGCATGTACAGTGAAGCATACTTAAACAGACCAAAATTGAGTTTTTCTGAGGGTTTCAACAGACTGTTGATAGAAAGAATAACCAGGCCGCTGGAAAGGACGGCCAAAAGTCGCAGGTAGCCAACTTGCATGCCAATTCCCACGGCTGCCACGGACATCATCATGGCTGCCAGAATACTGCAAATAACGATGATCTTACGGGTTACGGCAATATTGTAGCGGGAAACAAAGGTGGGGATACCGGCAACCAGATAATCAGCCGCATTGCGGATATTGAATGTCATAATATGCGTGGGAATCCAGAACAAAATACCCAGCGCTAACGTGACACCAACCCAATCCATGCCACCCATGGCCAGTGTTCTACCGGCCAGGATTGGCATTCCACCAGAAATTCCACCCCAGATGATGGACCAGGCAGTCTTGCGTTTTAGCCAGACGGTATAGACAATTACATCCAGGAACAAACCTGCTGCGACAATCAAACCGTACAACGGGTCAATTGCCAATGACCAACCCACTCCGCTTATCGAAAGGATGAGACCCAGGGTCAGCGCTTCTTTGCTGCTGACCTGCCCACTGGCTAAAGGCCGCATGCAGGTACGCAGCATCCGCGCATCAATATCGCGGTCATACCACATGTTCAAAATGGTACTGCCGCTAATCGCCAGGAAGAGACTGGCCGCTACCGCCAATAATTGGGGCGCGTTAAAAATTGGACAACGGGCGGACATATAGCCGGCCAGACCGGTCGCCAAAAGCAAACCGGTCTGCAGGCTTTTAATCAGTTTCCAATACAATTTCAACTTCATACGAATAAAGATCATAGAGCGTTTCCTCTACCGGACACAGCGGAACCCGATTGCCGGGCTGATATAGGTTGGGCGGGCATTATTTCTTACCCATACCCGCAAATTGCTTTCATACAAATCCTTGCTGCCCCCGCGCATGTAGCGATAATGCTGCAAGTCATACACATTATTCGTCCACTGCCAGACATTGCCAGCCATATCATACAACCCATACGGGCTGGCTGAATCGAGAGTCTGGTAACCATTGTAAGAGTTGCCATTATAGAAGCCGACCGGTGTGGTGCGGGAACCAAATTTGCTCATATCCTCAAACGGATCACGACTGTTAATGAAGTTAGCGTTGTTGCGTGCGAGATCATAGCCCCAGGTGTAAGGACGGATATCGGTTCCACGGGCAGCCTTCTCCCATTCCTGCTCTGTCGGCAACCTGCCGCCATAATACTCACAATAAGCCTTAGCCCCAAACCAGGAAACAAACGTCATCGGGTGATCTTTCCAACTTTCTTTTACCGAAAATTGTTTTCCATCAAACTGGTAGCGCAGACCGGCTCGTTTATCGACCGGTAGATAAAGATAATCACCTGCGGCGACTTCCTCTTCATGACGGCCCTCGTTGAAGGGATCTCCGCCATAATAGCCCACAATCTGCTCATCCACCAGCTTGATGGAACCATCTGCCAGGGCAGCATTTAAGTATTGAACATACTGTGCATTCGTCACCAGGGTAACCATCATCTCATAATCATTGTCAATACTGGCATTATGATTGAATTGCCCTTCAAAATAAGGGCCAGCGGGTATGTTGACCCAGGCATTACTATCTACGCCGGTTTCATAAACAGGCGCGGGTGCGTCAAAATCAACAGGTTGGCAGGCTGTCAACAAAAAAAGTGCAACCAGCAGGCATAAAAATTGACGTTTCATGGTTTCACCTCCTGACTGCGAGCGAGACGTTCATCAATTTCTTTGGTCCAACGCCCTCTCTTCTTAAACAGGTCAATCAAGCGCCAAACCATCACAGTTGCCAGGACAACCAGCACAGTGATCAAGCCGATATCTCCCAGCACAGTCGTGATATTGACCACCGGCTGTTGCACGGCTTCATCCACAAACAAGCGTTTCATCTCATAAATGGTGACCGCCCCAAATGCCAGGTCAGATGAAAGGATTAAACCCCAGCCAAACCATTGGCGTGCTTTCCCTTTCAGGCCGGCTAAATCCACATAATAAAACAGAAGAATAGTAGCTGTCAGCGTGGCCAGAATATGCCAGTGACCGGTCAGGATCAAGCGCTCATCCATAAACTGCCATTGGCGGAAGGTCTCATCCAGTTTGACGGCCACAAAGATGCCCACAAAACTGACGGTGAAATTCATAAATACCATCTGCCAGGTTGGACCAAATTTGACCGGATCACTCACCAAAGCAGCAACTGCCTGGAAGAAATTGCCTTTTTTCAAGCCCTTGCGTGCCAACCCCTCGCGAATCAATTTGCCCCAGGAATAGATAACCAGGAATAGCGCCCCAAACATTGCCAGGGTAGAACCCCCATAAATAATGAAGTGAGCTGCTGTTTCAAACGGAACTACCAGCCAGGTTCCCATCGCCAGCACAATTGAACCGATAATCATCAACGGCATGGCCAACTTGTGCCAGATGCCTTTGAAGTCCATCCAGCGGCAGATGATTAGTGTAGCGGCAATCGCAATCAAGGCCAGCATGATATGCAAGTGCCCAATGATCGAAAGATCGAGTGCTGATTTGACAGGGTCACGCACTACATTTTCAGCCAAAAAGGTCTCAAAACCATTACCATAATACGAACCGGGGACCGCACCAAACAATGCCGAAGCCAGCGTGGTCATCGCCATGGCAAAAAAGGCAACTCGTTCCAATGAGTACCCAGCACGAGTATGTGCATAGGCCTTATCCGTCACCTTGTATTCATTGCGCCACGGCCAGAGGGCATAGGCCAGATAACAACCAGAGAAAAAGATCAACGCCAACCCGGCAATGTAAAGACCATGCAGCGGCCAGCTATGTCCCCAATAGGCAAAAGGCAATCCGCCGATAATGACTGCCAGGTAACCAACGGTGATGGTGCTGTTAATGGCAACCCGTTGATTTTCTTTCATCGCCACCAGGTCAGTGATTATGTACGTTTCGATAGCCACCACAATCATGGCAATCGTGTGGTACAGAATAATTAAGCGCCCTTCGCGTTCGGCTTCAATCAAGTTAATGCCGAAGATTCGTACAACCACATCCTTCACACCAAAATCAGCCATTGGCCCGGATAACATACCAAAAAAGGCTGAGATCAGCGCACAGGAAGCAATCCCCATCAGGACCAGTCCCTTAGTAGATTGAAAAAGGAATTTAAACCGTTTTTTCATTGCTTGCATACAATCTCCTGCCACAGGTAATTGATAATGCCTGTTTGTGCATTTTTACACATGATAACAAACCAGGCTGTCAATGTCCTTAACATAAGTTAAGTGAAGAGGGAGGAGGACTGATTTTTGAAGAAACCCGTCACATAAACGTGAAAACCATTCCCTCTTGCCGGTTGCTCTCTGAAAAACAGCAAGAGGAGATAGATGACAGCCTGGTTGAAATACTGTGAAGGTTCGCTGCCTTCACTACAAATTAATCAAAACCCATCAGGTACATGTTGAATTTTATTTTATTCAGCTCCGCTCCATTTTTGCCACAGACCCGGCCACACCAGGATGACCAATAGCACCAGACATGAAATGGGCGCCAGTGCAAACAGAGAAAAACGACCTAACTCCGCAGCCGTCACAACAGCCAGCGGTATACCAACCACCAATTCCAGAACTGCTGCACTGAGTCCGACAACGCGCATCCATTCTTTGGGAGAAATCACTACCCCTACCGCAATCACTACCCAGCCAAACATGGCCACCCAGTGCAGTGCATCCACAAGCGCAAAAATAGGTGCACCCACGGTGATGATGCGGCTGGTGCTGGAGACACCATTCATAAAGCAGAAGATATAAGCCAGACCAAAAGCCAGACCCAGTAGACTGCGGCTCCAGGAAACATGCTCCACCGAGCGCAAGAGCAAGAAATAAATCAGTAAATAGGGGAAAAAGAGCGTAAAGTAAATGGGCGGCAGATTGGCTGCCATAAAGGGCACATTAATAAACCAGGTTGCTAACAGGGCGCATACCATACCGATCTGCGACAGGAGGAAAGCCCAGCCTTTTTTACTGAAAAATCCATAGGCGCTGACAGCTAACAGCGCGGATCCAAGCAAACCCAGATCAGCCAATCCCGGGTGCAGAAATTTTAAGAGAATCTCGCACCCCGGTTCTGCTGATTCAGCCGACATACCGGCCACATACCACTGAAAGAAGAGGACATAATGTCCTACCACACCGATCACGGCCCCAATCAGAGCCAATATTCCCCCTAACTTATTGTTTCTTTGCATATTGCACCATCCTTCCGATTATTAATAAAGCTACTTAGTTCAAATTATCACAAAGCCCATTGACGAACATTGCCTTAAGACAATAGATTACTGCATCTACTTAAGGCGCAGGTGTAGAATGGCTCACGTGGCAAAAATCGCAACCCTGGAAATAAGCAGCATTCTTGTGCGCAGCCACATACACCACTGATCCAGGACTGACTTCGAAATCACAACCATCCAGAAAATTTGGTTTATCTTGCCAGGCTGCTATTTCAATATCACAGGCGATGTAAACGGTACCAGCCAGGTGATTGTTACACAACGGTCCATGTATCACCTGATCAAACTGGACCATTCGCCCATTGATCTCCAACTCCTGCGAAGTGGCGTCAGAATCTTCAATATCCACACCTGTTGTTTCCAACGCAATTAATTCATCCAGACTTCGATATTGGAGTGAGTCCTCGTCGCACAATGGGCTGGCAGGTTTACAGGCACATAAAGTCAGCATCAGCCCAATCAAAAAACAAAAAGTAACTTTTCTCATATAATTTCTCCACCATTCCTCATTAACGAAAGTCCAGATTAAATATGCTTTCCTATTGCCTTGTAACATATCTCGCTTGTGAATAAATTAACTTAAGGCAAATGTTAAAGCGGTTGCTTCATTTCGCTCTGGACTTTGCAAATTTCTGTTATATTAAAGAGGAGGGAACAAATGAAAACCGACATCGAAATTCTCCAAAACAATCCTGTCTTCGGCGTTTTACCGCCGGCCAAGTTAGAATTGGCCAGCCAGATCGCTATTTCGCAGAAGTATCCAAAGGGGACTGTTATCAAGGCTGCGGGTGAGGTTTGGCCTTATTTATTCATGGTGAAAGCCGGTGCAGTTCAGGCTTTGAAATACTCGCTTGAAGGCCGCAGCCTGGTAGTGACTACTTTTGTCACAGGTGATATCTTCTGGGGACTGGCTTTCTTTTACCCGCAACGTCAGATGCCGGTATCCCTGGTAGCTGCAGAAAATTCCCGCCTTTACCTCTGGTCATCCGAGAGTCTACATCCAATTTTAGTAGAAAACGGCAAGTTTTCCTGGGAGCTATCGCGTCTGATGATCGACAAAATGGCCCGTGCCAGCGAAATCCTCGAAGAAATGGCCTTCCAGCCAGTGGCTGGCCGTCTGGCAAAATTACTCTTTGACACAGGCCAGGATGCCAAAGAAGGCGCTATCCTGCGCAGCCTTACCCTTGATGAAATGGCTGCGCGCATTGGCTCAACCCGCGAGATGGTCTGCCGTTTTTTGCATCGCTTTGCCGATGATGGCATTATTGACATCACCCGCACCGAATACCGGATCGTCAATCAGGATCGACTGCTCGACATGATGTCCCGCAGCATCAAAGGCTGAAATAACGTACTGCTTCTTCAACCTGAGTTGGAATGTTACAAGAATTCCTTCCAGATTCCTCTGTTGCACACAATCAAAGCGGCCATCACCGGCTGCATCTTTGTTCAACCGGTTGAATTATCGCATTTTTCCTTTAAGATAATAGCAAAGGTAACCCGGGCGGGTTGAAGGACTGTAACGAGAACTCCATACAGAAGAAAAGTTCCTCCAAACCATTTACCCTGGGTTTACCATTTGAAGGAGAAAATCGAATGGACAAGTACAAATACCTGATTGTTGGGGGCGGCATGGCTGCCGATGCTGCAGCCCGTGCCATTTCCGAGCGTGACCCACAGGGAACCGTGGCAATATTTGGGAGCGAACTCGACCCGCCATATACCCGCCCAATGCTTTCCAAAGGACTGTGGAAAGGCAAGCCGGTGGAGAAGATCTATCGTAAAACCCAGAATACCGGCGCTCAGCTGCATCTTGGTCGCATTATTACAGGTCTGGACCTCAGCGAAAAGAAAGTGAAGGATGATCAGGGAAACTGGCATTTGTTTGATAAATTGTTGATTGCTACCGGCGGCACACCACGTAAATTTCCCTTTGATGTGGAAGGTGTAAATTATTACCGCAATCTGGCCGATTATCGCAGTCTACGCGAAGCCAGTGAAAATAATGATGATTTTGTCGTCATTGGAGGCGGATTTATTGGCTCGGAAATTGCGGCCGCCCTTAATATGAACGGCAAAAAAGTGACCATGATTTTTCCCGAAGATGGCATCAGCGCGCGCCTTTTTCCGGCCGATCTTTCCAGTTTCTTAAATGATTATTACCGCGAAAAAGGAGTGGAGGTTCTCACAGGCCAATCGGTCAATGGCCTGACAAAAGAAGGCGGAAAGTACAGGGTAAAAACAGAATCTGGCAAAGTATTCGAAGCTGAAGGTGTGGTTGCCGGTCTGGGAATTCTGCCCAATACCGATCTGGCTCAAATGGCCGGTTTGAAGGTGGAGCGAGCGATTGTGGTTGACCAGTACTTACGTACTTCACATCCGGATGTCTACGCGGCCGGAGATGCAGCCACCTTTTACGACAACACCCTGGCAAAATGGAGGACCGTAGAGCACGAGGATAATGCCCTCACTATGGGTCAGATGGCCGGAGCGAATATGACCGGAGAATCACAGGCGTACCAGTACCTGCCCTTTTTCTATTCCGATCTCTTTGATCTTGGCTACGAAGCAGTCGGCGAACTGGATCCGAGCGCTGAGGTAATCAGTGATTGGAAGGAACCCTTCCAACAGGGCGTGGTGTACTATCGACTCCAGGGTCAGGTGCGCGGAGTTTTACTTTGGAACGTCTGGAAAATGGTTCCAACCGCCCGCGAATTGATCGCTGCGAAAGGACCATTTACCAAAAAAGATCTTATCGGGCGCATTCCGTTTGACTCATAAGCAAATCGAGCGATACCGTGCGAAGTAAGTTGACACAAAAAAGACTTCCATTGCGCTAATCGAAAGTTATCAGCTCAAAATCTAGTTAGAGCAAAATCAAGTCAAAGCAATTGCAGGCCGGTGAGGTACCAAAAATTAACATCACCGGCAAATTTTTATAAGTAGGCCATTCGCGCTTAATAACTTACACTAAAAAGCTCAGGTTCATGCGCGCAACCCGTGCAAGCTCGTCCGCATCCAGCACCGAAATGCTAATTCGCGACGAATGGATCCAACCTTTTTCTTTAAAGGATTTTAACGTCCGGCTTATGAGGGGACCAACTGTTGCGATCAACGAGGCCATCTCCTCAATTGAGTGATCGCGGCGTATGATCTCACAGGTGCCATTGCGGCTGAGATCTAACAATAGCTTGGCCACCCGGCTATCCACATTGCGATAGGAGAGATCTTCATAATGCTCAATCAATCGCCGGTTGCGAGCAGCCATAATCCGCAGCAGACTGATGCCAATGGCGGGGTAGCGCGCCAACAATTGCTGAAAATTCTCACATGAGATTTTCCAGAGAACGCTTTCCTGCGTGGCGAAAGCTGTGACCGGGTTTTTACCCCCGTCCAGGACAGTCACCTCATTGAACATAATAATCGGCTGAATAGTCGCCAGAATATTCTCCTGTCCCTGCGGTCCTAGTTTGCACAGATTGACCCGCCCTTTGATTAAGACAAACATGCCGGAGCAGGGTTCATCCTGGTTGAAAATCATTTCACCGGTGCTGTAATTTTGTACTCGTCCGGCTGCCAAAATCTGACACAGATCCTCGTCCTGCAAAGATTGGAACTGAGGCACAGTGCGCAGGCCGGCAAACATCGAATCAAAATTAACCATACTGAATTGTACCTGACAAAACGTAACCATACTTTTCGCTACGCCAGGGAAATTTTTATCACGTGGATGTAGAAACTACTTTGCTTTCAATCAATCAGGTCAGCGGGACTTGCATACAAGCCCTCATCACATTTTTCTCCCACGTAGGTTGGGCAAGTCCAGCACACCAGTTCCTCAATTTGCATACTTAGCCGATAAATTATCCATGCGGGTTGCACAAATGCCCAACAATTGTGTCCGGCCAAAGGCGTCTGGGAGAATCCCGGGTTTTATCTGGAATCCTTCAATGGCTAATCGATTTCTGGATGAGACACCGACCGGTCATGATTTTTGGGCACTCAGCAATTGGTGCTCGTCGAATGAGGAAATACATTGCTTTCAATCTATCAGGTCAGTGGGACTTGCCCAACCTACTTCTAAACTATTTCTAGATATGATTCGTCCTCTGGGCACCCGAACTATCCGCAAAAAAACCTTTTTTTACCAAAATCATTATTCTCATTTAGATTATTAATCGCCTAAGAATTGCCCTTCAAGTGGGATTGATATAAAGTAAGTTTATCGCTGTCCTGTCAAGTAAAAAAACATCCAAGTCAGAAAGGAAACAAAAACCAGACACTTCTTTTTATGTTTCAATAATACCCCCTATGTGGTATTATCATCACATGAAAAGAAGTGCGCTTATCGAAAACGAACTTCAACTTCTGGAAGAAGCAATTGTTCAATATGGAGTTGTAGTTTCGTTTTCCCAACTGAATCAGTTATTCAACAAAGATATTCAATACACCAGGAAAAGAATCAGCAAACTGGTTAACGACGGTTGGCTGACTCGCATCAAAAAGGGCTTGTATGTCATTTCTGACATCAGTACTAGGGGCATACTGGCCGTCGATCAACGAGCAGTCGTCAATCTGCTGGTCGAAAATGCTTACATTTCCTTTTTATCCGCTCTACAATTTCACGGTTATTACAATCAGCTACTAAGTGGTATCAGAGCTGTTTCCCTTGAAAAAACCAAATCAAGAACCATCGGAGATTATACTTTTCATTTCACCACGACCCAGGCGAAATATTTTTATGGCTGGCAAACTTATGAAATTGATGGGCAAGAAATCAAAATCGCCAGTTTTGAAAAAGCACTAATCGACTTGATACAGTTTCATCGCAGCGGTTATTCAACGGACATTGTTTTGGAAAAGCTGCTTGACTACCAAGGCGAGATTGACCAAAACAAACTCATGCAATACCTGTTAAAATCAAATCTCACCGCAAGGCGCATTTTCGGCTTTTTACTTGATTGCGCTGATATGGACTCGCGGCAATTACTACTTTCTGTGGCATA
>JBBQNI010000013.1:0-67207 GCA_038329785.1 Anaerolineales bacterium | reverse complement strand
CTGGTGCGCGCAATGCTGATAGGTGGCAGAGTCAAATTGGGATAGATTGTAAATCTCTGGTTCGCTCTTCAAGCGGTGGTGAATCATGGCCGCCACGCCTTCAGCAACAGCCATTTTTTGAAATAACACCCAATCCTCTGAACGAAATAACGGCCAGTTGATCCTGTTCGCATTTTCTGATAATAGCGCTGTGAGCGAATCAAACACCAGGGTGTGATTGCCGGCCAAGTGGGAATAGCGAGTGAGAATTGCGTTCATGATTTTGTTATTATAATCAAGAAGAGGGCATTAACCCGCAGCATGGTGTGCAATAATTTGGAAAATTAGTCCCAATTGGTAAGTTCCGTGATCCCTATTAGCTTTTAGGAAGGATAGGAATAATAAGGATTTTGGTTTATTTGGTATTATTCTTCCAAGAATGAATTCAAGAAATGCTGGAATGGTATGAAAAAACCCAAACCGCCACTGACCAAAAAACAAGAAGACCGCCTTTATCTCTTTATCATCATTGCCTTTTTGATCATTGTGGGCAGCCTGGTGATCTTCCTGATCTATGGTGCGGGAGCGTTAATTCTGGCGGTACCGGTTTTGGTATTGGGGTCCTTGCTGCTGACGCTGCCATTTTTATTATTGGGCGGGCTGGATTGGCTGGCCAAAAAGCTGAAAGAGCGCGAGGAAAATAAGTGGAAGTGAGGGGTTAGACCCCTGAGTAATTAGATAAGTGAAGAATTGTGACAGGGGGGAATCTGCAGGTCATCGGTTGAGGGATGGTTCTCTGCGCCGGTCTTGATGCGTCATAAACTTTTTTAGCCGCGAATTAGCTGGTCATTATGGCTGTAAAAAGGGGCTGATTTCTTTTTCCAGATCTTCCGGGAAGAACAGACCAATATGGATATGTAAAACGTCCCCTTCCGGACTGACGAGGATCGAGGTGGGGTAGCCGCTAATTCCCATGGCTGTCAATATCTGCGCTTCTTCATCCAATAAAATTGGGAAGGTCACACCGCTCTGGCGAACAAAATTTTGAGCGGTTGCCTGCGATTCACCGGCATTGACTGCCAATATCTCAAAATTGTGGGCTTTATTCTGCTGGTAAAACTGCTCCAGTGCCGGCATTTCCGCTATGCAGGGTGGGCACCAGCTGGCCCAACTGTTGATCAAGACTGTTTTTCCGCGGAAATCGCTCAGGCGGATAGGGTTCTGCTGTAAGTCAGGCAAGCTGAAATCGCCCAGCGACTGGCCCTTCACTGCCCTTTGAATACCCTCGGATTCAGCCTTATGGGTTGCGGTCAAAACGGCTGTTACGATTAAAAAGATGCCTATCCCAATCAGAATTTGCCAATTGCGTTGTGAGCTTTTTTTCGTTGTCCGTTTTTGCTTTTCTTTGGTGGTCATTGTCATCCTTGTTTTGTTTTGATTATTTTCATGCCAAAAAGTTGCAGGGATGGCTTCATTTTATGAAGGTTTCTTTGATTTAGACTTTTTCTCTGGTTTTTTGTCCTGTCGTTTGAAAAGATCGGAAAACGGTGTGGTCAAGACCTGGTTAATATAAGGTACAAAGATGCGCTCTTCATGAAAGGCGATGACACTGATGGAGGCAGTGTCGATTGCCACCCGCTGGAAAGCTGCGAGCGGCATAGCGAGGTAGTGCGTTACGAGCAGGCGAATAGAATCGGAATGGCTAAAGCAGGCGATCAAATCCTCTTTGGTGTGCTGATTTCTGAGATTTTCAACGCAATCAACCAGGCGCTGTTGTGCTTGCTCAAAAGATTCTCCCCCCGGAAAGTGCATTTCTTGCGGCTGGTTTTGCACAGTTTTCCAGAGTTTCATGCGCTGTAATTGTTTGATCGTTTTTCCCTGCCAATCGCCAAAATTAATTTCCAACAGTCCTTCTTTTATTACCACCGGCAGAGAGAGTTTATCTGCCAGCGGTTGTGCGGTTTCCATGGCACGTTCCAATGGGCTGCTGTAGATGGCCTTGAAGGGTAGTTCGGCAAGTGTGGCGGCGATGGATTGCGCCTGCTGTTGGCCAATCTGATTCAGGTGCACGCCAGCCGTCCTACCAGCTAGGCGTTTACCAACCCAATCATTTTGACCGTGTCGAATCAGAAACAGGATTGTCATCTTGATCACCACCTTTGTTGTTTAATTTCTGGGATTGTAGTTCACGCCACTGGTTAAGCCGGGCCAAAATGCCCGCCTCAAAGCCTTGATCGGAGGGATGATAGAAATGGCTGCTCATCAAATGATCGGGCAGATACTGCTGGGCGGTAAAGTGACCCTCAAAGTCGTGGGGATAGAGATACCCCTGACCATGCCCGAGGGCTTTGCTATCACGGTTTCCGTCCATCAAATGGATGGGTACCTGCCCCATGCCTTCTTCTTCCATCTGCTTGCGGATCTTGAAGTAGGCCATCACCGAGTTTGATTTCGGCGCAGTTGCCAGATACAGCGTCGCCTCCACGATGGGGAAAATGCCTTCCGGCATACCGATATACTCAAAGGCTGCGGCGGCTGCATTGGCTACCACCATCCCCTGAGGATCCGCCAGGCCGATATCTTCGCTGGCGAGGACAATCAGACGCCGTAGAATGAAGCGCGGGTCTTCGCCGGCAGCGACCATCTTTGCCAGCCAATAAAGCGCTGCATCGGGGTCTGAACCGCGCACAGATTTAATAAAGGCCGAAATCGTATCGTAATGCGCGTCGCCGTTTTTGTCATATAACACGGCTCGCTTCTGGATCGATTCCTGAGCATCGGTCAGGCTGATGTCGATGGAGCCATCCAGGTTGGCGGCAGTGGTCTCCACGGCCAGTTCAAGCGCATTCAGCAGGTTACGGGCATCACCGCCGCTGGTGCGAATCAGGTGCATGCGGGCATCTTCTGCCAGAACAATATTCTTGAGCCCATAACCGAACTCTTTATTGGTGAGCGCCTGATCCACGATTTGTTGTAGCTGAACCTCGCTCAACGGTTCCAGTTGAAATACTCGTGAGCGCGAAACCAGGGCGGGAATGACATCGAAGTAAGGATTCTCCGTGGTGGCGCCGATAAGAGTCAGCATGCCACTTTCTACCTGTGGTAAAAGAGCGTCCTGCTGGGCTTTATTCCAACGATGGACTTCATCAACAAAAAGAATTGTGCGCTGCTGGTACAAGCGCCGCCGTTCTTCCGCCTCGGCGATGACCCGCCTCAACTCAGCTACACCGGCCAGAACAGCCGAGATTGTTTCAAAATGTGCTTTGGTATGCAGGGCGATCAATTGTGCCAGTGTTGTTTTCCCGGTACCTGGCGGACCGGTGAAGATGATGGAGGAAAACAAACGATCGGCTTGAATGGCACGGCGCAGGATTTTACCTTCGCCAATAATGTGTTCCTGCCCGACATATTCCGCGAAGGTACGCGGGCGCATGCGGGCAGCCAGGGGTGCTTCCTGCTCCATCCGCTTTTTCATGGCATGCTCAAATAAATCTGTCATTTTTTGTTGCATCTCCCGCAAGCGCAGTAGCGAATCTTTCTTAAGAGAAAAATATTTATTAAGATTTAATTCTACATCATAATTTGAAATTATGTTCTAGGAGTCAAGGTGTATAGACCAATTTGATCCGATAAACGAATAGGTTCTCCAGGTAATTAAAGCGTCGAACAACTCTATAGAATGGGTTACTGGTCTAGTCATCCTCGTTGGATGGCTTATTCCATGGCTTGAATTTCAATAATTCCTGCGGGTCAAACCAATTACCATTGAATTGAATCGCTCGGTCATCAATCGTCAAAAATGCCTTGGGTTTATCTTTGGCAAATTTTACTTCAGGAAAGCCATGTTTTTCCATCCAGGATTGCATCGCCTCAATGCCGCCCGGTTGGTTGCTGCGTGAGCTATATACAACAATTCGAAAATATTCACTGGCTTCGCGCACAAACTCAACTGCACCCGGTACGGGGTCATCATCAATGTATTTTGCGCCCTTCCAGCCATTACGATACCAGTGCAAGACCCCGTCAAAATCCAGGCTCAGCAGAGGTTTGAATTTTCTCGTTTTGCGAATGGATGTCATGCTTCCTCCTTTTTGATAACCTTCATTATCGGAAAAAAAGGTGACAAGTGCAACCAGAAATATCGGCCAGCGCAAGCTGAGATCATCCCCAAAGGGGAGAACGATTAAAAACACCCCAAACGACAAATTCCCGGATTTATAACCTTATGAAATTACAGGTCACACGCGTGTTTTATTTATTTTGCTGTTCGAAATTCGTTGACGAATGCGGTTAACCGGAATCTGGGAAAGCAGGATTGCCGCCATGACCAACGCGCTGCCGATTGTTTGCACCAATGTAAAGCGTTCTGAAAGAAAAAGAAAACCTAACAGGGCAGCAAAGACCGATTCCATGCTCAAGATCAGGGCTGCGTCTGTAGGAGGCGCATGTTTTTGGCCAACCCCCTGTAAGGTGAAACCGATCGCGACGGAGGCGACACCATTATAGACAATTGTCCACCAATAATTGGGCAGCACCTGGATACTTGCCGGTTCGAAGATGAATGCGATCAGCAAATTTAGAACCGCACAAATCAAAAATTGAGCAACAGCAAATTGCAAGGGATTCAACTTTTTCACGGAATTGCTGACCACGATGACATGGAATGCCCACAAAATTGCCCCCAGAAACTCCAATAAGTCGCCGGGAACAAAGCGGATGATGCCACCGGTACTTAAAAGCAGCATGCCAATGACTGCCAGGAAAGCCGAAATCCAAATCGTCCAGGGTTGGCGCTCTTTCCAGATCATGTAGAGGAAGATTGGCACCATGACGACATATAATCCGGTAATAAAGCCGGCATTTGCAGCCGAGGTTGTCCGCATTCCCGCCTGTTGCAGAGCGCCGGCGGCAAAAAGCAGGCATCCGGCAGCCACTACTCCAGGCAATTCCTGGCGCGGAATCTTCAGTCGGAAGCGGATCAAAGGTAAAATGAGAAGAGCGCCGATTAAAAATCGCCCGCCATTGTAAAAGAAAATACTAGTGAAGGGAGCAGCGACTCTTTGCGCGATAAACCCGCTGCCCCACACCAGTGCGGTGAAGAGCAGGATAAAATCCGCCTGTATTCTGCTAAGTGAACGCTTTATGGCTGGCATACTTATTCCCTGGAAAATACAGGTTGTATTCTCTCATTCAAGTGAATGTTTGGGAAGGGTAACAGGATTTCTGAGTTTCTCTCTGCACCTGGATGTGGTTTTGACAGGTGGAAATTGTTAAATGAGACCAGAAGACGAAGATCGGCTGCACGAATGGGCAGGCCGAATTCGATCTTGAACATGGTAGAATTTCTTCACTGCAATGGCGCTGATATGATCTTAAGATTTGCATGAATGATTTTAGCAAATGGGAATCTATAACTCAAGAAGGTAATATTTGAGACCAGGATCGCAAAAACCTTCTGTAGTACATCAGTTTAGGACAATTTTCTCAGCGAACAGGAATTGGCTACAGATTCAAGGAATAATTAATGGACAAAAAACCATTTTGGGAAACGAAAAGTTTAGAAGAAATGACACCCGCTGAGTGGGAATCACTTTGCGACGGTTGTGGTAAGTGCTGTTTGTTCCGGTTGGAGGGTTTGGAAAAAGGAAGCTATTACACCACCAACGTCATTTGCAAATTATTCGTTGAGGCCACCTGCCAGTGTGGAGATTATCAGAATCGGTCGCGATTGGTGCCGACCTGTCTGGTATTAACGCCGGAACTGGTGCATAAGCTGGACTGGATGCCGCTGACCTGTGCCTATCGTCTGCTGGCGACCGGGAAAAGCCTGCCATGGTGGCACCACCTTGTCAGTGGCAGCAGGGACACGCTGCATGAGATCGGGGTCTCTGTGCGTGGTAAAGTTGAATTTGAGCAAGACATTGACCTGGATGATCTCGAAGATCACGTAGTGGATTGGTTCGACCAGCCCTGGATGATTTTGTGAGTTGATCTTACTCCTTTTTCAGGTGGGCTTTCAGGTCTTTCAGGCTCGAAAGGATTAAATCCGGTTCAAATTTTACAAGAGCCTGTGAGTCGTTCATTTCCACCCGGCGAGTAATCCATGCTGATGCCATACCGCTCTCCTTGGCGCCGCGAATATCCAGCTCAAGCCGGTCTCCCACCATCAGGCATTCTGAAGGTTGGACCTTGAAATAGTCCAAACCTATCTGGAACATGGCAGGGTGAGGTTTACGGAATCCGCTTTCGGCAGATATTTGAACCAGCTCGAAGTAATGAAGAATATTGGCCTGCCGTAGAAGCGTATAAACATCTTCGCGATCACTGGCATTCGAAATCAGTCCGAGTCGATAACCCTGCGCTTGCAGCCATTGGAGCGTTTCCTCTGCATCTTCTTCTAATTTCCAATGCGCTTCAGAAATAGCATACATCTCTTTGAGCGCATGCCAGATCAGGTCTGGTTCTATTTCTGGAAAGCCATAATCTTTCAACGCGTCAATCAATACCTGGGAGGTGGTAACCTCTAACATCGATTCATCGCGATCGGAATGATAGGTTTGCATGCGCCTGGAAAAATCTTTCACGAAGAATCTTTCCTCCAGTGGAAATCCCTTTTGATTGAGACTATTCCAAAGCGTCTGAATTGATTGCTTCAGGGTCTCTTCCCAATCTCCGTCAAAATAAAATAGGGTGTCGCCTGCGTCGAAAAAGACAACATGGATGTTTTTTGATATTAGCATAAAGTGTCTGCTGACCCCTTTATCAATAGCCAAGCTCCTGGTTATAAAGATTGAATAATGGCCGATCCTGACAATAATTTTTTAAATTTTCAACAATCAACATGACTGCGCGTTCGTTATAGTTAACACTGATTCCGGCGATATGTGGCGAAATGATCATGTTGGGAAAATCCCAAAAAGGGCTGTCCTTTGGCAAGGGTTCCTGCTCAAACACATCCTTAAAGACCCCCGCGATTTTCTTTTCCTGGAGGGCGAATTTCAGTGCGCTGGGCTTGACAATTCCACCCCGGCTGATATCGATTAAATATGCGCTTGATTTCATGCCACCCAGTTCTTTTTCGGCGATGATATGAGTGGTAGCCTCCGTTTTGGGCAAGGAGATGACGACAAAATCGCATTCTTTCAACATTGACCCAACTGCCTGGATGGGATAAAGGCGGGTAAAGTAATTTCCTTCCGGATCGCCCAGTCCCTCAAGGTTGAATCCACGGTCTTTCGGATCCATGCTATCGTGTTTTGTTGCTAAAATCTTAACTCCTAAGGGGTAGGTGATTCTGGCGATTTCTCTGCCGATGCTGCCATATCCAACCAGACCGATAGTACTGCCTCGCAGTTCTCTTGGCATCATGCGCGAAAAACGATCGGGTGACCATTCATGGTTTTTTTGTTGGTGAAAGATTGTGTTGACCTTGTGCCCCAAAGTGAGCATGGCCATCAGGACAAATTCCGCAACCTGGGGAGCGGCAGCCCCGCTTAAGGTGGTAATATCCAGGTTGGGTTTTTTGAGCAATGGATCATCGACCGCACCATCAATTCCTGCATAATTGAATTGAATCCATTTCAGATTTGGTGTTTTTTCTGCTGGGGGAAGAATTCGCTCAGTGATTAGAATCTCTGTCTTTTGCCACAGATCATCGCTGATATCGTTGATATTCTTGGCAGGAATGACATGAATGTGCAGTCTCTTATCCACCGCAGCCAGCTTCTGAACGAGATCCTCTGCCAGTGGGAAGGTCACCAAAACTTCAATTTTCTTGTTTTCTTCAGTTTTCATTTAATATAAATTCCAGTCGGGTCTAATTCCTGGCGTAAAATGCACAGTTCATCTGCGCTTGGTGGCTCGGTATATCGCAGATGGTTAAATACTTTCAATGGCCAGCCCGTATTTTCTTTGACCTGTTCAACCGTTGCACCTGGATGTAAGGCAGCCAGTGACATTTCTCCATTTTCGTCCGGTTCAAGGATGCCGAGGTGGGTAACGACTCCCTGTGTACCTTTCCCGCGCGTTCCTGTTTTTTCTCTTTCCGCCCGGTTTGAAAGGAAGCCGGCGGAGGTAATAAAATCCACCTTTTCCGGGAAGCGCCGCCTTTGATGCGGGGTAATGATGTAACAGCGGTTTGCCCAGCCGGCAATTTCCATCGACCCGCCAGAACCAGGTAGACGAGTCTTGGGGTGGTCGTAATCTCCGATGACGGTAGCGTTGATATTTCCGAATCGATCGATTTGTGCACCACCTAAAAAGCCTACATCTACATTACCACGTTGAAGGTAGAAACTAAAGATGTCATACATACTACAAACCGCTGTTGCTCCGCTCACCAGGGTGGGGTCACCAATTGATAGGGGCAGCCGGGCGGGGCGTGCGCCTATCACGCCGGCTTCGTAAATCATTACCAGATTGGGGGCATGGGTGCGCCTGGCGAGGTTACAGGCCAGGTTTGGCAAACCAACACCGACGAAGACGACATCGCCATCACGTAAGAGACGGGCAGCATTGACTGTCATTAACTCTGACTTGGTGTATTCCATTTTAGTAATCTCCATAATTGATGGGCGAGCTAAACAAAGGCTTCACATGCAGCCGCCGGTGAACTTCCTCACCTAATTTTTGCCAGTATTCCTGACGATCCTCCACGCCATAGACCCATTCATCCAACCAGCGCTTGACTTCCTCGGAGGACTGGCTGATTTCATCCCATTTCAAATAAAACGGGTTGTCACGATCATAGTATCCTTGTGTGTAGGATGGATGCGCGGAAAATGGCTCATGGCAAACGGCATCCACGATGATAGCCGGGATCATGGTTCGATTGGGATCATTGCGGATGATTCTCTCATCGACGATTTCTTCAGCGGTGATGATGACATGTTCTGCAGCAAATGCAGCTTCTTTCTGTTCCCCGAGGATACCCCAGATTTGGGCATTACCGTATTGATCTGCCCTTTGAACGTGAATGATGGCTACATCCGGGTTCAACGGCGGTACGACGATCACTTCTTTGTTTGTAAAAGGATCAGTCATACGGCGAATATTTTTGTTGACTTGCTCAAGACTGGGTGCTGCTGTCTGATTCATGGGCATGAAAGGCAGTCCTGCTGCACCTGCTTGCAGTCGCGAAATCATGCCAAAATGCGAGTACTCCTCCCATTCAAGTTCACCCGCTTCAATAGCCGCACGCATGATGCGCAGAGAGCCCACGCCCGGGTTGCCCATATAGGAGAAAATCACTTTCGATACGCAGCCGGCAGCTGTCATCATGTCGTAGATCAGGTCTGGCGTCGCACGGGCCACCGTCAGGTTTCTTATCCTCTGGCGAATGATCTCATGCGCAGCGGCAAATGGGATTAAATGTGTGAACCCGGCCGCATAGAGCAGGCTTCCATCTTTTACGTAGGTATTGACCGCTTCTTGCAAGCTACATAGTTTTGTCATTTTTTCTTCTTCTTTATCATTATGGATTTTCTGGTGGCTGGTTGCTCTCAATTTACTTCATTTTTTTTATTCCTGAAAAAGCATATGCAACCTGCACATGTAAATTTTACCAAAAAGCTGTGTTGCAATCAGAGTAAAGAGGGTCCCTCCAGACAGGCATTAAGAATTCCCCTTGAGAAAGATATGTTTCAAAAAAATGGGGCTGTTTTGATGATATAACAGCCCCATTCAATCGACTCAGGCCTTTTTTACCTGGTTACGAATATGTTCCCGCATGTACATCTGCAAATAGTGTACACCGCCGGCATTCTTACCGGTAGCACCGGATCCTTTCCAGCCGCCAAAAGGTTGGAAACCAGGCCAGGCACCGGTTGTGGCTCCCTGTGGGCGATTGGCGTAGTTCACACCAGCTTCGATATTCTCGAAGAACCATCCAACTTCATCTTCAGATCCATAGAAACCGGATGTCAGGCCGTAATTGACATTATTTGCGATTTCCATACCTTCTTGCAGATCTTTCACCTTACCAATAGTGGTAATCGGCAGAAACATTTCTTGTTTCCAGAGTGGATGACTGAATGGCACATCGACCACCAGAGTAGGCGTTACGAAGTAGCCTTTGCCATAATCTCCTTCTGTCAGCAGCTCTCCGCCGGTAAGGATCTTGCCGTTTTCCCCAAGATCTTTGACAAAGTCCTGGTAATCCTGGTAAGCGCTCTTGTTGACTACCGGCCCCATGAAAACTTTCCTGTCAGTTGGGTCACCAATCGCCAGTTTCTTGGTCAATTCTACGACTCTCTTAACGAGCGTATCATAAACAGGTGCTTCCACCAGGACCCGCGAGCATGCCGAACATTTTTGGCCTTGCAAGCCAAATGCCGAACGCACAATGCCTAATGCTGCCAGTTCGATATCCGCATTTTTGGAGACCAGGGCTGCATTTTTGCCACCCAGTTCGAGGATGGTAGGACGTACATAGGGACCATTTTCAGCCCACTGGCGGAAGATGCCCATACCTACATCGAACGATCCGGTAAAGGTAACCCCGGCAATGTCTTTGTGAGTAACCAGTGCATTCCCAATTGTTCTGCCCGGACCGGTGACATAGTTACAGACACCATCCGGCAGTCCGGCATCCTGGAAAGCCCTGGCGAGATGATAAGCCGTCAACGGTGTGTCGGTAGCTGGTTTCATGATGACTGTATTGCCGGCAGCCAATGCTGCGCCAGAAGGTCCGCCGGTTAAAGCGCCGGGGAAATTGAATGGACTGATGACCAGCCAGACACCATACGGCCGCATGACAGAAGTATTAGTGGATGAGTAGCCTTCAAATGGATCTGAACCCATTTCGGTGACAAAGCCATTATTTTCTTCCACTTGCAGGCAGGAATACCGAATCAAATCGGCAGTTTCAACCGCGTCACCGATTCCTTCCATGCGATTTTTGCCAACTTCAAGGGACATGACTGCGCCGATGTAATAACTGCGGTCTTCAATCAAATCGGCGGCTTTGCGTAAAAGGCGGATTCTTTCCTGCCAGGGGGTTTTGCCCCAGACTTTAAATGCTTCTTTTGCGGCAGCTACGGCTGCATTTGCATCTTCGACTGTTCCTTTTTGGAAAATTCCGATGACCTGATCCGTGTTGATGGGGGATCGATTTTCAAATTTCTCACTCGATTTTACATCTTTTCCATTGATGATCATTGGATATTCTGTGCCAAAGGATGCTTTCAATTTCGCCAATTCTGCTTCGTAGCGATCGTGAAATTCTTCCGGCGGATTGAACATGGTACCATACGTAAGTTTGAATTTTTTTTCTGCTCCCATAAATAATAACCTCCTTCTACGGGGCTTTCGTGTGGGTGAAAACAGGTGATTAAAGTATAGTACATTTGCGCTCAAGTTTCAAAGCAGAGGCGGGGGGAATTTTCCAATAACTCAAATTTATAAGGATGAAACAATTCACATTGAAAATTCCTCGTGTCACAGATCCTTCTCCAGGATGGTTTTTATGGGTTAGTGCATCAGACCTTTGCAAAATAAGCTTGTCGCGCCTATTAACCAATCAATTGAGTAGCAGAACTCACTCAGAGAGGCGTGCTTCGCACGAGCGCGGTAGCCTTTAGCTTGAAACTTATAGAAAAAGAGTGACGGAAAATGGCGAGTGAAGTGACAACCTGAGTGCCTACAAGGCCGACACCTGCTTCGTACAAGCCCGCAAATCGAGCTGGAAAAAGAAGCTTTTAGCGGGTGATCACTGGTAGAAAGAGCGCCTGACTCATGGTGGTAAATGAGATCGGGTCCCCGGTGGTATCCCCGTAGCTATTTTTAGCCGTGAAGCGCACTGTATAGGCAGTATTCTTTTCCAAATCTTGTAAATAATAGGAGGTGCTATTGGCAGGGAGCGTGGCAAGGGGAGACCAGACTAAGGGGTTGCCGCTTAGTTGTTCGACCAGATATGAAGTCTCACCCTCCACATCCTGCCATGAGAAAAGGGCTGAATTGGTGGCAATGGAAAGCTGGATCGGCGCTGGCGCTGATGGGGGACCACAGACCAGGGTGGTGGTGGAGAGGGTATTACTATACTCAGATTCCGCCAGTGTATTATAGGCTCGTACGCGATAGGCGTAATTTTCTGAGCAAGAAAGCTCAAAATCTGTATAACTGGTCGTATTAGCGGGAAGTGTGATGATCTGTGACCAGGGCTGGCCGTTCAGCGAGCGTTCTACTTTAAAGCCGGTTTCGTTGTTGCTGTTATCCGTGAATCCGATGGTGATCGAATGCATGCTCTGACCGCTTACGAATAAATTGGTTGGGGTGGATGGGATGACAATCGATTGACGAAAATTTGCCACAATCCCTGCGGTGTAATTGAGGGTTAAGCGGTTGTCAGCGCTGTTTGGCGCAGTTGAATCGACCCCGGTCGGGATGCCATTATACAGTATCTGAGGATTGGACCAATTATTTATCCGTAGACAACCGACCGGCCGGCAGTTATAGGCCATAATGGTACGAAAGGACGCATTGGGTGCCCAATAACCATAAGAATAGGAAAAATAACCACTTACCAATGTATCTTCACGATTATGGTGCGCCCCCATATTATGGCCGGTTTCGTGTGCAAAGGAGTAATAACCGGTAGCGCATCTGCGTGATACCACGCTGTATCCATGCGATGCAGTCATGGTGGCAGCGGTCATCAACCAGCCGATACCACAAGTCTGTTGATAATCCTCCACAATCAGGACAACCAGGTCGGCCGCGTAGGTATTCCTTAAAGTGAGGACATTATCGATGATACCATCGGCGTTCGTCAAATTATTGATCGTTGTTACCCAATCCATGGATGCTACACCATTAAATTCGTTATAGCTGACTTCTTCGGTGTGCACGAGATTAAAACGATGATTGATGTTACTTCGCAGATACCCCTGGTTGGTTTCAGCGACTGCCAGGTTGATAAGAATTTCCATATTGAGTATGCCACCGGCGCCAACCCGGGCATCATCCGTATAGACGACCATGACATCAATCAGCGTGCCTGTATCCATGGCAGTCTGGGGAGGTGATTTATCCGCTTCAATTGTGGTCTGTGTTATGGGAGGTTCGAGTGGCTCAAATTCAGTTGGAAAACTTGACTGGTCAATGCGGATAAATTGATATTGCTGATCGGAATTTTGCGTTAACTGGTACTGTTGGCTGGCATCTGTCAGGATGGCGCTGATAAAGCCATCGGAGGAAACCAGGTTGATATAGCCATCTGACGTATCGTCAAGTGAACCGCTTAGTAGATAGCCGCCTTCCAGCGTACTTTCTTTGTGGGTAAAGGTAGCAATATAGCTCACTCCTTCAAATACTTCAAAAGCAGCCCGGTATGCTCCGCGCTGGTTGTTTTCAAAAGATGCCGCAATCCGGTCTATGTTTTCAGATCGTAAATATACATTTTGGATCGCTGCTACCCCCAGGTCAGGCGCAGGATTGTCGGCTTTATTCAAATCGCTCTCAGCAATTTCCGTGATAGAGATTGGAGGGTCTATCTGTGCCTGTACGCTAAAGGAAGAAGAGACTAAAATGAGCAACAGCAATACAACTGTAAATAAATTGTGAATCCAATTGTGGGCAACACCCATATAGCGCTCCATCGGAATTGACTTTTGGTTCCAAATTACTTTACCACCTCAGCCCAATTTGCGGTTAAATTTGTAAATACGCTGTAAAGAACACCCAGGACTGGTTTGGGGATTGCAAAGCTGCAGGGGAGAGATTTATAGAAAGCTCTGATAGAAATCTTCAGTCATTTCCCGGACAGCGTTTGTTTCGGCACGGTCACGAATAATTATGGCATTTCTTTGCGCAGAAAGAGATCTTATTTGTGGGTTCTGGATGGCACTGATGATGGCCGCTGCCAGAGCGGCGGGCTTACCGGTTTCAACCAAAAACCCATTCCACCCCGGTGTTATCCATTCACGTAGAGACTCGATGTCACCCGCAATTGGAAAGCAGCCGCAGGCCATTGCTTCAAGCAGGGTGTTGGGTGTGCCATCATGGGTGGTCAATGATACAGAAATATGTGCCTGGCTGAAAAGAGACCATAATTCCTGTTGAGAGATGGATGGCAATAATTGCACAGACTTCTCAAGCTGCAGCCGGCTGACCCAGGTTTGGGCTTCCATTTTCCCTTGCATGTCCGCGCAAATGATGCGAGCATCGGGAAAGGTTTGCAGGACAATTGGCATTGCCTGAAAAAAAATATCAGTTTGTGCATAGGAACGGATACCGCGCGGGTTGACAATAACCGGATGGTCTTGCGGGTTGTCAACGAAAAAAAGCCGGCTTTGACATGCTCTTTCAATTTCTGTCAAATCAATACCACCCCCGCCCGGCACAACCAGTGTGTTTTTATCCCGCGAAAATCCGTATTGGTGTGCCAGTTTGATGTCTCGTTTGGTATCTGCCAACACGCCGTCTGCCCTAAGCATTACCTGGCGGGTCAGTTCGCTAATTTTTTTGTTCCCCTGGGCGTGGAGGGTAAAATCATTTCCCCAAACTGACACCAGCAGCGGGATTTGACTTGGGGTATAAGTCGCGAGCATTCCTTCATAAGGAATTCGCAAGGCATGTACCAGATCAGGTTTTATTTCATTGATAATTCTTTGCAGGATTTTTCCATACTTCGGCAGGGTAGCTGGGGCGAGTTGGTAGCGTATGCTTAATGCTAGCGGACGGAAGCGTTGAATAAGCTGTCCTATTAAAGATGCCTGCTTTGGGTTCGTGCTGATATCTGTTCTGATTTTTTCCCGCCCGATACCGGCAAATGCAACCGGTAAGATGAAGGTTTGTTCAGCTTCGCTATCATCTGATACAGGGTAGGTGGAAATAAGTGTCACCCTCATACCCATTTTCTCGATGGCAGCAATCCAGCGGATCGTGATTGGGCTGCGGCCATCGGCGATTAAGAGAATTTGTTTCGAGTTCATATCATCTCTTTTCGCTGCGCGACCTTAAGGATAATTTCCGCAAAAACCTCAGCCATTTGATCTATGTTTACTTCTCCGGCTACTTTTCGGTAGGCTGCGGAACCCATTTTCCGTAATTTTAATGGATCGCGCAGAGCAATTTGCAGGGCAGATAATAAAGCTTCTTCGTCATTGGGTGATACCAACCAGCCGGTTTCTTCATTCACCAGATTGGATTGGGTTCCATCCCCTTCTGCAACAATCACAGGCAAAGCGGATGCCATCGCTTCCTGAATCGCCAGCCCACCAGTACCTGGCAGAACGAACAGATCTGCCTGCTCAAAGAGTGATTTGAGATCATTACCAAATTGGGCACCCCAAAAAACGGTTTCAGGCAGGTATGTCTCGGCCTCAATTTGCAGTTCGGGCAGAACACTGCCTTCCCCTACGATCCATAATTTAGGACGCAACTCAGGTTCAAGCTGAGAACAGATGCGGATTAACGAATCCACTTTTTTGCGCGCTTGCAAGCGCCCAACAAACAGCACAGTCGGTTGGCCGTTTTTAAAGCCAGGTTCTCGTTCAGGTAGTGGGCTGGCGGGGCGAGGAGCGGTGGCATTTGCGGCCACAAATACTTTTTCTGCTAAAATTCCGCTCTGGATGTATTGCTGCCTGCCTGTTTGGCTGTAGGCAAGAATGGCATCAAACTGTTCAAGATAATTCAATCGTAAACGGTCACGCAGAGTGGAAAAAAGGCCGCTATGGGCGTGAGCGGGTACGCCTAAACCCCATCCGATCAGCCCGATTCGTTTTTTTCTCAATTCTGAAAGTGCAAACCGGGAGCTCAAATAGCGTGGATTGGCTTCCAAAATGACAATCTGAGGTTTTTTTTCATGCAGCCATCTTTTCAAGCCAGGTTGCAAACAGAAATAAAATTTTCGATCAAAAAAATGCCAGTTATTTCCAATCGTATAGTCAAAATCAGGGGGAGTTGATGGTATCTGAATCATTTCACGTGGATGAGGGTTACCTGAAAAAACGCTCAAATCAATTTGAGGCTGGCTTGCCAGTTTTTCCAGGAAGGGCACGCGATACTCCGGGATAACTCGTTGCTGTAATGCAACTTTAAGTCCCTTCATCAAAAAACCTGCACCTGCACCTGTGAGCCCTGGGGTGTCTTTTCCACCTCAATGCGCGCTGGAAAAGCGTCTTTCAATTCATCCAGATGCGTAATCACCAGGATCTTGGCGAAATCCGAACGAACCTGATTAATGGCTTCAATCACACGCTGGCGACCCTCGGCATCCTGACTGCCAAAACCTTCATCAATAACCAATGTCTGTAATTTGGCTCCGGATCTCTTGGCCAATACCTGTGAAAGTGCCATGCGAATAGCAAAATTGATCCGAAAGGCCTCACCTCCGGAAAACATCTCATACGCCCTGGTATTTCCATTCAAATCATTAATGAGAATATCTAGCGTTTCTTTCTTGTCCTGCCGTTTTTTATCTTTATAGTCACTTTGGGTCTCAAAACGAATGGTCATCCCGCCATTGGTCAAACGGTCCAGCAAAAGGTTGGCATGTTCTTCAATTTGTGGCAGCGCTTGTTCGATTAATTGCGCCGGAATCCCGTTTTTGCCAAAAGCTTCCTTGAGTTTTTCGTAGCGAGCGATTGCCAATCGCATTTCTGATTTTTGAGATTGATATGAGATTTTGCTTTTTTTGCGATGTTCAATAGTAACCAGTTTCTGCTTCTCTCCCCCGATTTTTATATTGATCTGATTAAGTTCAATCTGAACCTGGTCCAGTTGTTTTTGCAGGTTGGTGGAGTTCGGTATGTTATTGAATTGTTCACTATGTGAATTGCGAAGATTCTCGAGTTGACTATTTTTCTCCTCGATTTCCTGCCTGAATTCATTGATCTCTTGATCCAATTCGGTAGATTGTTTACGTAATGGCTCGTAAGTAGCCTGCGCAGTTTCCAGCTCGCGCATTAAGTTTTCGCTGGTACGTAAACGAGCTTCTTCGGTTTTCGTAAGTTGGTGCTTTTGTGCGTCATAATCTATGGCTGCAATTAAAGGCAGAATTGCAATCACATTTTTACGTTCCTCAGCGGCAAAATCATTTTGTTCAAGTGATTGCTCGAGGCTGGTCAAAAGCGGAGATTTTTGCAAATCCCATATCTCTAGCACGCCTTCCAACTGGGCAAGCTGAGTCTCTATCTGGATCTTTTTTTGTTCCAATTTTTGCCGTTCACGATCCAATTCCAACTGGTGCTCTATTTTTTTCTTCAACTCTGCTACTTGAGCGTCGATCTCTTCAACTTCAGTTTGCAGACTCGTGATTTCTTCTTTACGTTGAATTCCTTCTGTCCTGGTTAGATTCTCGTAGTTTTCGCGATGGGCGGCTGTTAATGGCTGGTTACAAAATGGACAGTCCGGTCCTGCTTTTTGAAATGCCTTCAGATGTTCCCTCAATTGATCGTTCAGATGGGTGAGTTGTTTTATTTTTTCAGTTTTTTGGATTTTAACGCTTTGAAGAACTTCGACCTGTGCTGGGAGACTCTCATGGGTCGCGAGCTGGCTTCCCAATACCTGCAGGCGGGATTGCAGATTTTCGTGATCACTCTTTAGGCCTGGATATACGGAACGCTGTTTTTCAATTGCTTTTGCTTCCATTTGCAGGCTTATTAATTGCGTCTGGAGGGTTGTTTTTTGCATTTCAATCGCTTGTTCCAGCGTGTTCTTTTCTCTTTCCTGTGTTAAAAAATGCTCCCTTTTATCCTGCCAAATTTCCAGTTCTCCACGTGTTTTTTTCCAGGTCTGGAAATCTGTTTGAATCTTGCCGGCATTTTCAAGTTTCTGGTGGAGCGAAATCAAACGTTCCTGAAGTGCGGATTGTTTTGTCTGTTTTTGTTGAAACTGTTGTTTTCGAAAATGAAGATCCTTCTCAAACATAGTGATTTGCTGTTCAGAATTTTTGCGGTTTTGTTCCATGTGGCGTGCTTGATCGAGAATTGTTGCCAGATTCTGCTTTGTCTCTTGTTTCAATGATTCTGCGTTCTGAAGCTGCTCCAATTCCCGTATGATTTGTTCCTCGCTGGCAATTTCAACTTCAATTTCTTGCAGAATTCCGGAAATTTGATGTTCTTTCAATTCAAATTGACGTAGGGTGGTGCTGACTGAATCGCGGTACTCTTCCCATATTTCCAGTCCGAGTATGCTGGAAAGGATGTCTTTCCTTCGGCTGGGCGTTAAGTTAGTAAAAGAATCCGCCTTACCCTGTAAAAAAAAAGCGGCATTTACAAAGGAATCATAATCCAAGCGTAAGATTGAGACGATTCTTTTTTGAGTTTCTGTGACGGTATGTTCTGTCAGTGGCCGCCAGCGATCATTTTCAGGGTCGAATTTGAAAATTTCAAGGACGAGCGATTTGTCAATCGATTTGAAGCGCCGGATGCGATAATCTTGATTTTCATATTTAAAATCAAAGCCAACATCTGCGGCCTGACAATTTTGGTTAATGACCGCATCACTTCTGGCGCGCGCAATACCAAATAGTGACCAGGTGATCGCATCCAGAATGGATGATTTTCCGGCGCCATTTGCACCGGAAACACAGGCCAATTGAAAATCCTTAAAATCGATTGTAACTGCTTGCTGATAGGAAAGGAAACCTTCAATTGTCAACCGAATTGGGATCATTATTCCACCAGAAGATCATGAATGCCATCGGAGGTTTCGGATTGGAGCGGGAATACCAGCACTTTATCCACCCGCCGTCCATCCATGTCCACTACTTCAAAACGCATATTGAGTATTTCAAAACTTTGCCCTGTCTGCGGGATGCTGTTCAGCACGGTCATGACGAAGCCTCCGAGGGTTTGATATCCAACCCGGTCTTCATCGGGAAGAAGATCAATGCCCAGCACTTCCTTGACTTCATCGATAGGTAGTAATCCATCCAGTAACCATGAGCCATCATCCCGTTGGATGGCTTGAATTTCCAGATCTTCTCCGGCAGTTGGGATCGTTCCGACGATTGCTTTCAGAACATCGTAAAGCGTAACCATCCCAAGCACGCCGCTGAACTCATCAATTACCAGGGCTGCATGTGCTCCGGCTTCTTTCAATAGATCCAGGGCTTTAAGCGAAGACATACTGTCTGGCACGAACAAGGCTGGCTGTAAAAGATTGACTAAATCGGGTTGAGTGCCATTGAGGCTATGACTGAGTAAATCTTTTGCAAGCAGAATTCCATGGACATTGTCCAATTCATCCGTCGCTACAGGAAAGCGGTTATGCTTGGAATTGACAACCTGATTCAGGATTACCTCAAAAGGCTCATCCAAGTCAATCCATTCGATTTCCGTACGCGGCGTCATAATTGAATCAATATAGCGGTCGCCCAGACGAAATATCCCGCTGACCATGTCTTCTTCCGCCTCTTCAAAGACGCCGGATTGGGCACCCTGTTTCATCAATATTTTGATTTCTTCCTCGGTGATGATCGGGTCATTCGATGGTTCAACCCCCAAAATGCGCAGACCAAAATCTGTGGAAGCACTCAGCAGTTTCACAATAGGAGAAGTTAACCAGGATAGTCCTTTCATCGGAAAGGCGACTATCATGGCGATTTTTTCAGGGCTGTTTAACGCCAGTCGTTTGGGGATTAATTCACCGATGACAAGCGAAAAGTAGGTTGTCAGCAAAACGATGATAGCGAATGCAGCCCCTTCACTATAAGGTGCCAACCAGCTAATTCTTGCCAACAAACCGGCCAGTTTATCCGAAAGTGTGGCACCCCCAAGCGCACCGGCTAGAATCCCAATTAATGTGATGCCAATCTGAACTGTAGAAAAAAAGTGATTGGGTTTATCTGAAATTTTGAGGGCTGTTTCGGCTGACTTATTGCCTTCCTTTGCCAGTTGTTGTAAGCGGACTTTCCTTGAAGATAACAGAGCAATTTCCGACATTGCGAATGTGCCGTTTAAGACCAGCAAGAAAAAGATTAATATAATTTGTACCAGAGAATCGTTCATATCTCCTATCAGGAACCAACTTCCGAATCGTTATGATTCCTTTCATTATAAATGATATTCGCGGCCATGCCTTTTAATATCTCCACCTCTTCGGGTTGAACTTGACTGGAAAGAAGGTATCTCTCCAATAATTCGAGCGGTTCCATTTCGCTGACCAATTCTTCATCGCCTAATCGCAAGCGCACATTGGCAATTGGTTTGTGGAGAATATGAGCTTCGAGGGCTGACTGATAGTATTGATGAATCCAGGCTGTATCAATTAAAGCTTCCCATTCACGAGGATAATACAGGGTCAGCCTTGCGACTGAATCGATAATTTCTTCTTGGTCTGGAAGATTCTCCTGGATGTATGTCATCACTTCCTCATGCAGCGGGGTAAGACCGTCATTTTTTATGTCGCCAAGTTTTCTGAGGTCAATCATGTTATCGATAAATATACGCCCATGTAGAGGTATCCATTGCAAGTTGGTCTTGCCCTTTTCCACATCGGCGATGACAAAATACTTTTGATCTTCGATCTCACCAAAGTCGATTCGTTCGATTGATCCCGGGTAGACAACCGGTGGATGAAAATCCTCATTGAGATTCTGTGGTTTGTGAATATGGCCAAGTGCCACATAGTCCAGTTTTGAATTCTTAACAAGACTGCCTGGCAGGGTGTAGTCTTTGCCCAACAAGATATTGCGTTCACCTCCGTACACGGCCCCTTGAACGGAGGCATGGGCGGTCAGGACCAGGGGCAGGGAAGCATCAGAATTTTCAATGAATTGCTGGATCAGTCTGGTAATTAAATCTTCCATTTCCTCATTTAAATCATCCTGATCCAGAGTTGTGTTTTCTTTTAAGGCCAGATAATTGCTCCTGGAAATCCAGGGCAGGGCAATCAATTGAAGAGGAAGACCATTCAGATCGGCAGGGGTTAGAAATTTGGGCGAAGCGATAACGTGAATATTCGCGATCGAGAAGGTATCATATTCCTGTAAGGCATGGGCCCGCCCAAAAGAAGGTGAATAATCATGGTTTCCGACCAGGAGGATGACTGGAATCCCGGCCTGAGAAAGCTGCATCATGCGTTTCCCCCACTCTTTTTGGTACGTTGGCGCAGGGGATCGATCGCGATAGGCGTCACCGGCAAAGATCACCAGATCAACCGGTGTTTCAATGGCGTAATTAACAATGGTATCCAGTGCTTTAAGGAAATCCAGGATGCGATACGGCAGTCCGCTGGCAGGATCGCGTTTGCCATGAATAGCGAGATCAATATGTGCATCTGAAAAATGAAGGATTTTTACCATTTTAACCAATCTGTTACGGTGTCACGCCTAACTGCTGCATGAGAGCAACACTGGGTCCAAAGCCGGGATGGTATTCGAGCGAGGTGTAAAGATCGGAAAGCGCTTTCTGGTTTTCTCCCAGAGCAACAAATGCAAGGGCTCGCCAATAAAAACTTTCCTCCAGGTAGGGCTCAGTGGCCGCATCGATGGTCAGGCTGGCGAGTTTGATCACATCCTGGTAGCGACCGGAATAATAATAGGCAAAATATGGACCGGTCTGATACCAGACAATTCGCCACGGCCGTTGCGATTCGGGCAGTTTTGCATAGAGCTGAAAGGCATAGTCATAGGATTCTGCTGCGCCGCTAAAATCTTGAAGCTGGACCATGCTGGTGCCGCGGTTGAACCATGCAAAAAACAAATCGTCTCCGCTGGTTGCACCTATTTCGGTGTTGGATTTCTCGTAAGCAACACGGTCAGCCTGCTGGTCATCCGCGAGCGGACCAAGGATTTTCACGGTTTGATCCTGTTTCTCAATTGGAAAGACGAGGAGAAAGGCGTAATTAAAAGAGCGCCACTGCTTGGTCAAATCATCATAGCTGATCGGGTAATCGGGGCTGAAATAAGAATCCTGGGTGATAAATTGAGCACGGGCATCATCATAGCCATTCAGAACCGCATAATGGCCCATCCAGCTCAACTTACCGGAAATGTCCTTGATAAACACTCCTTTTTCCACCATTACAGGGAAACCATTGGCGATCAAACGTTTCAAAAGATCAATATCACCGCCGGATCGGACGACAGCCTGCAAATTTGTGTTTTCAAGTACGTAATCCGCCATTTCATACAACATGACATTCTTGTCTTTTTCGAAAGGTTTTAATACACCACCGGTATCCAGACGGTCACCATTCCAGCCCCAAAAAGAAAGCTGCATGGCCAGGTTGGCAGGTGCACAATAGTTCCATAGACCATGTTGATCCTGATACTTAATGCCATCCAATTTAATCGCTGCCGGCAGGGCAGTTGGCATGAGAGTAGGCGTCGTAGTTGCTATTTGTGTTTCAGATTGATTGATTGTAGGTGTTGTAGATGGCAGGCTGGTATTAGTGGTGGTAGGGATGGTTACTGCCGCCGCCGTGGAACCGGGAATAAACACGGATTCTTCGGGGGGATTGAGGGCATAGTCCAGTCGAACCTTATATTCATCTACTTTCCATAAAATCCTATCGCGAGTGGAGGGAATCAAAAAAGCAGCGATGACGATTAGAAATACTGCAATCAGGACGCCCATAAGTATTTTTAATATCCCTTTGTTGACCATGTACCGATTATATCACCGGGAAAATATTCGCAAAAAGGAGATTTCACGAAGAATTATCTCAAAAAAGGTGCTGGAAATGTACACACATTCTCTCATCAGAACCTTGTACGATACCTGATTTTGATGGTATCTTTACCATAGTCTGGATCGCCTAACTCGTTTTAGTCAGCTTGTCCAGACAATCTAAATCAGGAAAGAATGAAAATATGGATAAAATTCGTAGAAAAGTTCCCATGCCGTTTAATCTTCCGCGCCGTTTACAGCGCATGGGAGATCTGACTTACAATTTGTGGTGGGTCTGGAATCATGACGCCCAGAGTTTATTTAAGTATATTGATAAACTTTTATGGGATCAGATTAATCACAACCCCATCCTTTTCCTCCAGCAAGTACAGCGCCCGCTGCTTAATAAAGCAGTTCAGGATCTGTATTTTCTTGAAAAGTTTGATGCTGTCATTGAGAAATTTGATACCTATATGGCAGCCGAAGATACCTGGTTTAAAAAGACCTATCCTTATCTCAAAAATGAACTTATCGCTTATTTTTCTTTTGAATTTGGTTTACACGAAAGCCTGCCGGTTTATGCCGGCGGACTGGGAATCTTATCCGGAGATCATTTAAAGGCTGCCAGTGACCTGGGGATGCCCCTGGTAGGGGTTGGCTTTATTTACAAGGAAGGTTATTTTACACAATCAATCTCTGAGGATGGCTGGCAGGATACGCGCAATTATTATCTCAATTTTGCAGAGATACCGATTATTCCTTTGTTGGATGAAAACGGGAAACCAGTTATGACCAGTGTTGACTTACCAGGCAGGACCGTATTTGCTCGCATCTGGCAGGTAAACGTGGGCCGCGTTCAATTGTATTTATTGGATTCGGACCTGGAAGAAAATTCACCCAATGATAGGCAACTTACTTCCCGTTTGTATAGTAATGATCAGGATGTACGCGTATCACAGGAAATCTTGTTAGGGATTGGCGGTGTTCGGGCTCTGCGCGTATTGGGATTAAAACCAAAAGTGTGGCATATGAATGAAGGTCACGCAGCCTTTTTGGCACTTGAACGAATTTCCGAAATCATCGCTACCGGTAAAACCTTTGATCAGGCGGCAGATATCGTGCGGAAGAACAATGTCTTTACCACCCATACACCTGTTCCTGCCGGCAACGATCAATTCCCGATCTGGCTGATTGATAAATATTTTGCACAAACCTGGCCCAAATTACAATTAACCAGAGACCAATTCATTGATCTGGGCAGACAGGCACAATCCTGGGGTGATTCATTTGTCATGCCGGTTCTGGCATTAAAACTCTCCGACCAACGCAATGCTGTTTCGGAACTGCATGGCGAGGTATCCCGTGCGATGTGGCAATGGCTTTGGCCTGGTGTCAGCAAGGAAGAAGTGCCCATTACGCATATTACCAATGGAATTCACACTGGTACCTGGATCGCTCGCCAGATGAATAATTTGTTTATTAAATATCTCGGATCCGATTGGCAGGACCACGCTGACAACCCCGAAATGTGGAATAAGGTGGATTTAATTCCAGATCATGAGCTGTGGGCAGTACGCAAGCACCTGAAAAGAAAGCTGACCGTTTTTTGTAATGAACGTGCCCGCACGATGTGGCAGCGCGGGAATTATCACCCGGTACAGGTGGTCGCAAGCGGGGTATTAATGGAGCCATACTCGCTTACGATTGGATTTGCACGCCGATTTGCCACCTATAAACGCGCCAACTTGATCCTGAATGATTATGAACGTCTGTTAAAGATAGTGACGAATGAGCGTATGCCCATACAAATCGTTTTTGCTGGTAAAGCCCATCCCGCCGATGAACCCGGAAAATTGCTCATTCAGCAAATTTACCGGGCTGTAAAAGATGCCAGAATGGGCGGCCGATTGATCTTCCTGGAAGATTATGACATGAATGTGGCCAGGTTGATGGTGCAGGGTGTTGATGTTTGGTTGAATACTCCCCGGCGACCGAATGAGGCTTCTGGGACATCTGGTATGAAGGCTGCGCTGAACGGAGCTCTTAACTTTTCTGTGCTTGATGGTTGGTGGCGCGAAGGCTACAATGGCAAGAATGGCTGGCCCATCGGCGACCATATCGACTTTCAGGATACCTATCAGCAAGATCAAATTGAATCGCGCGAGTTGTATGAAACCCTTGAAAATGAGATTATCCCACTTTATTATCAATCAAGGTCCGCGGATAACCTGCCCAATGAATGGATTGCGCGTGTCAAAGAGACAATCCGCTCGAACGCCCCATTATTCTCGACCCGCAGAATGGTAAAGGAATACATGAAGACCCTTTACTTACCTGCAACCAAAAATGGCGAGGAAGAGTAATCTGACAGAAGACCTCCCGAGGGATCCATAAATTGTGGTGCAAGTTAAAACAACTTTCGGGAGATACCATTGATTGTCGAGGTAATTGGCCAGAAAATCGGGGGGAAATATGATTTGTATGATTTATGGGCGGATCCTGCGTTGCGGGCAGGATAATTCAATTTACCTGATGATGACTTTTGACGATTAATTTATTACCCTGATGGCCGGTTACTTCTACCCATTCACCTTCCACGATTTCGCTGTTATCAGCGGATAATGCTCCCCAAAGCTCACCGGCAGCCTGAACGCTGCCGACTGGATTTAAGGTGGTGACCACATAACCATGTTTACCAAGCAAAGCCTCCATGCCGGTTTGTACCGGCTGGCGCATGGCGCGGATGGCGAAGGAAAGGACAATGAAAATTCCGATGGCCAGTAGAACGCCGGTCGTTATCACCAGCGGAACCGACACTCGTGGAAATCCGGGCGCATCAATCGAGTTAAAGAGTACAAGCGTGCCCACGATAAAGGAAAGTGCACCGGCCGCAGATAGCGCACCATGCGTGACGGCTTTTATTTCCAGAATAAAAAGCACGAAAGCAACGATTATAAATAAAATACCGAACCAATTGACTGGTAGAACCCCCATGCCATAAATGGCCAAAATGAGACAGATGGTGCCAATAAAACCTGCCACCCAGCCACCAGGGTTGGATAGCTCAATGAATAAAGCCTGCACTCCGATTGTCAGCAACAGAAAGAGGATATTGGGATTGGTGAGCAATTGCAGGACCTGCTCAATAAAACTCATTTCCAAAACAATAAGGTTGAAATTGCTGGTATGAAGTGTTTGTTGTTGATCCAAAACCTTAACTTGCATTCCATCCAGCTGGCTTAATAAATCTGTGACGTCCCTGGCAACGATATCAATTAATCCAGCAGCGAGGGCTTCATTGACGGAAGCCGCTTTCGCATTTTCCACAGTAGCCTCGGCCAGTTCTATAGCCTGCTCACCCCGGTCAGCAGCCAGAGATCGAACGGTTGCCCGTAAAATCTCCTTCTCTTTGCGCTCAATGGTCTCCCCCAGATCTTCGCCCTGCCCACCTACCGGACTGGCGGCGCCGATTGCTGTTTCGGGTGCCATGGCTGCCAGGTGACCGGCCAGGGTGATGAGGGTGCCGGCACTGCCAGCCATTGCTCCGCTGGGCGAGACATAGACAACTACTGGCACCGGGCTCTGGCGAATTTCCTGAACAATACGGTTCATCAGGTCGATGCTCCCGCCGGGAGTATTCAATTCAATAATCAAAACTTCGGCATTCTGCTGGCGGGCTGCACTGAGTCCTCTTTCGATGTAACCTGCCAGGGAGGGAGTTAGCGGGCCATCCACCTGAATGGTTATGACTGTGTTTAAATCACTCTGTGCGGATGAGGCTCCGGATTGTGTAACTAGTACCAATAATAGTACGGCAAGAGTCAAGAATAATGTTTTAAATCGCATGCTTTCCTCCACAGCGTAGGTTTCGCTTAATCCATTATAGTTTGCTTATCCCTTCAATTCAAGAAGCGTAAAAATGAACATGATGAGTTACCTATCACAAAACCTGATACTTCTTATTTTATTCTTACGAATTGTTAACAGGCTTCTTCTACTGTAAACCTATGATGAAAGAAGAATAACAAGAATTACTGGAAGGAGAATTTGGAATGGCGAAAATCATAGGTATCGATTTAGGTACAACAAACAGTGTTGTAGCGGTAATGGAAGGTGGAGATCCAGTGGTTATCCCGACCGCTGAAGGTTCCCGACTTCTCCCTTCCGTTGTTGCATTTAACAAAAATAAAGAAAGGCTGGTTGGCTTGACCGCCAAACGTCAGGCGATTGTCAATCCGGAGAATACCATATCCTCAATTAAACGCTTTATGGGCCGGAGATTTGAAGAAGTTCAGCAAGAAAAAAAAATGGTACCCTACCAGGTTACCAAAGGGCCGGCGGGTGATGTGCGCGTCAGCATCCCAGTGACAGGTCGAGAATACTCACCACAAGAAATTTCGGCGATGATTCTTGGTAAGTTGAAGAACGATGCTGAAGCATATCTTGGTGAGCCAGTTACTCAGGCTGTAATTACCGTACCGGCATATTTCAATGACAGTCAACGACAGGCAACCAAAGATGCCGGTAAAATTGCCGGGTTGGAGGTTCTGCGGATCATTAATGAACCCACAGCGTCTGCACTAGCTTACGGTCTGGATAAGAAAACCAACGAAAAGGTCCTTATTTTTGACCTTGGTGGAGGAACATTTGATGTTTCCATTCTCGAAGTAGGTGACGGTGTATTCGAAGTTAAATCCACCAGCGGTGATACGCACCTGGGCGGCGATGATTGGGATGAAATGATCGTAAACTGGGCGGCGGATGAATTCAAGCGAACCGATTCAATTGATTTACGAGAAGACAAACAGGCGTTGCAGCGTTTGCGTGAGGCCGCAGAAAAGGCGAAGATTGAGCTTTCAACCATGATGGAGACGGAAATCAATCTGCCTTATATCACAGCTGACATGAATGGCCCGAAACATATGTTGGTCAAATTATCACGCGCTAAGTTTGAACAAATGAGTGCTCCATTATTGGAACGCGTAAAAAAACCTTTTGACGAAGCACTAAAAGATGCGGACCTTAAGGTTTCAGATTTGGATGAAGTGGTTTTGGTGGGTGGTTCAACCAGAATGCCGATGGTACAACAACTGGTAAGACAATGGACCGGGAAAGAAGCCAATAAATCTGTCAACCCGGATGAAGTAGTGGCAGTAGGTGCCGCCATTCAAGGCGGCGTGCTTTCTGGGCAGGTTCAGGATGTACTTCTACTGGATGTTACTCCACTTTCGCTTGGGCTGGAGACACTTGGGAATGTTATGACCAAATTAATTGACCGGAATACGACAATTCCAGTCAAGAAGTCCCAGATCTTTTCAACTGCGGAAGATAGTCAGCCTGCTGTAGACATTCACGTGTTGCAAGGTGAAAGACAATTGGTCAGTGACAATATCAGTCTCGGACGCTTCAGGCTGGATGGAATTCCACCTGCGCCGCGTGGCGTGCCACAAATTGAGGTTACATTCGATATTGATGCCAATGGTATCTTGAATGTTTCGGCACGAGATAAAGCAAGCGGAAAAGAGCAAAGTGTCACCATTACCGCCTCGACCAACATTGATAAGGCAGAGATTGACCGGCTGGTGCAGGAAGCAAAACAGCATGAAGCAGACGATGCCAGGCGCAGGGAGTTAGTGGAAGCCAGAAATGTGGCAGATACCCTGATTTACCAGGCTGAAAAACTGATTACTGAAGGTCAGGAAACTGTTTCGGAGGTAGATCGAAGTATGCTGCAAAATCAGACCAAAGATTTGCAGGAAGCGATGAAAAGCGACAGTATTTCCACCATCCAAGATCTCACAAAGAAATTGCAGTCTCACCTTGAGCAGACGCAGCAAAACGCGGCTGCCAATTCAAGTCAGGCTGGATCCACACCCACAGAGCAGAATGAGGGTGGTACTGATGAAGGTGACGTGGTTGAAGGTGAATTTCACGAAGCCTAAAAAATAAAAAATTATTAAAAAAAAGAGCTGATTATGATCAGCTCTTTTTTTATGATCCTGACTTTCAGGAATAATGATTATGGATTCTCATCGACCAGGGTTCCTACTTTCTCTCCGAGCAATGCCATCCGGAGAGCAACTGGGTCAAAGAGATTCAAGACCAGAATGGGCAGCTTGTTTTCCATGCAAAGTGAGATCGCGGTACTATCCATTACCTCCAGACGACGGTTCAATGCTTCGATGTATGAAAGATGATCGAATTTGATGGCCTTCGGGTTCGTTTTTGGATCACTGTCATAGACCCCGTCCACTTTGGTCGCCTTGATGACAACATCTGCGCCAATTTCCATGGCGCGTAAAGCAGCTGCTGTGTCGGTCGAAAAATATGGGTTACCCGTGCCGCCTCCAAAAATGACCACACGACCTTTTTCCATGTGCCTGATGGCTCTTCGGCGAATATAGGGTTCTGCCACTGAGCGCATCTCAATAGCCGATTGCACCCGTGTGACAACATCCTGGGATTCAAGCGCATCCATTAAAGCAAGGCCATTCATAACCGTGGCCAGCATGCCCATATAATCGGCGGTGGCACGGTCCATTCCCAGGTCCAGGCCTTGCTTACCACGCCAGAGGTTTCCTGCGCCGATGACAATTGCCACGTCGACATTCATTTCTCGTACTTCTTTCACCCGTTTCGCAATGGCGACCGCACGTTCAGGGTCAATTCCAGAGCCCATACTGCTGCCTAATGCCTCGCCGGATAGTTTAAGAAGAATGCGGTGATATTTGATCGTTTCCATAAAACTGCCTCCAAAAAAAAAGCCAACCTCAGGTTGGCTTTTTTAAATTGATTATTTTTCTTGATCTGCAGTGGTTTCGCCCAGTGCCCAGCGTGCAAAACGTCGCACAACCACATTTTCTCCTAATGCAACGACTTTTTCGTTGATCAGTTGTTGAATGGTAATTTCTTCGTTACGAATGTAGGGCTGGCGCAGCAATACCATTTCATTTTTGAATTTTTCAATCGTCCCTTCAACGATTCGTGGAATGATGGCTTCGGGTTTACCATCTTCTTTCGCCTTTGCACGAGCAATTTGCATTTCCTTGTCGATTACTTCCTGGGGAATATCTTCTTCTTTGATGTATTCCGGAGAGGTAGCGGCAATTTGTAAAGCAAGTTCGTGGGCTAATTCTCGAAAAGCAGGGGAGCGGCCGACAAAATCTGTCTCCACATTCACTTCCACCATAACGCCAACCCGGCCATTACCATGGGTATATAGTTCCACCACGCCTTCTGAGGCATTGCGCGAAGACCGTTTTGCTGCTTTCGCCAATCCTTTTTCTCTGAGAAAATCCAACGCCTTGTCAAATTCACCCTGTGCGTCTTCCAATGCTTTTCGGCAATCCAGAATACCAGCACCGGTGGATTCACGCAGTTTTTTAATATCTTCTGTCGAAACTTTCATCTCAAATCTATCCTTTTACTATTCTTAATCCAGGTTTAAATACCAGGGCTGTTTACTCTTCTTCGACCTCATCATCAGCAGCATTATCACTTAATTCTTCAGAAACTGCTTCTTCGTCTTCTTCTTTAACTACTTCAGTATCTTCGGATTCTTCTTTAACTACTTCAGTATCTTCGGATTCTTCTTCAGCTTTGTTTTCTTCCTCGACTACTTCAGTGTCCTCGGATTCTTCTTCAGCTTTATTTTCTTCCTCAACCACTTCAGTGTCCTCGGATTCTTCTTCAGCTTTGTCTTCTTCCTCAACTACTTCAGTGTCTTCAGTTTCTTCTTCAGCTTTGTCTTCAGCTTCTTCTTCAGCTTCTTTTTCCTCGGCTTCGTCTGCAACGTAGTCTTCTTTTTCGGTATCCAGTTTAGCCAGGGTAGCAGCGCCGAGCAGAGTCTCGTCGTCTAATTCAGCATCTTCATCCATACGGCGGCGGGTCAGCACCTTCTCTTCGGCCAATTCTGCCATGGCTTCCGCGTCTGTGAGGTCGTCTTTACGCATGGATTTTCCTTCGATGACGGCGTCAGCGATTTTTGCGACCATTAATTTGATCGCGCGAATGGCATCATCATTCGATGGAATAACATAATCGATGTTGCTGGGGTCACAGTTCGTATCCACCATGGCGATGATCGGAATATCTTTCAGGTTGGCTTCATGAACCGCGGTTTCTTCACGGCTGACGTCAATAATGAACACCAAATCGGGCAGCTTTTTCATGTTGCGAATACCGCTCAAGCGGATAAGCAAACGGTTGATTTCCCGTTCTATCATCAACGCTTCTTTTTTGGTGTAGGATTTGATTTCACCGGTTTCGTATAATTTTTCCAGGCGAACCAATTCGCTGATCCGTTGGCTGATGGTCGACCAATTGGTCAGTGTTCCGCCCAGCCAGCGTTCGGTCACATAGGGCATACCACAGCGGGTTGCCTCTTCTTTGATTGTTTCCTGGGCCTGGCGTTTGGTACCGACAAACAGGACATTGCCACCATCGGCTACCGTATCACGGACGAGATTATAGCCATTGGTGAGTGCCTTGACAGTTTGTTGCAAGTCAAGGATGTGAATACCATTGCGCTCGGTGAAAATAAACGGGCGCATTGAAGGGTTCCACTTATTGGTGCGATGACCGAAGTGAACTCCACTTTCCAAGAGTGCTTTCATGGAAATTACAGATGCCATTGTTAAAACTTTCTCCTTTTGATTTTCGTTAATCCTCCGCCTTCGTCTACCCGTTATCCTATTCATCTCGCGATGCACGCAGGGACGGTCAGAAAGCGTGTGTAATGTCGCTGTTATAAGGCAGCGAGGCAAGTATATCATATGTATTGAAAACATGGTGAATTCGCTTTGCCTGAAAGAGTAGAAATCAGCATCGGATGGAGTAATTCTTGCAATGCATGCTTAATGGGCTTTTTTTCAAATTTATACCGCTTGAATTGTGACGGCACTACGTGAAGTGATCTTAAATGATGGATAAGAAAAATATCTTTCGAACAATGCCAAAAATCGACCTTCATCGTCACTTAGAGGGGTCGCTGCGACTGAGCACTTTAACAGAAATTGCTGGTCGCGAGTTACCTGAATTATTGCCGGAATTAGCCAGACATGTTCAAATACAACCCAGCGAACTTTTCAACGCAGAAAATTTCCTCTCAAAGTTTCTCACCTTGCGGAAATTCTTTCTACGCAAAGAAGTCATTCAGCGCTTTGTGTATGAATGCATCGAAGATGCAGCTGAAGATCATCTTTGTTATCTTGAATTGCGATTTGCTCCGAGTGCATTGGCGCAGGGCGACCAGGATAAATTAGAGCAGGTGATAGCCTGGGTGGTTGAGAGCGCCGGGCAAGCGGCGCAACAATTTGGTTTGCCGCTCAACTTGCTGATTTGCCTCAACAGACATGAGCCTGTGCAATCTGCAGAAAGAATTGTCGATTGCGCCATTCAGCATCAAACTTCAGGCCTGGTAGGGTTCGATCTGGCCGGAGATGAAGCTCATTTTTCAGGGCAGACATTTTGCAATCTGCTTAATAATGCCAAACGGAAAGGTTTTTTTCTTACCATCCACGCTGGTGAGTGGGGCGGGGCTACCCACATAACTGAAGCCATCAAACTGTTGGGAGCTGACCGTATCGGACACGGTGTCCGAATCATGGAGGACGAAAGAGTGGTTAAACTGGCCAGACAGAGGCAAATCCCGCTGGAAGTCTGCCTGACATCCAATATTCAGAGTGGAGTTTTTGCCTCTGCAGACCTTCATCCGCTGCCGGCTATGCTGGCAGCTGGTCTGAATATCACCATCAATAGCGATGACCCAGCTATATTGAATACTTCTTTATCGGCTGAGTTACTTCTGATAAATGAGGTTTTTGGTTTTACTCAAGAGCAAATTTCCAAATTGATGATTAATTCGATTGATTCAGCATTCCTTAATAATGAGCAAAAGCGCTTACTACGAGAAACGTATTCTTCTCAATATCTCTCCTGGGTCACACACAACCGAGCAAACAACTGAAAGCGGATTTCATTCGATTGTAGTGTAGATACTTTTCGGCTGGCGCGACAAACTATCCCTGGATCAGGTCGAAAGATAATAAAACATATGACCTTTTAGCTTGCTTTCAGGTTTGACCTTACTATATACTATCAATATAATCGAAGGGTAACCCCCAATTATCCACTCAAAAAAATAGAAACAGGGAAAGGAGATTTCTTCTTATGCGCGATAAACATACCGTCAGGGATTGGATGATGGATCTGGTTGTGTTTGTGGATCCTGAACAAACGGTATTCGATGCGTTAAGTACCATGCGCCGCCGATACATCAACAGTGTGATTGTTAAGAAGGATGGCCCTCAAGGGCTTTATGGAATCGTAACCACGAGGGACATCAGCGATAAGATCGTTGCAGTAAATAATAACCCCAAAAAGATGAAGATAAAAGACATCATGTCTGCACCTGTCATCACGGTGCATCAAACCACAGCCATTAAAGATTGCGCAATTTTGATGAAAGAAAATCGAATTCATCATTTGCCCGTGGTAAATGAAAAGGATGAAATAGTGGGCATGATTTCAGCCAGTGATTTTCTGCTGATTGCTGAAGCGATGGGTAATAATTTCGAAGAACGCTCCCTGAGCTGAACACTTATTGATCACTATATTTTTTGAATAATTCTGCGCATCGGTTATAATTGCCAAACTATGCGCCGAATTATATTTAATCTATTTATCTGGTTGATCATATTTTCTTTTATTCATCCACTTGATAATGTAGTTAACGCACAGAGTAGCTCAGCCGCGGAATTAATCAGTGTGGTCAATGCCTTGCGTGAGGATAATGGTTTGCAGCCGTACGTGGTCGATGCCGGCTTGATGGCTTCAGCCCAGCAGCATGCGGAATATATGGCTTCTACCGGAAATATCACCCACAACCGTGCGGATGGTTCTACACCTGCCACCCTGGGTTTCATTGAGAATATTGCCGGGGGTTATAACATGACGGCAACAGTCGTCGTTTATTCGATTTGGACGGATGCTGATCACTGGAACACCATGGCCGGCATTACCTTCGGAAATGTAGGCGCCGGTGTTGCTGAAAAAGACGGATATGTCTATTACGTCTTGCAAGTGCAGCGTGTGCGCACAGGATTGGAAGGTCAACCAACACCGAACTTCAATGCCACTGCTGATCCAAATGTGGTCAACGCGGTTGTCACGACCACACCACAATTAGATGGCTCGATTATCCACGAAGTGCTGGATGGCCAATCTTTGTGGAGCATCGCCATAACATACAACGTTACCATAGCAGATATTATCAAGTGGAATAATCTACTGCCGACCCCCAACATTTTTCCTGGCGAACGCCTGCTGGTGCAATTAGCTCCCACTGCAACGATTACACCTACGATCACATTGACGCAGATTCCAGCGACCCGAACGCCCAGCCCGACTGCCACACCGCGGACTCCAACCGCTACAGCTACGATAACACCCACACCAACTGTCACACCACGGATCCTATTTTCAATGAACAAGTTGAACACCAATCAGCGCAGGTCGATTGGCATTGGAATGGTAGTTATTTGTGGAATTGGTTTGTTATTTGTGGTTTTGGCAGGCTTCATTCGCAAATCTGCCCGCTAGCATTCAGGCATCTAAATACTGAAATCGCTGCCAGACCAGACACCATCGACTGGTATGTGAATGGCTTCCTCGTTCGTTCCATCCCCATTTTCTTTCAAATTCAATGCTGGGTGTTTTACGGCTGTAACGGTTAATTCCATCTCCATTTTGTAGACCCTTGCCATCAAATCGGCGATTGTTTTGCCGATTGTGTCCGGTAGTAAATCATGATGTAGATCCGGAATCTGGCTCGAATATGGAGCCGTCCGTTTGACGACCTGGCCAGGGATACCAACCACAACCGAATCGGGTGGAACATCTTTCACCACGACAGCATTAGCACCAATTCGGCTGCCTTCACCAATATGAATTGCGCCCAAAATTTTCGCTCCAGCCCCGATGACGACGTTATTTTCAATGGTTGGGTGGCGTTTTCCCCTTTCCGTGCTGACGCCACCTAAAGTAACACCGTGGTAAAGGGTAACATTGTCTCCCACCTGGGCTGTTTCTCCAATGACCACCCCCATGCCATGGTCGATAAAAAAACCTGATCCAATAAGGGCACCCGGATGAATTTCTATGCCGGTCAGAAACCTGTTGAATTGTGAGACAGTGCGGGCGATCAGGAAAATTTTCCGCCGCCAAAACCAATGTGCCAAGCGGTGACCCCAAACTGCATGCAAGCCTGAGTAAAGAAAAGCGATCTCCCATGTATTCCTGGCAGCTGGGTCACGCTCACGCACACATTTGATGTCATCGCGCAGAGTATTAATCCATCGAATCATCTTCTTTAATCCTTTAACTTATTCACGCAAATCTGCGAAAAGATCGGTACTCAAGTAACGCTCACCGAAAGAGGGGATTATGGCAACGATTCGTTTTCCAACGGAGTCAGCCCTTTTGGCAATTTCCAAGGCAGCCCAGGTAGCGGCTCCTGAGGAAATTCCGACCAGTAGACCTTCCTGAGAAGCCATCAAACGGGCAGTTCGAAACGCATCGGCATCGCTTACCGTAATGATCTCGTCATAAATGTGAGTATTTAACACTTTGGGAACAAAACCAGCCCCGAGGCCCATGATGGCATGTTTGCCTTTTTCACCACCTGAGAGGACTGGAGAGCCCGCGGGTTCGACCGCCACAATTTTGACATTGGGGATATGTTCTTTCAACACCTCTCCCACGCCTGTAATTGTCCCTCCGGTACCAATGCCTGCGACGAAATAATCAATTTTTCCATCTGTATCCCGTAAGATTTCCTGGGCAGTAGTGCGGCGATGGATTTCCGGATTAGCCGGGTTTTCAAATTGCTGGGGAACAAACACACGACCATCCTCAGCTGCAAGTTCTTCCGCTTTTCGGATGGCTCCATTCATGCCTTCTGATGCAGGCGTGAGGATCAATTGAGCGCCATATGCACGCAGCAATATTTTTCTCTCCTCTGACATGCTATCCGGCATGATGATCTTGCAGGCATAACCACGTGCCGCCGCGACAAAGGCCAGAGCAATACCGGTATTACCGCTGGTTGGTTCAACAATTATGCTGTCTTTATTCAACAAGCCGGCTTTTTCAGCCGCGTCAATCATAGCCACACCGATACGATCTTTAACAGAATGAGCCGGGTTAAAATACTCCAGTTTAACAACAATCTCACCAGGAAGTGCTGCGGTTAACCTTTGCAGGCGTACCAGGGGTGTGTTGCCAATTAATTCAGTAATATCATTTGCGATTTTCATAGAATTCTCCGATTATCTTTGTTAATTAGAAACGCCATCAATAAAAAACAGCGGATCATTGTCCGTACCAGCACGAAAAACGAATTGTGCGGGGGATTCTTTCCGCGGCCTGATTTTGATAGCGTGTTATGTTTGTTTTTGTCTCAGGCTTTGGTTAGCGAAAACCCCGCCTCAGACACATGCAATTGAATAGCATACTTACTCCCATGATCGATCAATGTTGGCTAATTATAATTTGTGAAGATGTGAGGTCAAGAGCATGTACATGCTCTTGTGCCAGTATATGCTCTTGTGATTGGTCTTGTGAGAAAAGAATTGGTCTGGTCACTTCGCAGAATCCGATTTTTCTGCCAGGTTGGAAATTTGATCAAGTATGACCAATAGATGTATTGAACAGGTTATTTTGTGTTGTATGGTTGAGAAGGTTTTGTCCACTACCCCCACTTCACTGGCTATTCGGAGAGGTTAAAAACTGGTCTTTTTGTATTGAATACTCATAAAGAGGCAGGTTGTTTTTTTCTTGCCTGGATGTCATAATAAAAAATGTGCAACTATTTTTATTAAAATGCGTATATAAATTTGTAGAGAAAGTAAGGTGGAATTATGAATAAAAACCACTATTTTTGGGGAATATTACTGGTAATTATCGGGTTATTGTTCTTCCTGCAATCATTGGGAATCATCCAATTTCAAGTGACCAATTTATTTTTTCCGATCATCGTAATATTGATTGGCGGCTGGATGATCATGAAGGCACTCAATAAGAACGTAGTTTCAAGTCCACAAGAGCTTGACATTCCAGCAGCTCATTATTCACAGGCTGATCTTGAGATACGCCATGGTGGAGGCAGGCTTAAACTGACAGGTGCTACAGATGGAAGTTCGCTGGTGAAGGGCACTTTCAGCAATGGAATAGCACATAAGCTTGATGATCGCGGTAATTCTGTTTCGCTTTTATTGGAACCACCCGGCAATTGGATGGATGCTGTGCCTTTTGGAACCAGCGATAAAGGTTTTGAGTGGAACCTGGAACTGAACCCGCAAATCGTTTACAATCTTGCCCTTAAGACTGGGGCTGGAGAAACTCGCCTGGATCTACGAAAACTGAAAATCACCGATATTCGTCTGAATACCGGTGCGAGTGCGACAAAAATCCTGCTCCCGGAGACTGCTGGTACTACCCATCTGTCTATCAAAGCAGGCATGGCTTCGGTGGAGGTAAACGTTCCAGAAAATGTGGCGGCCCAGATTAAAATTCAAAGCGGCTTATCGGATATTAAGGTCAATCAAGACCGATTTGGTTTGAGCGGTGATGGCCGTTATGTCTCAAATGGTTTTGAAACGGCGGAGAACAAAATTTATATTAATATCGAAGGTGGCTTCGGCTCCTTTGAAGTAAAGTGATGAGGTGATAGGATGAAAGCATTTAATTGGAGATTGATTGTTGGCGGATTACTCGTTTTGGTGGGCATCATGGCCTTGTTGGATTTGGTAATGGTGATTCCATTCACGGGTGTATTGTGGGGGATTATGTTTATAGCTGCCGGAGTTGGTTTTCTAGCCTTTCTTATGGGTAACCGGGCGGCATGGTGGGCACTTATCCCGGGGATCATCTTGATCAGCCTGGGTGTGCTTATTCTGGTGGATAGTTTCTTCCCAAATGCGTCTGATGGGTTGGGTGGTATCATCTTCCTGGGTGGGGCTGCAATAGCATTTTGGCTGGTGTACCTCAGAAATAACAGCATGTGGTGGGCAATTATTCCAGCTGGAGTGTTCACCTCGCTTTCATTGACGGTACTGGTAGATGAGTTTACTCGTTTTGATGGCGGTGTTATTTTCTTGTTGGGGTTGGCGGCCACCTTCGCTTTACTACCAATTTTGCCGGGTCTGCCAGGAAATCGCCAGTGGCCCTGGATTCCAGCCGGGGTATTGTTTATGGTCAGTTTATTGACCTTATTTGCGAGCACCAATTCACTGAGTTATTTTTGGGCGATTTTATTGATCGGCGTCGGGATATTCCTTATCCTGCGCCCTCAATTTTCAAAAAAGTCATAGTTAAGGCAGGTTAAAATGTCTGAAATAAATGAACGCAAGTATGATCAGTACCACAATCGCAGAAGCATCGTTTTTCCGATGTTGTTAATCCTGCTGGGGTTATTCTTTTTGCTCTCAAATATGAATTTAATTCCAGGGGACGCGAAAACTTTGGTATTTCGTTTCTGGCCATTATTGTTTGTTCTGGGTGGTCTTGAGGATCTGGTTAACCGTAATTGGGTTGGCGCTGTTTTGAATGTTGGTATAGGGGGAATTTTAATTTTAGCAAATTTAGGTTACTTCCCCTGGACAGCCTGGGAAATGATCTGGCGGATTTGGCCGGTAGCAATTATTGCAATTGGTCTGAATATTGCTTTTCGTGGGCAATCCCTGATTGGTTCTTTGATTGGAGTCACCATTTCGATTCTAATTGTGGGCGGCTTGTTGTGGTTTGGATTGAATAGCTCAATCGTTGGAACGGGAAGTACGGAGTCGGTTACATATGAAGTACAGGGTGCAAAAGAAGCACAAATCCTTCTCAACCCCGCCATCGCAAATTTGCAGATTTCGGCAGCTTCCCAACCCGATCTCCTTTTTGTCGGAGAAATCTCAGTGGCAAAAGAGGAAGAATTGGTTAAGAGTTATGATGTCAAATCGGGGGTTGGCCTATTGAAGATGAGCAGTGAAGGCACAGTGGTTTTTCCTTCACGAGCCAATGGATCAGGATTCCCCTGGCAAATTCAGCTTAACGACAGTATACAGATCGATTTGAAAGTGGATCAAGGTATCGGCGAGCAAGATCTGGATTTTACCGGAATCAATCTCAAGAAATTTGATATTAATTTAGGTGTTGGTTCGCTCGAACTGATTTTGCCGAGCGAAGAGATCTTTTCTGGATCGGTTGAGTGCGCAATAGGTTTATTGATTGTTCGCGTTCCAAAGGATTTGCCGATCAAGATAAAACTGGATACAGCCATAACTGCCAAGGATTATCCAGATAATTATGTCCTTGATGGAGATTGGATATATTCTCCCGGAGCGAAGGATAATCCCGCCGTCCGCACTTTGAGTGTGAGCAATCCAATTGGCTCGATAAAAATCATCGCTCAGTAAAAATCCATTGGCAAAAAGTTAATAGGAGGTTTGCAGTTTTTCTGTTCGTTCAATTTTCAAAAACTGCAAACCTCTTTTCGTTAAAATAAAAATCAAGCACTAACCAGGTTGAAAGAATATACCTGCAGAACCCCGCATGCGGGACCCTTCTCCCATAGGATTAAACCTTTCTCACCCGGGTGAGAAAGGATGGATGGAAGGGGGCGACCAATAGATTCTGGTTGAACAGCGACAAGAATTAATAGCAATCTCGAAAATGTAACCCAATTTTCTGACCGGATTTGTTTTTGGGAACTTTCGTCTGGATCTGATCGTCTTATCAACAAAACAAGAAACTATATCGGAGGAAAAATGAAAAAGAAATTCAGTCTAGTTATGTTATTTGTCATGCTCGCAGGTGTGCTGGGTGCATGCAGTGCGAGTACCACCAAACCAGATTCAACCCGATCTGTTAGTGTAGCCGGGAGTGGCGAAGTTTATTTGGTCCCCGACATTGCCTATGTGTATATCGGCACAAGAAGTCAGGCTGCAGATGTTGCCACGGCTTTGAACGATAATAATGAACAGGCACAGGCTATTTCAGACGCATTGGAAGCATTGGGTGTTGATAAGAAAGATATCCAAACCACCGCCTTTAATGTTTATCCGATGCAGAACTATGGCCCGGATGGACAGCAGACAGATATTTCATATGTGGTTGAAAACACAGTTTTTGTGAAAGTGAAAGAACTTAATATCCTTGGCAACCTGTTAGATACCGTTGTTCGCAAGGGTGCAAACCAGATCAATGGAATTAGTTTTGATGTCCAGGATCGAAAACAGGCAGAATCCGATGCGCGCAATCTGGCAATTCAAGATGCGAAAGCAAAGGCGCTTGAAATTGCAGCTTCGGCTGGTGTCGAATTAGGTGAGCTGATGAACATTAATGTTTATTCTTCCGGCAACCCACAACCGATGTACGACTCAAAGGGTGGGGGCATGATGAATCAAGCTTCATCTGCACCTATCGCCTCTGGTCAGTTGCTAATTACCGCTGAAGCCAACCTGACCTACGAAATTAAATAAAAACGCTGAGTTCAAAACCCGGTTATCATACGTGATAGCCGGGTTTTTCTTTAAATAAAGAAAAATATAATGACATAATAGCTGAGGCAGGCGGCCCACAACCATGTATCAATTCTATCCATAACGCCACCATGCCCGGGGAGTAAATTGCTCGAATCTTTGATCTCAAATTGTCTCTTGAGCATGCTTTCTCCAAGATCCCCGAGCGGTGTCAAAAAGCCCAAAATCGCTCCCAGCATCAACCCGTTCTTGATCGTGATTGTTGGTGCGAAATTGTGCCAGATTGCTCCCAACAACGCTCCAAATATGATGGCAAACAGCACACCCCCCAGATATCCTTCCCAGGTTTTATGCGGGCTTAAGCGAGGGGCCATTTTGTTCTTCCCAAATTTGCTGCCGATGAAGTATGCACCTGTATCCGCCAGAGCTACAATCGGAATAGCTAGCATTAACCACCAACCGCCTGAAGGCAAAAATCGCAATGAAATCAGGTATGCGCCCAGCCAGCCAATGTAGAGAATTCCACCCAGCGTGATGCCAAAATCGATTGAGGTGTTCTTTTGCCCCAATTCGTAGCTGATGGTATGAAAGGCCATGGCAGCAAGAACGGCAATGGTGAGGACCAGATCGCTGGAGTTAAACCCTTTTTGGAATCGCAGGATCACCAGAAAAATTACAGCCGGAAAAATTACAGCCGCGTTTGGGGCAAAACCCTTTTTGCGGTACATATTCCAATATTCCCAGGAGGCCACGGCTAGCAGGATTGATATAAAAAAAACGTAATACCAGCCACCTAGAATGACAAATGTGATGCCCACAACGGCAATAATTGCAGCTGTACGAATACGTTTAGCCAGCATCTTCGCCGGGTTCAACTTCAGTTTCAGCCAGCTTGCCAAAACGACGTTCACGTTGACTGAAACAGGAAAGGGCTTTATAAAGTTCTTCGCGGTCAAAATCTGGCCAGAGGGTCGGTGTTACGTACCATTCCGAATATGACGCCTGCCAGATCAGGAAATTGCTGATTCGCATTTCACCGGATGTACGGATGATCAGGTCAGGATCGGGGATACCAGCCGTGAACAAATAGTTGCTGACCAGCTCATCGTTAACATTGTCCGGTTTGATGCCATCTTTCATCATGTGGCGGATTGCACAAACGATTTCATCACGGCCACCATAATTCCACGCAATGCAGAGTGTCAGTCGTTGGTTCTCTCTGGTAATCTCAACAGAATGCTCTACTTTTTCCCGTAACACAGGGCTTAGCTGTTCCAGCCGGCCGATGTGCCGAAGTTGAACCCCTTCTTGGTGAAGATCCTCAAGTTCCTTGTCAATTACTTCTTCCAGTATATGCATTAATCCTTCAACTTCTTCGGCCGGACGTCCCCAATTTTCGGTTGAAAATGCATAAATGGTCAGGTATTGAACACCAAACTCAACACAGGCTCGAATAATTCGGCGCAGGTTTTCAGTACCGGCGCGATGACCCACCAGTCGGGTCAATCCTCTTTTTTTTGCCCAGCGACCATTTCCATCCATGATGATGGCAATGTGCCGGGGAACGTTATCCAATTGGGGTAGCGGCATAAGCGTTTCTGAAGGCATAGCAATCGCTAAACTTCCATAATTTCTGCGGTTTTTCGTTCTCCGACTTTTTCCAATTCTGCAATGTAATGATCTGTCACTTTCTGTAATTCGTCTTCAGCGCGTTTCAAGTCATCTTCTGATATCAGTTTTTCTTTCTCGTATTCGCGTAGGTCTTTAATAATATCTCTGCGCACATTCCGGCAGGCCACGCGAGCGTCCTCGACACGGTTATTGGTTAACTTAACCAAATCTCTTCTTCTTTCCTCGTTTAATGGAGGGAGATTAAGGCGAATGACTTTGCCATCACTGTTGGGGGTTATGCCGAGATCCGATGAAATGAGGGTCCTCTCAATTGTCCTAACGGTGCCTGGTTCGAAGGGCCGGATCATAATCTGCCGGGGCTCAGGAATGCTAATGGATGCCAATTGATTGAGTGGAGTCATGACACCATAATATTCCACCTCCAGCTTTTCAACCAGGGCGGGATGGGCGCGGCCGGTGCGAACACCTGCAAGATCTTCTTCAAGGTTATTAACGGCCCCTTTCATACGTGACTCAGCGTCTTTTATGGTTTCCTTTATCAAGTCAGCCTCCTTCTGTGCGAGTGCAGGAAATTAATAAACAATATTTGCATCTTCTATTTTAACGTATTTTCAAGGATGCAAGCATTTTGAGCTACCTTGAAATCTGATATTCCATGAACCCCCCTTATTTTAATATGTTTTAGAATAAATTGGTACTTGACTAAATAAGAATAAATGTTCTATAATAGAACAAATATTCTGGAGGTAAGATAATGACTATCTATGAGGCATTAAATTCCAATCAATGGGTTTATTCTGATCGTTTTATTGAAAGGCTGCGCTGTCAAAACTTATCAATGGAGGATTTCCCTGTGGAAATACTTCTGCAGCGTGCAACATTTTTACAGGCAAAAGCGGCATTGGTGGGAATAGGCGCAGATTATCTGCCGTTGGCATTTGACCTGACAGACGAGCGGTTGGGCTCATTACTCCTTGTGAATGATCATTTACCAACAATTCGCCATTTGATGCATACAACCATAAGATCACTTCAGCAAGGAAACTCACCGCTTTCCCTTCAATATATTGTGATTTCTGATCTCCCTGAAAAGTGGATGGCAAAAATCCACGAATATGACCCCAATTATGATTTCTGCGCCGGTGTGGTAGGAGGTGACGAGATCAGTGCCGAAGATTGGGTCATTTATCTTGCCCAAAAAGTTGAAAAGCATTTGCAAACAGCACAGGAGTGCGCCACGATCATTCTATTTGTTGATGATCTGGCGATTATTGAGCGGATGGAATATCAAACCAGAAAGAATTTTGAATGGCTGCTCAAATATGGAGCGCAAGTCAATATTTGGGTTTTTGCAGGGCTGGATTTTATGAAGGTTGACCAATCAATGCTCTGGCTCGAGACATTCAAAACGCGGGTCTATGGACAAATGAACGCAAAACACTACCAGACGCTTTTAAAGTACGTTTCAGAAAAGGAATTATCTAAGTTGAAAGGACGAAATTATTTCATTGCAAAAATTGGTACCAATTGGATACCGTTTTGGGCACCAAAATTGCAAGGTTAAATTATCAATATCGGAGGATTGCATGAAAACAGGAATGCTTTGGTTCGACAATGACCCACAACGAAATCTGCGGGAGAAAATTCAGCAGGCAGCGGTGTATTACCAGCAAAAATATGGCAGCCAACCTACTGTCTGTTTTGTTCATCCCAGATTAAGTGACATCACTTTTGAGACCGATATTAACCTGGAAATCAAATTCAACCAGGCAATTTCTCCTGATCATATCTGGATTGGCACAAGAGCGTTTTGATCAAAGCTGGAAGATATTTCTCTTAAACCCCGCGATAACCGGTTGCATATCAATATTAATTTCGCGGTAGCCATAACAATTAAGCACGGTGGTTTTTTGGAAGAGAGTTTTAATAACAGCATCGTTCCGGTAAATATGAATATGTCCATGCAGATGATAGGTTGGTTTGAAGACATTGATTAACCAGCGGAATGCCTTTATCCCTTGATGAGGTAAATCGGACTGATCATGGATTTGCCAGGGTGGTGCATGTGTTACAAAAAAATCCAGGAAACGACCATGCCAGATGCGGTTAAAGAATAAGGCCGGCACGAGTTGAAAAACTTTTTGCCACATTTCTGCCTGGGTATACTGATTAGAACCGAGGTTGTAGCGTAAACTCCCCTCCAACCCGGCTAATAAAACACCGGTATCGTCTGTGATGCAGCGCTGGTGAAGATTGATGGCGCCCCAGGGGCTTGTTCTTGCTCCAGTGGTTGTGTATTCTGTTTGGCTTACATGATTCCCATTGACGTAATAGAGTGGTATGTTAAGGGTGGAGATCATATATTCCAGATAGTAATAGGGTAGATCACCACAGCTGATGATAAGGTCTACATCATGAAAGCGTTCCCGTATTTGTGGCTGGTAGAGGAAGCTCAATTCAACATCGCTGATGGCAAGTATTTTCATACGGGAGTAATTGTACCTGACATCCTAATCGATCATTTTATTGTGCACATTATCGTGCACATATCAGGAAGTGGTAGCAATGACAAAGGCAATTGCTATTTCCTTCCCATGGCTGATACTCAGTGCCCAAGTTGTAATTCCTTTTGCCCGGGAGATCTCCTCAGCCTGATTATATAGATGTAGGACAGGTTCGCCAGATTCTCCGCGCAAAATTTCAATATCATGCCAGCGAATTAGCCCGATGCCGGTACCAAGTGCTTTTGCAACTGCCTCCTTGGCTGCGAATCGACCTGCCAGGCAGTTAAAGTTACCAGCACATATTTCCCTTTCAGCAGGCGTATAAACACGTTGCGTGAAACGCGCAAAGATTCTGGGGTTAAGGTCCTTAAACCTGTGGATCTCCACCAGATCGACCCCATTTAAAAGCATGGAAATACTCTCATTTACAAAACCCTGGCACTATCCGGTGTTGGACCGCAGCCGACGATGATTAATTTTTCGAGATCAATATACGATTTTGCTGTCACCAGAATGTCTTCCGGAGTGATTTTTTCCACCATTAAGGGGAATTGGTGCAGATAGTTTAAACCTAAACCGAAGCGTTCCATGCGCACTATTGCACTCGCAACCGCACTATTTGATTCAACGGACAGTGGAATGGAACCGATATAACTGGATTTTGCATCACGCAATTCCTCCTCAGCCACAGGTTCAGAAATAAAGCGTTCAAGTTCATTTTTCACAATGGCAATGGCGGCATTGAAATTAGCGGGGTTTACTCCGGCGGCAATTTCCCAGGAGCCACCCCCCGCCATAGCATTCAAGCTGGTGGAGGCGTAATAAGCCAACCCCGACTTTTCGCGCACAGCCTGGCCAATGCGGCCCATCATTCCAAACTGTCCAAGAATATTGTTACCCAATGAAGCCGCCAGGTAATCGGATGATGTCCGTGTTGGACCATGAAAACCCATGATGATATCGTCCTGGTATTTTTCTGCCAGAGGGATGAAAACAGAAGTTGCTTTTTTGACCTTTGGAATATCGGGTATTTCAGGTGTCGCCTGCCAGGAGGGGTTGTGCCAGGAACCTAATTTTTTTGAAATGAGATCAAAAGCTGTATTGGCGGTAATTGCCCCAACCACCACGATCACCATTCCTTGCGGCCCATAATAACTTTGGTGAAAGTCGCGTAAGTCTCTTGATGTGATTTGGCGGATAGTGTCGATATAGCCATCTTCGGGCAAGCCATAGGGGTGATAGGGAAAAAGTAGTTCATCAAAGCGTAAAGAAGCCATCTCAATCGTATCTTGTTCACGCAATTGCAGACCGGCCAAAATCTGCATTTGTAATCTGTGCACCTGATCGCCAGGAAAAGTTGGCTGGAGCAGGCAATTTGCTAGAGTCTCAATAATCAATGGGAAATCTTCCACCAGGGATTTACCCCCAAAACTGGTTGATTGTACACTGGCACCGAATCCAAAGCTGGCACCGCAAGATTCCAGCTTATGATAGAGCTGGCGGCTGCTCTGGTTTTTTGTTCCGCGCATGAGCGCGTAAGAGGTGAAAAGCGCCAATCCCAACTTATCGAGGGGATCAAGCATTGAGCCGCCTTGAACGTAACCGCTGATGACGACCGATGGACTTAAATAATCCGATTTGCAAAGTATTTTTATGCCGTTGGGCAGAATGGTTTGGGTGATATTTTCTTCACCTGGCATGTGTCCCCAATTGATGCGATCGAGCGTCATAGTTCACTCCCGTGGGAGATTTCAGGCAGATAAATGCCGATAATTCTTCTTTCGGGATGCAGATATTTTTGGGCTACATCCATGACGTGACGCGGGTGCACGTTCTGTAAACGCTCAATATATTCAGTAAACCAGCTATAATCGGCGAACATTTCCGAATATCCCATCCAAAAAGCCTGGTTAGTAATATTCTCTAGTCCATAAGAGAACAAAGCCGCCGCTTGCTTAATGGCGCGCTCAATAGACTTACCCTCTACTTTTTTACTCAGTAACCGCTCAATTTCTTGATCTAACTTCTGTAATGCAATTTCAGGAGATTGTGAAGGCTGCAGTGTTATTGACATATCATATACATAGGGGTCGATTGTGGCCTGCAAGCCACCACTGACTGCTACTGCAAATTCTTTTTCAACCAGTTTCTGGTAAAGACGACTGGTGCGATTGGAGATGCCACCTCCGCCAAACATGTTTAAACTGGAGGGACCCGAAAGCAGGCTGTCCAGAATGGTATATGCAAAGAAATCTGGATCAGAAGCGGCAGGAGCACGGTACACAACCTGAAGAAAAGACATGTCACCCGGTCCACGCATAATAATTTCTTTGCTTTTTTCGATCTCCGTCTCCGGAATGATATTCGTTCTGAATGTCTCCTCACGAGGGAGGGATTGGTACAGGGTTTTAAGTTTTGATAACACGGTCTGAATGTCAAAATCACCAGCGATTGCAATCAGAGCATTGCTCGTTTGGTAGAAGTTTTGATAGTGAGCGTAAAGATCATTAGCTTGGATTCGGCGCAAATCTTCTTCCCGGCCGATGATGTCGTTTTTGTATGGGTGTTGTTGGAATGCAGCCTCAATTACTGCTGTATTGAGGCGGACAAAGGGGTCATTATCTTTGCCATCCTTTTCCGATAAAATGACCGTTCTTTCAAATTCAACTTCATTGGCTTCGTAGATGCTATTCCGCATACGATCCGCCTCAATCGTCATTGCGATTTCGAGCTGATTGGCAGGTAGAGTTTCATAAAAAGTAGTCCAGTCCAAATGAGTGAATGCATTCCACTGCCCGCCAACTCTGGCAATTGATCGTTCCATCAACGGCCCCGGCCATCTTTGAGTGCCTTTAAATTGCATGTGTTCCACCCAATGAGAAAGACCGTTCAAGCCTGGTACTTCATCACGACTCCCGACACGATACCAAACCCAATGACTGATAATCGGTGCAGCGTTGATTTCACGGAGAAAGATCGTCAATCCGTTCTCCAATGTTTCCATTAAGAAGATATTGCTCATCCAACCTCGATCGATATTTACTGAAAATGGGATTTTTGACGCTATTGATCCAATTTCCTCATTTGTGAATATAGCATAATTTCTCAGAACACGATAAAAAAAGCTCAAAGTAAATATCTCGACGATTAAGATAGTCTACTAATAGGCTAAATAATCACGGAAATCATTTTTGGGATACGAAAAATATTAGATATAATTAATAAAAATTGCCAACATTCGCTCAACCGAAGGAATTAAATATGAATGATGCAAAAATCTATCATGTTGCGATTATTGGAGCTGGTCCGGCCGGCCTTTTTGCTGCTCGCGAATTGGCGAAAAATGGCATTCATGTGACGGTTTTTAACCGCGATATTAAACCCGGCGGTTTGGCGGAGTATGGAATTTATCCCGCCAAAGTACGAATGAAGGAAGGTTTGCGCAAACAATTTGCTGCATGTTTAGACTTGCCAAATGTTACTTACCTTGGTAATGTTCAAGTTGGTAATCATGGAAATATAAGCTTGAATGGGATCCGGGCTGTCGGGTTTGATGCCATTTTGGTTGCTTCAGGTGCCCAGGGAACCAAGTGGCTGGGTATCCCCGGAGAAGATCTTCGCGGTGTATATCATGCCAAGGATATAGTTTTTCACTATAATTTATTGCCTCCTTTCAGCATGCATGAATATCGAATTGGCAAGAATATAATTGTTGTTGGGGTCGGCAATGTGATGATGGATATCGCCCGCTATTTAATCCATGATCGTAAAGTGGAGACGGTTACAGCCATTGCCAGACGCGGACCGGCTGAAACAAAATTCTCCCGGAAAGAATTGGAATATGTTGGCAGCAATTTTGATCTGGATGAGTATAAGAATGAGCTTCTCAAAGCGGCTCCGATTATGCGCTCAATTTATCAAGACCCCGATCTCTCGCTGAAATTTATCCTTGAATCACTGGAAACCTGTGTTGAAGCGACCTCCTCTACAACCTTTTGCTTAAAGTTTCTCAGCTCTATTAAATCGATTGTGGGTGATGATAATGATTGTGTCGTTGGGGTCGAAGTTGAAGAAACCACTCTGATAGAAAAGGATGGAAAAATTCGTGCCCAAGGCACTGGCAAGAATTCCAGGCTAGCCTGTGATACGGTTATCTTCGCAATTGGTGATGGAGTTGATCCTCAATTTGGTCTGCCCGTGGATCAATACGAATTCTATAAGAATCCAAATCCCGATTTTCCAATAGAAAATGAATCGTATGAAGCTTATGATCCGATCTTGATGAAGGCAATTGAAGGTGTCTTTTTTGCAGGTTGGGCACGAAAAGCCAGTGATGGGTTGGTGGGATTGGCTCGCAAGGATGGGATTAATGCAGCCCAGGCTATCCAGCAATATCTCGCGCTGCGATCTCCAAACGATTTTGGAGGTCAGATTAATTTTGAGCAAAACTTCTTAAGAGATCATCCTCAAATTGTAAATAAACATGACATAAAAATACTGGAAGATGAAGAGAAAAAGCAAGCCGTATTACAGGGAAGTGAGGGTTTTAAATTCTCCACCAATACAGAAATGCTGGATGTTATCCAGCGCAGTAAGTTGATTCAAAATTAACCAAATTTTGGTTTAAGGCAGGCACTTTCTGTCACTTTTTCTTACACCCGGCATCTATAAATGTAAAAGGATCAAGTTGATTCAGCGTGACTCATTTGTTACACTTGATTTAAACGCAATTGTGTCCTTTCAAATAAATTGAATACCTCCTTTTATTTGGGACGATACGAAAAACTTTATAAGGACTTTCTTATAAATTTGTGTGTTAACAGGAGGAAAAATGGATTTATCCAGTGAGTTAATGCGTGAAATGTACTGGATGATGTTATTATCGCGCCGGCTCGATGAACGGGCCTGGATTCTTCACCGTCAGGGAAAAATTGCTTTCCATATTTCTGGCATCGGGCATGAAGCCGCTCAGGTGGGAGCTGCATTTGCATTGCGGAAAGGTGAAGATTGGGTGACACCCTACTATCGTGACCTGGCGTTGATGATAAGCCTTGGATTGACGCCTAAAGAATACGTGCTGAGCTTGATGGGCAAAGTGGGTGATCCCTCATCCGGGGCGCGCCAGATGCCGAGTCACTTCAGTTTACGGCGGGTGAATGCGGTCAGTCATTCAGCGCCTGTAGCAACCCAGGCAGTCCATGCTGCTGGTATCGGCCTGGCGATCAAAATGAAAAACGCAAAACAAGTTGTCTTAACCACCATCGGCGAAGGCTCAACGTCGCAAGGTGAGTGGTATGAGGCTGTCAACTGGGCAGCAATTCACCAATTACCAGTCGTTTTTCTGGTGCAGAATAATCAATATGCCATTTCCGTTCCTCCAGAAATGCAAATGGCTGTTAAAAGTTCAGCAGATAAAGCCTGCGGTTTAGGTTTGCCGGGAATTTCAATCGATGGCACGGATGTGTTTGGCGTATATAAGTCATTTACAGAAGCATTTGAAACCGCTCGTTCTGGAAAAGGCCCTACTTTAATTGAAGCGAGAATGTATCGCATAACGCCGCATTCCTCTGATGATGATGATCGCACCTATCGCTCCCGCGAAGAGGTGGAAGAGCACAAGAAAAAAGACCCCCTGCTGCTGGCCAGGCAGGTCTTGCTGGATAAATCGATTATCACCGAGGCGGAAATGGATACTCTGGATAAAAAAGCAAAAGAGATGGTGACTGAAGCCGTTAATTTTGGCGAGCAGGCACCTTACCCACAGGCTGAGGAAGCCGGCTACCCGATTTATTTTGAGGAGGTTCATCATGGCTGAAATGACGTTGGTTGAAGCAATCCGCGATGCCATGGATGAAGAAATGGAACGTGATGAGAATGTTTTTATCGTGGGAGAAGATGTCGGTCAGCGCGGCGGTGTCTTTCGAGCGACAGACGGTTTGTTCAAAAAATATGGGGCAATGCGAGTGATTGACTCACCATTAGCGGAACTCTCCATTGTGGGAGTGGGCATTGGAGCCGCACTGTATGGCATGAAACCAATCTGTGAAATTCAATTTGCCGATTTTATCTACCCGGCTTTCAATCAAATCGTCAGTGAAGCTTCAAAAATGACTTATCGTTCGAATGGAGCCTGGTCTGTGCCGATGGTTATCCGGGCTCCCTATGGCGGTGGAATTGGTGGTGGACTTTACCACTCCCAGAGCATCGAAGGTTTCTTTACCCATGTTCCCGGATTAAAAGTAGTAGTTCCTTCCTCGCCATACGACGCGAAAGGCCTGTTGATTTCTGCCATCCGAGATCCCAATCCCGTTCTCTATCTGGAACCGAAAAAAGGATACCGGCTGATTCGCGGCGAAGTCCCCAAAGGCGAGTTCACAGTACCGATTGGCCCGGCGAACATTACCAAAAGTGGTGAAGATTTGACAATCTTTGCCTATGGGATGATGCATTTCTATGCACAGAAAGCCGCAGAAAATTTGGAAAAAGAGGGCATTTCGGTCGAGGTCGTTGATCTACGAACATTGGTACCTGTCGATCAGGATACAATCTTGAAATCGATCAAAAAAACCGGTAAAGCGCTCATTGTCCATGAAGATAATTTGACCGGAGGGTATGGTGGTGAAATTGCTGCCATTATTGCTGAGCATGCTTTTACTTTCCTGGACGCACCAGTGCGCAGATTGGCCGGTCCGGATGTGCCGGCAGTTCCTTTCAGCCATCCCATGCAGGAATGGTTCATGGTAAATGAAGAGAAAATCACAAATGCAGCCCGTGAGCTGGCTCATTATTGAGTGTTATCAAGTGGAGGGTAAATAATGCCTACCAAAGTAATTATGCCAAAATTAGGCGAATCGGTTGTTGAAGGTACAGTTATGAATTGGTTAAAGAAAGCGGGTGATTCAGTTGAGGAATTTGAATCGCTCCTTGAAGTTGAATCGGCCAAAGTTAACACCGAAATTCCCAGCCCGGCAGCCGGCACACTTTTAAAAATTCTCGTGCAGGCTGGGGAGACCGTTGATGCAGGGAAAATCCTTGCCTGGATCGGGGAAAGCGGGGAGCAAGTGCCGGCAGAGAGTTCTCAAGAACCAGCAGACATGGAAATGAAACACAGAGAGCAGCAAGAGCAAGAATCAGCGCCTGCTCAAACAGCTCCTCAAACTGAATCAAAACCCGCACCGATGGACCTTGAGAATCAAATAGCAGCCGGCAGAGACCGGGATCTGGGCTTTATTTCTCCGGTTGTGGCAAAGATTGCCAGCGAAAATCAGGTTGACTTGACCCGCGTGAATGGTACAGGTCAGGGCGGTCGTATTTCTAAAAAAGATATTTTAAGTTATATAAAAAATCGAGGCGAAGTCGAGGCGGAGCAGGAAGCACCGGCCTGGGAAACTCCGGGTGAGGGTGATCTCTTCCGGCCAACCGAAATGCAATTCCCTGAACGCTTTGCCACCCGAAACGAGACGTCTGAGTCGACCAGTGGCGAAGCAAAGAAACCCCTGCAGATGAAATCGTCAACCGCAGGTCAGTTGATTCCGCATACCAAAATTCGCCGGCGTATCGCCGATCATATGCAGATGAGCAAACGGACATCTCCACATGTGACGACAGTGATGGAAGCCGATATGCAAAATATATTTTTCCACCGTGCAAAAAATAAACAGTCATTTGAAAATCAAGGCGTGCATCTGACTTTTACTGCCTATTTCCTGGTCGCTACGGCACGAGCTTTACAAAAATATCCGATTGTCAATTCATCATGGACTGAAGAAGGAATTTTGCTTAAAACCGCCATCAATATCGGGATGGCAGCTTCTTTGGGAGAAGAAGGCTTGATTGTACCGGTGATCAAAAATGCAGATTCATTTTCACTGATTGGGATAGCCCGGCAGGTTAACAGCCTGGGTGATCGGGCTCGTAATCATTCTTTAGCCCCGGATGATGTGGCCGATGGCACATTTACCATCACCAACCATGGCACTGCCGGATCACTCTTTGCTACACCCATCATTAATCAACCTCAATGCGGAATTTTGGGGGTGGGATTAATCCAGAAGCGTGCGGTCGTCAGTGCGGATGCCATCGCGATTCGTCCGATGGTTTACCTCTCTTTTTCCTTTGATCATCGTATCCTGGATGGGTCAGCTGCAGATGGTTTCCTGGCCGAAGTGGTGAAAAACCTTGAAAAATGGAACTAGGATTTCTCGAAAATGGACATTTGCTCTCTTCTTGCAGACGTGCGTTTGATATAATGACAGATAAATTAATTGATAAGTAGATGAATAGAGAATAGATCAACATGAAGTGACCAATAACATACAATCCGTGCCGAAATTCTTGAAGATTTTGATAAGCAAAGAAATGCGAGGATTTTGGTTTATTTCCTGGTCGAAAAATGAATTCATAAAAAATGCTGAAAGAAAAACGTAGGAGTACAAAATGAGTGAATATGATGTTGTAGTATTAGGCGCTGGACCTGGTGGCTATGTGGCTGCTATTCGTGCGGCTCAATTGGGGTTAAAAACGGCGATTATCGAAAAACAGTGGTTAGGCGGAGTTTGTCTGAATGTGGGCTGTATTCCATCAAAATCACTCCTCAAGAATGCAGATCTTGCATACACGCTGCGAAATAAGAGTAAAGAATTCGGAATTTCATTCGAAAACCTTGAACTGGATTATAGCGTTGCTGTTAAACGCAGCCGCCAGGTTTCCAACCGGCTTGTTAAAGGCGTTGCTTTCCTGATGAAGAAAAATAATATTGATGTCATCATGGGAACAGGAAAACTGACCGCAAAAAATGCGATTGAGGTCACCGATGCCGATGGGAAGAGCCAAACAATAAATGCCAAAAATATAATTCTGGCGACCGGTGCTCACTCCGCCCAAATACCCGGGATGGAAGTGGATGGAGAAAAGATTGTGACCTATCAAGAGGCTATTCTCCAGGATCAACTACCCGAGTCAGTGGTGATCATCGGTGCCGGGGCAATAGGGGTGGAATTCAGCACGATCTGGAACAGTTATGGCAGTAAAGTGACCCTGGTAGAAATGTTACCGCGTTTATTACCGTTGGAAGATGAAGATGTTGGCAACGAAATGGGTAAAGCCTTCAAAAAAGCCGGTATTGAAGCACTTACCAACCATCGGGTAATGAAGGTTGAAAAAATGGACGACGGGGTGCGCGTGACAGTCAATGGCGAAGATGGCGAAAAAGTATTTGATGCCAAACAGGCTTTGATTGCAGTGGGATTTAAACCAAATTCTAAGGATATTGGGCTTGAATCGCTCGGCGTGAAAGTTGACGCTCGCGGATTTGTTGAAATTGATGAACGTATGTCTACCAATGTGCCCGGAATCTGGGCGATTGGGGATTTGACCGGAAAATTGCTGCTGGCGCATGTTGCTTCAGCACAGGGAATTGTCTGCGCCGAGAATATTGCCGGAGTTCCCACAGTTGAATTAGATTATCGAATGATGCCGCGTGCGACCTACAGTTTTCCACAGGCTGCCTCGTTTGGTTTGACTGAGGTTCAGGCTCGTGATGAAGGCTATGATGTAAAGATTGGGCGGTTTCCATTTCAGGCGAATGGTAAGGCCTTGGGTATGGGTGAATCAGCCGGTTTTGTTAAGATTGTAACCGATGCAAAATATGGTGAAATTCTTGGGGCGCATATGATAGGGCCAGAGGTTTCTGAGTTGCTGCCGGAGTTGACTCTGGCACAATCAATGGAATTGACTGTTGAAGAAATAGCCAGAAACGTGCATGCCCATCCCACTATTAGCGAGGTGATCATGGAAGCTGCTCACGATGCTGAAGGCCACGCGATTCATTCTTAATCTGTACGTAGAAGAAAATTCACCTTGTAAATCTTTATTCTTTTACAAGGTGTTTTTTTGTGAAAACAGGCGCGTGTGCTATAATTTTTCACCGGAAAGGCGATAGGTTGTAATTAATGTTACAGAAAATTGCGAAAGTTTTCGGGTATGATCCCAATAAAAAACAATTGGAAAATTTTTCCGAGATTGTGTATGAAATCAACCGTCTCGAAGATGATTATGAAAAACTGAGTGATGCCGATTTATTGGCCAAAAGCACTGAATTTAAAGAGCGCTATGCCCTGGGTGAAACATTGGATGATTTGTTGGTCGAGGCATATGCTACGGTACGTGAAGTCAGCAAACGCCAACTTGGTTTGAGGCATTACGATGTTCAGATGATTGGCGGCATTGCCATGCATCAGGGAACAATTGCTGAAATGCGAACTGGAGAAGGGAAGACCCTGGTAGCAACCCTCCCTGTTTATTTGAATGCAATTACAGGAAAAGGTGTACACCTGGTGACTGTGAATGACTATTTGGCGCGTCGTGATGCCCGCTGGATGGCTCCTATCTATGTTAACCTGGGGCTTTTAATCGGGGTACTGCAAATGGCCAGCCGGACTGAAAACGGAAACAAGGCATTTCTGGTTGATATGGATAAGACCTCCAGTTTTGAAGATCAAGATCAACTGGTAATGGTCAACAGGTCGGAAGCTTATAAGGCGGATATTGTCTATGGCACGAACAGTGAATTTGGCTTTGATTACTTGCGTGATAATCTCACTAACCGCCTGGAAGATCGTGTGCAGCGCGACCATTATTTTGCAGTTATTGATGAAATTGACAACATCCTAATCGATGAAGCCCGCACCCCACTGATTATTTCTGGCCCTGCATCGGATGATACGGAGTGGTATGTCCGCATGGCACAGATAGTTCGCCAGCTTAACCCCGAGGATTATGAGATCAGCGAAAAAGATCGCTATGTAAACCTGACGGAGATTGGCGAAGCACACGTGGAAGAATTGCTTCAGCTTCCCATCCGCGACCCAGAACGACCCGAGGATATCGCTCCTGAACAAGCTCGCATCCTTGGGTACCTGGAACAGGCACTGAAAGCACAATTCTTGTTCAAACGAAATAAAGATTATTTGGTGCAAAGTGGTAAGGTTGTAATAGTTGACGAATTTACCGGCAGGCTGATGCCTGGCCGAAGGTGGTCTGAAGGTTTGCACCAGGCGGTGGAAGCCAAGGAAGGCGTAAAAGTTGAGGCGGAAAATGTCACCTATGCCACCATCACCATCCAGAATTATTTCCGTATGTATGAAAAACTGGCCGGAATGACCGGTACAGCGCTGACGGAAGCTGAAGAATTCAATAAGATTTATAAGCTGGAAGTGTTACCAATTCCGACCAACCTTGAATATCAGGCTTTTGGCAACGATGCAGTTATGGTCGCTGTGGATGATAAAGATGAATCGGGTTATCGCTACACATACTACGCCAATCGCTCGGATAGCGCCAAAAACCCCATTTTTTTCAAACGTAAGGATTTCCCGGATGTTGTTTTTCGATCGGAAGAAGCCAAATTACGGGCTTTGGTTAAAGAAGTTGTGCAATTTCATGTCATCGGCCGCCCGCAGTTGGTAGGTACAACTTCTGTTGAACACTCTGACGGTCTCTCCGATCGATTATCCGCTGATATGGTTCGTAGATTGCTGCAGACCTTGCTAATCCGCGATGCCTGGATGCGTAAGAATAAACGAGATATGATTGAACAGAATGTGGAGGAATTGAAATTCTTAAACGCGCCACTGGCGGATGTGAATCCCTCCGAAATGCGTAAGTATGCCAGAACGATTGACCTGGAAACAATCAGCCCGCAGGATCCCGAAAATCTTGAGCGACTGCTGGATATTTTAGAATTACCGGTGGATTCATTACCGCGACTCAACGATGTCATCCAGGCTGGCGTTCCGCATCGTGTTTTAAATGCACGTAAGCACGATGAGGAAGCGCTGATTATCAATAACGCTGGGTCGTTTGGAGCAGTCACCATCGCCACCAATATGGCTGGTCGTGGTGTCGATATCAAGCTGGGTGGTGAGATCAGTGAAGAACTTTACGCCGATATTGCGCGTGTATTAAAAAGAAACCAGCATGATCCCTATACCATGAAGAATGAGGAAAAAAGACAGCTGCTCTTAAAAATGACACCTGATCAATTTGGGATTTATTCTGAATCTGTAAATGCCTTTTTGCAGGCAATGGAAGACATGGAGAAAGTACGAGCTCTTGGGGGGTTGCATGTGGTTGGCTCGGAAAGGCATGAGGCGCGCCGTATTGATAACCAGTTGCGTGGCCGGTCTTCACGTCAGGGGGACCCTGGTTCTTCGCGTTTTTACCTATCGTTGGAAGATGAATTGATGCGTTTGTTTGGCGGTCAGCAAGTAGAAGGACTGATGCGCAGACTGAATATTGAGGAAAATATTCCGATTGAATCCGGAATCGTGGCCCGCCTGGTTGAGCAATCTCAAGAGCGAGTGGAAGGTGCCAACTTTGATGTTCGCAAGCATCTATTGGAATATGATGATGTTCTTAATATGCAGCGCCAGAAAATCTATGACCAGCGTGATCGTGTCTTCACCAAAGCTGATCTGACCGAAGACGTGATGGAAATGCTGAAGGTAGATATCGAGAATCGTGTTGAACCGGGCATGAAAGATGAGGAAGGCCCCTGGAAATTGGTAGCCTATCTCTCGGATGTTCAACCGCCGCTTGATTTTGAAGGCATCTTTTATCCGTCGATCAATCTGCACATTTTGATGGATGAAGTAATTGCAAAAGACGGAAGAATCCCTGCCGATTATGCAGAGGTCAAGAAACAGCTACTGGAAATCGCAAGTGAAAGTATTGAAGCCGAATATCAACATCTGATTGTAAGCGCGCAAGACACGTTTGAACGGATTGAAGAAGCGCTTGAAAACCAAAAGATGGAACGGTTTGATGCGCTGGATGCTTTTGTGGAAGGACTTGCAGAACGTCAGGAAGTAGAACAGCTCAAAGCACAAAACCTTTTGCAGGAATTAACCGCTATCACGCGCACTCCTTTGCGCTTGACTTCCAATCAGATGAACAGCCTGATGGAAGGTGATGACGAGGTTGATGAAGAAATCCGTGTGCAAATTGAAGACAACCTGACTTCAATTAATATTGTCCGCATTATCGGCGCTCTGGCGTTAAGAATCGAAAATTTGGATGTAAAACAAACAGATTTACAGGGATTATCCTGGCCTGATGTGGTGGATCATTTGCTGGATGCGATTGCCTCTGCTTTTGAACAACGTAAGAATCAATATCTGGGTGAGACTGGTCAGTTTGCCCAGGAAATTGATGGGTGGATTAAACAGCTCGGGAGTGCTGAGGTCAACAAAGAAAACATCTACCGGATGTTGATCGGTCTTATTCAAGGATCACGCCTAGCCTTCGATAAAAAGACACACCGCCAGGTACGGCAGCGTTTCCAGCGTCTTACCAATATCTACTATGCGGCTCAGGTGCTGCTGAAATTTGAGGAGAGTGGAGTAAAAGATTGGGTGCTAACCCACATGCAGGGTGCGATTGATGCCATGCAAAAGGTCTGGGGAACGTATGAAGTTAACCGTCTCAGGCAATCTCAAGCCAACTTAACCCAATTGGATGAAAGACGTCAGGGTTTACTATCTCTAGTATTTGGTGAAGACTACTTTGACCAAATAAAAGAAACAGAGATCAGCCAGCTCAATTCACAGGATTTAGAGCGGATCCAGTTGATCTTGGGAGCAAATGTTCGCAATGAAATTTACCGTGAACTTTTACTTTCAACCATCTCTCAAATGTGGGTGGAATATTTAACTCGAATGGAAGCTCTGCGTGTATCGATTGGGATGGAGGCTTATGCTCAACGTGACCCCCTGGTTCAATATAAAGGTCAGGCGTCGGAACTCTTCCGTGAATTATTGGTCGATATTCGCTCAGCGTTGGTTAATCGGATGTTCACTTACCAGCCAAGTCAAAGGGTGAGCGCGACAATTGATCGTGAAAAATTGCCGGAAGTCATTGCTGAAAGCAAACCTGAAGCTGTGCAAGAATCTGTTGAAAAGAAGAAAAAAAAGCGCAAAAGACATTAAGATAATGAAGGAAATGGCCATTTTACGACCGACTTATTACCCGGGCTTGCCAAGAATGGATTTCTTTCATATAATTTGAAAATCTTATTCATGGGAGTATGTTGATCGTATGGAGCAAAAAGACGCCCAATTAGAGCAGGCCAAGCCTGAAAATTTACAAGAAGACAATATGGCCTCGTTGCTCGAACAAGAGGGCCTGGAAATCGATTTTCCCCAATCAGGTGAAACTCGCAAAGGTGTAATTGCCAGCATTTCGCAAGGACAGATTTTGGTTAGTGTTGGCGCAAAATCAGAAGGAATTATCAGTGGTCGCGAGTACGATCTAATTCCCTCTGAAGAAATGGAAAAACTCGAAGTAGGCCAGGAAATACCTGTCTATGTATTAACTCCTGAGGATTCCCATGGCAACCTGGTTCTCTCATTAATGAGGGCACTGGAAGAGCAATCCTGGCATAAAGCTGAAGAAATGTTGGAGTCGAAAGAAGCTTACGAAAGTAATATTCGCGGTTACAATAAAGGCGGCTTGATTGTCCCGTTTGAAGGCCTTAATGGGTTTGTGCCGGCTTCTCAAATCAGCTTAACCAGGCGGGCTGGCATCACAGGTGATACCCCTGAAAAACGATGGAGCGCCATGGTAGACGATGAGATTGAAGTATGTGTGATCGAAGTCGATCGTGAACGCCGTCGCTTGATTCTTTCCGAACGTGCGGCCAGCTCTGAGACACGTGAATCCGTCAAAGAACGTATCCTTAGTGAACTTACTGAAGGGGATATCCGCACCGGCCGCGTAACCAGTCTGGCGGATTTTGGCGTTTTCGTAAATATTAACGGAGCCGATGGTCTGGTTCATCTATCGGAAATTTCCTGGGATCGCATTCAACATCCTTCCGAGGTTTTGAAAGTCGGGCAGGAAGTCAAAGTAAAGATCATCAGCGTGGATCGCGATAAGAAACGAATTGGACTCTCTCTCCGTCAGCTGCAAAAAGACCCCTGGGTTGAACGAATCAGTCAGTATGAGATCGGTCAGCTGCTCGAAGGAACAATTACCAGGTTGACGAAATTTGGAGCTTTCGCCCGGATCGAGGATGAATTGGAAGGTTTAATTCATATCTCTGAAATCAGCGAACGCCGGATTGAGCACCCCAAGGAAATCTTGAAGGAAGGTGATTCGGTTACTTTACGGGTAATCAAGATTGAACCTGAAAACCACCGGGTTGGTCTCAGCATTCGTCGTGTAGATTCAATGGCCTATGCCGAAATGGACTGGAAGACACTGGAAGATATTCTCCTGGATGAGGTTGAATTGGATGACGAATCCGAAGCTGAATCTGTAAGTGCAGTTGAAGAAGCAACTGAACCTGAAAATGCAGTCGAAGAAGCAACTGAACCTGAAAATGCAGTCGATGAAGCAACTGAACTTGAAAGTGTAGTCGAAGATACAACCGATCCGGAAGAAGCAGTAGATTCGAAAGATTCAAATGAGGTTGACTCTGTAGAAGAGGAAACCACAAAAGAAGAACCTTCAGACGAGTAACTTTTTCTAATTATTCATTGAAATCAGAAAGCGCACCGATTGGTGCGCTTTCTTTGCAAGAAGGACAAATTATGCCTTACCCAATAATCGATGGTCACGAAGATCTGGCATATAACGCAATGACGTTTGGAAGGAACTACCTCCATTCTGCGCTGGAAACACGAGACTTTGAGAAAAACACCCTCGTGCCAGAGCGGGGTGGTGAGTGCATGCTTGGGTGGCCGGATTGGAAAGCTGGCAAAGTAGCTGTAATCTTCGCTACGCTGTTTGCAATGCCAAAGCGTTATCAGGGAGGAGAATGGGAAAAAGCAACCTACCGAAGCGCGAATGAGGCTCTAAGTGTGTATCAACATCAATTGGATTATTACCATCGCCTGGCTGATGATAACCCCAATAAATTTAGAATTCTGGAAAAGAGAAATCAGTTTCAGGAATTATGGCTTAACTGGAATCAGAATCCTGCCACAGAGAACCCGATTGGGTTAATACTGCTGATGGAAGGTGCTGAGGGATTGCGGTCAGCCAGTGAAATTGAAGAATGGTTCCAACGCGGGCTGCGCATAGCCGGACCGGTATGGGCGGGTACTCGCTTTTGTGGCGGAATGTATGAACATGGTCGCTTTACATCAGAAGGTCATTTATTAATCGAGATCATGGCCGATATGGGAATGGGTCTCGATATCGCTCATATGACCGAAGAATCAGCCCTGGAAGCAATGGACAGCTTCAGTGGGGCGGTTCTCGCATCGCATGTAACGGCAAGAAGTCTGATGAAAGGTAAACATGGCGAACGGCTTCTAACCGATGCTACAATCCGTAAAGTTGCTGAACATGATGGAGTGATTGGTTTAATGCCTTATAATTATTTTCTAGACCCTGAATGGACAAAAACTTCTCAGCGTGATACAGTAACCTTAAATACATATATTAATCATATCGATCATATCTGCCAATTGACGAGCAGTGCCCATCATGCAGCCATCGGAACGGATTTTGATGGAACGATTGGATACCCGGAGGTTCCATTCGAATTGAATACGATTGCTGATCTTCAAAAATTGGAATTAAAATTATCGGAACGCGGTTACAAGCAGGATGAAATTGAAAATATTTTTGGGTTAAATTGGGCTCGTATCATCGAAAGGATTTTACCCGAATGAGTTTTGATGAAATACCTTCTCAGACGGAAGCGACGCAACTAAACAAAAAGGTTCTTTCACTCAACCGTCTCAGGATTGGGCAATTAACGACCATCTCGGGCTTTGTCATTTTTCTTCTTGGTGCCAGGCCATCCATTTTTGGACTGGATCGCAGCCCCGTGATTGGTTTTGTACAAATTGCCATGTTTTTGATTGGCATGGCTGGAATGTGTATTGGCGGATATATCAGTATTAAAGCCATATGGCGCGGAAAGCAACTCAGTATTGCTGCCGATATTGGCATGCGACTGGTGGCAACCGGCTTTGTTGTCACTGTTTTCGCTGGAATGGCAGATGTGTTCGGGGTGGGCAGTCATCCGCTTCCAGATGTGCCCTATTTTGGTGGCTGGCAATCGCGGGGTGTCGAATTTGGGCAGGCGATTATCGCACTTGGTTTTTTATTAATGCTTCCATTTGGAAATAAAAATAAAGTTGAAAATGTGGACGGGAAAAACGAGAAAATGCAAGCTGGATGAAGCTCCATTATGTCCACGCCCAACCAACTTGACACGATTAATTGACTTTGTTATGATGACCCGCATGAGGTAAAAAATTAATGAACGAAAAACAATCAGATCCGAGTCGTGAGACTCGCGATTCGCTTGTTCCTCAATTGGAACAAAAGCAAAAGAAAAATACCACCTGGCGTGAGCGCTGGGAACGAATTGTCCGTATGGGTTTGGGCGAAATTAGTTTGCGCCTGGGTACTGCTGTCGCTTCTGTTGCATTGGTGCTGTTGGTGGTGTGGATCATGGGACGTTTTTACCTGGCCGGAGAAATTTCAGCCAGTAACCAGGTAGTTGCAGCAGAAGTATTGCCTACCGCCACCAGCGTGGTGAATCTCCCGCCATTTGAGGTGCCTGATGCCAACACCGCTTCTGTTGGATATTCCCGTTACACAGAATTAAATACACTTTTACCGGAAAAACCACGTTACGAGATTACTCCATATACTGTACAAACCGGTGATTTCATTTATGGAATTGCTGAAAAGTTTAATCTCGAACCTGAGACAATTCTGTGGGGAAATCTCTATCTTTTAGGCGACCAACCTCACAATTTGCAACCGGGTCAGGTGTTGAATATTCTACCGACCAATGGGGTGCTTCATCGCTGGTCAAAGGGTGAGGGGTTGAATGGCGTCTCTGAATACTACGGTGTGAAGCCGGAGGATATTATCAATTGGCCTGGCAATCACCTTGACGCAGCTACTATTGGTGATTTTAGTAACCCTAATATTGAAAATGGGACCGATTTGTTTGTCCCCAACGGGCGCCGCGGCTTTGTTACCTGGAGCGCACCTCGAATCTCGCGCAGCAACCCGGCTGTGGCGAAGAATCTTGGACCTGGTTACTGTGGGGTCATCGTGGATGGTGCGGTTGGAATTGGTACATTTGTATGGCCTACCGTTGCCCGCTATCTTTCCGGTTATGATTATTCTCCCGCAACCAACCACCTCGCTATTGATATCGGCGGGTCGATGGGTAATGCAATTTATGCCTCCGATAATGGAGTGGTCGTTTATTCTGGTTGGAATGATCATGGTTATGGCAATATGGTGGTGATTGACCATGGTGGTGGCTGGCAGACTTTATATGCCCACTTACTGGGAGACTTACTGCCTGCCTGCGGATCCAGTGTTTACCAGGGTGATATGATCGCGTATATGGGTTCCACCGGTAATTCAAGCGGGCCGCATCTTCACTTTGAAATGTTGAGTGAGACCTATGGCAAGGTGGATCCAAAACTGTTCTTACAATAAACAAATCAAAAAGGCTTCCCCAATCGGAAGCCTTTTTTTGTGGGGCTGAAAAAAGTATAATAATGGTGGAAAGGAAATGAGTATGCGTTCAGTCTCTGAAATTCGGCCTTCACCCATTGCAGGTAGCTGGTATAGCAGCGATGCAAAGCAGTTGTCCCATGAAATAGACAGATATTTGCAGCAGGTTCCCTCAGTTACAATGGCGGGCGAGATCAAAGGTATCCTGGTTCCCCATGCCGGTTATCGTTATTCCGGAGCAACCGCTGGGCGTGCTTTTCAGCTGATTAAGGGTTTAGACTTTAATCTGGTAATTGTGCTTTCACCTTTCCATGCCTTTCACCCGGGGTCAATTCTTACCAGTAAACATCAAAAATTTGAGACTCCCCTGGGTACGATAGAAATTGACCAGGATTTGGTGAAAAATCTTGAACATCGTTTAAAAATGTATCCGGGTATCGATCTTGAGTATGTAGCCAATGACCAGGAACATTCTTTAGAAATTGAATTGCCATTTCTACAGCGAGCTTTAACATCGCCTTTTTCATTGCTGCCATTAATGACGCGTTTGATTGACCCACAAGCAGCAAAACAAATTTCGACTGTTATCTTTGATTTAATAAAAAATCGAAAGTGTCTGGTGGTGATCTCAACTGACCTTTCCCATTTTTATCCACAGCAGATTGCAGAAAAGCTGGATCAAACCATGCTAGATGCGATAGCGAGCTTTTCTTCTGAATCGGTTTTTCAAACAGAACACGATGGTAAAGGCTTCGCTTGTGGATTAGGTGGCATCTTAATCGGAATCGAATTGACCAGACTGATGGGAGCGGATAGGGTTGAAATATTAGCGCACAGCACATCTGGCGAGCAAACCGCTGACAGGAGCTCTGTGGTTGGCTATGGAGCTGCTGCGATCTTAAATTCGGTTGAAATTGGAAAATAGCCCGAGCATGACAAAATTTGTTCAGGTTTTAATTAACATCCCTGGTCTTGCGGATGCCTTTGATTATCATGTCCCGCCGGAATTCGATCAGCATATTGGCGTAGGTTCGCTGGTGCAGGTTTCTTTTGGTAAACAAAATGTACAGGGGGTGGTTACCGGTTTTATCGATATTCCCTCTGTTGTCAAAACGAAACCGATTCAAGACCTTCTTTTTAATCAACCGGTAATAACCCCAGCCCAATTAGATCTTGTAAAATGGATGGCCAGGGAAACATTGAGTGATCTCTCATCCTGTCTTGGGTTAATGCTGCCAGGTGGGGTGAGTAAAACAGCCGATTCACTTTACACGATTGTTTCGGTTGGTATAGATTACCCTCTCTCACCTTTACAGCGTTTGATTATTGCCTACCTGAAGGAAAAAGGAGCGCTAACTGGTCGCCAATTGACGAATCGTTTCCGTAGACAGGATTGGCGCCGCTCGATCCTCAGCCTGGTACAGAGGGGGTTAATACAAAAGGAGCCTTTTCTGGCACCACCTTCGGTCAAACCGAAAATGGTCAGAGCAGTCATGCTTAATTGTGATCCTGATGCAATTCCCGAGGCACATCCCGGGTTTGGAAAATCTACCATTATCAAAAATCGCCGGAAAGAAGTTCTCACTTTTTTAGCGACCCAAAGCGTTCCGGTCCATGTGCAGGTGGTGCTCGGCAAGACCGGAGCAAATCAGACTGATTTGAAACGATTGGCAGAAGCACATTTCATTAAGATCGACGATATGGAGACAATTCGCGATCCGCTCGATCCTTTTATAGCCGGTAAGCAAAAATTGCCTGAATTGACAATGGATCAGCGTGAAGTCTGGCACAAAGTGGAATCCATTCTTGAAGCGAAGAATTTTTCCAGACCTGTCATCCTGCATGGCGTTACCGGGTCCGGGAAAACGGAAATCTATTTACGGGCAGTCGATGAAGTGATCAAGAAACAGAAACAAGCGCTGGTGATGGTGCCGGAAATCAGTCTGACGCCGCAAACTGTTCAGCGCTTCCAAAGTCGTTTCCCGGGAAAAGTTGGCATCATTCACTCAAAACTTTCGGAAGGTGAACGATTTGATACCTGGCGACGGGTACTTTCCGGAGAACTGTCTGTTATTGTCGGTCCCCGCAGCGCCATGTTTATGCCTTTCGAAAGACTTGGAATCATTATTCTGGATGAAGTTCATGACGATTCTTATTTTCAGGATGATGTTCAACCACGCTATAGCACATTGAGAACAGCGAAAGCATATGGCTTGTTAGTAAATGCCCTGGTTATATATGGTAGTGCAACTCCAGGCGTTGAGATGATGTATCGGGCTGCGATTGAGAATTGGCCAGTACTGAAGCTGCCAAACCGGGTTCTTGCGCACCTGAGCGATATTCAGCACGGATCGACCAGCGCCGATTCAAATGATGTGGTTTATCTGCCCTTGCCGGCCGTAAATGTGGTCGATATGCGGGCTGAATTGAAGAGCGGCAACAAATCCATTTTCAGCCGCGCTTTAATGACTCAGCTCGAATCGGTGTTGGCCGCCGGTAACCAGGCCATCCTGTTCTTGAACCGACGTGGAAGCGCAACGTATGTCTTTTGCCGTGATTGTGGGTTTCGGCTCGATTGCCCGCGCTGTGAATTGGCACTTACCTACCATGCCAATGAGGATAATCTGGTCTGCCATCATTGTAATTATCGCCGTCAATTGCCGACCCGCTGTCCGGCTTGTGGCAGTGTACATATCCGCCAATTTGGTCTGGGTACTGAAAAGGTTGAACAAGAGGTGAAGCGGCTTTTCCCATTCGCCAGCGTGATCCGCCTGGATTCGGGAGTAACTCAGCATAAAGGCGCACACAGCAGTTTGCTGAGTCAGTTTGCCAATCGTCAGGCAGATATCATGGTGGGGACACAGATGTTAGCCAAGGGAATTGATTTACCGCATGTCACCTTGGTAGGTGTCATGCTCGCGGAAATTGGCCTCGGCCTGCCGGATTTTCGCGCTGCAGAGCGTACCTTTCAATTGTTAACCCAGGTGGCAGGCAGGGCAGGTCGCAGTCCGTTGGGCGGAAAGGCCATTTTTCAAACCTACCAGCCGGATCACTATGCCATTCAAAAGGCTTCCAAGCACGATTTTAGCGCTTTTTACCAACAGGAAATTGAAATGCGAAGAAAGATGGATTACCCCCCTTTTTCCCGCTTACTAACGCTTGAATTTCGATCAAGAGAAAATTCGGAAGCACGTGATTTGAGTGTAAAAGCTGCAGAATTGATCCAGCATAAAATTCTTCAAGAAGGGCATATTAAGACTGTATTGAGTGGTCCGGTTCCATGTTTTTTCCATCGCATCGCTGGCATGTATCGCTGGCAAATCATAATACGCGGTCCTAAACCGGTTGAAATCATTCATAATTTAGATTTACCCCTGGCCATCATCACCGTAGATCCGATATCCCTGCTGTAAATGTTGAGCATCTTTTAGTGAATATGGGTCAAAAATAAATTGGGTTAAACTAGCTCTCCTGAGTTTCCCAATTTTGTGTTCTGGATTCAAAATATTTATAATCATCTTCGCAGATGCGGGAAATACTGGTTCTAACAGTTGTTCGTTTCACCTGAGTTTTCTATTTTGCTAATCCAAAATATCAATTAAAAGGAATTATTCGTTGAGATTTTACCACTAAAAACTCTAAATAGTTCCCCTCCCGTCGGAGGGAAGATTGCAGCTTAACAATAATTATCAAGAAATTTCAACTGTCATTCCGAAATTCGAGTTTTCTAAATATGTGCTACCAAATCATTTACTCTCACGATATACGTTATAAAACAGCAACCCTGGTCAACCTAGGCAGCATACCAGCGCTTATTGTTCCAAAGACCACGGGGCCATACCACCTTTTGTTTTACCATCCCAATCTAAGCGGCGCATCTCGCAGGGCAATCGCATCTTATTGAGCCAAGACCGTAAGGAAATAATCGGTATCCCAGCCACATCTCAATCGTTTAGCTTTGATTCCTACCTTTAGGGATTTTTCTTGCTTGAGCAAATTGAGTGCAAGGTGCCTGATGATAGAAAAATTCTGCGGTGCATTATCTTTTCGAACACGACTATGGTCTTCATTGAAGGCAATATCTAAGACCCAGTGGAGGCTGTTTTCGATTCCCCAATGACTTCTTTTTACCTTTAGTATCTTTTGGGCATCATTCTCCAGACTGGAGATATAGAAACTCGTTTGTTTTTCAGTTTTGTCTCCAATCCTGCGCTCTGATTCGATCATTGCAACGCTTTTCAATCCCTGCCAGCGCTGCAGATCTCGAATAGTAGCCAAGTATTCTGGATCTGAAATCGCCCAACATTGACGTATTTCAATACGCCCATGATCCTTATTGACTGTTTTGGCGTATTGGTAGGGAGCATCTTTAAAATCGTAAGGTCGATCCTCTTCAAATAAGTCTTGAATAACCTCAAAGAGATGCCCTTGATTTTCTTTCACTGCCAAAAGATAATCCCCTTTATTTTCAATGATCGTTTTTGCTATTTTGGTCTGTGTCCCAATGGCA
>JBBQNI010000012.1:0-71260 GCA_038329785.1 Anaerolineales bacterium | reverse complement strand
GCGCAGCTCATCAACCACTCTGGTTACGCCTTCATTTGGTGTCTTAAAGCGGATGACATGGGCGTCTCCGGCAGTAATGCGAGCATCAGCTTCTGCGAGACTGAGATGGCGGCAGGTGCCATCGTAGTGCGTGTTTTCTTTCTTGGCTATTTGTGCTTCGCGCACTGTTTTGAGTCGCTTCATTGTACAAAAACAGTAGAAGGCATGCCCGCTCTCCACCAATTGTCGCGCGTGCCGCAGGTAAATATCCTTCCGTTCGGTCTGGCGATAAGGGGCAAAATCACCGCCCACCTGGGGACCTTCATCCCATTGCAAACCCAGCCAACGCATACCGGCATATAGCTCTTCTTCAGCCCCTTCAACGGTGCGCTTTTGGTCTGTATCCTCAAGGCGCAAAATGAACTGGCCCCCACTTTGACGTGAAAGCAGAAAATCATAGAGCGCGGTGCGGGCACTGCCAAAGTGCATGTGTCCGGTTGGTGATGGGGCGAAGCGGGTGCGGGCAGGTTTTTCCATATTAATTCTCTCCAATTTAAGTATTCTGATGTCTATGCGCAGAAACGCTCTCTACAAACCCGATTCCCAACAGCAGCGAAGCCAACGAGCTGCCGCCGTAACTGATAAATGGCAGGGTTAGGCCGGTGACCGGGATGACGTTCAGGTTTACGCCGATATTAACGGCGATCTGGAAGAAGATGAGTGTGCCGACCCCATATGCGATCAAGGAGCCGAACAGCTCCGTAGCCATTTGGCCGATACGGAAGCAGCGCACCACCACGAAGAAAAGCAGGGCGATCACTACCACTGTGCCGACAAAGCCAAATTCATTGGCCATGGCTGAAAAGATGAAATCGGTATGGCGTACTTTCAAAAAGCGCAACTGCACCTGACTGCCATGTCCATAGCCCATGCCCAACAACCCGCCCGATCCGATTGAAATCTTGGCCTGTTCCACATTAAAATTGTCGCCGTAGCTGGCATTTGGGTCCGGGAAAATAAAATTAAGCACGCGTTCCTGCTGGTAATCGGCCAGCATCGGGAAGGCAACCATGACCACAGCGATCCCTACCACGGCGAAAATGGCCAGATATTTGAGTGGCAGGCCGGAGTAAAAGAGCAGCGCAAACCAGATGAAGAAGATGACAATTGACATGCTCAAATTGGGCTGCAGGAAGATCCAGACCACCACCCCGGCCGTCAACAGGAAACCTTTCAAAATCCATTGCAGATTCTTGGGGTCAAATTGAGTCTTGCTGAAGTAATCCGCCAGAATCACAATCATGATAATCTTGACCAGTTCGGAGGGCTGAATCAGGATCACACCGGTATCGAACCAGCGCGCGGAGCCATAAACGGCTGTGCCAATCACATAAATGGCGATCAGCAGCAAAACGGAAACTGCGTATAGAATGCGGGTAATGGAAGAAAAATAGCGGTAATCAATCATAGAGACCAGCAGCAACACCACCATACCAGCAATGACGAAAATCACCTGGCGCGATACGGACCCGGCAATATCGGCATTACCGGCGATGGCCGATTGAATCATGGCGATGCCAAAAATGCACAGAATCACTACACTGCCAAAAAGCAGGTAATCGAATTGCTGCCAGAACTCGCGTTTAATCATTTATCATCATCGATACACGCTACTATTGGGTCGCGATGAGCAAGCGTCACCGATGAATTGGCGGCAATGGTTGTCATACCAGCGCCCCCCTTCCCCGTTGTGATCGTTGCTAGTTTACCACTCATACCAGTGATTTCCTCGTCTTTGGGTTCCATGATTCTGCAACGACTTTATTGGCGTTGATATAGGCCATTTCAGGTTTAGGTTTGCCTTTACGCCTGGGAGAGGCTGCAATTAACTCAGCTATACGCAATTGAGTCGGGGATAAATCGAGTGCACATACAACTGTATCCTGCGCTCCTTCTGCCCCGGCATGCACAATTCCGCGGCAGTGCCCCCAAATGATGATACTTCCATTGGCAATAATTTCTCCGCCCGGGTTAACATCGCCAAGAATAATCACGTGTCCGCGTGATATTACCTTCACCCCCGAATGAATCGTCTTTTCAATCATGACCTCGTTTTCGCCAGCCTGATGATCATCATGCTTTCTTTCACCAGGATCTGATTTCTGCAATTTTATTTTGGTTGCCAGTCCCAACATCCGGGCTGTTTCGATAGTTATTGGTGATTCAGATAGCACTGCCCACAGACTGGTATTCAGGTCACAAAGCACATCTCGAAATTTACCCAATTCTGCAGCGTTTAAATTACGGCTGCCGGCATCAACTGCCAGGCGCGCTCCCACGAAAAATTTAGCGTTCTGGCGGATGTGTTCCAGCAATTGCTGCTGAATTTCCAGCCATTCCCCTGGTCCCACCATAATTAATAGACCTTCGCGAATTCCTTTGATTTGAAATGTTAAATTATCAATATTTTCCATTGTATTTCTTTTGCGATTAATAAGTGGCAATTACGCCTACGGATTGGTTTCAATTCCCAGGTCAACATTTTTCAATTCAAAATAGGCGGTCAGCACATCACGTACAATTGGGCCGGCAACCACAGAGCCTTCATCACCATTGTAAACAAAGGCTAAAACCACAATCTCGGGATCATCATACGGGGCGTAGCCAACATACCAGGCATGCGCTGGCCAGTTGCCCGGGTTACAGATATCTTTTTTCTTGGCAATATCATCACAATACTCAGCGGTTCCGGTCTTGCCGGCACTTTCGTAGTTCACATTTCTGAAAATTTTTGTAGCGGTACCATTGAGGACAACCTCGCGCATGCCTTCTTTTGCCTTTTGAATAACCCAGGGTTCCACGGCAATCATTTCATCCGTTTGCAGGAAATTCTCATCATACAGGTGAATAACCTTTTCCTTGGTTATGTCGCGCACCTGCACAGGCGTAAATGGCTTGATCACTTTGCCTTCCGAGTCCAATATTTCTTTTATCAAAGTGGGTTTCATGTAGATTCCATCATTGGCCAGGGTAGCAAACGACACCAACACCTGTATCGGGGTCGCAAGAACGTACCCCTGCCCAATGGTGGAAATATAGGTATCTCCGGTAGACCATGTTTCACCGATATAAATACGCTTCCAGGTTGGGTCGGGGATGAGACCATCCGCCTCACCCGGCAATTCGATGCCGGTAAGCTCGCCGTAGCCGAGCGCACGGGCATATTCTCCAATCCGCCAGATTCCAAGCCCTTGCGGGAGTTCATCGCCATATCCACCGCCAACTTTATAGAAATAAACATCACAGGATTCAGCCACGCCGCGAATAAAATTGACCTCGCCATGACCTGCACCGGTATCCTTGTAAATGTAGCAAACATAATCACGCGATCTTCCGGGATCATTGGGGGTAAATTTCTCCAAAATAGTGATCCGCCCGGGGTCAAAGAATTGATCTTCGGGACTAACCACATCCTCATTTAAAATTCCGATGGCGGTTGCCATTTTAAAAACTGATCCGGGCGGGTGCTCGGCGGAGATGGCGTGGTTAAAAAGCGGTTTCCGCGGGTCAATCTGCAACTGGTTGAAGTAATCCGCCGGGATCACGCGTGCCAGGCGGTTGTTTTCAAAGGTGGGGTGCGAAACCAGCGATAGGATTTCACCCGTTTTTGGATTCATGGCAATCACCACGCCGACACTGTAGCGTTCTTCGCCGCGGCGTAAATTTTCAACAGCCATGGTATTAATCAGAGCAGTCTTGGCCGCTGACTGTAAACGGGTGTCGATGGTCAGCTTGATGCTATTTCCAGGAATCGGGTCGACCGGCACTTCAACATCCCGGATTGTTTTTCCGGCACCATCCACTTCAACAACGCGCTCGCCATTGATGCCAATTAGTTGATCGTCCAATTCTGCCTCAACGCCAGCATAACCCACTTTATCGCGATCAGCAATAAAACCTTGTCCTTCATATATATCAACCACGCTGGCTGGGATTGGGCCGAGGAACCCGACCACCTCAGCAGTCAAATCACCGGTCGGATAATCGCGCACGGGGACAATCTCAATATCGACCCCCGGCCAGTTAGTCGTTCTTTCGCGGATAATCATGGCAATATCGGCTGGGATATTGCATTTGATTCGCACCGGGTTGAAAGGTGCATTGGTATCGCCGATATACACAATCTGCTTAATGCCAAAATCCGTATAGCAGGGCGTGAAATTGCGCACCGATTCTTCGTTAATTTCGCCCGCATCCACCGGAACTGCGATCAATTCGGAAAGTTCGCGGTAAATTCGCTGCACGTCCGCATTGGGGAATTCCAGATCGAGACCCGGCAAGTTGGCCGGTGTGATAACAACGTTGTATGAAGCGGTATTGCGCGCCAGGACATAGCCATTGCGGTCGTAGAGAATGCCGCGCTGCGTCGGAATACTGATGGACTTGATTCTATTTTCCTCGGCCTGGGCTGCATAAACTTCGCCCTCAACGATTTGCATATTGAAAAGGCGGTAAACGTAAAACAAAAGCACTGCTAACATCACGGTGAATACAAAGATAACCCGCCAACGGTCAACTTTCTTTTTCTCAGTTCCAAGTTGGTTCATATTTCCTCCAGACCTGGGTACACCAGCCTTCTGACCTCGGAAACAACAAAATAGACCGGTAAGGTAGCGATGATGTTAATCATCAGGCTGGGCAAAATTAAGTTCTGAAAACTGCTTTGAAATTCGATTCTAAAGCCTAAAAACTGATAGTAAACAGCCTGTATGGCAAGATGTATAAACATGAATACCAAACTGGCAAAAAACATGGAGACAAGCGGAATTTGGGGCAGCCTCTCTTTCATGAAAAGAGTAAAATAGACCGCAGCAGCATAGACAGCCACTGTAATCCAAAAGGGTTCCGCTGAAATAAAACCGATGATAAAACCGGCCAGAATTGAAAATAACATATTGTCGATCTTGGAGATCTCCGGTTGAAGACCCAGTGCAACGATCACGAGCAGCAATAAATCGGCCTTGCCAGCCTGAATTTTAAATTGGCTGAAAATGGCCATTTGCAGCATGGTGGCCGCAAAAATGAAGAGGGCGATCAGAATTCTTCTCACGTTATTGCGCTTGCACCGGCACCAGCGGCACAATATCCACCGGTCTGAAATTCTTGATAATCAATACAGCCTGGAGCTGGGCAAAATCCACCACCGGCTGAACAGCAGCCGATTGGAAAAGATCATTTTCCAGCTTGCGAATGGAGATCACCTGCCCGATTAATAAATCCTTGGGAAAATTTCCGCCCAGACCGGATGTGAGTACCATTTCGCCGGTTTCCATCACCACATCCTGAGGCACCATCTCCAAACTGATTTCGCCGGTGATTGAACCCTGGGTTTGGGCATCAATCTTTTGGGTCTGCAATTTCACATTCACAATGGCACCCGGATCAGTTATTAATTGAATTCGCGCCGCCCCGGCAATAACGGCATCAATCCTGCCCACCAGGCCGGATTGAGTCACAACCGGCATACCTTTGCGGATGCCGTCATCCGAGCCCTTATCAATGATTAAGTAATGCAGGAACGGGCTGGGATCACGTCCAATGACAATCGCGGCCACCGGCTGCATTTGCGGATTATCACTGGCGAATCCCAGCAATGCACCCAGGCTCTGCGACTGGTTCAGCTCCTGTTGCAGGGTAATAATTTGCGATTGGAGACGATCAACCTCATTTTCCAACTCGATATTGCGCATGCGCAATTCGGTTTCATCCTGCGGTGAATTAATGATTTGATAAATGGCTACATAGCGGTTAGAGAGCCAGGCCTGCGCATTCACAACTGGACGAGATAGCGTTGTCAGGATCGGTCCCAGGTAGCCGCCCAAAGCCAACAGAATTAAGGCAACAGTGACCAACAGGATGGTGATTGTTTTCCACGAATTTGCTATTGAAATTTTCATTTACTATTTTTTGTCATCAAAATCGATTGATGGCGTTAATTAATCAAGAACGACCAATAATTTTTCGTAGCGGTCAAGATCTTCAAGCACTATGCCGGCTCCGCGGGCAACGCAAGTCAAAGGATCTTCGGCCACCCACACACGTAAGTTAAGCTCATCAGATAATCGTTCTTTCAAGCCTTGAATTAATGCCCCACCACCAGCCAGGCAGATACCATTTTCCAATAGATCAGCCACAATTTCAGGTGGAACCTCATCCAGTGCATCTTTAATTGTATCAACAATAACCTGTACCGAAGAGCTGACAGCTTCACGGATTTCAACCGAGGATACTTCCAATTCCTCCGGTAAGCCGGTTACCAGGTTTCTGCCACGCACACGCATGGTTTTTTCGGTTGGCAGCGGGTAAGCTGAACCAATCGATATTTTGACCTGCTCGGACATACGTTCGCCAATCAGCAGGTTGTATTTATTGCGGATATAAGTAATGATGTCCTGGTCAAGCTCGTCACCGGCGACTCTCAACGAACGGGATACAACCAACCCGTTCATCGATATGACAGCGACCTCGGTTGTTCCACCACCGATATCAACCACCATACTGCCTACCACATCCGTTACCGGTAAGCCAGCACCCAGTGCTGCTGCCATTGGCTCTTCGATCAGGTAGGTTTCACGTGCGCCGGATTCCATAGCTGCGTCATAGACAGCTTTTTTCTCAACTTCAGTCGCCCCCGAAGGGATTCCAATAACCACTCTTGGCCGTGGAAGTGGTACGAGCGTTTGTTGGTGGGCTTTACTCAAAAAGTATTCAATCAGCGCTTTGGTAATCTCGTATTCCGAAATAACGCCGTCGCGTAATGGGCGAATAGCCAGATGTGTAATTGGCGTTCGTCCGACCATTTCTTTTGCCTGCAGGCCAATTTTTTCAGGTATGCGTGTTTTCTTGTCAACGACAACCCAGGAAGGTTCGTTAATAACAATTCCCTTGCCACGCACATTTACCAATGTATTTGCAGTGCCAAGATCAATGCCGATGTCAAGCGAAAAAAGACCGAATAACCAGCTTAAAGGTCTGAAAGCCAAATTGTAAGCTCCTGGAATGGAATTAAATTAAGTAGCCTAACATGAAATTATACCATAAGGGCAATTTGCGCTTCGCAATTTTGCTATACGCCGCTCAGCTGGTTCCCAAGTAAAAAGCCGCCGTAAGCAAATAAAAGCATCTTCAAGATTTTTCCCAGCGCGCAAAAAAACATAAATCGGGCGACCGGCATTTTCAATCCGCCGGCCATGATACCGGCAACATCAAAGAGCGGGTTGGGAATGAAAGCCAGTACCATAATGGTAATTTCACCGTATTTAAGCATCCATTTTTCCAGGCGCTCATACAAGGCCACCTTTTCAATCACACGTTGGCCGCTGAATCCGGCCAGATAACCAGATAGCTCTCCCACCGTGGCACCTAACCCGGCTGCTATAGCAACCCCAACCGGGTGGAAAACGGCGCCCATGGCGGTTGTGATTAAGACGCCCGGTACCGGCAAAATCAAAGAGGCGTTGGTAAGCATGGAGGCCAGGAATATGCCCGGATAACCAAACCCCTCCAGGTCTTTTACCCGGTCGCGAAAGATAAACAAAACCGCTGTTAGGACAAGAACAAACAGTAATGTCAGAATCCGGAGGACAGACTTATTTCTTTGCTCCGGCCTGGAATCTATTTCAGGCAATGGATTTGGATTGGACATTAATTCCCTGGTTCAATAAGGCCTCGATCCGCGATATGACCATGTCCAAGGCCACCTGGTTGCGCCCTCCCTCCGGGATAATAATGTCTGCATAGCGTTTGGAGGGTTCGACAAAATCCATATGCATGGGTCGCACAGTACGATGATATTGACTGATAACGCTTTCCATCGTCCGGCCGCGCTCTGCAATATCGCGTTCCAGGCGGCGGATAAAGCGAATATCATCATCAGTATCAACAAAGATCTTGACATCAAAGAGACCACGTAATCTGGGTTCTGCAAAAATGAGAATCCCTTCGACGACCACAATTAATTGAGGCTCAATCGTCTTTGTATTCGCGGTACGGACATGTTTGGTAAAGTCATAAATGGGTAATTCGATCGGCTGCCACTGTTTTAATTGCTCAATATGAGTAATCAACAGCTCAGTTTCGAGTGAATCCGGGTGGTCAAAATTGACAAGTTTTCTGGCAGCTTCCGATAGGGAGCTCAAATCACGGTAGTAAGCATCATGAGGCAGGTAGGCAATGCGGTTTCCCCCTACACTTTTTAATATTGCATTTGATACTGTTGTCTTGCCAGAGCCTGACCCTCCGGCGATTGCAATGACGAGAGGAGTTGATGAATGGGCCATGTTGAAATTATAATCTACTTTATAATTAGGACGGGGTAAGACACTTAAGATCTCCTTCCCTGTTATGCTAGGAAAAACGGGGTTAAAAATGCTGGAAATTTCGCAAAATCCATTTTTCTGGGCAGTCATCAGTCTCTTTGGCATCCTTGGGGCAACAACTGCGGTAAATACCAAATATGGAATACGATTCCGTTGGTTTGGTATCACCTTTGCCTTTTTATTTAACATCGGTCGTTTAATAATGATTTTACCCTTTATTCCCCAACCACGCTTTGCACCCAGCCTCTGGTTGACAATTTTTGCCATCTTACTGGGTATCATTTCACTCTTCATCATCCTGCCTGGTTACAAAAATCAACCATTGATCTTCTCACAAAAAAATGTCAAATTAAAAACCAGCGGGATTAATGGCATAGTCAGACATCCCTTTTACCTGGGCGAACTGCTCTTTACTGCATCAATATCCATGCTTTTCCACTCCATCATCGGCCTGGCCTTTATTCCCATCTGGTGGGCAGCCTTTATTTTGCACATCATCCACGAAGAAGAGCGCATGGAAATTGAATTGGGACCCTATTACCTGGAATATAAACGCCATGTTCGCGGACGAATCATCCCAATCCCTCCTTTCGAACTTAACCCGTCCATTGATCAATACCCTTTCAAGAACCTGGTCTTTAAAGGCGGGGGTATTAAAGGGGTGGCTTATTTAGGCGTTATCCGCGCCCTGGAAGAATTTGATATCCTTCCGCGAATCGAGCGAATTGCCGGGTCATCTGCTGGTGCCATCACGGCGACAATTATCAGTTTTAACCTGAAGTACAAAGAAACACAAACCATTATGGATACTTTGAATTACCAGATGGTACCCCAATTAATAAGTGAGAATGACAATAAAGAACACATCTGGCTGCCAAGATTTATCGGCAAAGAGGTAACAAAACTCGCAGCGGATGTGGAAGCGGTGCAGCGTTTGATCAGCAAATATGGTTGGTATTCAAGCGAATACTTTTATGAGTGGATGAAAATAATCATCGCTGAGCAATGTGATGGAAATGCGCTGGCAACATTTCAAGATTTTAAGAATTATGGATTTAAGGATCTCTATATTGTCGGAACGAATGCCTCCCAAATAAATATCAAAATTTATTCGTGTGAATCGACTCCCCAGATTGCTGTTGTCGATGCTGTCCGAATTTCCATGTCTATCCCGCTTTATTTTGAGACCCTTCAATTTGACGGTGAAAAATTCGGCAGCGGTGATTTTCATGTAGATGGCGGTGTCCTGCTTAATTATCCCATCCAATTATTTGATGAACCACGCTATTCCACCGAAAATATCTGGTTTAAAGGCGGCATAAATTGGGAAACCCTCGGGTTCTATCTCTATGCGAACCGCATCCAAAACGATCACTCGCCAAAGATTCACTCCTTCAAGGATTATATTTCCAGAATATATGAATGTTACGACATGAGCTACCAAATTTCACAGATCGATCATAATCCGATTGACCAACATCGCTCGGTGAAGATCGACACCGGTAATGTTCATGCAACTGATTTTTACCTTAAGCCAGGCGATGAAGAATACCAGGCGCTCATAAACTCGGGATATGAATCTTCACTGCGTTTCTTAAAGGATTACCAGCACCCTTCCATCCGGACCAACTGGTAATAAAAGCAAGAGCCACCGAAGGGATTCGAACCCTTGACCTGACGTTTACGAAACGCCTGCTCTACCAACTGAGCCACGGTGGCAAAACAATATCAAGGATATATGATACTGAATTTATCGGGCCAATCTTACCATGATTCAAGCTGTTTTGATAGGAAATTACACTTCCAATCCACTTAAAAGACTGTGTTCCGAGTAGTAAAGTGTAATTTTTTAATTGAGTGAGAATGATAATTTTGGCACTCACACTCAGTGCAAGAAATACGATAAGCAAAAAAACTTGAATCTCTACACGAAAAGCTGACGAATACAGACAAAGTTTGGTAACATAAACGTAGAACGATTACATCGAACCAGGAAGCCAGAAATTATGATTAACATTGCCATGCTTTCATACCATACCTGTCCCCTTGCTACCCTGGGTGGAAAAGACACCGGCGGCATGAATGTCTATGTCCACCAATTGACCCGCCACCTTGGCCAGCAGGGTATCCACGTGGATGTCTTTACCCGTTCGCAGGATGAACATGTTCCTCATGTTCTGCATGATCTTGGATATGGCAATCGCGTGGTTCATATCCCCGCCGGTCCGGAAGTGCCTTTGCCCAAAAAAGAATTGGTGCGCTATATTCCAAAATTCGTAAACGGCATCATTCAATTTTGTGAGGAAAAAGGCATCCAATATGATCTAATCCACAGTCACTACTGGATGTCCGGTATTGCCGCCATAAATCTTCAGGAAATTTGGCATATTCCCTTCATCCATATGTTTCATACCCTGGGACTGATGAAGAATCGCATCGCACAATCGCCCGCCGAAATTGAGGGTGATTACCGGATCGAAGGTGAGCGCAAGGTGATCAGACATGCCCAACGTTTGATCGCAGCTACCCTGGCAGAAAAATCCCAACTCGAATTTCTGTACGATGCACCGAGCTCAAAAATCGCCGTTATCCCGCCCGGGGTTGACACCTCCCGTTTTTATCCAATTCCAAAGGATGAAGCCAAAGAAGTAATCGATGTCCCCCAATCTAGCCATATGATCCTATTTGTCGGTCGTATTGAGCCGCTGAAAGGCATTGATTTATTAATCAAAGCCATCGCGTCGATTCAAAAGAATGGTGATCTGGAATGCTGCCCGCATTCTCTGGCAATTATTGGCGGAGAACCACAGGCTTCACCGGAAGAAATGAATGCAGAAATGGCCAGGCTGCAAGACATGGTCGAAAACCTGGGGATTAAGAACCTGGTTTTATTCCTTGGAAAACAAGATCAGAAAATGCTGCCCTACTATTATTCTGCTTCCGAAGTAGTTGTTATGCCCTCTCATTACGAATCATTCGGCATGGTTGCGCTGGAAGCAATGGCCTGTGGCACACCAGTGGTGGCATCCCAGGTGGGCGGTTTGGGGTTTTTGGTCAGAGATGGTGAAACCGGTTATGTCGTCCCTGGAAATGATGTTGAAAAGCTGGCACATTATTTAGTGAAATTAATCAAAGATCAGCAGTTGCAGGCGAAACTGGGCAATCAAAGCGCTGCGTATGCGCGCAATTATGCCTGGAGCATCATCACTGAAAAAATAATCGAAGTTTATCAACAGGAATTGAAAAACAAAAAAGAAATACCTGAACCAAATCAATCATAATTTCCTTCGTTTTTTTGCCCTTTTTTCATTCGTGATGCTTTTTGAATAATATCGCGGCCATACTTCATTTTTAATGAATCAATCACAGAAAGTAATTTTCTTTCTTTAACATCTTCTGTTTCCCATAGTGATAACTGAATTGTTTCCGGGCTCAGATGGGTTACTCCCACCCCGATTAAACGCAAGGGTGTATGCAAATCCCAATTCTGTGAAAAGATCTGACATGCCTGATCGTAAATGATTCCATCTTGATTAAATGGTTGCCCAAGTTTTTTCTGACGGGTGAATGTGCGAAAGTCATAATAACGAAATTTCACACGCACCGACTGGGCAATCAATTTTTTGGATCGCAGGCGGAAGCCAAGTTTTTCACAGATGACCTTTATTTCAGATAGAAGAACATCTTGATCAACCACATCGCGGTTGAATGTCACTTCCTGGCTGATTGATTTAACCTCATCGTAAGCCTCAACTTCACTGGTATCAATACCAAGTGCATGACGCATCAAAAATCCGCCGTTCTTACCAAACAGCTCAATTAATGTTTGCTCAGACAGGGAGGCAAGCTGCCCAATTGTCTTAACACCAACATTATTCAAGCGATCTGCGGTTTTCGGTCCGACACCCCACAACATGGCTACCGGTAAAGGAGCCATAAAATCTGCCTCAAAGCCAGGTTCAACAACCCGAATTGCGCCCGGATACGAAATGCCTTTACTTTGCTTTTTCCCGAAATCATTGGCAATCTTGGCCACCAACTTACTGCTTGCCACACCAAAAGACGCAGAAAGTCGGGTCTTTTCCATTATTTGTATTTGTAAATCATGAGCAATCTGATAGCCAGGCATGGCCATATCTGTTACATCTAAAAAAGCCTCATCAATCGAGACTTGCTCCATCAGCGGCGTTAAATCAGCCAGAATTGCCATTACAGAGCGTGAAATTTGACTGTATTCGCCATGCCGGGAGGAAACCAGAATCAACCTGGGACATAGTTTGATTGCTTGGGCGGTTGGCATTGCGGACCGAACACCATATCGGCGGGCGGCATATGAACAGGAAGCGATCACCCCGCGCTGGTCTGGATTGCCGCCAACAGCGAAAGGTTTGTCTTTTAATGCCGGGTTGTTGAGCTCCTCCACCGCACAAAAAAAAGCATCCAGATCCATGTGAATGATTTTTCTAATTCTGCTGCTTAAGTTAGCCCTCTTCATTGAGAATTCCTGATTCTAAGAAAGATCCTGAGGTAAAAAATTTTCAACCGGGTTAACCTCATTCGCAATCGCCAGATAGTATCCTGTAAAATAGCCGAAAACAGTCAAATTCCAGATATGAAGTAAGAAATTATCTCCTTGAGCAGCCACCACATCCGTACCGATACCACAGGTTAACAAATGATTATGGAATTGATCAACTCGTTCAGCTGCCTCTTCTGCCAGTAAATTGGATTTAAGGAAGACAAACAACGTCCTCGACAGAACACCTTCTGGAAATATAACCCCATTCCAGAGAGAGCTATTCGTAGAGGTTACTACTTCATGAAAAACGCAGGTTTTGGCAATATTCCGGAAATGGGAACGCCAGAATCTGGCAACTCCTTCCATTTTTTCGGAACATGCAAACACCACCAATCGATCCATCAGTTGACCTGCCAGGCGTTTGGATGGATTCTGGCTGGTAATGGTACCTTTTCCTAACTTTTCTACTAGAATCTGTGTCTCGGCTTGTAAACTTTCTATCAGGCTGCTCGCACCGCGAATCAAACCAACCTTCTGCAATACACTGAAAAAGATAGCGGTTGAAAAAGCGAGACCTGTAAACTCCTCGCGAATGTTTTCGGGTATCCAAAAATAATTAATCTGCGGTGATTGAATGAACAGCCCGTTCGCTTCCTCTGATATAAAAATGATCTGATAGTTCTGATCAATAGAGCTGGCCATAATCTCCCGAATTTCATTGTTTGGGTGAGGTTCAAAAAGTATTATCAAAGTTGCGGCTGGATTGAAGCTATCATGTAATTGATCAATAGACCTCGTTCTGATATTCAAATTGCAGGTAATATTCACATACTCTGAAAATAATCCAACAACGTCAAGAAAATCTTGTTGACCTGAAAAAATAATGGTTTCAACTTTATTTAACTTTATTTCCGGGAAATTCTTAAAAGCTTGCCAGAATTCAGCCATTAATCTTGGTAAATCAACCAGGGTGCTGTAATAAGAATCGGGATCAACATTGTCATAGATGGATGGATCTTCAAAATTCAAATTTCGCCTCCGAAATTAAGCAGTCGTTATTTTATACAAATCCACTTATATTTATCATTGAATAATTGGACTTAACTGGTTATATTTAAGCTCCCATGGGAAATCATTGCAATGACTAATTTTACCTCGAACCACCAGCTCATGTTTGATAATGGCATCTGGAAAGAAATCCATCAGCCGGCTCCGCAAGAAATTTCAGTCGATCTACACGTCAATGGCAAATTTTGGCTGACATTTTTGTGTTCTCCTTTTCAAATTGAAATGCTGGCAGTTGGTTTTTTGTTCAACGAACATATCATCACAAATAAAACAGATCTGGCACATGTACACTTATGTGAAAACAAATCCACTGTGGATATCTGGCTGAACTTTTCTGTAGAAAAGCCCAGAAATTGGGTCAAAACAAGCGGTTGCACCGGTGGACAAACATCGAATGCCGCATTCAAAGAACCAATCTCACCGTCCGAAGAACTTATCTGTCCAAAAATCATTCTCGAGCAGGTACAAAAATTACTCAACTCACAGGAACAATACCGCCAGACACGGGGAATTCATTGCTCCATTCTGACAGATGGAATGCAAAACAATTTAAAAGCGGAAGATATTGGTCGTCATAACACAATTGATAAATTAGCCGGACAAATGCTTTTCGATGAGACGAGCTGGATGCGTAAAATTCTGGTTACCACAGGTCGCATCAGTTCCGAGATGCTGCAAAAATCTGCACGACTGGGTGCTTCGTTCGTTGTATCCCGTACCAGCCCAACCCAGGCTTCCATTCAGACTGCAGATGAACTACAAATTTGTCTGATAGGATATGCTCGCAGAAATCAGTTCATTATTTATTCCCATTCGGAAAAGATCGCAACGACCATTAATCTCAATGAAAAAATAACCATTTTCTGTTAAACTGTTGGTACGCAGGTAAATGCTCTGAAGCAATTCCATGTAAAATTGATCTTGAAACTTCCAGCCCATTAATAAATAATCTTTTGGAAAATCATTCCCGATTTTCCGATTGGATCCACTTCGCAGAGGAGAAGACATGAGCAAGCTTGACCTGACACCCATTCATAATATCCTCACCCAGATCAACCCCAAAAACCGCACAAATCTTCTGCCGGTATTGCATGCCACCCAGGATGTTTTCGGTTATGTCCCCGAAGAAGCGGCAGCTGAAATTGCCAGAGCCCTCTGCATTCCCTTAGCGGATGTGTTTGGCGTAATCGACTTCTATTCCTTGCTGTATGCTCACCCGGTCGGCAAAACTGTTGTGCATGTCTGCAATGATTCAGCCTGCTCAATGGCTGGTGCGGATACAGTGCTGAAAATGATATCCAGAGAATTAACATACGCGGGTGATGCCAATAAGCAGGCCATGTATACGATTGAAGTGGCCCCTTGCCTTGGATTGTGCGAACATGCGCCGGCTTTATTGGTCAAAGGCGAAGCAGTCAAGGCGCATCAATTCTCAAGTTTTGAGGATCTGTTTACAGCGCCAAGCAAACATCTGAATACGATTGTGGATGGCGATATCCGTTGGTTAACCCGCAATTGCGGCAGCGGAGAAAGTGTCGGTTTGGAACGCTACCTGAAAAATGACGGGTATGTGGCTCTACAAAAAGCGTTGGAGATGTCACCGGGCGCAGTAATTGAACAGGTAAAAGCAGCCGGCCTGGTAGGGCGCGGGGGGGCAGCTTTTCCAACCGGCTTAAAATGGGAGGGAGCTGCGTCTTCAACTGAATTGATGAGATATGTTGTTTGCAATGGAGATGAGGCCGAACCAGGGACTTTTAAAGACCGCATTCTGATGGAAGATGATCCGCACCAAATTATCGAAGGCATGATCATTTGTGCGTATGCCATATCTGCTCAGAAAGGTTATTTTTATGTACGCGGCGAATACTTGAATGCCTATAATCAAGTACAAGCAGCTCTTGAAGATGCCCGTCGCACCGGTTATTTGGGAGAGAATATTTGTGAATCCAGTTTTTCTTTTGATATAGAGCTTCGTCGGGGTGCCGGTGCCTATGTTTGTGGTGAAGAGACGGCTTTATTTGAATCAATAGAGGGGAATCGCGGTTTTCCTCGTATAAAACCCCCTTTTCCAACGCAAGCAGGGTTATTTGGCAAACCTACGGTGATCAACAATGTCGAATCCCTGGCAAATGTTTCGCTCATCCTGAATATCGGTGCCGATGCCTATCGTGGGATTGGAACCCCAAACTCCCCCGGACCAAAACTTTTCTGTTTATCGGGTGATGTCAGCAGACCGGGATTATACGAAGTACCCTTTGGCGTCACCTTGAGGCACCTGATTGAAGATCTGGCCGGCGGAATGAAAGATGGAATCCCAATGCAAGCCGCATTAATCGGCGGAGCTGCCGGGGCACTTGCTTCCCCCGACCAATTAGATACAAAGTTGTCGTTTGAGGATTTACGATATGCCGGTTTACCGCTTGGCTCCGGCGTTATTACGGTCTTTAACCAAAATCGGGATTTAAGGGACGTTCTTTTAAAGTTAGCCGCCTTCTTTGCCGAGGAATCCTGTGGCAAATGTTTTCCTTGTCAGATCGGTACACAACGACAATTGGAGATCATGGAACGGATCAGGGCAGGTAACCCGGATGAGCGCGATGAAAAAACACTTTCTGACCTGATTGCCACTATGACAGATGCCTCGCTGTGCGGCTTGGGCCAGACAGCTGGTTCCGCCATAAAAAGCGCTTTAACAAAATGGCCACAACTTTTTACATCTCAGGCTTCAATTGATCAAAACCAAACCGGAGGTTCGTATGAATGAATTAGTCCACCTGACCATCGACCAACAACCGGTTTCAACTTCTGCCGGAAATACAATTTTAAAAGCTGCTCAGGGAATTGGCATTCACATCCCAACGATTTGTTTTCATGATGCCTGTACAGCAAACGCTCTCTGCCGTATCTGTGTGGTTGAAGTCCACGGAGCAAGGACATTAGTGCCCGCCTGCGTGGCAAAGGTCAGTGAAGGTATGGTGGTTGATACTCAGACCGAGCGAGTGCGTCTCGCCCGCAAAACGATACTCGAAATGATGGCATCCACCTCCGACCTCAGCCAATCCCCTGAAATTCTCTCCATGATTGCAGATTATGGGGCTGAAACTGATCGGTTCCCGGACGCTGTTAGCCGTCATCCTGCTGTTATAGATGATAATTCCATGTTTATCCGTGATTACGCCAAATGTATTTTGTGTTGGCGCTGCGTCCAGGTCTGCGCCACGGATGCTCAGTATGCTTTTGCCATTAATTTTAAAGAACGTGGGTACAAGACGCAAATAGCCACTTTCTTTGATAAACCTCTCCTAGAAACCAGTTGCGTTTTTTGCGGGCAATGTATTGGAGTCTGCCCAACAAATGCTTTAAAACCTAAAAAAGAATGGCTCTTAGAGCAGGGAATGGAACCCGAGTCTATAATGAGCCTGACCCGTCAGGAACGCAGAAAACGAGCACGTTAACTCTCCCGCATGAGATTGGAGTAGATATGATCGATACATCGCAATCAAAAGTTGTTTCAACCACCTGCCCTTTCTGTGGTGTAGGTTGTAATTTGGAACTGCACATACAAGATGATTTCATCTTCAAAGTCACCTCACCTTTTGATTCTATTGTCAATCATGGAAACTTGTGTGTTAAAGGCCGCTTTGGCACTGATTTTGTTTATAACAACAAACGGATTACGACACCATTGATTCGGAAAACACCACAGAAACCGGGCGCAAGAACCCAGGCATTCGATTTGAATGAATGGAGGACTGCAAACTGGGATGAAGCCCTGGATCTGGTTGCGGATCGTTTGGTGAATATTTATCAATTGGAGGGTGGCGACGCGCTGGCTGTCTACTGCTGTGCAAAGGCAACCAACGAGGATAATTATCTGCTGCAAAAGCTCTACCGAACCCTGTTCCGCACCAATAATGTGGATCACTGTACAAGACTCTGCCATGCCGGCAGTGTAGTGGGATTGCAAAAAGCTATTGGCTCGGCTGCCATGTCGAATACTGCTGCTGAAGTGATGGACACGGATGTATTTATTATCACCGGCTCAAACACAGCCGAAACACATCCAATTATCGCCCTGCAGATGAAAGCAGCTGTCGAAAAACGCGGTGCAAAAATAATTGTCGTCGACCCCCGTAGAGTGGAAATGGTCAATTACGCCACACTTTGGCTTCCGGAAAAGCCAGGGACGGATGTGGCAGTTTTTTCAGGAATTGCCCATGTGATCATTAAAGAAGGTCTCTATGATCAACAATTCATCGAAGCACGCACAGAATTTTTTGAAGAATTCAAACAAAGTATGGAAAAATTTACTCCTGAATACGTTGAATCCGTTTCGGGCGTGGACCGTAAACTAATTATCGATGCTGCCAGGCTCTTCGGCAATGCAGAAAAAGGAGCCATTTATTGGGCACTTGGAATTTCACAATCCACTCATGGCACCGATAATGCACTCAGCCTGATTAACCTGGCTTTATTAACCGGTAACTTGGGACGTTATGGCACAGGTTTGAACCCGCTGCGAGGGCAAAATAACGTTCAAGGCGCATCCGATAGCGGTGCGATGCCCTGGCATTATCCTGGATATCAGGAAGTTGATGATGAAAACGTCGCCAAAAAGTTTGAAGAAGCCTGGAATATCGAACCAGGAGGTCTGAATCGCAACCTCGGCTTAACAACCACGGAAATATTATCGCATGTCCATCCTGGCGGGGTGCGCTCACTTTACATCATGGGTGAAAACCCAATGATGTCTGAACCCAACTTGAACCAGGCTCACAAACACATGCAGCAATTAGAATTTATTGTCGCTCAGGATCTCTTCATTAATGAATCGGGGGCCTATGCAGACGTGTTTTTGCCGGCAGTTTCATTCGCTGAAAAAGAAGGTACTTTCACCAACACAGACCGCCGTGTCCAGATTGTTCGTCAGGCTATCCCTCCGCGTGGGAACTCACGAGCAGATTGGCAGATAATTTGCGACCTCGCCAAACGGATTGAACAAAGATTGGCAAGACAAACCACTGCATTTTGGGATTATACGCATCCATCAGAAGTCCTGGAAGAAATGGGCAGCCTGGTACCCTCGTATAAAGGCGTGAAATACGAACGCATACAAAAAGTCGGGTTGCAAACACCGGTGCCCGATGAGAATCACCCTGGCACGCCATTTTTATATAAAGAGAGTTTTCCATTGGGGAGAGCCAAATTCTTTGGTCTGAATTATTATCCAATAGATGAGCAGCCTGATTCGGAATTTCCACTAATCCTCAATACCGGAAGGGTGCTCGAACACTGGCATGGCGGCACGTTAACCCGTAACTCCTGGTTGGATGATTTATACCCGGAGGCAATAGTTGAAATCAACCCACTGGATGCCGGCTGGCAGGAAATACGCTCAAGTGATGCAATCAAAGTAACATCCCGCCGCGGAGAAGTCGTACTGCGTGCGATTGTGACCGAAAAGACGATTCCCGGCGTAATCTTCATTTCATTCCACTTCGCTGAAGCAGCTGCCAACCTTTTGACAAACGATGCAATGGATCCTGAAGCGAAAATTCCAGAGTTTAAAGCCTGCGCGGTGAAAATTGAAAAAGTTTCACTGGAAGAACTTCCCTCCCCGGATCGTTACCAACCACGCGGCAGATATTAGTTAAACATAAACTTCGCATCCCAAATGAATGTGTAGCTTATCCGACAACTGCCAGTTTTACTGCACAAATTTTATATTCCGGGATCTTTGCCACCGGGTCCAGGGCTGAGATGGTCAGCAAGTTCGCGTTTTGTTCCTGAGGAAAATGAAAATTAGCAAAGATTAAGCCTTGCGATACCCGTTCGCTGATAATCGCCTTTGCTGTCACTTCACCCCGCCGAGAGGCAACCTTAATCATTCGATCGTTCTCAATTCCGTAAAGAGCAGAATCTTCGGGGCTGATTTCAATCAATGCTTGTGGGTATAGCTCCAATAATGCGTTCGTTCGGCGAGTCATCTCGCCGCCATGCCAATGGTATAAAACGCGCCCGGTGGTAAGCATGAATGGATATTCATGATCTGGCAATTCTCTGGCTGGAATATGTTCTGTGGGGTGAAATATACCTTTACCATTGGAGAAAGATTTGACATGTAAGATTGGCGTACCGTCATGATATTTGTCCTTGACCGGCCAGTGCAGTTGTTCTCCCGCATCCAATCTGGCAAAGGATACACCCCGGTAAGACGGCGTTAAGGCAGCAATTTCATCCATAATTTGCGCAGGATGATGATAATCCCAGGTTGAAAATTCTCCTATGTAAGTACGTTTTTCCAATTCGATAATAGCCCGTGCTACTTCTTGAAGAATTACCCAATCCGGTTTACTTTCACCCCGTGTTGAAATTGCCTGGCGCACCCGCTGAACCCTGCGCTCCGTATTTGTGAAAGTTCCATCCTTTTCAGCAAATGTTACTCCCGGCAACATGATATCAGCGATTTCTGAAGTTTCGGTTGGAAAGATTTCCTGTAATATTACAAATTCACACTTTTGAAGGCAGGCTTTGGCATGATTGAGATCCGGTTCTGTCATCAAGGGATCTTCAGCCATAATATATAAAGCTTTAAGAACCCCCTCACCAGCTTTTGAAATCATTTCTGTCACAGTCAAACCTGGCATTTGTTTCATCGTGGGCTCGGATGCAACTTCTATTGGGCCCAGATGCCATGCCTGCTCAAATTTCGATCGAGCAGCTGGATCAATAACCTTTTGATAACCCGGGAACACATCCGGCAAAGCACCTTGATCACAGGCACCTTGAACATTATTTTGACCCCGCAAGGGATTTACGCCGCCACCAGGAATTCCCATATTTCCAAGCAGCATCTGTAAGTTTGCCAAAGTAAACACGTTCAAGACTCCGGTCGTATGTTGGGTGATCCCCATCGCCCAGAATACAGCCATTGGATGATTTTCGGCCATTACCTCGGCAGCTTGATACAACAATTCCACTGTTACACCAGTAATTTGAGAAACAATTTCAGGGGTATAGGTCTCTACAACTTCAGCAAATTCATCATAATTGAGACAGCGGTCTTCGATGAATTGTGTATTTTGCTGGCCATTTTTTATTAAAATGTGCATCAACCCATTCAATAAGGGGATATCAGTGCCCGGACGATGCTGCAAATGAATGGTGGCGAACTCAGTGATATCAATCCTGCGAGGATCAGCCACTATCAATTTGGTTTTTCTCTGCAAAACTGCTTGCCTGATTTTTGCGCCAAACACAGGATGTTGTTCGGTAATATTGGAACCAATGATGAAAATTGCGCGGGCATGATCATAAATGTCCTGCATGGTATTACTCATCGCCCCGGACCCGAATGCAGTCGCCAGACCGGCAACAGTCGATGAATGACACAATCGAGCACAATGATCAATGTTATGGGTACCAATGACCTGGCGCGCAAATTTATTCATCAAATAGTTTTCTTCGTTGGTACACTTGGCCGAAGATAACAAGCCAATAGCATCTGATCCAAATCCCTGTTTGATTGCCACCATTTTAGTTGCGATTAAGGAATAGACTGTATCCCAATCAATTTCAACCCAGGGACTGCTGCTGACTTTGGCTGGCTTTTCACTATCAGCCAGAAGATACTGGCGCACCATCGGTTTTAACAAACGGTCTGAATGGTGAATATAATCAAAACCATAACGGCCTTTTACACATAAATGCAAGCCATTGACCTTCGCATCGGGGTTAGAAGTAACTCGAACAACTTCATCGTTATGGATGTTAAGATCAAAATTACATCCTACACCGCAATAGGCGCATGTTGTCATCACTTTTTTATCAACGATCAGATCATTATCAGCAAACCGATCCTGCAAGGCTCCGGTGGGACAATAGACGGCGCAGGCTCCGCATGATTCGCAGCGCGCTTCTAATAACGGCACGCCATCCCCGGCAGATAGATGGGTTGCAATTCCACGCTCAACCAACCCCCATACAAATCTTCCCTGTATTTCAGCACATGCGCGAATACAACGTGTACAAAGAATACATTGATTTAAATCCACACGAATAACCGGGTTGGGATCTGAATCAGGCTCAAAATGAGGTTCCGAGCGCTGAAATTTCTTGTAATCAATATGAAATTCGTCAGCCAGTTTCAATAATTCGTCATCTGCACGGGCGGGCTTAGCCTGGTAATAATTTGAAAAAAGTAGTTCCAAAATGCTCTTTCGGGCAGCATGGATTTCTTCATTATCGGTAACAACAACCAAGCCCTCGCTGACCGGTAAAGTACACGCTGCCAGCGGAGTTCTCGCGCCTTTGACCTGGACATTGCACAGTCGACATCCACCGTGAGGGGTAAGGTCTGGATGGTAGCAAAGGGTTGGTATGTAGATTTCATTTTGTCTGGCCGCTTCAAGCACGGTAAAACCAGATTCGACGGTTACTAAGCGGTCATTGATCGTCAAATTAATCATTAAGTTCTCCAGGGCGTGTCTTCAGTGCATGTCGTTCCATTACGAAACTCGATCCACAGCTTTGAACAGGCAAACATTCTGGCAGATACCACACTTTATGCAAATTTCAGGGTCAATTACGTGCGGCTCTTTCTTGATGCCTTCAATTGCTGTCACTGGACAGTTACGAGCACATACCATACAACCGGTGCATTGATTTTCAATAATCTCATACCGAATCAAAGCTCGACAAATATTGGCCGGGCATTTCTTTTCAAAAATATGGGCTTCATACTCAGAACGGAAATGACGCAATGTGCTATCCACCGGATTCGGCGCACCCTGACCTAAACCACATAGACTATTCAACCGTGTTACTTCACTTAATCTTTCGAGCGTTTCAATATCACCCGCTTCGCCCTTACCTTCACAAATATTGGTCAGGATTTGTAACATTTGGTAGGTACCGAGTCGGCAGGGTGTGCATTTTCCACAGCTTTCTTCCTGGATAAAATCCATGAAGAAGCGGGCGATATCAACCATGCAGGTATCCTCATCCATTACAATCATTCCACCGGAGCCCATAATTGAACCAACCGCGGATAAATTTTCGTAATCCACCACGGTATCCAGGAATTGCTCTGGCAGGCAGCCGCCCATCGGACCACCGGTCTGAATGGCTTTAAACTGTTTATTATTCTTGATACCACCACCCACTTCGAAAACAATTTCTCGCAGGGTTAATCCGAATGGTATTTCAATCAAGCCGGTATGATTGACATCGCCTGCCAATGCGAATGTCTTTGTTCCCTTGCTACCCGAAGTTCCGATGGCTGCATACCATTCAGGACCATTTAAAATAATCTGCGGAACATTGGCAAATGTCTCCACATTATTAATATTGGTTGGTTGACCCCACAATCCGCTTACCGCTGGGAATGGTGGCCGCGGTCGCGGTTCACCACGAAATCCTTCAATGGAAGCCATCAAAGCCGTTTCTTCCCCGCAAACAAACGCTCCCGCACCCATACGTACTTCAACTTTAAAACAAAAATCGCTACCCAGGATCGACTTACCTAACAAGCCATATTGACTCGCATCTTCGATTGCTTTTCGCATCATTTTGACTGCTTTCGGGTATTCAGCCCGACAATATATAAAACCATGCTCCGCGCCAATGGCATAGCCCGCAATCGCCATTCCTTCCAGAACGGCATGCGGGTCATCCTCCAGAACCTTGCGATTCATAAATGCGCCGGGGTCGCCTTCGTCTGCATTACAAATTATATATTTGGGTGAACCTTTACTGTTCCTGGCTAATTCCCATTTTCTCCCTGTAGGAAAACCGGCACCACCCCGTCCACGTAAGCCCGAATTTTTGATGACATCAATCACCTGTTCGGGCTGGTATTTTTTCAGACACAACAGCAAAGCCAGGTAACCCTTTTCGCCAATATAATTCTCTATATTCTCGGGATCAATTCGACCATAATTTTTCAAAACTATGCGCACTTCTTTTTCTGTTGGAGCGCTTATCTCAGCTCCTTCAGCAAAATTCGGTTCTTTTTGGATTTGTTCTCGGGTGGCAGTATAGAGATTTTGGAGGGCTTGAAAATCTTTTAAGATGGCCATTATTCTACCTGTTTCTTGCGATGCAAGTCTTTGATCAAACGAGTCATTTTTTGTGGTGTGACCTTTCCGTGCATATCCTCGTTGACCATCACAACCGGAGCCTGACTGCAAGCGCCGACACAGCGGCACACCTCGAGGGTAATTTCACCATCCGCGGTTGTCTCTCCGACCCTGATTTCCAGTTCATTTTGTAATTTGTCAATCAGCTGTGAAGTACCGCCAACGTAGCAAGCAGTGCCCAAACATAATTTCACTGTCTGACTTCCGCGAGGTTTTGTTGTAAAAAAGGAATAAAATGATACGACACCATGAATTGTACTGAGCGGTACGCCCAATACACGGGCAACATAGCGCTGAACATCATTTGGAATGTATCCTACCTTTTCCTGGATTTCGTTCAATACAACCATCGTTGATCCAGGTGAATTCTGGTTCCTAACCAAAATATCATCAATAGCGGATTTCTTCTGTGTGTCTATAAGCGGAGATATGTTTTCCGGATGCGGCATGCTCGCTCCAGTGATAATGATGAATCGATTTTATTGGAAATGCAATAATAATCTAATAATAATAGAAATTAGATATTATTACACCATAAATTACAGATTAGTTAATTCCGACTTTGATCAAACGAAGCCAAATAAAATTGTCTACTTTTTGCCTTTTGGAAGATTGTCCATTAATTCAAGGAACTCTACCCATTCTTCATTGAAAAAATGCAGGGTGACATTATTCAATTCCAAATGATAGGTCGTTTCACCGTCCGGCTCTTCCGCCTGCCACACCATATAATTTGTAGTTTCACACAATGTTTTTGTCATCGGATCATTTGTAGCCATAATTTTGCTCCTCTTTGATTTTCTTGAATTATTCTTTTCTTTCAGAAATTTTCTTCCTTGCAACGACCAGTGTGGATAAGAACCACGTCCAAAATTTCTTCAGAAATGCCATTATACCTTTCAACCAACCTGGGGTAACAGGTTCTCGTGAAATTCTGCTCTTAATTTCCGACCAGGGATCAATATCGAACATTTTGTAGTAGATATACTGAGCAATTAATTGCGCTGTAGCAAGCACTGGCGCTGAAAGAACAACCCCGATAATTCCAAATATTCGGCCAAAGACAATGGCTGCAATCATCACACCGGCGGGGTGAACTCTGAGTGCATCTCCCATCAATCGCGGAACGACAAGATTATCCAAAATCACATCTGTCATCCAGGCAACGCCGATGACAATTAATAAGTAAGGAAACTGGGCTAACCCAAAGATGGTGGAATCCTGGAACAAAACCACCAATCCGTACGTCGTCCAGGCGATGACCGGACCGATATATGGTACAAAACGTGCCAGGCCGGCAACAATTGCCAGGCCAAAGAAAAAATTCACACCTAACGATGCCAACAATATTGAATAGATCGCAATTGTGATCAGGATAATTGTCAGCTGACCCCGTAAAAACGCGTTCCAAATCCTACCTAATTCAATTCCCATGTTATTGATGTCTTCGCTATAACCGGGAATTGTCAAATGGAATATCTTACCTGGCGATCCCTTTGATTCTGAAAGGATGAAGTATGAAATCAATAAAGAAAAAAAGATCCAGCCGATCGTTGAGGCTGTCCCTGCTGCCAATGACCCAACAACGGTTCCCAACCCTCCAATGATTGGCTGCACCATTCCTATAATTTGATTACCCCATTGAGCCAGGTCGAACTGTTGAAGACTAATTTCAAAAGCGCCAAATTTAATCTGGAATTGAGATATATCCTCCAAATAGGTTGGTAGATTCTTAATTTCGGTCTGGATAAATTTAATCAAACTGGATAATTGTTCAAAGATCGCAAAACCGCCCAGTGTGATTAAGCCAATCAGAATGATAAACAATAATAAATAAATTACTGTGACAGAAATTTTCCAGGAAAATTTGAGCCGTTTCTTCAGAAAGTTAGCAACCGGATTGAACAAATACGCCAACATAAATGAAATGGTCAATGGAACAAAGACCGAATTAAATCGGAATAGCAGCAAAGCAAATATTGCGGTGATGATTAACGCAACAACCAGCTTGGTGGTATTTGACCAGGGCGGAGAATTCACTTCATTTGGTTTTGCCATCTTATTCCATATTATTTTAACAACTAATTATAAGAAAAACAACAAAGCTCCTAAGGTAAGGAGCTTTGTTGTCGGTTATTAATCTTGAAAAATTAAGGACAAGAACCCGCGCCAAACAACGAGTTCATCAATCCGGGTGCAATGTCACAATAGAGATTCATCGAATCGATAATTAATACAACGGCCACACAAGCACAAATGACAACAAGAATCACGATCAGAATAATAATCCAGAGCTTGCTTTTTTTCTTTGGCGGCATGGGAGGGCGATTCGGCGTTGAAGGAACCTGACCGGCAAAGGGAGCCGCAGGAGGAATAGGAAGGGTTGAGCGAAGTGGGGTCATGGGTGGTGTCGGCAGCGGAGCTGAAGATTCTGCATAGATAGGAAAGTCAGGTGGCGATTGTACATTTACAAATGTTTGCCCGCTAGCAGAGGAAGGCATGGCTACACGGGTTGCATCAGGATCCACTTCTGATACCTCAAAAACCAGTGTCGTAGTATCACCGAGAGCAATCTCTTCCCCAGGGACCAATGCATGTGCACCGGTAATTCGCTGATCATTTACGAACGTGCCATTGGTTGAACCCAAATCTTCGATGACAAAACCGGAACCCAGAATGTATATTTTTGCATGCCGGCGAGAAACTTCGGTATCATTGATTACAATCTCACAGCCTAAATCTCGCCCAATATACATTTCTGTGAGATCAATCGGAAAGGTTTGCCCAGGATTTGCTCCTTTGCGTGTTACAAGTTGATAGTTGGATCCCATCTTTTCCTCCTGAATAATTTTTACCTTCCACAAGTTTACAAACCTTCTGAGCCAATGTCAACTATTTTTGCTCAGAAAAACCCGGCATCAAACGCTGCAAATGACGGTAGCCAATAACTTGAATGCCTTGTTGCCGAATAAATGTTCTCACCGATTCGTCGCGGAAGACTTCATAATCCCCAACCCGGGCTTGCCAATCAGGCGTAATTTGCCGAATTTCTGGCGTATCAATTGCCGGATGGATGATAAAGTGCGTTAATCCAGGTTGCAGCTCTTTGAAAGTGGTTTTTACTTTCTCAAGGCGGTTGCTCGCATCTTCGAGCGGCATTGCACGAATATGATCAAACAATGGAATTCCCATATCTTCCAGGTCGGCCACCATTCGGACGGCTACTTTTGCTGAATCGGTATCCAGGCCAGTTGTCTTCCACCCTTCTTCATCCAGTCGGAACATCATAATGGCCAGTTTATTCGTGATCGCCAACTCAATGTAAGTTTGCATCAATTTCGGATGAGCAACAGTGCCCATATGAGTATCAATATGTGAAGGCAGAAAATCGTCTGAACACATTTTTGCGATTTGCATTGCCAATTCTGCTCTGGCAAAAGCTGGATCGAGATGAAGTTGGGCGTCCTTCGCCGAAGCAAAGAAGTAACCTTCTTTATCTAACATGCCACTCGCCGTGTCCCTGGTTGAAATTGGCCCCCAACGATATTCACTCCACTCACTGGTCAGTGTCAGATGGACTCCTAAATCGACTTGCGGCAATTTCCTGGTTAGATTTTTGGCCGCCAGGAACCAGGGACAGGGCACCATGACAGCCCCAGAAGAAATGATTCCGACTGTATTCAGATCCTCAAAAGCTGCTACCGACGCCTGACACATGCCAATATCATCAGTATGAATGACAACAACACGATCATTATCAGAAAAACCCAGCCGCTTCAATACGGGATTTGGATTCAAGATTCACCTCCATTCGATGCCTTTATTATAGAGGAAGAATGGTGCTGTGTGTGAATTATTAAATAAAAAAACCCCACCATGCCGTGTGCTGCGAAGTTTTGAACCTGCAAACGCAGGTAGGTGCCCGCTTCAAAGTTTCCGCCTTGGCCGAAGCCTATCGCGTACGCCCTGAAATTTGAGCTCCATTTTGGGGGTGTTGGCTCAAAACCGGATGTGCTGCATCACGAACATAGCAGGGTATCTATCTTATACCATAAGTTAATTGAGTTGACCAGATCAATTTTTTGACATCAGTTTTTTGGCATTATTTTTTGGAGGATATTTTTCAATGTTGGTTTTATGGATTTGTTTTTGTTAGAATTTCTTAATTCTTTACTTGATTGGTTTAAAAACAGAACTGTAAGTGAACCTGGCAGCATCCATTTGATAAGTCATGAATGAACAGATGATCATCAAATCTTATCTGTGGATTTTAAATCTGTACAGCCAGCTTTCCTTGACCAGGTAAATGAGCCTACTTATACTTAATAAAAACTTAAAGGGATGAATTATGAAAAAAATGCGATGGATGATTTCCTTGCTCTTTCTTGCTCTGATTTTACCAGGGTGCACAAATTCAAAAGAAATAAGTATCAAATCTAATTGGGCCAGACCAGGAATTGCCGGTAATACAACCGCAGCCTATTTTGTGATATCCAATCCGTTGGAGGATGCTGATAGATTATTATCCGCTCAAAGTGAAGTCGCCGAAGCAACCGAAATTCATCTCAGCTCAATGGTTGATGGCATCATGTCCATGCAAGAGCAGGAATATGTCGATATTCCTGCCCGCAGCGAGGTTAAATTTAAACCGAATGGTTACCATATCATGTTTATCGGCTTAAAACAGGATCTGGTTGTTGGAGATCAGATTGAACTAACATTGAATTTCAAGAAAGCCGGTCCAATTACCCTAACAGTCGCTATTCAAGAACCTCAGGGATGAAATCCTCAGTCAGAGCGTTTTTCGCAATTCAGCTTCCGCAATTAGTAAAAGCCAATATAAAAACCAGCATTGCTGCCCTTCAACAGGATATTTCCAACCCAAACCTCCGATGGGTAAAACCAGAAAATCTCCACATCACCCTAAAGTTTTTGGGGGAAGTCGATTTGCAATTGATGGAAATGTACTCAAAACTGGTAAACGAACGCATGGGAGAGTTCAAAACCTTCGAGCTTGGTATAAAGGGATTGGGTGTTTTTCCACAGATAAAAAAAGCGCGTATTATTTGGATTGGATGCGAAAATTTCGACCCCTTACTCCAAATATCTAAAATGCTGGAAGAAATTGGTTCCGGCCTGGGATTACCTGCTGAAGCAAAAATATTTTCAGCCCACATAACCATTGCTCGCATAAAAATTCCTCTAAGCCCAGGCGAGGCAAGCAAGCTGGAAAACCATATCACCACTAATGAAAGTCATTTTTTTGGAAGTTGGAAGGTCGACCAGATCACTATCTACAGAAGTGAGCTCAAACCAAGCGGCCCCATTTATACCCCTCTCAGAAACTTCAGATTGACGGCTTAACTTTGTCGGTCCTCGAATCCGTGTTAAAATCACTGAATATCTATTAAGAAGAGGTGAAATCTGAGCATATTAGAAACAGCAAAATTTGTAGTAGATACCCTGGACGAAAAAAAGGGGGAAGATATTCTACTACTTGACGTAAAAGGAATTGCATCGTTTGCAGATTATTTTGTTTTTTGCACAGGAACCAGTGACAGAATGCTCGCCGCGCTGGCAAAGAGTGTAAAAGAAGAAGTCAAAAGTGAACATCAGCTAAACGCAACCATTGAAGGCAATGCCTCCAGTGGCTGGGTATTGTTGGACATCGGGGATATCATTGTTCATTTATTCTCACCCGAACAGCGAAATTATTACCGGCTCGAAGAACTATGGAGCGGTGGAAAAGTACTGGTTAAATTGCAATAGGTTTTTCCGGCGTCTGTCTTAAAGCAAGGAATCTATGGTCAGGGCTAAAAAAATAAAAGCCAGATACATGCTTGAGTAGCGATACATTTTATACGCTTCTTTGTTTCCCTGAACCGTTAGGACCCGCCAGGCTGTGTGCAGCAACCACAAGCCCAGTGCGATGGCGGATATAAGATAAATACTCCCACCAAGATCAAAAAAAGGCATAACCAGAGTCAGAATCACCAATTGAATGGTATAAATAAAAATTTGCAGGCGGGTAGTCTTTTCACCATTGACAACCGGCAACATCGGAACTTTGGCCCGCGCATAATCATTCTTGCGAACCAATGCCAGAGCCCAAAAATGGGGCGGTGTCCACAGAAAAACAAGTGCGAATAAAAATAACGAGGGGATATTGAGGCTTCCCGTGGCGGCTGCCCAACCCACCAGGGGTGGAATTGCGCCTGCACCACCCCCAATAACAATATTTTGGACAGTTGCGTGTTTAAGCCAGAGACTGTATAGGAAAACATAGTAAATCATTCCAACCATCGCCAGAATGGCGGCCAGCATGTTGACAAAACTGGCATAGATAAAAAATGAGATTGCAATTTCCGCAGCTCCCAACGCAAGAGCTTCAGAAGGCATTAATCGACCGGAAGGCAATGGCCTTTTTGCGGTGCGTTGCATGGATAAGTCGATTTCCCGATCAATGAATTGATTGATCGCCGAGGAACCACCAGCAGCCAGAGCACCTGCAAGCATCGTCCAAAAGGTTAATTCAAGTGAGGGTAACCTGCCTACCGAAACCACCATGCCAGCGTAAGTGGTAACTAATAATAATAAAACGATGATCGGTTTGTTAAGTAGATAAAAATCCTTCAGCCTGCTCCTATCACTAAAAATTGTCTTCAGCTGAGCTACTTCTTTAGGAGTTTCATATCCTGAGGCTATCAAGGCGAAAATAAGCGCTACAAAATATCCGCTTGCACTGATTGCGTGCAGGGTTACTAGGTCCAATGGGAAACTACGGACCACCAGTTGCGCTCCAACGACAATCTGCCCGATCAGCATGGTGAAGGCAGATGTCACTGATATAAGCATAAAATATGAATATCGGTAGTATTTCCAGGTATGGTTAAGGACCATAACCGAAGCGACAATCAAGATAGCAGTCAATAAACGATGGACAAGTGCCAAATATCCCAACGGTTCAAGCGCACCAATAATGTTACATAATGGATATCCGCTGCAGAACCTGCCCGCATCCGTTAATGAAACGATCACGCCCATTATAATGACAAGCAGAGAAAAGAGACCCCAGGAAATATATACCCAATGGGTTCTTAATGAGACCGCAGCAACTTTTTTACGAAAAACAAACAAACCAAGCCAGAAAGAGGAGGAAAATAAGGCTGCCGTCAAGATAAAAATGACGATTGTGTCATTTTTGTACGCCTCAGATCTGGAAATCGCCCATCCTGCAATAACCAGACTGATGGTGAAGATCCCCAGTAAAGCTAATTTCGTGTGAAAGAGATCCTTTCTCAATCCGAGATAAATGGCTGCAATTCCAGCAAATATCGCTGCCAGGCTAAGAAAAGACAAGATGAATAACCCAAAGCCATGGCTCCCGCCAAACATTGAAACAAAATTGCTGCATCTTGATCCAGTTTGACAAACAAGCAGGGAATCATAATTTTTCATTATTGTTGAAAAAATAACTTGTATAAAAATGAAGACCAATGAGGTCAGTTGTAAGCGGAAAACGGATTTATTGTTTTTTGAAGTTGGGTTAGTAATCATCATCGATAATCTCTTTCTGAACGGTTGGTTTCTGCAGCATTTTTTTTATAAAGAATGGATACCCTCCAGCTAATAATGCGGCAAAGAAAAACCACTGGATGGCATAGCCCATATGAGGACCTTCGCTAATTTCAATTTCATTCGGTACCGGAATTGGAAGCCCGTTTTTCACTTGATCGGTCATTTGGATATAAATCGGGAGAACTTCTCGACTCTCCCGTTCTTGCAATTTTTGCAAATTGACAATTAACCAAAATCGTGAAGCTTCTTTTTTATCTGCATCCGGGTCGACACCATATGAATTCTTCTGTTGTGACAAACGGATCACACCAGAAATCTGGCGGTCATCCCGCGCACTTTGGTTAATCACATTCATGGAATCAATGTCATCCATACTGACCCAACCGCGTTCAACGTAAACAATTTTTCCGCTTTCATCCAACAGGAATGGCGTCAAGACACGATAACCGGGCCGGTTTTGATATGCTTGATTTTGTAAATAAACTTCGCCCCCGAAATCGTAGCGACCTATTGCATTTGCTTGCCGGTATTCTGATTCAAGCAGCACAGGATTTTCTGAATTTTTATTTATATTGAGAGCTGGTAATGTTAACTGTTGCAAATAATGAGTATTGAAATTTCGACGCCATTGTAAGCGGTCCAATTGCCAGAGTCCCAGGCGAATAAGCACAAGCACACCAGCGAGCGCCAGAAGAGTAGTTAGAAATATCTTCCAATGGTGCTTATTTTTCATCGTTGTTATGCCCTATATCGCTACCAGACTGGATCGGCTTAAGCACGATCGAGAATAAAAATAGTAGTACGCTGGAAGGCAAACCAATCGCAAGAACACCCTGGATGCGTGTGGCTGAATCTGTCTTTTGGCGAATGTCCAACCCAAGCGATTTGTTGGGCTGGAAAGAACATGAGACGGTGTATTTCTGCTGCTGCCCCAAATCGAGGGTTCCAGAAGATCCAGCGGGTACCCAAACTGGACCAAGCTGGTGACTGACATCGTCTTCGTTTTTTACGATGATGCGATCCCCCTCATAAAAAACCATATTTTCTGAAATTGAAGGAACAGTCAACCCTTTCTCAATTCGATCAGCAGTTCCTTTGGGAATTACGAGAATAAAATCCTGATTTTCAGGTGGTTTCCCCTGGTTAAGGATATAAAAACTACCTTCACTTATTAAGAAACCCATTCCAAAACTCACCAGGAGGGATAACCCAATTCTGAGAAAATACTTACCAATTCCGGATCTCATGATGAATCACCTTGCTTGAGAATATACTTCAAATCGGAGACGATATCCTCTACAGGTGTATCAAAAAGATATGTCACGCTTAATTGGCCTTTCTGATCAATCAAATAGAGGCGAGATGTATGATCTACCAGGTAAGTGGTTGAGCTATTGTTTTCTTGAATCTCACGATAGACACCATAATCACTCCAGATTTGCTCCAATTCGGATTCTTCCCCGGTCAAGCCATAAAAAGATTCATCAAAAGATTTCAAATATCTGGATAATTGTTCCTGGGTGTCGCGATCCGGATCGACCGTTACAAAAACAAAAGAAACCTGTTCAGCTTTATCTCCCAGTCGTTTTTTAATTTGGAGCATATCAAATAAGGTTGTTGGGCAAACATCGGGGCAAAATGTGTATCCGAAAAATAGGAGGACAATCTTTCCCCGCTGATCTTGAAGATGAAATTCCTCTCCATGTGATGATGGCAAATCGATTGCAGGGGCTTTTACAGGCGGATCAATTACGGACCCAGCCAAACCGTGCGGGCGTGCCATAAAAAACGCCGAGCCAACCCCAACAATGGCAATGATTATAACCAACAGAATTACAAGTTTATTATTCATTTTTCTTCAGTTTTAAGTTCCCATTAAGTAGAGCACCGGGTAGACAATAATCCAAACAACGTCCACGAAATGCCAATAATTGGCCGCGGCCTCTACCATATAGTGTTTTTCAGCACTAAATTTATTTTTCACTCCATTGCGTAAAGTAATCAGCAGAAAAATGACTCCAGTTAGCACATGGAAGGCGTGCATGCCCGTAAGCATATAGAAAACCGCCCCTTGAGCGCCATCGGATGGTCCAAAATGAGCGTCAGCCCATTCGACTCCGACTACACCAATCAAAAATATTATCCCCAACAAAATGGTAACCAGCAGCGAGCGGATGAAGCCTTTTTGATTCCCCTGTGAGATCATCACTTCTGCTCTGTTCATGAAGAAACTGCTGATCAATAAAACCGAAGTAACCAGTAACCCGAGCGACTGATTCAAATCAAACTTTTGGTTACCCAGCAAATAAAAACGGCTGATGATCAAACCGCCAAACATAAATGCATCTGAAATAAAGAAAAGCCATAAACCCAACCGGTTGGTGGCAATTTTCTTCTGGTACTCTCGCATTGAATTTTCCAAAGCTGTCATTGCGAGTCTCCTTCATCCGAGCGAAAAACCCGGTAGACATGCATGAAATATTGCAAAACAAGAACCAATTTAATTAACGCAGTTGTCCACAGCAAGATCTGAGGTACTCCGTTTATGGCTAAGAAATATTCAATAATTGTCAACACTGCCAGAATTGCGAAAATAACAATTCCGCGCCGCAGAGGCTGAATGTTTTTCATATTACTCTCTCACTTTCGGAATTTGAAGTGTCTACCAGCTCCACGTATTTGCTTCCTTTCAAGCCGTAATCATAAGGATCACCGACCAGTTGAAATTCGAGCCCTTCGTAGTTGTGCACTGGTGCTGGCGATGGAAGGATTGACCATTCTGGTGACCGTGATTTCCAGATATTACCTATTGCCAGTTCGCCCTTTTTGGCGCTGACAAAGAGGTTAATAAAGAATACCAGTACCGAAACAGCAATTAAATAACCAGCAATGGTGATCAGAAGTTGGGTGAAATCAAAGCCAAGATTTGGGTCGTAATCCGCTATCCTACGACGCATTCCCAATAAGCCAATTCGCATTTGACCGAATGTCATCAATAGGAAAGATGGGGTCATTAAGTAGAAATGGATTTTGCCTAGCGTCTCATTCAGTTTACGCCCTGTGATTTTGGGATACCAATAATAGATGGCAGCAAATATTGGGAAAATGAAACCGCCGAACATGGTGTCATGGAAATGACCCACAATGAAATAGGTGTCATGTAAATGCAAATCAGTAGATACCGTCCCCAGAGGCGGTCCTGTTAAACCGCCCAATAAAAACACCAGAATGGCACCTAAAGTAAACAACATTGGCACAGGAAAGCGAATCTTGCCCTGCCAAATTGTCGCTGCCCAGCTAAAAAACTTAATACCGGTGGGAACCGCCACAAGCAATGAGCTATACATAAAAGGGACACGCAGGTAGTCTTCGATGCCAGCTGTAAACATGTGATGTCCCCATACCAGGAATCCCACCAACGCAATCCCCAATGAAGACATCGCTACCCATTTGTAGCCAAATAAAGGTTTCCGCACAAACACTGGTAGCAGCTCGCTAATTACACCCAAGCCAGGCAACACAAAAATGTAGACCGCTGGATGGGAATAAAACCAAAACAGATGTTGAAAAAGAATTGGATTTCCCCCATTAGCGGGGGTGAAAAATGACATGCCCAGCAAACGTTCAAACATTACCAATTGAAAAGAAAGGCCGATTAATTGGGTTGCTGTCATCGCCATAAACGATGTTGATAAGATTGACCAAACCAATATCGGCATTCGGAATAAATTCATACCTTTATGACGCATTTTAATAATTGTCGCAACCAGATTTAATGATCCCAGAATTGAAGACCATCCAGCTATATAAACCCCCAGAAAAAACATCTGGATTCCCATTGGTCCGCGAACGCTGTTGGGAGGATAACCAGTCCATCCCGTTTCGAAACCTCCAAAAAACATGGCGCTTAGTAATATCGCGGAAGCTGGAATGGCAATCCAGAAAGAAAACGCATTCAAGCGGGGGAAAGCCATATCTTCTGCGCCGATCAGCAATGGCACCAAATAATTCCCCAGAGCAGAAATTCCCGTTAATATTGAAATGATTAAGATTATTCCATGCAAACCAACCAGTGTATTGAATTGAACAAAGTTCAGAATTTGCAAGCCTGAGTCTGCCAGTTCAAGGCGGAATATCAGTGCCAAAGAACCCCCGACGGTCAAAAGAACCATTGAAAGTACGCCATATTGAATACCGATCACTTTATGGTCCAGGGTAAATTCAAAATAGCGACGGATTCCATTAAACGACTTTACTTCGTGGGCTTCCGGCATATCCTCCCCCATCGCAGCTTTCCACCAACCACGAAAAGAGCCATTACCAATCAGGAAAAAAATTGCGCCAATCAAACCACCCACCACGATTGTAGGTTCTGTTTTCCAGGGCAATCCCATAAGGGTCCTGATTCCAAAAAATAAGCCTGCACCAAGCAGACTGCCAAAAATTTGGAAGACAAAACCGCGAATGATGCCAATTGAGAAAAATTTCTTCATAGTATATCCTCGCCTTTATTGCAATGATTTAATGAATGCGATCATATATGCCAGATCTTCGTCATCGAAGAAATCGAAATAATTCGAAGGCATCACATTCGCAGGATAACCGGCTACAATTTGCGCATTTGGCTTAATGATTGCATTTTTTAAATATGCTTCATCCACTTTGACTGATGTGCCATCCGCAAGCGTTTGTGTCGTTCCAAACAATCCCAACCAGGTTGGGCCGACTCCATCCGAACCATCCAGAGAATGGCAGCCAACACATCCATTTTGGCTGACGAGTTTTTGGCCTTTGCCAACTGGATCTTGGGGAACAGAACCAAGTTCGGTATCAACCCAATCTTGAAAATCGGTCTCACTCATTACCTTAACAGGACTATTCATATAGGCATGGGCACCACCACACAATTCCGCACAGCGGACAGTGTAATCACCTACAAGCGTCGGCGTAAAATACAACTCCTTCACAAAATTCTCGCCGGGTAACACATCTTGTTTAACCCGAAATTCCGGTACCCAGAATGAGTGAATTACATCAACCGAGGTCATGGTCAATTTCACCTGCCGATCTACGGGCAGGAATAATGTATCGGTCTTAATCTCAAAATCCGGATATTCGAAGGACCAGTACCACTGACCGGCCGTTACATTTACATTTAAGGCTTTGGGTTCGATAATCGTGGTCTCAGCCAAAGATTGTGCCCCCAAAAAAGAGAAAAATATTACAGTTCCGAGAGGAATTAATGTCCATACAATTTCGAGTTTATTCGAACCGGTGATAAATTTCCCATCTGTCTCGTCATCACCTCGGCGTCGAAAGACAAACAAACTGTACACGACTATGACAGTGATCAGCGAAAACAGGAAAGAGATGATCCAGAAATGGGTATTAAACAGCCTGTCAATGATGGTTGCCTGCGTACTGGCTTCGACTGGCAAAAGACCAACCGATTGTAAAAACAGATTGGTAAGCAAAGTAAAAATTACGACAAGTATGGATACAATCGCCAGATGTTTCATATGATTTTTATTCCTACTCTATAAAGGTTGTTATTCTTAATTTAATAGAGCTCACCCTCCCGGATGTCCAATAATATATTACTATAACCACCTTATTTGTCAATATATTTGTAAAACAATACTATTTTTTAAATTTAAACAGGCTGCATTGCATGCAGCCTGTTCGGATTTTAGATCCTAAAACATTTATTTTAAAGAATCAACGTAGGCAACAAGCTGCCAAATTTCGTCTTCTGATAAGACACTCTTGTGAGCCGGCATGGAAGAATTATAGGGATCCATTGCACCACCCTCAGAAATCCGATAGAACTCATAATCATCACCAGCGGTCACAGTTGTTAGGTCAGCAGCTGGGGGTGTCAAGGCCTGACCGGCAGGTCCATCGCCTTTGCCACTCACCCCGTGACATGAAGCACATTGTGCTTCATAAAGCACCTTGCCGGCTGCAATCGCATCGGCATCGCCGCTATGCGGATTTGTTTTTCCGGCATATTCTGCAGGAACATCAGACTTTGGTGCATCTGCCCCACCGCCACATGCGGTCAACAAGATTGCACTCAAAATAAACACAAACAAAACGATCATTAAGGGTCTCTTCATATTTAACCTCCTGGTTATTTGGAAAATCATTATCTAGCCAGAATTATATGCTCATCATTTATTAAAACAACCTTAATATATAAGCTTTGCAGATGTTTTTCATAGAATACTTATTTACTTTTCGTTTAGCCAATTACCAAATATGATAGCAAAAAATAATTGGCTATGCGATTTTCTAATTCCGAGTGATTGTTATAATTTGGGCTGGATCAAGGAAATATGTCACTATCCTTGATCATCATTATCTATTTAAATAGGCTATATTACCATTAACATTATAATAGAGGTGAAAAATGCTGAAAATCAGCCGCAGGTTGGATTATGGAATCCAATTAATGGTAGCCTTGGCAAAAGAAAATGGGAACCAACCAAAGCCTACCGCAAAATTATCCCAGTCACTTGATATTCCTCTGCCTTTTCTGCATCAAATCGGTCACACATTGATGCAATCTGGATTAATTAAAGCCTCTCCAGGGCCTCGAGGGGGTTTGAAATTAAATGTGGCACCTAAAGAGGTCTCAATTTTACGCATTGCAGAAGTTTTAGAAGGCCCAATCTGCTTAAATGACTGCCTGGAAACAGAGGATGAGTGTGCTCATAACGGCAAATGTTCAGCAAAAGGCATGTGGTCAGTTATGCAAAACCAGATTCTGGAGTACCTGGGCGGAGTCAGTCTGGATGACCTGGCAAAGAAAGAGCTGTCAGAGCAATTATTGACCAAATAGAAATTTCAATCAAATCCCAGAAAATAAAAAGATGTGTTTCTTTCAAGAAACACATCTTTTTTCAAATCATGTTGTTCGGCGTTTACTTAAGGGCGCCCAGCACCTGGGAACTATGTCCTTTTGGTTTTACATTTTCAAAAATTTCAAGAATTTTTCCATCAGGGCCGATTAAGAAAGTCGTTCGAATCACACCAAAGTATTTTCTGCCAAACAAGTTTTTTTCACCCCAGACGCCATACAGATCACATATCTGGTGATCAACATCCGCCAGGATCGTAAACGGTAAGTCGTGTTTTTGCTTGAACTTTTTATGTGATTTTTCTGTGTCTGGACTTACACTCAAAATTGTGACATCGGCATTTTGATAGACTGAATAATCATCACGGAATTCGCAGGCTTCTGTTGTACACCCAGGTGTATCATCCTTTGGATAAAAATATAGAACAACTGCTTTACCTTTGTATTGGGAAAGGCCATGGGGTGTTCCATTTTCATCATTAAGTAAAAAATCTGGGGCGGGTTGGTTTTTTTGAATAGCCATAATTTTCTCCATATTCATTATTCTAGCATTGGCTCTCCCATGGAGGATATATCATATCCATCCAAAGCCTGTACAGAGTTACGGAAGCTTTTACTATCGATTGCTTCAAAAAATGGGGTAAATAATTCTGATTGGCTGAATTCTTTTGGAATGATGAAATCATAGCGCTCTTTGAAGAGGGGAACAAAATCAAGGCCGAGCGCTCTGGCTGCTGCACCAACACCCAAACCTGCATCTGCACGCTCGCTGGCGACCGAAGCAGCCACCGAGAGATGAGTGAACTCTTCATGCTCATAACCCTGAATATGCTCCGGAATTAATCCGTTTTCTCCAAGATGATAGTCAAGTAAAATTCGAGTTCCGGCTCCACGCTGCCGATTTACAAATTGCACATCAGTTCGACCCAAATCTTTAATTGAAAGGATTTGTTTTGGGTTCCCAATCTGAACCATGAAGCCTTGTTCACGGTACACCCAATTAATTACATCTACCTCAACGCCAAAATCAGTCAGATATTTACGAATGTAAGCAAAATTATATGAACCATCCTCAGGATTTAGAAGGTGCGAGCCGGCCATGTGAGATTCTTTTCGGCGTAACGAGATCAACCCTCCCAAACTGCCGACGTTCGCTGAAACGAGACGCCTCTTCTTGGTTGCCAGGAATTCTGCCAGCAAATCGATTGTGAGGTCGTGAGAACCAATCACCATGATTGTGTTGTCGATATCCCGACGCGGTTTATTCAAGTGGATGCGGATTTTATCACCGGCATCCAGTCCTTGAACCCCGCGTGGGAGAATGGTAAAACCATCTGCTCTGACCATTGAGGTAATGACCCCGGCCCCACGTGAAAGAGGTGCAGCCAGGTAACGATCATGGATTTTGGCCGCCACTACACGCACATAATCATCATCGCCCGCCGGCGAGGTAATCTTTTTGGTTATAAATGCATCGATTTCTTCATGCTCATTTTGGTCCTTACCACTCCACATTTGAATAAGAGGTTTCACAAAAAGTTCACCAGTCATGGCGGCAGATACCGGGTAACCTGGAACACCAATAATAGGCACATGCCTACCGGTTTTTGTATAGATCATTCCTAAAATAACCGGATGTCCGGGGCGAACCGCAATTCCGTGTACATATAATTCTCCCAGGGTCTCTATCACCCGTGAGGAGAAATCTTCTGCGCCGGCAGATGAGCCCGCATTAAGCAGGATGAGGTCTGCGGAATCAGCTGCATCGCTGACATTTTTACAAATCTGTTCAAATTTATCAACCGTGATTGGGAAACGGGTTACCCTTGCACCCCATTCTTTGGCTTGTGCACCCAAAACGACTGAATTGTATTCGATAATATCGCCTCTTTTGACATCCGAACCGATCGGAACCAGTTCGCTGCCAGTGGGTAAAATTGAAATAACAGGCAAGCGGTAAACGGAGATGAACCCGTGGCCGCTGGCTGCCGCAGCTCCCAAATCCACCGGCCGCAATATTTTTCCTACCGGTAAAACCAGCTCTGTCGCTATAATATCTTCGCCGATTGGCCGGACATTCGTAAAAGGTGGTAGAGAAGCCCGAACTCGAATCGCATAAGGGTTACGTATATCCTCGCTGACATTTCCGTTTTCATCCAATGCTTCCGAATTTTCTATTGCCACGACACAATTTGCCCAATCCGGAAGAACATCTCCTGTATCAAGATAGACAGCTTCTTCAGGAACCAGCAAATTAACCGGATATGTAGCCATTGCTCCTTCGGATTTTTTTGAGATTAACGCAAATCCATCCATGGCTGAAGCATGATAATGAGGTGATGAGATCTTTGCCCAGACTGGATCTGCTAAAACACGTCCAACCGCTTGTTCATCAATTGGGATTATTTCCGACCCTAATGGTTGGTTTAAACCATGTTCCTGTAAAGCCTGTGAGAATCTTTCCTTTGCTTGACTTAATGGTATATCGTGTAAGTATAGTGCCATCCGAGCTCCCTTAAACAATGAATACTTCCACTTCCGTGTTGGCCGAATAACCTGTAACATCCGGCGGAATACGCACAAAACCATCCGCCTTGATAATGGAGAAAATCAGGTTGCTTTTGTAAAAAATTGGTTCAATCCTGTACTGCTGATGATCTGCCTGATCAATAATCCTTACCGGGATCCAATCTTCACGGCCAGAACTTGAGGCCAGATTAATCGTCAAAGTTCCTTTAATTTTATGTTCTCTGTAGGGAGAAGTTTGTCCGTTAAGTTTTCTGATCAGTGGCACTACAAAAATATTGGCGATGACATAGGCTGAAACCGGATTACCCGGTAAACCAATCACGGCTTTGCCACCACAAACTGCCAAAATCGTGGGTTTACCGGGCCGAACATTGACTCCGTGAATCAGCACACCCGGCTCTCCCAATTCATGAATAATTTCTGCTGTTAGATCACGTACACTGGCTGAAGAACCGGCGGTAACAATAACGACATCGTTCTCTTGAAATGCCTGAGTGGCAATTCGCGAGAAAATAGTTTTATCGTCGGGAGCAATTCCGTAGATTCGAGGCTCGCCACATTGTTGCTGAATCAATGCGCTTAAAGAATATGAATTCACATCACGCACTTGACCCTGTACAATCTTTTCATGGGGGTCAGTAACCTCATCACCGCTTGAGATAATGCCTACCTTTAGTTTTCGGTATACTTCAATTTCAGTGATACCCAGCGACATTAAGGCACCAATATCTCCTGGGCGTAATTTCCAGCCTCGTTCGAAAATTAATGAACCGGCTTTTACATCCTCTCCAGCCAGGATCATATTCTCGTGATGACCCACTGCTCTTGACACTTCAATTTCTCCAGGCAAGATTACCTGAGTATTTTCAATCATTACCACCGCATCCGCGTTTTTCGGTAACATACCTCCGGTATGAATTACAACCGTTTCACCCTTGTTGACTTCCAAAGTTGTTGGTTTGCCCATCTTCACTTCGCCTGTCACTGTGAAAAAGGTTGGGAGACTTTCTGATGCCCCAAAAGAATCGTTGCTGCGCAAGGCGTATCCATCCACTGTGCTACGGTTAAACGCCGGCAAGCTTTCCGGAGCAAATACATCCGCCGCTATGACACGGCCCAGAGCAGACGCGCATTCGATGATTTCTTTGGACAATTGAAAGGAATCAAAATATGCAAAATATTCTTTCTGAGCATCTTCCGGAGATTTAAGCTGTAAAAACGACTTCATACCCTAACCGACCCACAAATTGAATATCAAAAAATATGCCAGGACTCCCACTGTGGCCCAGGCAACATATTTTAAAAATAACCAGCGTGGTTTTTCTCCACTTTGAATTCTCGAGAGTTCCCAAAATTGTAACAATGAAAAAGGGAAGGCTATCATAGCTGGTAGTAACAACCGCGAAGGTAAACCAATAACCGCTCCCAGACCATAGGTTAGGAAAAATAACAGCAGAAAAATGTTATGTAAATTCATGCCAGATTTCCAGCCAACCATGGTCATCAAGGTGCGATGACCACTTTTCAAGTCATCATAGTAATGTTCCAGAGACAATGCCAGGAAAATAGCTATCACAAGGAAAAAAATAGGGAAAGTGATCAACAACAGCGATCTGTGAATTTCTCCCAACTGCAAGACCACAGCAAACGCGGGCGTCAGAACTGCCAGATTGAAAGCATCCAACAAATCCCTATAGCCCTTATTGCGCCAATCAAATGGGCGCATGACAAATATTACATTGATTGCAAAGAATAAGGCTAGAAACAACCAGATTTCCAACTCACGCTTACCAAGAAAAAACAGCAGCACAGTGATGCCCGCACCGGTTGCCAGGAAAGCCAGGCTGGTTTGAAAGAAAAAGTTTTTCAATTTCAGTTGAAGAGATCGGTCAAGGGTGTCACTTGGGATTGAATAGTAATGAATACTGGCCAGAAATTCTGAGCTCAAGTAAAAAAGGATAACCACTGCCAGCCCTAACCAGAAAATCAATCCGTTTAAATATTTTCCCAGATAGGAGATAAAGGCACCCCCAAACATGTAACTTATTATCAAAGAAGCCAACACAGGGATGTTCACAGCTTCAATGATTTTTTTAGAAATTCTGTTTTCTTCTTCCATAAATGATTTATCTTCCTTCGTAATGTCGTGATTTTTTGAGAAAGACAGAATATATTTTAATGAACCGGCAAGTAATTATATTCAATTTCAAATGTTGTAACTGATTAATTTCTGCCGAAAGAAATCTTGCTTTACTTTTTATGCAATTGATCATCATTTACCAAAATAGATTATTAAACCAGCATGACTGTTATTCTACCCTAACTTGATTGGAAAAAATCTGCCTGTGGTAACTTAATGCAATAGAAATAGTTTATCGGAAAAAATCTGCTGCAAGGCTCAATTAGTGTTAATCTAATTTTTAGAGACATTAGCCATTCAATCAAGAATTTCATGGAGAAAGTAAACTACTTTCTACCTTTGCGGTGATGGATTCGCAAATTTGATAAAATTAATTAAGATAAAATAAGCAGTTTTCTTTCTCTTATTTAGCAGCTTATAAAAAACTTATGGTGATACCCTGACTTAAAATCTCCCAAGTTCCTTTATGGGTGTCAATTTGTATGACCTGAAGTTTCATGATCAGTGATTAAATTCAGCGATGAAAGAAATTGGATACAAAAAACCATACATTGGCGGGTCGTTCAGCCAGACGGCGCATAAAATATGGAAACCAATGGACTCCGTAAGGAATATATAATCGGATTGGAAATGTTGATTTAACATATTTTTCCTGTAGATCTTTTCGAATGCCAAACAACATCTGAATTTCCATCGCGTTTGGACCAGCATGGAATTGTTTGGCCAGGCGCATTCCATGCTGAATGCGGCGGTCATCATGCGTTCCCAGGCCAATAAATGCTGGATATATCCCCCCCATTTCAGGTTGATACAATTTCACCGATGGTTCACTCAAAACCTTTTCAACTAAATCATCGAAGTTTTTATCCACATCACTCTTCTGCTTAAAAGCTATGGAATAAGGTTCTTTATAAGCACCTTTCACCAGGCGCATCGTGATTCCATTTTTTAGCAAGGCCTCAACATCCGCTGCAGAACGGAACAAATAGCTCTGAATGACAATGCCAACCCCTGAATGAATGGTGCGTGCCCAATACAGAAGTTGTAAGGTTTCATCCGTGATAGTTGAATCCTCCATATCGATTCGAATAAAGATATTCGTTTCTTTTGCAATCTCCAGAATTCTCTTCAAATTTTGTTTGCACACTTCAAAATCCAAAACAAGTCCGATTTGAGAAAGTTTAATTGACACATTGGAAATGACATTATTTTGGTTTATAGCCACAATTAGTTGAACGATCTCATCCGCCGCAGATTCCGCGAGGGCAAGCGACTCAGTTTGCTCCCCGAGGTGATCCAACGTGGCTACATATCCTTCTGCGTTGACTTTTTTAACCACCGTAATCGCCTCTGCCAGAGATGTCCCGGCGACAAAGCGTGAAGCGATTTTCCAGGCATATGACCAGTTTGTAAAGACCGATTGCATCCACTTGGATTTCGAAAGAAAAATAAACAAAGCGCGCATTCAGCATCTCCCATTTTTTACTAAAAAATGAAATAAGATTATTCCATCCACATCAATTTTCCCGATTGCTATTTTTTGGGACCATAGAATTTAATTCCTCACGATGTGTTTTGATGACACCAACAACTGGGATAAAATAATTATATCCATGAGAAACATAAATTCAGCTAAACGCAAATCCATGGTCGGCTCAATAATCTCTAACTTGTTCTTATTGATTATTGCACTTTCATCGTTATTTTTAATAAACATTAATTCGCTCAATTCTTTTTGGATTCTTAACCTGGCAATTTTATTATTCGTTGTAGCCTTATTCCTTTCTCTTGTCTTTCTCAATCAATTTGTATTTCCGCTTTATAACGGTGAACAACGTTTTTTGTCAATTTTAAGTTTATTCAAGTTCCTTATTGGCATATTGACCAAAGTACTTATCGTGCGCGATGGTATGGCTGTTACGCCTACTGAAAATACCAGTAAAAATTCTGGAATTGCAATCTGGCTGGATTCAGCCAGTGCAGCGGTAATCATTAACCAGTTTGGTGAGCACAGAGTACTGGGCAAAGGGTTCTGGTTTCTCAACCACAATGAGCGAATTCTGGATATCGTCAGCTTGAAAAAGAAAACCCAAACGTTAGGACCACTCCCCGGGGAAATTCCATTTCGTCCAAAGATGATTGATGAAACGAGCGAGTCGTATGATTTTCGAAGACGGCGTACCGGCGAGACACTTGCTCTCACCCGCGATGGTTGTGAAATATGCGCAACCATATCGTGCGAATATCAGATTGATAATAGTAAAGGTAAAGAACAGGGCGGATTTTTGATGGATACTGCTGCTGTTTGGAAAGCGATCAAGTATTCCAAATCACCAATTGGGAGTTCTCGATCAAAAAACTCTAATAGCACAGATTGGACATTGCTGCCAGGAATTTTTGCTGTAAAAGTATGGAAAGAAATTGCGAGTCAGCTGTCCCTTGCGGAAATTATGGAGATTAATGGTAATAATTCTTCAACAATTACCCTTATCAATGAACAAATCCAAATGCGATTGACCCGGGCAACTTACCAGACCGGAGCCGTTGAAAATGAAGGCAAAACAAAGAGATTTCCCAGCCCTGAATTTCGTGCTTTGCAGGCATGTGGTATTCGAGTCCTGAATGTAACCGTTTCAAAAATCAATATTCCTGATTTTTTCGCTGCGAAACTACACGAAGGATGGCGCGAACGCAAAATACAGGAAGGCGAAACGATAGCGAAAGAAATGGCCGAATATCTGAATGCTTTGGATCGGGAAGCCAGGAGGCAGGCATTGCTGGACTTTTCCTCTGCACTGGCAAGATTTTCGAGTAACCCGCAGGATGGGCGAATTATTTCCAACACAGATTTACTCTCAGCAAATCTAAAAGGCATCCTTTATTTAATACGGCACGATGCGCTGCTGGCGCAATCTTTGGAAAAAGACTATCAGCAATTAACCAATCTTAATGATTTCATCATTCGGACGCGGAGTGAAACGAATGAATAAAACGCCGGCTGATTCCCTCCATCAAAGGCAAACAATTGGGAAACATAATGTGAGTGACTGGTTGCTAAACCAAATTCTTAAGATTGACTGCCCCCATGGTCGTATACGCCTGGCTGTAATTACTATCATTCTTTTGTTGACCTGGTTTGCTTTTGCCACATTTTTCTACAACCTAAATCCACCACAAAATTCACTCGCAATCAGGCAACTTTTAGAGAGCAGCGTTTTAATTGCAACGATATTTCATTATTTACAATTTTTGTTTTCACTCAACACAATCATCTTTATTGCAATCATTTATTTAGCCTGGCAAATGGCCCTTTCAATCAACGCATTTTTCATGACCCGCAGTTATGATATACAAAATGCAGAAAAGGCGAAAAAAAGACTTATACGATCCGCATTCGCTTTAGGAAAATTAGATCTGATTGAAATTGAAGAAGGTCAATTTTTTCCTCACCGTGACTACTTATTTACGAGAATATTGGGTGGTCCCGCACTGGTAAAAATTGAAAAAGAAAATGCAGCCGTATTTGAACAACCGAATGGCGAACCGATTATCATATCGCCTGATTTTCCAGCCCGCTTAGAGATTGATGGATTTGCAAGACCGATAAAGTTATTTGATGGTCGAGAACACAGCGCGATTTTCCATGGGTATGGCCGCTCCAAAGATGGGATTCCGCTGGTCATTAAAAACATAAAAGTAATTTTTGCATTTCATCGCAATCAAAACGCTGGCACTGATCAGTCTCAGGCAGACAGCCTGGACCACATCTATTGGATGACATACCAAATCGCGGATAACCCCTGGCAGACTTTCTTTTTAGAAGAATTCAACAAAGAATTTACAGCCTTCATCAGTCAAAGGAAACTGGAAGATATCATTTCACTGCAAAAAGCCGGCTCTTCGATCACTGAATTTTCTAAATTCCAATTGCTTATGCAGCGGAATTTAGAAAGCCTGTCAAACCACAGTAGTTACAAACCTATTTGTCCCATTTCAATTCAATTTCGAAATCGTTTGGTGATCAATAGAAATAATCCTCGTGCGGAGAAATACCCTTCGAAAATGAGAAGAATGCGTCAGCTTTCGCATGTTAAATTTGCCAAACCCCCCAATACAAAAATAGCGATCTCGATTATAGATTCTCTTTTCCAGGAATTTCGTGACACATTCAATCTCAAAATGAAAAAATATCTCATTTCATTCGATTGGATTGAAAATGGATCATTACATTTGCCTGCGACTATTAATCACGGAGAACTTTGGCGGGTATTATTTGAAATACAAAGTTGGAAAGAATTTGAAAAATCTGGCGGTATGCAAAAATTTCTGTACTTGAAAAAGATAACCTATCTTTCCAAAAAGATTCAGATTTATAAAGCGTACAATATAGTATTGAACGGTAATTTCACTGCCCCATCCAAAAACGATACCAAACTTTTACAGGACGCATTCTTATCCGAAGTGAAGTATGGCCAGAGATTGTATCTGAGAAGGTTCGGAAAGGTGCCTTCGAAAATTCAAAACATGCTTGCCAATCAAGAATCTATACGCAATGAAATGAAAATCCATAAAAACAAGGATAAAAATAATGAGTAGATTATCAAATGCCATTGAAATTTCACCTCAAGTAGCGCATGCGATCAGATCAGGACAAGCGGTAGTTGCGTTTGAATCGGCGGTAATAACCCACGGATTACCTTTCCCCACAAACCTCGAACTTGCCTTGGAAATGGAAGAAATTGCCAGAAATGCCAATGTCACCCCGGCTACAATTGCCCTATTGAATGGCAAGGTTCTGGTGGGGGTAGAGAAGACTCAATTATCAGTTTTGGCGAATAGCAAGGAAAGACACAAAATCAGTACGAAGGATCTGGCCGTATCATTGCACAAAAAATGGACCGGCGGAACCACAGTTGCAGCGACCGTTCTTCTCTCGAAAATAGCAGGGATATCTGTATTCGCAACGGGTGGAATTGGTGGCGTTCACCGTAATTCGAATTTCGATGTTTCTAATGACCTGTATGAGCTCTCAAAACAGCGGGCAGTGGTGGTCTGTAGCGGGGTAAAATCCATCTTAGACATTTCTTCAACGCTGGAATATCTTGAGACAATGGGTGTACCCCTATTCGGATATCGTACAACCAATTTCCCCGAGTTCTATTCTCATGGGGATGGCGAATACACTATTGAGCAGATTGATACAGCAAACGCAATCGCTCAGGTTTACAATCAACAATGCGAACTGGGCTTGCCGGGTGCCATCCTGATTGCCAATCCGGTGCCACCTGAGTTTGCCATCAAAAAACAGAAAATGGAGGCGATCATTCAGGCTGCGCTGGACGTCGCTACCGAGTTTGGGGTTCATGGCCCTGCGATTACTCCATTTATGTTATCGAAGGTGGCAGAGATCAGTGGGGGTCAGACACTGCAGGCTAATTTAGCTTTGCTCCGCAATAATGCTCGCCTGGCATGTGAAATTGCAAAAGAAATCGCATTGTCTAATTCTCAACGACAAGTGAGTGTTTAAGCAAAGGCTCGGGGGCTAATTTGTTACCACCGGTGTCGGTGTCTGAGAAGGCCAGCGGGTATCGCTTGGCCTTGGTGTTCGTGTTTCAGTCGCCGTATTCGTACGAGTTGGGGTTCTGGTAATCGTCGGCGTCAGCGTCCGTGTCGGGGTAAGAGTTCTTGTGGGAGTGATTGAAGCCGTTTGGGTTGGTAAGGGAGTGCGGGTTGAAGTCGCGGTTGGCGATTTGCTGGCAGTGGCAGTCGGGCTTACCGTGAATGTTGCCGTCGGTGGTTCGCCGATAATTGTAAAGCGGGCCGATACTTTAAACTCATATCCAATAAAGATCTGCACCTCATAAATACCTGGCAGCCAATCGATAGCCGGGAGAGTACAATCAGAGTATCCATAGCCGCCGGTACTACCGTCCCATGGTATCGTCTCGTAACACATAATCTGCGCGTCATCCACCCTACGCCAGATTGAAGTCCATTGATTGCCGGTCACCATATTAATATAACTAAAGGTGGCGTACAAAGTGCCTAAGGGCTGATCGAATTCAACGTTCGGATCAATTGGTTGCAGATCATCACCAATTTCTTTTGAAATCACCAGAGGGCTGAAGACCGCTTCCGCATTAGGAACCACCGTACTCTGAAACTCGGCCTGAATGGCTGCTGGTACTTCAGGCGTTGGACTCACTAAAGGTGTTTCGGTAATTGTTGCGGTTAGTGTGATTGTGGGCGTTAAGGTAATCGTGGGCGTTATCGTAATGGTTGGTGTTAGCGTGATCGTTGGGCTTGGGGGAAAAATTAAGTAAATAGCCGGCTCTGCGTACTGGTTGAAAAAAACTGCGGCTGCAATTAACAAGATCACCAAAATAAACAAGCGAATTGATTTTAATTGTAAATGACGCCGCTTGCGATAAAAAGGCATTTTCTTGGCCGAATTGAAATTTCGAAATATTAATAAAACACTTGCCAATACCCCGACAATTGCCAAAAAAAATGCTGTTTGTACTGCCGTTTTAATATCGAGTTCCAAATGCATTGACCTTTTGATTTAATCTTCTTGATTATACCCCGTTCAAAATGTTTCAACCCTGTAGCAATTGCTTAATCAATTCATCAACGGTAAAATCTGCTATACACATTATGGCGATAAATCCTGATACAATCCTGAATGATAGATACAGAATAGTAAAAATACTTGGAAAAGGGGGAATGAGTTCTGTCTATCACGCTGTCGATGAGAACATTGGCGTCCCCGTTGCCGTAAAGGCAAACTTAATGTTGACCGATGACTATTCGCGTCAATTTCAACGAGAGGCAAGTATTCTGGCGACCTTGCGCCATCCAAACTTACCACGGGTGAGCGACTATTTTTTTATACCCGGTCAGGGTCAATATCTGGTCATGGATTTCATCGAAGGTGAAGATTTACGCGAAAGAATTGAACGACTTGACCAATTGCCCGAACGCGAAGTTATCATCATGGGAGCTTCGATCTGCGATGCACTTATGTATTTGCACAATCGTCAACCGCCTGTTATACACCGCGATATAAAACCAGGCAATATAAAGATCACCCCCGAAGGTCATGTTGTACTGGTCGATTTCGGTCTGGTCAAGTTACTGGAAAATAACCAGCAGACGACAACTGGAGCGCGTGCAATGACACCTGGATACTCGCCACCGGAACAATATGGTACTGGTCGTACGGATGAACGTTCGGATATCTATTCATTGGGTGCCACCTTGTACGCAGCTCTGACTGGTGCGATTCCTGAGGATGGTCTTTCACGCCTGACAGGCAAGGATAAATTAACCCCATTACGGAAAAAGCGCAGCAATGTAAGTGAAAGACTGGCTCTAATCATTGAAAAAGCACTGGAAGTTGATGCCGACAAACGATATCAAGGCGCGCAAGATTTCCGGGTGGCGTTGCTGGATGCAGGCAATATGACCACCTTCCCGGTTGAAAATGGTCTGGTTACCCCGCCTCCCAGGCGTCAAAATGATCTGCCTGTTATCCATACCGGAATTTCACAGCCTCTCATCAGTGTACCTCTCAGTCACCCGCTGAGTGATAACCACAAACGTCGTTTCCCCTGGTGGCTAATGGCAATTATCTTGTTGCTCATGATTTCAACTGCCTGGGAAGTGCAAACAGGTACTCTTTCAAGATTGTTTGGTCTCAATTCGAGAACACCAATGGTTGACCCTATGGCAACCAATAATCCAATTTCCATTATGGATGATACTTCAACGCTCGTGATCAATACTCCCTCTCAAAAATCACCCCCATTATCCACACAAACTGTCGAAGTCATCGCAGCGAGCCCAACACCAATGGGAGCAGGTGGGGGATTAATCGCTTACGCTTCGAATGAAAATGATGGTGTTATGCAAATATGGTCATATAACATCATTGAAGAGACTCGCCAGAAAATCACATCCCTGGTCGATGGAGCCTGTCAGCCGACATGGTCACCGGATGGCAAAAAAATAGCTTTTATCTCACCCTGTCCCAGCAAACGTGAATTGTATGAAGGCGCTAGAATTTATGCCCTCAGTTTGGACAACATTGAAGATATTACGCCCCTTCCAATTCCAATTGATCCTTCGGGTGATTTCGACCCTGCCTGGTCACCGGATGGCAATCTGCTTGTTTTCGCATCGCTGCGACCAGGAAATGACCCGGAATCAAAAGAACGCCTGGTTCATCTCTTCACTTTCAATCTGGCAACCAATGAGTTAAATGAGATCACAGATACCCGCTGGCGTGATCGCCAACCCACCTGGTCGCCAGTTGGAACTTCCCTGGCATTTGTCAGAAAAGTGAGTTCCACCGAAATTTGGCAGTTAAATCCAAATGGGTCAAACGCACAGCGTTTTTCTGGGTCAACAAACTCCAACGATAATTATCCCGTTTATTCCAGAGATGGAAATATTATCTTCTTCACTCAACAAAGTGTAAACGGCGGCCTGCCTTATTTTTCCGGCAAACGGCTCGCCGATGCAGGACTGGCGTTGGAATTCCGTATACCACCATCGGGCCAACCCGATCTAAGTCCCGCAGCTGAGATGGATGTTTCTCCAGACGGTCAATGGTTTGTATTTGAACGCTGGCTGGATGGGGAAAACCATGACTTATACCTTGCCACAATAAATGGTGCCAATGTTAAATTGCTCATTGAAAGCCCCAGTTTTGAGTTTGGAGCTACCTGGCAGCCAGCACTAAAACCCTGACATTTATTTAGATATATTTTCTATAAATCGAATTAATCCAGTGACTGCACGGTCCGCTTTCGACCAAGGTTGCGCATAATAGAGAGAACAGTCGGAATGATGTGTTGGTAGAGAAAAAATGCTCCTTTGCGTAAAACCAAATCCCAGGCACCAATTGTCCGCACAAGATCGCCACCAAGGCCGACTTTAAAACGGTAAACGCCATACATCGGGTCAGATTCTTCCAGATTGGTAGGCGCACCCCATAGATCGTAGATCGTTGCGTCGTTAGCTTTCGCAAGCTTGATTGCTTCCCATTGCAATAAATATGTGGGCATCAAATTACGATGCTGATCGGAAGACATGCCGTACATATAATATGCACTTCGGCCAAAAAAATACATCACCAGTGCAGCAATGGGTTTCGTCTCAAATTCTGCCAGCAAAATTGAACACATACCTGCAAGTGTAAATTTTTCCCAGACATCAAGATAGTATGTCTGTGACCGGATGATGAACCGATCACGGATTGAAGTTTCGGCGTATAAACGATAGACAGTTTCATAATCCTCTCGAGTGGCTATACGTATTTTTACGCCTTTCTTTGCAGCCAAACGAATATTGTAGCGAGTTTTTTGTTTCATTCCGGTTAGGATTTCATCTTCATCAGGTTGAAGGTCAATCCACATTGTATTCTGAAACTGAATTTGACTATCCGAGAACTGCCAGCCGAGGTTTTCCAATTGGGTCTCAACCCTCTGATGCCTACCAGACAGGTTTGCGAACCTAGAAAAGTATATTGCATTCTCGAGATAGATTTCCGGGTCAACCTTGATAAAGATAGCTTTCCGCGTGCGACTAAAATCCGCAATGTCTTTGAGGACAATATTCACAAGCGTCGAGTTGCTCCAATCCAAAAGTGGTCCTTTTGGAATATAGTGGATTGGCATACGGACAGGAGAAATGCGAGGAAGTATTTGACGTTCAAGCACCATGGCACCCGCGACAATTTGACCTGCAGGGGTCTTCCAGGTCAAATAGTAAGCTTTCCATCCGTTCCTCGCTTTAATGGAAGCCCAGGCACTGGTTTGCAAAAAGTGAGCTTGCGGTAAACCGGGTAGAACTGTCTGCCACTCTTCAGCCGAGCAATGCACTATTCTGAATTCAGGCATAAGAATGGATTCCTATCAATTTAATTTTCCTAATATTCCTACAAATTCGACAGGAATGGCCAGAGGAAAGAATTTACCAATACATAGGTTCATAAAGTGCCGCTCTTTTTGGTATAGACCCGGTACAGTGAATATAAAATTGGGTTATAGACACGATCAAAGGCACTCATGTATCGTTTGATTTTTCCTCCAAAACCGCGTTTAAAGCGGTAGACTCCCCACAATCCTTCAGACCTACCAGAGAAATTATCTTCCAAATACGGCTCTTCATAATCAGGTATTCCCCAAAGGTCATAGTTCTTACAGCCTTTTGCTGCTGCCCATTGCATAGCGTGAAATTGGAGTAGGTAGGTTGGCATTCGATTCCTCTCGGTATCATTGGAAGCGCCATAAAAATACCAGGCTCGCTCACCTGCTGAAAAGACCATTAAACCTGCCAGCGGCTGTTCTTCGTAGTAAGCCAAAAAAAGCGCTATATTATCTTCTGGCTGAAAATACTCACATGCTTTTTGATAGTACTCTTTTGAATGGATTCCAAAATTATCCCGATTGCCGGTAGAAATCATAATTTCATAAAAAGTATCGACATCATCACTCTGGCGAATATCTACCCCTTTTTTATTTGCCAGGCGAATATTATAACGGGTTTTCTGCTTCATCCGATCCAGCCATTCCTCAGGTGTTCCTTGAAGGTCGACGACAATCGTCCGCTTGGGTTGTACTGATGGTGCAGGTTTGAATCTCACATCTTCAATACAAAGCGAAGAATCTTCCCCTTCATAAAGATCAGGTTCAACTTTAAGGAAGATCGATTTTTTCCGATTACAGATCACATCGACGGATTCCCAAAAGTTGCTATCTGCCTTTCCCACTGGTCCCTTGGGTAAATACGCAATGGTCAGCCCGAAAAACAATTTACGAAAAAGAATCTGTGCCCCTGCGGTCTGATCCTCATTGATACAACGGATTGGCGTCCAACCAAAGTTATTTTTGAGTTGCCCCCAGGCTGATTCTTGTAATACATGTATATTTTTCCTTTGCAATAACCAGTTGGACCATTCTGTTTCAGACACAATTTTCATAAGATTAATTAATTGAGATCAGATCCTCGGGGGGAGTCATTCGTACCTGTGCTCCTGGAATATTTTCGTCAAATGCGGTAATGATCCCTGAAATATCACCTTTATTGGCCAATTCCAGTAGATTGGCAATAAATTGCTCAAGATCGACAGCCAACAATTCTTCCCCGCTCGCCAAATGATAAATATCCGGGTGATCCGTCCTATGAAAGGTAAAACCCTGATCCCAGAGATCTTCACTTAACTTCTCCCCCGGACGTGAACCTGTAAAAGTAATTTCAATATCTCGGCCAGGTTCGAGCCCAGAGAGACGAATTAAATCTTCCGCCAGGTCTACAATCCGAACTTGATCGCCCATATTGAGTACAAAGGTCTCGCCACCTTTTCCCATACCGGCCGCCTGTAAAACCAGGTAAACCGCTTCCGGAATCGTCATAAAGTACCGTTTCATATCCGGGTGCGTGATGGTTATTGGGCCGCCCTTTGCAATTTGGCGCTTGAATAAAGGCACAACACTACCGCGGCTGCCCAATACGTTCCCAAAGCGGACTACACAAAAAGCTTTATTTGTTCTTTTCGCAGCATTCAGCACAAGCATTTCTGCAATTCGCTTGGTGGCACCCATGACATTTCTTGGTTGAACTGCTTTATCGGTAGAAATCATTACCAGACGTTCTACATTGCTAGCTTCAGCAACTTCTACCAGATTTTTGGTCCCTAAAATATTATTCTTGACTGCCTCTTCGCTGTTTAACTCCATCAATGGCACATGTTTGTGCGCAGCCGTGTGAAAAACAACATCAGGCCGGTGACGGTTAAAGATAATTTGTAATCGATTTTTATCACGCATGTCCGCGATCACCGGTGTCAGAGATAAACCAGAAAAACTCTCTTTCAAATCTAAAATGGCTTCAAAAACACTATTCTCACCGTGGCCTACCAATATCAATTCAGAAGGTCCCCATCTGGCGATCTGGCGGCAGAGCTCTTTACCGATTGAGCCCCCTGCGCCGGTAACCAGGACTACTTTTCCGCTGATGGTTGCCCCGATCAATTCATCATTCATATGAGCAGGTTGACGTCGTAAAAGGTCAGCAATATCAACGTCACGTAAGCGACTGACCGAAACCGTGCCTCCCAGCAATTCGTACATACCTGGCATTGTTCGAAATGGTGTATTCTTCACACGACAGATATCTGCTACCAACCTTACTATTCGCCCTGGAGCACTTGGAATGGCGATAAGCACCTCATCAATCTGCATGGTATCCAGGGTTTTTGAAAGATCATTGATGTTTCCGACTACGGGGACACCATAAATCTGTTGTTTTAATTTAGCCGGGTTGTCATCCAGAAAACCGACAGGTACAAAGTTCATCTGGGGATTCTTTTGCATTTCTCGCACTACCAGAGCTCCCGCATCACCCGCACCCACAATCAGGGTTCGTCTGTTCTTACCGGTTTTTACCGGAGCTGCACCGGTCACAAAGTTATCACTGATAACTCGGGAGGAAAACCGCAAGCCTCCTGCCAATAATATGGAAAGAATCCAATCAATCGCCAGGATTGTGCGCGGGAATCCGATAAAAAAGCCCAACGAGAGGAAGAAAATCATAGTCGTCGATACAACCGTAGAGGCTGCCGTGACTGCAATAATGATTAATTTTAATTCCTGCACACTTGCGTACATCCACATACGGCGGTAAAGGCCGAAAAAATAGTAGATGAGCGGTTTAATGACCAGTGAAACTCCCAACATCCAATAAGCACTCGGAAGATATTGGAAGAACTGCGCCCCCAGTTCAAACCGCAAGGCGTAGCTACCGAGTACTGAAATAAAAATCAGAATCAAATCGCCAAGCAATATATATTTGTTGCGTAAATTAGGTCGATTGCGCATTTAGCGTCCTCGTAATCCTATAACGGCCCCCACCGTCTGAAATAGAATTGATATATCCAGTAATAGATTGCGATGTTTTATATAGTACAAGTCATATTCCAGTTTGGTAGCATTATCTTCAATGGTAGAAGCATAGCCAAAATTTACTTGTGCCCAACCTGTCAGCCCGGGTTTGATAAACAATCTGGCGCGATAAAAAGGAATGATTTCTTTTAATTCGTCAATAATCATCGGCCTTTCAGATCTGGGTCCAACCAGGCTCATATCGCCTTTGAGAATATTAAAGAATTGTGGCAATTCATCCAGATGACTCCTTCTTAAGAAGCGGCCGATTGCTGTGATTCGTTCATCATTTTCCTGTGTAGGTTGAGCTTGACCATCTTTCTCAGCATCGATTTTCATCGATCGAAATTTTATTATGTTGAATTCCTTACTATTCTTTCCCATACGGATTTGTTTGTAAATAATCGGTCCTTTACCGCTCATTACAATTCCCAATGAGATAAACGGGGACAATATAAGTAGAGAAATAACCCCAATCATTCCACCAAGTATATCGAATAGGCGTTTCCCGAATTCATAAAATCGATTGACATGCATTTGATCGACAAAACTACGCAATAACCAGTCACTCTGCAGCAAATAAATGGGGATTCTACCCATTAATTCTTCATAAATCACCGGCATTGTTGTCACATCTACCCCGTTTTCCTCTGCTGTTATAACAGAATCCAGCAAAGCCGGGGAGAGATTTCCGGAGATAGCAAAGACAACATCAGAAATTTGTTCTTCTTCAATGATTTTCAATAATTCATCACTGCAGGCGATCACCTTATATCCCATGAATTCTGAGTTTCTCTTTGATTTATCATCATCGATGAGGCCAACCAGATGAAAGGGAATCGGATAACTATTTTTCACAATTCGCACAAGTGTAGATCCTGAATTTCCAGCACCTACGATGATCACCCGGCGCATAAATGCGGGAGCCGTAAAAACGGCTATATAAATCAATCGCCAGATCAGGGTTAGGATCGTAGAACCGATAAAGAATAGTGCCACTCCCAGACGCGGAAGAGAATTGGGTTCTGCCAGGAAAAAGATAAAGAGATAAAGAATTCCGCTGAGCAATGTGGACATTGCGATCCCGCTAATGGTCGCAGATATTTTCTCGGCACGTCGATGATCATATAAACCTGAGAGCAAAATTACCCATAATATTGGTAAAAGGAAATACCAAACTGGAGGGCGTTCAATGATGAACTGCCATGAGAATTTCAGCCATTCTTCTGGTTCGATTGACCAAAGGATCAATGCTACCACTAAAGCCAGAACTGCACTGATAATGTCCCCAATGATAAGAATTACCTTACGCTCTTCCGGCCTTAATCGCCAGGTTAGTTTGTTTTTGATTCCTGAACCAGCCATAAGTTCTAATTATAACCGTTGTTTCTACTCAATAAACTGACAATAAATCCTGCACCCCATGATATATGCATAATAAAAATCGCTATTGGAATACCAAATATAAGACGGAAATCCGATTCTTTCTTTGCCGGTTTTAAGCTTGCAAGCGTTAATATTAGGAAATAGAGAACAAGGATTCCAGCCAAGGCAACAAAGCTGTATGGAAAAAAAACGCCTGAGATAGCCAAAACGAAAATTATCGTGACGAACAACGGCGGCAAAGCCTGGCGCAGGCGAATTGTGTCCGGGTATCTACGCAACATTTTCAGTTTCCAATATCCATACCGCCAGTATTGCAGCAGGAGGTCTTTCAATGTGCCGCGTGCGTGGTATTCTGACTTTATCCTCGGGTCGTAGTAGATCCTTCCTCCATTTTGGAGGATGCGTGCGTTGAGTTCATAATCTTCATTGGTCAATAGAGTTTCGTCGAAATAACCAATCTCATCAAAAAGAAGGCGATGAAAAGCGCCAAAAGGTACTGTTTCAACAAATCCGGCATCGAGTGAATATCTATAGCGGGCATCACCTACACCCAGAGGATGGGATCCTGCAGCCGCAATGGACTTCGCAATCCAGGTATCCCGGCCGGGTTGAATCAACCACAAGCCTCCCACATTCGATATATTTTCTTTTTGCAAGTTCTCGACGCAATAGTGGATATAGTCGCGATCCGGAATTGTGTGAGCGTCCATGCGAATAATGATTTCCCCACTACTATTTTTGATTGCCAAATTTAAGGCCGCAGGGATATTGCGGCGCGGATTGTTGACAACCTTTATTGGCAATTCGGTAAACAATTTTCGACTTATTTCAATCTGATCAAGAGTACCATCCGTTGAGTCGCCATCTGCAATAACCACTTCAATCAAATCAATCGAATAGGATTGATTGGCAATGGCCTTGATTACCCTCTGAATATGTTTTTCTTCATTCAGACATGGAATGACAACCGATACAGACTTCTCCATCAGGTTCCTTTACTTTAAATATTATTAACCAATCATCATTCGTTGAAGATAAAGCGATTATTCCTGGTCCACAAGCGCAATAGCTTCAATTTCAACAGATGCGCCTTTTGGCAACGCACCAACCTGAAACGCTGAACGGGCAGGCGGTTCAGCAGCGAAGAATTCCGCATAGATACCATTCATTTTGCCAAAATCGTTGATATCCTTGAGAAAAACCGTGGTCTTGACGACATGGACCAGATCAGAACCGGCTGCTTGCAGAGCTGCACGCATGTTCTCAAGTGCTTTTCTGGTCTCCATCTCGATTCCCCCCGTAACGAGATCACCTTTTTCAGGGTCTATTCCTAATTGTCCGGAAATAAAAATAAAACCGGAGGCTTTGATGGCTAAAGAATAGGGGCCAATTGCCTTTGGTGCTTGATCAGATTTAACAACAACCTTTTTCGCCATTTTTTTCTCCTTTCGTTAAAAGTAGTTAGTTTTTCCTGGAAAAATTATTGTACACTTTGAAATTCAATAATGGAGTGTTTTTTCGTCTCGCACGATTCTTTTGCGAAACACCCAGTAAGACCAGATTTGATATCCAATGACAATTGGGACAAATATCAATGCAATAATAGTCATCACTTTCAAAGTATAAGGACTGGAAGCACTATTATAGATTGTCAGGCTTAATGCGGAGTTTATACTGGATACCAACACGCGCGGGTAAAGGATGATAAAAATCGTGCTGGCAGAAAAGAAGATAACCAAACTGTTAATAAAAAATGCCCAATTGGCATATCTGTTCGTTACCAACCAACCTACTGCTAGCAATGAAAGAATCGCCGCAATCGGCATAAACCCCGGGTTTACTCCCAGTATTTGCAAAATATCGGTGAAAAAGTAAGTGCCAATTACAAAAACGATAACAACCACCAGATTGGGCAGCCAGATTTTTTTTGCAAATTGAACAGCCCGCTCGGAAAGCGTTTCGTCGAGCTTTAACGAAAGAAATATCGCTCCTTGCATCATGAATCCTATCAGCGTCACCAATCCACCAATCAGTGAGTATATGCTAATTAAATCCCAGAAATTCCCTACGTATTGAAAATTTTCTGCAATCGGGACACCGCGGATAAAATTCGTAAAGGCAACACCCCACAAAAAGGCAGGGATTAAGCTTCCAGCAAAAATGGACCAATCCCAAAATTTTCTCCAGCGAGGGTTCTCATGCTTGCTGCGAAATTCAAAAGCAACTCCACGTAAAATTAAAGCGATCAACATCAGGAATAATGCCAGGTAAAACCCACTGAACAAGGTCGCATACCATTGCGGAAATGCAGCGAACATGGCACCACCTGCAGTAATCAACCAGACTTCATTGCCATCCCAATGAGGGCCAATTGCATTTATGACCATTCTTCTTTCTACATCCTCTTTTGCCAGAAAAGGAAGTAAGATACCGACGCCCAAATCAAAACCTTCCAAAATGAAATATCCAATAAAAAGGATTGCTATGAGTAAAAACCAAATCGTATTCAAAGCCATTTCACTCTCCACTTTCCCAAAAATCGATAGAATCGACAGCAACTAATTCAGTCTGAACAACGTTTTTGGCAAATTTCTGCAGAAGAAAAATATCAGTACCCATCAAAGCACCATAAACAAGGGTAAACCCGATCAATGAAACAAGAACCATGCCAGCGGTAACATTGGGGGAAACCGCATCCACTGTCTTCAAATATCCGTAGACAACCCAAGGTTGGCGCCCAATTTCGGTCATAATCCATCCAAATGAGTTTGCCAGGTAGGGTAATGCGATCGCAAATGGCAAAAACTTTGCCCATTTATATTGAAAAGGATTTATATTACGGATAATAAAGAAAAGCAAAAGTGCAAAGATGAATAACATCAAAAAACCTGATCCCACCATGATGCGGAAGGACCAGTACAATATGGTGATTGGTGGAATATAATCTCCCGGCCCATATTGCTGAACAAATCTAGCCTGCAAATCATTAATTCCCTCAACCCTGCCCGTAAACTGATTATATGAAAGCAAGCTCAATACGGCAGGAATCCGCAGAGAAACTACATCACGCTTATTTGCTTCGTCAACAATCGTGAAGATGGAAAATGATGCCGGATCTTCAGAATCCCACAAAGCCTCAGCAGCAGCCATCTTCATAGGCTGAGTCTGAACCATGTGCTGCCCCTGACTGTGGCCAACCAGAACAACCAGAAATACTGAAAGAAATCCAAATAACGTGGAGAGTCGCAGTGATTTCATGAAGAAGTCTTCACGTTGTTTCTTAAATAAATGGTATGCGCTAATTCCAGCCATAAACATTGCGCCAGTGGTCAACCCGCTAAATAAAGTATGCGGAAATTGAACCCATACATTCGGATTAGCAATCAATGCGCCGAAATCATTCATGATTAAACGGCCATTTTCTTCCACAAAACCCATTGGAGCTTGCATGAAGGAGTTTGCAACCAATATCCAGAAAGCGGATATAACTGATCCAATCGCCACCAACCAGATCGACAGAAGATGGATTTTCTTTGGCAGTTTGTCCCATCCAAATAACCAAACGCCGAGAAAGGTGGATTCAAGAAAGAACGCCAGTAACGCTTCAATGGCCAATGGTGCCCCAAAAATATCACCGACATAACGGGAATATTCTGACCAATTCATTCCAAATTGAAATTCCTGAACAATTCCGGTAACCACTCCCATTGCAAAATTAATCGCAAAAAGTTTTCCCCAAAATTTGGTCATTTCTTTATAAATCTCATTATTTGTTCGCAGGTAGATTGTCTCCAATATCGCTACCAGGACTGCCAACCCGATGGTTAAAGGGACAAAGAAAAAGTGATAGATCGTGGTTAATGCAAATTGCCAGCGAGATAATGAAATTATTAGACTTTCCACAAGCAAATCTCCTTGCCTAAATGCAGAGGCGAAAACAATTTGGAAAATATTCTAATGCAATTTCTATCGAATGGGGTTGATTTAAGTGCATTCTATCACAAACTACGTCTGGCTATGCAACCGGAAGGGTAAAGAAAAATGAGCTTCCCCTTCCAACTTCACTCTCCACCCAAATACGTCCTCCGTGAGACTCTATCAAATGCTTGGAGATTGACAACCCCAGTCCCGTTCCCCCGCTGGAGCGAGCGCGATCGATTTTATAGAACCTTTCAAAAATGCGCTGCAAAGATTCCGGTTCAATACCCACACCACTATCTTCAATCTTAAATACTACTCTTTCGCGGTCGGAATATGCGGATATATTGATTCGGCCGCCTGGACGCGTGAATTTAATGGAATTATGAATTAAGTTAACAAACACCTGACCGATTCGATCAGGATCCGCGATTACTTGCGGCAAATTTGCAGGACACGTTGAAACGAGAGAAAGCCCGGAACGCTCAGCTTGAACTTGCATACGTTCTACCACTTTCTCAATGATTAAACTGGGATCCATCAATTGCGTTTTCAGTGGGACCCGTCCGGATTCAATTTTTGAAAGTTCCAACAATTCCTGAACCATCTGGGTTAAATTGTCAATTTCAATTTCCATTCTTCCAAGGAAACGTCGAGCTGCCGGCGGATCTTCCAGCGCTCCTTCTTGTAAGGTTTCAGTCAAGGCTTTAATCGATGCCAGTGGAGTTCTGAGTTCATGCGAGACATTACTGACAAAATCGCTGCGGACCTTTTCCAATTTTCTTAATCGGGTTAAGTCCTGCATAACAATCAAAACCCCCCCAGGAAAAACATCTTCCAATGGTGTCGCGATACCCTGAACAAAAAGCTTGCTCGGCGTTATTTCGAGCGTGGTTGATTTTTGTTTTCGGGAATCCAGGCATTCTTTCCATAATTCCACTAATTGATGGTTCCTTATAACTTCAACCAGGGATTTCCCGACAGCCACATTTTTCTTGACATTGAATATTTTTTCAGCTGCTGGATTACTTAACTGCACAATCCCGTTTCCATCCACAATGATCACCGCATCAGTCATATGAGTGAGGACCGCATTTAATGTGCTTCGTTCCAGTTTAAAACCCTCGATTTGAGCATTCAGCTTGTTGACAAGGGTAATAAAGACATTACTGATTTTTCCAATTTCATCTCGCCGGCTGATGAGAAACCTGGTCTCATAGTCTCCTTTTTCCAACTGACCAACGACCTGGGCCAGCTGCTTGAGAGGGTCCATTGTGTAACGGGTTAGATAAAAAGCAATGAGAATCGCAATAAAGGCAGTAATAGCTGCGGTTAATAATATTGTATTTTGAAGATTTTTAATCTGCCGATCCAATGTCTCCAGTGTAACTGCAGCGCGCGACACGGCTACGATTTTGCCCGAATCATAAATTGGAACTGCCACATACAGCATGTTTATATGGAGCGTATCACTCTTGCGGATATCCGTTCCAACTGTTCCTTTCAAGGCAGCAATCACTTCAGGACGGGAAGCATGATTTGTTGTGTTTAAGAAATCTACATCTGAATCCGCAATAACTTCGCCATCCGGTTTGATGATGGTCACTCGTAATTTCATCAAGCGATTGTCTTCAATTGCGATTCGTTGTATTTCCGATTGGCTTGAATTGCTATCAAGTATTGGAAGAACCTGAGCGGCTATCACGCGGGCATTGGATTCCAGGAATGTAGAGGTCGATTCGATATACGTATTACGAACAAAGTAAGTGAAAAAAATGCTTAGACCGCTTACAACCAGCACAATCAAGACAACATAGGGAATGGCTATGCGATTTATGAGGGAATTACGCATCAATCAACCTTCGAAGCGATAACCCGCACCTCTCACAGTTATAATTCGCTGCGGATTTCCGGGATCTTTTTCCACCTTTTCGCGCAACCAGCGTACATGTACATCTACCGTGCGACTATCTCCAACATAGTCCCATCCCCAGACGCTCTCCAGTATTTGATCGCGCGATAATACCTGATTTTTATGTTTGGCCAGGTAAAAAAGCAATTCATATTCCTTAGGTTTGATATGAATGATCTGATCATCCCGGCGTACCTCACGCCGGCCAACATCGATACGCAGGTTGCCAAAATCATAAATCATTCTATCGGCAATCTCGCTATGAGTTGCGTTAACTTCTTCACGAATTATTCGTACACGCCGCAGCATGGCTTTTACCCTTGCAATTAACTCCCGCATGCTGAAAGGTTTTGTGAGATAATCATCCGCTCCTACTTCAAGCCCAACCACACGGTCAATTTCATCATCACGGGCGGTCAACATTAATACTGGGGTACTCATCTCATTCCGCAAGATCCGGCAAACCTCAAATCCATCCATTCCTGGCAGCATAATATCCAGCAAAATCAAATCCGGTTTCAATCTGCGGGCAACCTCGAGTGCAGCCGAGCCGTCTCCGACAGTTTCCACTTCATAACCCTGCTTGGTCAGATTATATGCCAGAGTCTCCTGCAATGAGACTTCATCTTCAACAACCAGAATTTTTTCTGCCATGGCTTCTCTCCCACATGATTGACCTATTTTTCTTCCACCGAATGCATTATTTCACTTTTTTAATTTTACAATGGCATACACCACATTGTTGTTAACATTTACTCGGGCAATGTTAACAATTGCTAATATATGTTATCACCTATCATTGTGTTTCCACTTATTGATATCAAAGTGTACATGTCAATCCAGCATCGTATCTATGTTCATTGGCTTTCGCTGATCCAAAGACTTCTGCGCCGAAAAACTTGCCTGCGTTACGTTCCAAATACTCGCAAATGAAGTTGGCGAAGCTGAACCATTTTGAATACTTTTTACAAATTCCTGCCAAGCAAATTGATGACCTTTATCCTGCCGGTAGCGTGAGTGAATCAAGCGATTGTGTCCATTTTCTGTCAAGCTAAGCTTTCGAAAATCTTCCATCCTGGCTACTTTGCCGGCACTGAATACTTCCAAATATTCCTTCGGTACACTCTTATCTCCATTGGCCAGATAATCGACTGTACAAACTGAACCATCCTGCATATTAAAAACCATTGTCACATTGTCGTCTTGATATTTTCCTGAATTTGGCAAACCGAATGTTTGAACATCCAGCGGGTTGGTGCCAGCCAGATAGAAAAGTATATCGATAAAATGGCAGGCTTCCCCGATTATTCGGCCACCACCAACGCTTGAGTCATGCAGCCAATGGTTGAGGGGGAGATAACCGGCATTCACACGGTAATAGATATGAACAGGTTCCGAGTGATTTCCGAAAAACTGTTTAATCTGCTGAATCATGGGAGAAAAACGGCGGTTGAACCCGACCATTAACTTCGTTTCAGCCTGGCTCATTTCATTAGCAACCATGTTGAGAGATTCCTCATCGATTGCCAATGGTTTTTCACAATAAATATGTTTCTTTGCTTGTAACGCTGTAATTATCTGTCGTGGATGGTCCTTATGAGGGGTTAATAGAACGACAGTATTTATGGCTTGATCACTTAATAATTGTTCTTCATCGGTACAGGCATAGCGGTAATGAAACTTATTCGCGAAATGACGTGCATTTAATCCTTTCGCGCTGCATACGGCAACTTTTTCGGAGGTTTTATCCTTATCCAACATTGGTAGGAAAACAGCTCCAGCATATAAACCTGCTCCCAAAATTCCCAACCGGATAGTGCTTACAGGTACACTCGTTTTGGGAAATAACTCAACTTTAGTGATTATCTGCTCTTCCGCCCCCAGATCAGCAGGAGGGTAAACAAGGATCACTCCCATAAAAGCTGTCTTGCCCTTACCGGTAATGATATCATAGGCAAGCACCCCGTCTTCAATTGGAAAACGGTGGCTGATGAGCTCTTTTACGTTAATTTTTCCGGATTCCATTAACTTAATTACAGCTCCTAGATTGCGGCCTTCCGTCCAGCGCACATAGCCGAAGGGATAATCCTTACCCTGTTCCTCATATTCTTTATCATAGCGCCCCGGGCCGTATGATCTGGAAATAAGGAAACTTAACTCTTTCTCATAATAGATTTTTCTGGGAATCTGTAAACCGGTAGCGCCAATCGCAACCACAACACCTCGATCTCTAGCAAGATTACCGGCCAACTCTACCGGATCAGAGGATTTGCTATCGGCGCAAATGAAAACAGAATCAAATCCATTGCCTTCCGTAAACGATTGCGCGTGAGATTCGGCATTCTGCCGTTCGACTGCATAAATGCCATGATCCGAGGCAAATTTCACCCTTTCAGTGTCAAGATCGACACCAAAAACACTGCATCCAGCTGCGGCGGCAATTTCGGCCAATATCATTCCGAGCAAACCCAGGCCGATAATTGCTATTCTGTCACCAATTTGCGGGTTGGCAAGTCGAAAACCCTGTAAAGAAATTGCTCCCAGCGTGGCAAATGCAGCTTCCTCAAAACTGAGGGACTCGGAAAACGGAACAAGTAGGTTCTTAGGAATTAACACGAATTCCGCGTGGGTTGCAAATCCCCCACCCGCACACGCGACTCTCATTCCAGGATTAAATCCGCTGACGCCTTCACCGACTTTCTCAACGATTCCTGCCGATGAATAACCCAAGGCCATTGGTTGATCAAGACGATTAAAAGCAGCCGAGACAGTTGACACAACCCCTTCGCGTTTTGCCTTATCGATCACCTGTTTAACAAGGTCAGGACGTGAGCGTGCTTTCCCTACCAGGTTTTTTTCTGCAAAAGATACAATCATGCGCTCCGTACCGGCGGAGATCACGGATGTCTGATTGCGGACCAGCACATAACCAGCCTGCACCCTGGGCACGGGGATATCAACAACCTCGGCTTTTCCATCCCGCATGTTTTGAAGTAACTGTTTCATGATGCCGCCTTAGAAAAATGGTACAGATTAATCCATTGTATCAACAATTTTTATCTGTACCATTTTGTTTGTGATTTTATTTTTTACTTGGCGAAATCGACTGCTCTTGTTTCCCGGATTACAGTGACTTTGATTTGACCGGGGTATTGCATATTTTCCTCGATCTGCTTGGCGACATCACGGGCAATCCGTAAGGCATCCAAATCATCAATATCATCGGGACGCACAATAATGCGAACTTCCCGCCCGGCCTGAATGGCGTAACTCTGGGCAACACCTTTGAATGAATTGGCAATGTCTTCCAGTGCTCGCAAGCGTTTGATATATTGTTCAAGATCTTCTCTTCTCGCACCAGGTCTCGCACCGGAGATGGCATCCGCAGATTCAACAATGACCGCTTCCAGACTCTCCTGTTCAATTTCGTGATGATGTGAAGCAATAGCGTTGACAATCCGTGGATTGACACCATATCGGCGGGCAAACTCAGCACCGATCATGGCATGTGTACCTTCCGTGTTATGATCCATGGCTTTCCCTAGGTCATGCAAGAGACCCGCTGCCTTGACAACCTCTACATCTGCTCCTAATTCCGAAGCAATTACGGAGCCCAATCTGGACACCTCAACTGCATGTGAAAGTTGATTTTGACCATAGGATGTACGGTATTTTAAACGACCCAGCACTTTTAAGATCTCAGGTCTCAAGATGGATACACCAGCATCGTATGCTGCCTGTTCTCCGGCCTCTTCAATTGTTTTTTCAACTTCTTTTTGTTTATCTTCGAGTACTTTTTCAATGTGGGCAGGGTGAATACGGCCATCCAGGATGAGGAAATCCAGCGCGCGTTTTGCAATTTCACGACGGACAGGGTCAAAACATGAAATTGTGACAGCTTCGGGCGTGTCATCTACTATTACATCCACCCCGGCAGCCTGTTCAAACGCGCGGATATTTCTACCATTTCTCCCGACAATGCGCCCTTTCATCTCTTCGTTCGGCAATGTCACCACAGAAGTTGTTACATCATTTACGTGTTCTGAAGCAACGCGCTGAATGGCGTCCGCGATAATTTCCCGCGCTCTTTTGTCACCTTCCGCGCGAGCCTCGGCCTCGATAGAACGGATAATTCTGGCCATGTCGCTGCGCCCTTCCTTCTCGGCTTCTTGCAACAAGACCTGGCGGGCTTCTTCGACACTCATTTGGGCAATTTTTTGCAGTTCACCCAATTGTTGGGCATACATTTTTTCGATTTCATTTGTGCGCTTATCTAGCGCACTCTGGCGCTTGCTAATCAATTGATCGCGTTGTTCCATTCGCTCCAGACGAGTATCCATATCCGCACGCCGTTTTGATTGCCGTTCTTCCTCGCGTGATACCTCGTTCCGCCGCCTGGCTACCTCATCTTCCGCGTTCTTTAAAATTGCGATGGCCTTATCTTTGGCGTCTATTTCAATTGTTTTCGCATTTTCTTTGGCATTGACTATAATCGCATCTGATTGATTCTGTTTTTCAACCTTTAACCGTCTGGCAAAATTCTTGTCAAGCAAATACCAAATCAGTCCGATGACTGCAAGGTCACCAATAACAAATATTGAAAATAAAAGTATTGCGTTATTCCCCATTCTTTACCTCGTTTTCCGATTTCTCATAGTTGATTTTTGTCTGGATAGTCGTTTCCCATAACTCAGCCAAAATTGGTGCAATGATTGAGTAGGAAAAGCCCCGTCTTCCGAGGTAACCTGCCAGGCGTCGATAAAATTGATCTCGCTCGCAATTTGTCACTTTCGGTAAATACTTACTTGCGGCTGCCATGGCCAATTTTTCCTCGGGATCGGTTTCATCCAGGATGGAGGAAATTGTTTCCTCACTTATTTTTTTATTGCGAAGTTCCCATTGTAAAACACGATGGCTCCGCGGCCGAAAAGCATTTCTATTCTCGACCCACATATCTGCAAATTGATGGTCATTAACGTACTCCTTTTCCACCAATCTGTTATGTACCTGTTCAATTATTTGTTCAGAATATTCGTATTTTCGTAATCGCTCAGCGACTTCGGCAGCTGACCTTGGTTTGTAGGACAAAAACTTTAATGCCCGCAAATACGCAACTTCGACATCATCTTCTGAGGATAACCGCGAAATCTCTTCTTCGGTCAACACTTGCCCAATTGTCAACCATGCGGCCGTAATGCGCGTTAAACCAAAAGCATACTCCTCATCAAGATAAATGCTTACCCTGTTCTGGTCTTTCTTTTGGACTTTTATCGCGCTTATTTTCCGAGTCATCAGCTGCCATAATTTTATAATTTTGGCTTTTGGTGATTGAAAAAAACAAATTCAAAAAAATGAATTAGAAAATTAACGGCAATACATATTTGATTTAATAATCAACGTCTCAACTACAGGTTGGATTCTATAATACGATAGCCTCATTGATATTATCCGTATTTCCGTATAAACAATTTTTCGATTGTTCTTTTTTTTTGTAAACTCCCTCAGATACCACAAAAAGAGAGAAAACGGTTCCAAATCAATCCAAAAAACCAAACTTATTCTATTTATTTAGTATATAAAAATAATTTATTAATATATTATACCTGAAAATTGTTAAGAAATTCAAATAAAATTCATAACCTTCTTTGACGCCTTTCGCATGGTGACATAAAGCGAAAAATAGCATCCTTTTCGCATCATTAACGAATTGTGATCGCCTACTTCCACAATTTCGCCATTTTCGAAAACAAGAATTTTGTCAAAATACTCCATTTGATCAAATTGATGGGTTATCCAAATGCAAGCGTTATTGTTAATTTTTTCCCGTAAAAGACCCCTCATCTCGCCTTGCAGCACAGGATCTAAATTTTTCAACGGCTCATCGAGCAGATAGATCTCACTGTCGCGCAGCAGCATACGACCTATTTCAATCCGCTCCCTTTCACCAGCCGAGAGGTTGCGGCCGCTTTCTTCAATTGGATTATCATTTATCTCACCCAACCGGTCAGATAATCCAACTTTCCTGATGACCTCCTTTACAGTTTGGAGATCCGCCATCTCATTTGCCAGAAGAAGGTTTCCTGATGCAGATGTGGAAAATATATAGGGTTGGCTATCAATGAAGCCGGTCTTTGCCAATACAGAACTTCGTGCAATGGTTTGAAAATCAATTCCACCAAAATGAATCTCACCCTGATAATTATTTAATAAACCAAGCAATACATCGATAAAAGTACTTTTGCCTGAACCGTTTTTTCCAACAACCGCTATTTTTTGGCCTGCTTCAATTTTCAGTGAAATATTTTGAAGAGCAGCTCGGGTCGTATTTGCATAACGATAGGACACGTGATCGAATTCGATTGGAAACATTTTTATTTCAGCTGTTTTCAAAAATTGTGACGCGGAAGGTACTTCTTTGTCCAGCTGCTTAATCCGATCTACAGCGATAGAAATGCTCCCAAAAAGATTGGTGGATGCGGCCAAATTTTGAACAACCTCAAAGCTGGCCAGAATCATCAAATAAAAAACCGCCAGGAGAATACTATCGATTTGTCTGTGCGCCGGCAGATTAATACCTACAATAAGCACTGATAAAGCCGTTAATTGAGTTACTATGAAGCCGGTATTGCTAAAAACGGATTGCAATACTTTCTGTCGCCACTGAAAATTCGCCATTTTTCGCTCTAATTTCACTTGCTCCTCAAAAATATTTAATTCCTGGCGATAAAGAAGTGATTCCTGAAATGTTCTCAGAAAATCCAGTAAATATTGTTGGTATCTTATACGCGAGTTCATCGCGCTTTGACCGGTTTGCCTGGCTGCAACAGCCGATAGGTATGGGAGCATGATGCCTGCCAGGAAAAACCCAACCAGCATGATAAGCACGATTTCAAATGAATATATTCCCAGGAAAATGCCTAAGAAGACTGTGACGAGAATTGCCGAAGCCAGTGGCAATAAAAAACGTACAAATAAGTTTTCCAACACTTCAATATCCTGGATTAACAAACTCAAAAGCGATGCACTGGTAAAGCGCGGCAAACCCAATGGATATTTTTGACTCAACCGGAGAAAAACGTGTTCGCGAATTCTTGCCAGAATTTGCAGATTCAAGCGGTGTGAAAGCAACCGTTCCAGGTATCGAAAGACAGCCCGACTGATACCAAAAAAGCGCACGCCAACGATAGCGACCTGCAGCACAGCAATCGAAGGCTGGAACCCGGCCTGGATGATTAAATAGGCAGAGGTCCCCATTAATCCTATCGCGCTCATTATTGTTAAAGCGCTCAACAAAATGGAAACCAGCACCCATCCGAGCAACCCTTTCGAAAATACCCGTAAGAGAGACATCAGACGTAGTCTCCGAAGTAAGCACAGCAAAAGGCAACATAATTTGGATCGCTGGCTACCAATTTATTATGATCTCCCAAAGCGGTAATTTCGCCATCTCGCACAAAAACAATCAAGTTAGCACGAAGTATCGTTTTCAAACGATGAGCAATTGTGATGACTGTGACTGTATTGGGTAGATTTGCCATGCAATCAATGATGATTTGCTCAGAGTCAGGATCCAGGGAAGAGGTCGGTTCATCCAACAGGATCAAAGGCACTTTTCTCAGCAAAACGCGCGCAAACCCAATTCTTTGTCTTTCGCCGCTGCTCAAGTGATGACCATACTCAGAGATGAGCGTGTCGATCCCTGCAGGCAGGTTGCTGATCATGCCCATCAAACCCACCTGTGCCAAAGCGGCGAATAGATCGACTTCAGTAGCCAGGGGATTTGCAATCAGCAGGTTCTGGCGAATACTACCATTCAAAATCAGTGTGTTTTGCGGCAACCAGGCAATCTGGTCTCGCCAGGATGTCAAAGAATATGCATTAATATCCCTTCCATCCAGGAGAATC
>JBBQNI010000011.1:0-71701 GCA_038329785.1 Anaerolineales bacterium | reverse complement strand
AAGGCTGTCAGCGCCGATGGTACTTGGAGGGCGACTTCCCGGGAGAGTAGGTCATTGCCAAGAGGCTTTTTTTGATTCAAAAAGCGAGTAAGAAGTAATGGGTAACCAGTAATGAGGCAGAACCCCTTCTTTATTACTCTGAACTCATTACTCGTTACAGGTAATTTCGGGTTTCCAACAAATCAACTAACATCAATCAAATAAAAACTATATTTAGACCGAGTCCATTCCTTATTACTCCCAACTCGTTACCCATTACTAATAATCTGGATAAAATCCCCTAAACCGTAAGATTCGCGGTATAATTACAGGTCGTGCGTCTTTGCAGAAAAGGACAGTACGGCATTAATTCGGCGGATTATTGTAGAAAATCTGCCCAATGACTCCAAATTGCAGGAAGGAGGTGAGTAGGTTGGCTTTTGTAACATTGCGCCAAAGTGAATCGCAAGATTCGTTGTTAAAACGCTTCCGTAAGAAGGTGGTAAAGAGTGGTGTGCTGAGTACAGTGCGCCGCAAACGATGGTTCGTTTCTAAGAGTGAACTACGCCGCGTTGAAAAGAAGAAAGCAACTCGCAGAATGAAACGACGTCAGGATGGTAGAGATTAATACCTTCTTACGTTTTCAGGACGATAAGAGTAGGTGAAAGAGCTGTTAAGGAGGTTCGATGACGAAAGAAGAAGATAAGATTCAAGTTGATGGTACGATTATTGAAGCATTACCAGGGACACAGTTTCGCGTGCGTTTAGATAATGATCATGAAGTTCTGGCATATTTGTCTGGCAAAATGCGTAAGTATTATATACGCATCTTGTTGGGAGACCGAGTGCGCGTGGAAATGTCACCTTATGACTTGAGTCGAGGTCGGATCGTCTATCGCGCCAAGAAACGTGGATCACTTTCACCTGAAGAATAATTCTTTTTATCAATTAAAAAAGAGGCTGACCCATAAAAAGGGTCAGCCTCTTTTTTTTTCCATCATTTTCTGAATTAATTCCTCAAGTCAATAACCTGGGAGTAAGAAAATGGGTATCTGCTAGCTGGTCTCTGATTGCTTTCTTTTAATCTCCCTGTAATGCCTTGGGATAATTAATGCGACGGTCAAAGGATTGCAAAGCCTTCATGTAATTGGCCCGTTCGAAGGCTGCCGGCTCAGCCACAGAGCGATGGCTCATGCTGCCTTGCATCTGGGTGATCGACTGATATTCATATTCAACCATCCACGCTTCCATCGCAGTAAGTATTTCGGTGGCGCGCGCCGGCCCATTCAGGATCAATTCTGAGGCTATTTCTACTACTTTTGCGCCTGCCATCATTGCCTTAAGGACATCTTCTTCATTGTGGACGCCACTGGTCAATGCCAGGTCAGCTTTTAGTTGATCGGAAAGTATCGCCACCCAGCGTAATGGTAATCGCAGATCGTAGGAATTGCTCAGCTCGAGTGATGGAACGACTTCCAGGGTTTGGACGTCGATATCCGGTTGGTAGAAGCGATTAAATAAGACCAACCCGTTGGCACCAGCCGCAACCAGCCGCCCGGCAAAATTCGGCAGAGCGCTGTAAAACGGACTCAATTTGACTGCCAGTGGTATTTTAACCTGGCTGCGAATATCGGCTACCAGCTCAACCTGGGCATCTTCGAGCTCGTTAGTAGTGAGGTCACCGGCGGTGGGGATATAGTAGATATTTAATTCAAGTGCATCGGCACCCGCTTCTTCGATCTTACGTGCATAGTCAATCCATCCGCCACTAGAAACCCCATTCAAGCTGCCGATCACAGGAATATTGACTGAGGCTTTGATATCAGCAATAAAACGAACATATTTTTCTGGACCAATATTGTAGTCCTTAAACATGGGAAAATAGGTTAGCGCTTCAGCGTAACTTTCATTGCCGCGGGTCAGAAAATAATCCAGCGCATTGCTTTCATGAGTTATTTGCTCTTCAAAAAGCGAGTACATAACAATTGCTGCTATACCGGCATCCTCCAGAGCTTTAGCCATCTCAATATTTTTTGAAAGCGGGGAAGCAGATGCTACCAGCGGGTTCTTCAATTTTATTCCAAGATAATTAGTACTTAAATCAGTCATGGTCACTTACTCCTCTCGTGCAGTTTTATTATCAACCAGCGGAGATTCATATTTTTTCATCTCCGCTGGTATGGTTTCAATCTTACTCTTCTTCATTCTTTTTGGCTGTGTTGTAATCCATCGCAGCCATCTGTTTGTACAATTCCCAACGTTTTGAAACGTCGCCACGGGCTTCATCCATCAATTTTTCTGCACGTGTTTCGTCACTTTGTAAGAGCATGCGGTAACGAGTTTCGTTGTAGGCATAGTCCTCAACAGGAATGCTAGGATCGCGGCTGTCAATGTTGAATGGATTGCGGTTGAGGGCGATGAAATCCGGGTTGTAGCGATAAAGCGGCCAGACACCGGATTGAACGGCCAGTTTCTGTTGCTCCAGCCCCTTGCGCATGTCAATGCCGTGGGCGATACAATGGCTGTAAGCAATAATCAAAGATGGACCGTCAAAAGCCTCCGCTTCTTTGAATGCCTTCAAAGTCTGAGCGTCGTTGGCGCCCATTGCCACTTTTGCAACATACACGTAACCATAAGCCATCGCAATCATGCCGAGATCTTTCTTGGGGAGTGGTTTCCCATTGGCAGCGAATTTGGCAACTGCGGCGCGAGGCGTAGCCTTAGAAGCCTGGCCGCCGGTGTTGGAATACACTTCTGTATCCAGGACAAGTACATTGATGTTGCGTCCGGAAGCCAGGACATGATCAAGCCCGCCATAGCCAATGTCATAAGCCCAGCCATCACCGCCTACAATCCAGATAGTCTTCTTGACCAAAAAATCGGCCAGGGAAAGCAGTTGTTTGACATCCCGGCTGGAATCACTCGCCAGGCGCTGCTTGAGTTCCTTTACCCGGTCGCGTTGTAAGTTGATGCCGGCATCCGTAGATTGATCCGCGCCTAAAATCTCTTCAGCCAGATCAGAACCAATGCTGTCAGCCAATTTACGAACTAATTCATTGGCGAATTCGGTTTGACGATCGACTGTCAAACGCATTCCGAGACCAAATTCAGCGTTGTCTTCAAAAAGAGAGTTTGACCAGGCTGGACCGCGTCCGACGGAGTCGACCGCCCATGGGGTAGTCGGCAGGTTGCCACCATAGATGGAGGAACAACCGGTTGCGTTGGCCACAATGGTGCGGTCCCCAAATAACTGTGAAAGTAATTTTACATAAGGGGTTTCACCGCAGCCGGCGCAAGCACCGGAAAACTCGAATAATGGTCGCAGCAGCTGTGAATTCTTGACGGTATTTGTTTCAATATCAGCACGTTCAATATCGGGAATGCTTAAGAAATAATCCCAGTTTCTGGATTCTGATTCTCGCAATGGTGGTTGTGGTGCCATGTTGATGGCTTTCAAACCCACCTTGGATTTGTTCTTGGCCGGGCAGACTTCCACACATAAACCACAACCGGTGCAATCTTCGGGTGCTACCTGGATCGTGAATTTTGTACCGGGTACACCTTTAAATTTTGCTTCAATGGCTTTAAATGTCTCGGGGGCATCAGATAAATAACTTTTATCATAGACCTTCATTCGAATGACGGCATGCGGGCAAACGAATGCGCATTTTCCACATTGAATACAAATATCCTCGTCCCACACCGGAATCTCAAGTGAGATATTTCGTTTTTCATACTGGCTGGTGGCTGTAGGGAAGGTGCCATCATGCGGTAAAGCGCTGACAGGAACATCATCCCCTTCAAATGCAAGCATCGGTCCCAATACGTTGCGGACAAACGCGGGCGCTTTATCTGATACGCTTTCGCGCCGTTGAATTTCGCTGCTGGCCACCAATGGCACTTTAACCTGGTGCAGGTTTGCAAGTGTGTGATCAACTGCGGCAAAGTTTTGTTCCACAACGGCCTCGCCGCGTTTTCCATACGTTTTTTTGATTGAGTACTTGATTTGTTCAATGGCTTCATCGCGCGGTAATACGCCGCTGATAGCGAAGAAACAAGTCTGCATGATGGTATTGACCCGGCCACCCATGCCGGTCTTTTGGGCTACTTCGTAGGCATCGATAACGTAGAAGCGTAAATTCCTGGCAATAATGACCTCTTGCACCTCTTCCGGGAGGTGTTTCCAAACTTCGTCCGGACCATAAATGCTATTGAGCAAGAAAACCGCATTTTCCTCAGCATATTTGAGCACATCCAGCCGCTCAAGGAAATTGAACTGGTGACAAGCCACAAAATTAGCCTCACCAATTCCAATCTGATAAGGGGCACGGATATCACCGGGGCCAAAACGAAGGTGTGAAATAGTCACCGAGCCGGATTTCTTTGAATCGTAGACAAAATAACCCTGCGCGCCATTTTCAGTTTCTTCACCAATGATCTTGATCGAGTTCTTATTGGCTCCGACTGTGCCATCTGCACCCAGGCCGAAGAATACACAACGGGTAGTGCGGGGATCGGCAATCGAGAACAACGCATCGTACATAAGGCTGGTAAAGGTCAGATCATCGTTGATCCCAATTGTGAAGTGATTCTTGGGCGTATCTTTCTTAAGCTCGTCAAAAACTCCCTTGACCATGGCTGGTGTGAATTCTTTGGATGAGAGGCCATAACGGCCGCCAATCACGACCGGCAACTGTTCAAAAGGAGCAATCCCCAGGGCTTTTCCTTCAAATAAAGCTGAGATTACATCTCCCAGCAAGGGTTCGCCAGTAGCGCCGGGTTCCTTGGTGCGGTCTAGCACCGCAATGGATTTAACAGAGGCAGGCAAGGCAGCCATCAGATGTTTTACAGAGAAGGGGCGGAAAAGGTGAATGGTAATAACGCCTACTTTTTCGCCTTTATGATTCAGGAATTTTGCAGTTTCTTCAACGGTTTCGGCACCAGAGCCCATCAAAATAATGACACGATCGGCATCCTGTGGTCCGTAATAATCGAAAAGATGGTAGCGGCGTCCGGACAGCTCAGCAAATTTGTCCATTGCATCCTGAACAATTTGAGGACAATCGTCATAATACTGGTTGACTGCCTCTCGTGCTTGAAAGAAGACATCCGGGTTCTGGGCTGTTCCACGTAACACGGGATGATCGGGTGAAAGCGCGCGGGAGCGGTGAGCATAAACAAGATCATCGTCAATCATCGCCACCATATCAGCCTCGCTCAATTCGCTGATTTTATTGATTTCATGTGATGTGCGGAAGCCATCAAAAAAGTGAACGAATGGCAGCCGGCTTTTCAAGCTGGCTGCGGTTGCAATCAGCGCAAAGTCATGCGCTTCTTGCACGGAACGGGCACCAAGAAAAGACCAGCCGGTGGAACGGGCAGCCATGATATCAGAATGGTCACCAAAGATAGATAAGGCGTGAGTTGCTATGGAACGGGCTGAAACATGAAACACGGTCGGGGTTAGCTCACCTGCGATTTTGAACATGTTCGGGATCATCAAGAGCAAGCCCTGTGAAGCGGTGAATGTTGTAGTCAGTGAACCTGTTTGTAAGGCTCCATGGACAGCACCGGCTGCACCTCCTTCGGATTGCATTTCAGCTACCAGTGGTACCGTACCCCAGATATTCTTTAAGTCTTGTGCAGACCAGGCGTCTGCGAACTCACCCATACCCGATGAAGGTGTGATGGGGTAGATTGCTATCACTTCGTTAACCCGGTATGCCACGCGGGCTACGGCCTCATTAGCATCAATCGTAATTTTGTTTGACATATATATTCTCCATATGGTTGGTTAATCGGGAACCCCGAATTATAGTATTTTTTGCTTTCATTGTTCATAAACCATTATTCTGATTTCCAATATTAAAGTCTAAAGATAAGTTGATAAAAATTGTAGTAATATTGATCATGATTGCACCTGTGCCGTGTCATAAAAAAATCCAAACTCAATACTTGAATGGCTGGGTATCATTCAAGTAAATTCCCCCGTCCCGAAATCATCACTCCAAAAATCTATTATACCGGAAAAAACACGAAGAATTGGTTCTATTTGAGAAAAAATGCACAAATTAAAAAAAATGAGTTCATATTAAATTCCGCCTGATTGATCATTAACCAGTCAGGTAAGGTAGGGCTAGCAGAAATGCTGCCATGGTCTTGGCATCTTTAATTTCCCCGCCTCGCACCAGGTTGATCGCATCCTTGAATGGGATTTTCTTCAGCGTGATGAATTCATCCGTATCAGGCTCCAAATAGGATGCCTCCAGCTCGGGTGCCAGGAAAACAAACATGTGCTCACTGGAATAACCTGCCGCGAGGTAAAAATCCCCCAAAAGACGCATATTTTTACAGGCGTAGCCGGTTTCTTCGCGGATCTCACGCTGAGCGGCGGTTAATGGATCTTCGCCGTCATCGATCAATCCGGCCGGTAGTTCCAATAAATCCTGGTCCGCGCCCAGACGGTATTGTGACACAAAAAGAATGTTACCTTGCGGGTCAATCGGTAGAATGGATACCGAGTCAGCATGTGCCACGAGATCATAGTGCCTGCGCTTCGAGTTGGGAAGTTGCATGTGAACTTTTTGTACATTGAATGCTCTGCCCTGATAAACTGTCTCGCGATTCAGGATGTTAAATTTCATCTTGGCTCACTTAAATAAATCAGCGGGGACAAGGAGAATGGAAGAAACCCCCCACCTCTGGTCCCCGCTGTGGAGTGACATTGGAGAATGGTTAAGGGATCTGGAGAACCTGACCGGCGCTCAAGCTATAGGGTGCTTTCAGATCATTGGCCAGGATAATGGCATCCGGATCGGAATCGCCGAAGAGGCAGGCAATTTCATAAATTGTCTGTCCGGCCTGGGCTGTATAGGTGCCAGGGTGATCCCGCAGGGAGCGCTCGAATTCTACAGGCCATTTACTATCGGTTGGGATCTTAAGGGTGGTGCCTGGGTCAACGTTACCGCCAATATTATTAATTGCCAGCAGGTCGCCAGGGTTCACATCAAAGCGGCGGGCGATACAATAGGGGAATTCGCCATCTTGCAGTATATATGTTGCCGGTTTACCAGGGGTGGCTGTTGGCACAATCACAATAGATTTAGCAGTCGGCGCAACAGTTTCATCAGTGGCAGCTGGTATGGTTGCTACATCACCAGGAGAAGGGGTCTTTTCACTCAAACCTTCGGTGGGCTTAACCATGGCAGTCTGCGTAGCGCTGACGATTTCAGTCATGCGCGGGTTGGAACTTGGAGCGACAGGAAAGGGAATATCAGCAGTGCTGGTAATATCCGCTCCACCACCGCCTTTTGTCGCCGTGCGGGTGCAACCCACTATTGTTAAACTGGTCAAAATCACAAGCAGGACCATTGCATAGAGTATCTTTTTCATGAATGTTCTCCTTCTCAAACCCCGTCCGTTTCTAACGGACATTTGCATGTCGAATCGAAATAGCCGAACTATCAAAATAGTAGCATAACCGTTAACTTGCGTCAAGCGTAATAAAGTTTGAACATTTGATCAACAATTAGATAAATTTCATTTTTTCAGTCGATAAGCTGATTGTTACTATGCAACCCATTCAAAAAGTGTCCCATTCGCATGAGACCCCATTTGTTGGGCACTTGTGCTTGCCGTGTTTTTGATTTGTCCTGAGACATTGATAAAAAAACCAGGGAAGATGGACCTGTACAACCTACAATTTTATCTATCACTCGGGTGCATTACTTTGGGGTACGATCATGAGCCCATAGGAGATAATTCGAATTTATGACTTTCCCGCATGAAACAGGGAACCTGAACACTAAAAAAAGGACAAATCCGAGTACTATTTGTCAATAATATCTTTGTAACAGGCAATCAGGAGCAAAATCATCACCCGTCAATGACTTTCATTGCTGGGTCGGGCAAGGCGAAAAGGGTATATTTATAGATGGAGACGGGGAAAATTAGGATCACACCTATTACTCATCGTTGTCTCCTCCTTTGGCATAAGCCTCCGTCGGGTTCCTCCTCACCGCCCCCTACGGAGGCTTTCTTTAACCCGCAGGGGCGGATTGCCAGGCAGTGTTTATTCCGTGACTGGCAAAACGATGGTAAAGGTGGAGCCTTTCCCCACACTTGATTCGACCCAGATGCGGCCCCGGTGATTATCAACAATCGATTTGACAATTGCCAGACCCAAACCCGAACCAGAAACTTCCGGATCTATATTGCCCGACCGGTAAAACTTATCGAAGATGAAGGGAATATCCACCTGAGGGATGCCGATGCCCTCATCTCTCACCCTGATAATAATCTGATTCTGTTCCAGCTGGGTTTCAACACGGATGGTCGAACCTTCTCTTGAATACTTACTGGCGTTTGATAACAGGTTATCTAGCAGCTGACGAATCTGGATGGGATTGATATAGACTTGGGGAATCCGGTCGTTATTTGTGAGTTTAATTTGTTGGTTGCGCTGTTTCAATCGTGAGTAAAGGTTATCAACTGAAGTGCGGATGATAGCTTCCAGATCGGCCAATTCTTTGCGGGTATCAAATCCGGCTTCAATCTTGCCAAGGTTGAGCAGATCCTCTACCAGGGTAGTGATATTTTGGACGGATGTCTGTACGCGGCGGATAAATTCCTTCTGCAATTCATTGATCTGACCTGTCCGTTCGATCAATTCCACGTACCCAAGAATGGCGGTCAAAGGTGATCTTAAATCGTGTGATACTGTGTTGACAAAATCGCTCTTAATGCGATCCAGTTTCTTCAAGGAAGTGATATCGTGCAGGGTGATGGCCAACCCGACCGCGGGGATGGGGGTTAACTGGGCGCTGAAGATATTCTCCTTCGCATCTTCAATTTCGATCTGCTGTGAGAGATGACTGTTTTCACCTTGAATCAGATCCAGTAATTCCTGCGGGGCCAGCAGCGTGTTTATGTGCAGACCGCTGGTAACTTTCTGCTTAATTCCGAGTGCTTGTTGTGCCGTTTGATTCATCAGGATGATTCGTTGTTCCTGATCAATTACAACCACGCCATCCTCAATTTCGCCGATAATTGTATCCAGCTTGTTCTTTTCATTCACCATTTCCGAGAACAGACGCGCATTTTCAATCGCAATAACGGCATATTCTGCCATTGTGGATAGCAGCAGGACATCTTTTTGTTTGAAAGAAACGCGGTTATGGCGATTGTCAATCCCGAGGATACCAATTACATGTTGGCGCAGTTTAAGGGGCACATAAACAAGGCTATGAACCAGATAGGATGTTTTAATTTTCTGAGGCGTATCCTCATCAAGAATGACAGGTTCGCCTGTTCGCAAGACAGTACCGGCCAGAGAATCCTGGACTGGCAGTCGAAACGTGCTGACAAAATCATTATTAAAGTTGCGCGAGGCGCGCATGTACAGGTCACCGGTTGCTTCTTCGACCAGCAACAAACTGCCCTCTTCAGAGCCGGTCACTTCAACGCAGGCATCCACGATCATACGCAGCACTTCGTCCAGGTCGAGTGAGGAAGTAATCGATCTTCCCAGTCGTATGAGCGATTCAAGCTCGTTGACGCGTGCCTGTAGTTGTTGTGTGGCACGTCGTGATTCCAGCAGAACATAATTTTTTAAATTGGCTGCTTTTTTGATGTTGGCTTGAATGCAATCGACCACATCATCACGTGTCAGGGGAGAGCTCAGAAAGTCATTTATCCCAACTCGCAGGGCATCGTATAAGTCTTGCGGGCTGACGCTGGCTGCGTAAGCAATGATGGGTAAGAGGGGGTAGTGCTGGCGGGTTTCTCTTACCCAGTTATACTCGTTCTCCTGAGCAAACAGTTGGCTGATGATAACCAGTGAAGGCGGCGAAGGCGAAAAAAACTGCTTGATATCCCGCAGCGTTTTGCTCAACTCAACCAAAAAGCCCATCGATTTTAGAATGCGGTCGAGTAAGTAGTTAACCTGCCCATCTGCATTAATGATTAATATCATTTGTGATTGTGGATGATTTGTCATAAAAATTACGCTCTGGACACACTCAGCGGCAGCAATACATGGAAGGCGGTCCTATTTTCGTCCGCCTGGTCGACCCACACCTGACCGTTCATATTTTGCACGATTTGTTGAATTAATGCCAGGCTGATGCCAATGCCGGCTGATCGAAGTTTGGGAGTTTTCTGAAGCATGTTTTTGAAGATCGATTCACGATCCTTTTGACTGATGACACCCGTATTGATAACATCAACCTGCGCCTTAGAATTGGACATTTGTGAAACTTTGATCACAATTTCACCATTCTCCTCACAAAATTGAATGGCATTCGCTAGCAATCCCTGAATTACCTCTTGGAGTTGAGTCTGCTCTGCCTGGACGGTAAGGGCAAACTCAGGCATGTCATTCGTTAACTTGATCTTGTTTTGAACCACCACCGTTTGATAGCGCCGGACCAGGACGTCAATGAGCTCCTTGATATTTGTTGCCGATTCTTGCAAATGGCCGTTTGAGGGGGGCGAGGGCAAAATTGTTTCGGCAATGATATTAAGGGCGTTCAACTTCTCCCGCACCTGTGCAAGATTTTGACGTTGGGTCGGGTTCCAACGGGCAGTGACATCCTGAGAAAGCTCATCCAGTAAAGTCACCATCAATTTACCCGATTCCTCCAGTTCGTGCTGTACGGCCTGCAGTTTTTCCTGGTTAATGCTTTCGCTGCTCTGGGCGCGTGAAGCCAGGTCCTGCAGTGCCTGTGCACGCGCTTCAATTGCACGAAAGAGGCGGGCGTTAACCAACGATATGGAAGCATAATCGGCCACGGCTTCCATCAAGTGCTGATCACTATCGGAGAAGGGAAGTGGTTGTGAGCGCATGACCACCAGGATGCCCATTACCTGTCGCTGTACCTTGAGCGGCACGATCAGAATGGATTGTCCCAGTGATTTAACCCGGAAGCGTTTAATCGGTTCGCCATGCAGGCTCAGTGGCTCGCCGGACATGACCACCAGCGAACTGATGCCGTCATCCCAGGCATCCATTAAAAACTCGGCCAGGTAATCGGGCAACCCTTGTTGGGCAACCAGCACAAACTTCTTTTCTTTTTCTTCCTCGCGCAACAAAAACCAGGAGATATCAGCCTGGGTTACCTGGGCGGCAACATGGTTGATTTTTTCAAATAGCGCGCGCTGATCGGTGATGGAAGTGACCGCCTTACCCATCGAAAAAATGGCGGTCAATTCGCGTACACGTTGCTGCAGCTGCTGGTTGATATCGGATAACCTTTTTTCGAGCATTGTGCGTTCGCGGTGTTCATGAATCTGAGACATGATGCGCTCGACCGAGCGGATGATTTCAGGTTCCTGGCATGGCCAGATGAGATAATCAACCGCACCCAGCCGGAAGGTTTGAATTACTTCCGATTCCATGCCTTCCTCAGCCACCACAATGACCGGCGTATTGATGCCCTGTGAACTTAGGGCAATCATGAGATCTTTGCCACTCAGGCCGGGCAGACGGATATCAGTGATAATCAGGTCAGGAGCAACCTGGAGAGTCTTGGCGATGGCACTGCTGGCATCGGCAACCGAGAAGACCTGAAAGCCTGCCGAAGAAAGAGCCTGGCGCCCGATGAAGTCACTGATTTCAGGGTTGCTTTCTACGATAAGAATACGGTCTTTGCTCGATTTCATAGCTTAATGATAGCATGGAAAAAAAGAAAAATGAAAGAGATTGGGATTGGAAATTAGGGGTTAGCAATATATGATTTTGGATGTTCGAGAGTATAGAAAGACTTTTGTTGAAAAAAGATACCCATTTCTAATGTGATGCAAGGAATTTTTGCGCTTGACACTTGTGTCCTCCAACCAGGGAATTAACTTCTTGCAGGAACCATAAATGCTGACTTCAGGATAAGTATTATTCGATTTCAAGCTCTTTCCTCTTAGACAGTTTTGCGTACCTTCGTCCCAAGTAACAACTTCAACAAAGTGCTGAAAACCGAAATCAGGATAGTGGTTGATTTACATCTTGGCTTCATTCGCGGAATTGGTTTGCAATCCTAACCCAAACCCGGTTTCCGATATCATCCCGACTTAGAGGCTTACCCTGAACGGACCATCAGGCCTATGTTAGATTTTATGCCAATTACAAAATGGGTATTCGCGGCAAAATCCCATTCTGCTGTTCAATTTTAGTTATTCGCTCAATCGCACGCAGTGGACATCGGCTACTCACTCAAAAATAGCGCAGTGGCTACAACCTACAACGCGGGTGCAACGCCCATGAGGCCAGGTGGACACAATGGACTGTTTGGACAAATTCACGCCTATTTTGTATGAACTATGGGCACAATGAACACAGGAACACGCTGTGGACACTCTGAGTACCCGCCTTCGAATCAGTTGGTTAGGGGTTCGAGTTACGGCGGAGGCGTCTTTTATTCGAGAATCAGGTACTCAATATGAATTTCATTTCTTAAGATGAGGCAACTGGTTCTTAATCAGGAAACTGTATGATTTAACCCATAGGTAATATATATCCCTCTTTAAATATCTTTATGCACGCATCCACCACTTTGGGATCTAAAAAGGTGCCTTTATCCTGCTTTATTTGCGCCAACGCTATATCAATGCCCAATGCCGGGCGGTATGGTCGGTGAGAGGACATCGCTTCCACGATATCCGCCACAGACAGGATCCTGGCTTCAAGCAGTATTTCATCTCCTTTAAGCCTCTGCGGATAACCGGAGCCATTTATCTTCTCATGATGCTGGTAGACAATTTGAGCAATTGGCCATGGGAATTCAATTCCCTTCAGTATGTCAAATCCGATCTGCGGGTGTGTTTTAATTAATTCGAATTCAAGATCAGTGATCTTACCTGGTTTGCTGAGAATTTCAGCCGGTATCTGGATCTTTCCAAGGTCATGAACGATACCAGCCATTTTTATCCCTTCTACTTGATCAACAGAAAGGCTCATCTCGCTGGCGATTGCCACCGCCAGGTCAGCCACACGTGCCTGGTGGCCGGCAGTGTATGGGTCGCGTGCTTCAGCAGTGGCAGCGATGGTGTGGATGGTTCCCTCAATCGTTTTTCTCAAATCCTGTACTAGTTGACCTTTGTTCCAGGCACCAGCGAGCTCATGGGCGAAGGCAGTAGTAGCTGGTATATCATCTTCAGTCAGAGTGCTGGATTGGATCGAAAATACACCAATAACCTGCTCTTCCACAATTAAAGGGGCAAAGATGCCTTTCTGAACACGCAGCAGATCCACAATTTTTGAGGATAACATTTTGGCACCTTTTGGCAGTATTTGCCGTACTACCTGATTGGAATCTGTTACTAAGATCGACTCCTTCTCCCAGATCACAGTTCGATAGATATCAACATCATCTATCTTGAATAAAAATTCTTCTGGGTTAATCCCGACCAACTTAGCAATCTCATTAACCAATGCCGAATCAAAACTCATATATGAGGTCAATAGCCTGTTTTTGGTTTCATCCATGAGAAAAAGCATGCAGGAGATATAAAGCTGTTTAAGTTCTTTGGCGACTGCATTGAAAATATCTTGCTGTGAGAGTGCTGTTCCCATAGCCCCAGAAGCCTGGTTGAGAGCGATCAGGAGCTGCCGTGAGCGGTTGCGCTTAGTGATATCCTCACCGGAAGATAATAAGCCAATATTGTGTCCTTTTTCATTACACAATGGTGAGTTATGCCAGGCGATGATTCGTTCCTCACCTGATTTGGTCATAACCGTGTTCTCGAAGTATTCAGCTGACTCTATCTCTCCTGCCATTATCTTCTTAAAAACCTGTTTGACTTCTTTTCTTTTTCCTTCTGGTATACAAGACTCAAACCAGTTCTCACCTATTAGTTCATCTTCTTCATAGGCAAGGACTTTATTCCCCTTATTGTTGATGAGTGTTATCTCGCCATTTGAGTTGAGAGCAACTATCATCACTTCGACGATGTCCAGATATTTTTGTGCCTTGTCCCGTTCTTGCTGTAAATCATGCGTATATTTCTTACGCTCGGTGATGTCAATACAGAAAGCAATAAACTGGTCGTTAGGGATAGATACAGCGTCTAATATCACATCGACCACTGAACCATCTTTTTTCTTTAGTTTAGATTCAAAACTTACTTTTCCTTCTTTCATTAGCTGTCCGAAACTTTCGGCATCCTCTTTACGAGCTGAGATATCAAGAACTGATAGATCTAATAGTTCATCCCGCGTGTACCCCAATAACGCACATGCTCCCGGATTGACATCAATGTATTTACCTTTGTTATTAGCAACAAATATCCCAATTGGAGCTTGCTCAATATAAGTTCTGTGTTTTAATTCTGATTCCTGTAGAGCTTTTTCTACCCTCTTTTGCTCTGTAATATCACTGATAACGCCGGTTACTTTTATCCAGTCACTGCGGGCATCTCTTTCTACCTCGGCAATTGAATGAATAGTTTTCCGGATCCCCTTATCAAAAGTAATGATATCAAAGATCAGATCGTATTTCTTATCATGTTCTATCAGATCGACTAACGCCTGATGTACGCGTTCTCTTTCTGGAATGCAGCTTTCCACATTCTCTATCGTTAAATTCTCGCGATCCAATTCAAAACCATAGATCCTTTTGGCTTCATCCGAACCCCAGAAGTTTTTTGTCACAGGGTCAAATTCCCAATTCCCTACATGACCCATTGCCTGAGCTTTTTCGTAGCGTTTTTGATTATTCCGAAGCGCTTCTTCAGCCTGCTTTCTTTCGGTGATATCGCGTTCGGTGGAGGAGATTGCCTCTGGCACCCCGTTATCATCAGCCAGCGTTGTAATGGTCAGCCAGACATCCAATTTCCGGCCATCCTTTGTGATCCGGCGAAGTTCTAACGATTTGACGATCTCTCCCTTCTCGATTTTTTTGATAAGGGCCAACGCGGCTTTTCGATCGGGTTCAGCCACCAATTCTTTGACATTCATGCCAAGCGCCTCGGCTTTACTATAGCCATAGATTTCTGCTGCACCGCGGTTCCAGGCCAGTATCTTGCCTTCAAAGTCATGCATGATGATCGCATCGTTCGAATCCCTGACCACTGTAGCCAACCGGCGCAGAGTATTTATATTCTCTTGTTTGGCATCCTCCGCATTCAACCGCTCGGTAATCCGACCTACCCGTTCGCATATTGCATCAAGCAAATATTGTTCTTCTTTCAGAAAAACACCTTCATCTGCTTCAGGCTTTTTGTGCAAATAGCCCACAACCAAAAGTCCGGCTTTAGTACCGTTTAATAAGATTTCGCCTGTTTGCTGCCATTTGCTTTCTTTATAATTTTTTGTTGAGAATTCACGGCCATCTATTGCCAATTTGGCGCAGGTTATTTCAGGGTATTTCCATGCAGGTGGAATAAGGTCAACAACTCCCTGGAATATCATTTCAAGCGAAATATTTTTGGTTTCAATCAATTCGGAAAAGTTATAAAAATATTCAAGTTCCTTTACCCGGTTTGATAACTTGGAATTGCTCTTGTCAAGTGCGTCTTCCAACTTTTTGCGATTGGAACTATCTCCTGCAATCGCATGATTGGATTCTTCTATGATCTGTTTAGTATCAAATTTAGATTTCATATGTATTACCGAAAATCCACATCAAATAAATTTTTCCACTATTGTACACCATTTTTAGCGATCCATTTAAGAAAATCTCTCATCGAAAATGATTATTTCCAGCCCAACTTAAATGGAAATAACGGGCCAAAATATTTCACGCCCTGCACCTGTGTCAAGATTAAAAAAATAATTATTAGCAATGCAAGATCATTCTCTTTCATTTTGTTTCGCCTTGTACATGGCGTGGTCAGCCACTTTCAATAATAAGTCAGCATCTTCACCGTCGGCCGGATATGTGCTGATGCCGATAGAAGCGGTGACACTATTTTCTTCTTCATCGACACTCAAGCGAATGATCTTGATCAGCTTGGAGGCTACTTTTTTCGGTTCGTCTGTGTTGGCAATTCCAACCAGTAGCACGACAAATTCATCACCACCGATGCGTGAGACTGTGTCTGATGAACGCACGTTTCTGGTAAGTGCAAGGGCTACTTTTTTTAGATAGAGGTCTCCCATAGCGTGACCGGCTTTATCATTGATACTTTTAAATCCGTTTAAGTCAATAAAGAGAAGAGCAAACAGGCTTTTGTTGCGCTTGGCATGAAAAATAGCCTGTCCAATTCGGTCGGATAATATAAAACGATTCGGCAAAGAGGTGAGGGAATCATGTGTGGCTAACCATTGAAAACCGATTTCGGAGTTTTTTAATTCGTTAATTTCACGGGTGATGCCAACCAGACCAATCACTTCACCTTCATCATTGTAGATTGGTAATTTGGTTGTGGAGGTCCAATTGGTTTCACTTTGAGTTTTATCAGTATGGTTTTCAATCATACTTAATTTTGGTTGACCGGTTTCCATTACCTGTTGATCATCGACCATCGTCCTTTTACCTAAGGATTCACCAAATAATTCGAGATCGGTTTTTCCATAGATATCAGTAATACCGTTTTTTGCTAAATCGGAGGCCATTTTGTGGCTAACACGCCATAATCTGCATTGGCGGTCTTTGATGTAGACACTATCGCCAGAATTGTCCATTAACGCTTTGAGTACCCACTCGTCTTTGCAAAAGTGCGAATAACCTTCCATGGCGTCTCTCCGATCTGGTCCTAACTACGAATAAAATTATAATGTCCGAAATTCCACGTCGAATAAATTTTGCCAACATTTCACCCCAAAGGGATAATGGTTATGGTGAAACCCCATTAACATTAGCATAATTTCCTCCATTTTGAATCATTTTACCGATCCATTTCATAATATCAGACGTTGGCAATGATTTTTCTCAGCCTGACTTAAATACAAATAACGGGTCGAGAAATGAAAAAGGTTGTTTTTTCAGGGGAGGGCAGTCGCAATCCAGCAGGTGGTAACGCTGGGCTCCTCGGGAAAAGATCCTCGGAGTGCTATACAAGGTCGGGGGAAGGGTCGGTTGCCTTGGCGTCGGAAAGGACCTGGAGACATTCTTTTAGCATGAGAGTGATCAGGAAGGAGAACCAGAAAGTTATTTCTGCAGGATCCTTTTCTGTTTTTATCATCATCAATTGTATTGGAAAATATGCTGGTCTACCTTGGTTATCAAATTGCAACTACGGGATAAGTTTTGTGTAGTATTTAATGAGATCGCTGCGTTTTGAGCCTACCACCCGCAATTTACGATACCCAATTATGGCTCTTGTATATTTCCCAATCCAAGGATTTACTACCCTAGTCCGAAGTTCTTCGACGAGGTCATCATATTGTCTGTGATAATCATGATTGTTTTCAATCGCTATAAATACGTCCTCTATAATATCTTCACCGTAAGGTTCCGAGAATGTCTGTAATACTTCATCCACGAGAATATAAATAACTTCTGTTTTCTTTTCCATTTGATTTCCTCCAATTTTTTTCCTAATGCATAGTAGTTTAAAGGCAATTGAACAATAATCCAAATCGTGATTAATCAAATCAAAAATCCCTTTCTTGTTGTGCATGTTCCAATAATAGAAACAAACCGGTGTTTGAGGTGAGATTTCTGGCGGAGAATTCGATTTTATTGATCACGGCATCCATCCTGATGGTATATTTTCTATCCCTCCAAATTTTAACATTGTATTTCAATCAGAAGTTTGCCGATTCACCTTTTAGGTGAAATTATGAGTCTGATGAGAAAATCCGAAAATCGTCAAAAGTGGGTGGAAAGTAGCATCTTTTGCTGAGAATTGATGGATAATTTGCTTACAAAACCTAAAATCACATCGAAAGCGGGGATTTTTATAAAACGCTTTTCTTTGACTGATCCGGCGACGTAGATTCCGGGTACAAGCTATTTACCTTCCGATAATAATTGGAATCTGATAGTAATCTGCCATGCAGCGGTTGACCCAAAAATCATCCTCTACCCGCAGATCGGAAAGACCAAAGCGGCTGGCAAGGCCGGGTACCGTCACCTGCTGTGCTTTCTGACCTGCCTGGCTGCGCAATTCTTGATCACGGGCTTCCCAGGCAGCTGTATAATTTTGGTACTCCGGCAGGTCTCGGATCGTGTTGCTTACCTGCAAGGCAGTAGCGAAAAGAAAAGATGCCAGCATAGCAATTGTCAGCCAGCGATTTGTGGAAGGCTTTCTCAGGATGTTTTTCATGAAACGCTTTTGAAGCGCAATCTTGGTCAGGAGAATCACACTCAGCATGACAGCGATGATCAGCACAAATACAGGCAGCAGGATGGTACGGTCATCCGGGTAGGCATTCAACATGTATACGACTGGTGCGCAGGCAGCTACTATAATTATGAAAGTGGTCAGCGGTATCAGGATCAGGTAACTCAACCAATGAGAGCGAATGGTGGCTGGCGTCTTGGGTTGAGAGTGAAGCTGGTCGCCGGCAGCCAGTTGGAAGATGTTCAAAACTGCCCACACGCAAGTGATCAGCGTCAGGAAAGCCCAACCGGGCGTCTGGAAAAAAAACTTGGCAGCGATAAAGAGTGCATTGCGCGTTGAAAATGTAACCAGACGCAATAAGCTGGGATGAACTGCCAGCAAGCTTTGGCGGACGGCATTACCCGGGGCGAGCAGAACCACGAGCAGCGCTATCACCCCGCCTGCCAGGGAGGAGAAGAGTATTGGCAGGAAAAGTTTTCTATTAGTTGGTTTTTGCGTGATAAACACAACCAGGATCAGAATACCGTGGATGGTGACTTGCATGACCGAAAACACTTCGGAAAAACCACCACTGATAAAGCTGATCAAAAAAACACTTAACAATAAACGCGCCGAGGATTTCGCTTCCAGCAGGCTGCGCAGAAGAAAACCGATGATGACTGTCAGGCCGATCAACGGAAAGGTGTAATTTATTAAGCCATCCCGCCAGAAAAATGACTGGAAAAGGTTCGGCGTGCTATTAAAGAGAATCAATAAAACTAATGCGCCAAACGTGATTGAGGGCAAAAATGGTTCACCCACCCCATAACGTCGCAAGATTGGTAAAAATGCCCAGGTTAAAGCCAGCAGCCAAATTACCAGGCTGAGAGCTGGTAAAAGAGCAGCCAGCTGGTCACCACCCAGGCTGAGCACCCCGGCCAGGACAATATAGCTGAAACGACCAGTCCAGATACTGTACCACTTTTGAAAAAATGAAAGCGGGTTTAATTGTTGGGCATCTGCCCCGACGCAGAAGTCGTCGGCGTACAGGCGCGTGAAGCTGCTCAGCCAGGCGATACTGGCCAGGGCAATTAAAAGGAGTATCAGGATCAGGACCAGAGTTTGCTTGTTTTTCATGGATATCTTTGCTGCGTTTGTAGTTTAGCATAATTGGACAGATCTCGGGATCGGATTGAGGTGGAGACTGGTAGAGATTTATTGATAGATCAGGAAAAAAACAAAACCACGCCATGCGTAATTTGCAAGACCGGAGACCGTGGGTTGCTTTACGTGCAGGTAGATCATACCAAGTTGCTGAGTAATGGTGGAGAAGATAGTCGCCTGGAAAGCTCAAGCAGGCAGACATACATCGTAGCTACATCCAAATATTCGTGCTATTCGATCATTCGCCCCATTCGTGATCTAATTTTCACCCTGATACAAATTTTTTTTGCTAATAACTATTAGCTACGGCCTCGCGCAACGCGGGATGCAGCTAAAATTGAGGAGGTCTGACATTAACAATTAATCTGATTTGTATAAGTATTGCATAAGAGTTTCACCCAGAGCTTGACAAGCAAACGGGGATAATCATAATATTAAAGTATGGAATATAAAGATTACTATAAAACCATCGGTGTCAGTCGAACTGCATCGGATGACGAAATTAAAAAAGCATATCGTAAACTGGCAATGAAGTATCATCCAGACCGTAACCCGGGAAATAAGGAAGCGGAAGATAAATTTAAAGAAATCAACGAGGCCAATGAGGTTTTGAGTGATTCGAAAAAACGGGCACGCTATGATCAATTAGGCGATTCTTATTCCCAATTTCAGGAAGGGGGCGGCAACCCTAATAATTTCAATTGGAATGACTGGGTTAGCCAATCGCAGGGCGGTAGCGGTGGCGCGCGCGTGGATATAAATGATCTTGAAGATATGTTTGGGGGTGGGTTTTCGGATTTCTTCAGTTCCATTTTTGGCGGCGGAACTGGGGGATTCAGTACGGGCGGCCGTAGAGGACAGGCTCGACCTGTTCAACAGCGTCCGCGTAATTATCAGCAGAGTGTGCAAATCCAGTTTATGGAAGCCTATTCTGGCACCGCCCGTCTCTTACAAATTGATGACCGTCGCATAGAGGTGAAAATTCCTGCTGGCGCGAAAACGGGCACAAAAGTGCGGGTTGCCGGTGTCGGCCCGAATAATGGCGATGTATACCTGGTGGTGGAAGTTGCTGATGACCCTCGTTATGACCGCAAAGGTGATGATCTTAACAGCGAGTTTCAGGTTGATTTATACACAGCGATTCTAGGTGGAGAAGTGAAAGTACCCACCCCCAAAGGCGAGGTCCTTTTGAATATACCGGCTGGAACACAGCCCGGGCGAGTCTTCCGACTTTCGGGGCGGGGTATGCCAAAAATGAAAAATGCAACTCAATTTGGAGATCTGTTTGCCCGCGCCAGAGTTTCCCTGCCTGCCAAATTAAATGCGAAACAAAAAGAATTATTTGAGCAAATTAAGAATCTTGCAGAGTAGAATCCCGCCCGGGAAATGCGGGTAGGAAAAGGATTACAGATGCATAAAAAAGCAATTTTTCTAGCGGTAACCATCTTAAGCCTGGTCGCACTAGCCTGTTCAATCACGCCGCGATTACCAAATTTAGATTTTGGCGGGAATTCTGCTAACCCAACCGCCGTTTTGACTCCCCCGGTTGATGCTACGGTCATAGCGGCGGATGAGCCTGCTAATGTATCACCGCCAATCGCGCTGCTGGATCTGCAGGAAAAAGAACGCCTGGTAATCGAACTGTATGAACGCGTGTTACCGGGTGTTGTGTCCATTCAGACTCTCTCTGCCGAAGGAGGTGGTTTGGGCTCAGGCTTTGTTTTTGATAGTGAAGGACACATCGTCACCAACTATCATGTGGTTGAAAACGCAACCGACCTGGAAGTGGATTTCCCCTCGGGCTATAAGGTGCGCGGGAAGGTCATTGCCACAGACCTGGATTCTGATCTGGCTGTCATTAAAGTAGATGCACCAACCTCCGAATTGATTCCCTTACCACTGGGAGATTCTGATCAATTGAAAGTGGGTCAATCTGTCATTGCAATAGGCAACCCCTTTGGCCTTTCCGGAACAATTACGACTGGGATCGTATCCGCTAAGAGCCGTACATTGAGCTCCTTTCGGCCTTCCAGCAGCGGCACTTTTTTTTCGGCCGGTGATATTATTCAAACCGATGCAGCCATTAACCCGGGTAATTCAGGCGGCCCATTACTCAACCTGAACGGGGAAATTATTGGCATCAACCGCGCCATCCGCACGGAAACTTCTAATAGCGGCGGAGAACCGGTTAATAGCGGCATCGGCTTTGCCATTTCCAGTAACATTGTCAGCCGCGTGGTCCCCTATTTGATCTCTCAAGGCTATTATGATTATCCCTATGTAGGTGTCACCAGTCAGGAAGATCTCACCTTGATTGAACGTGAAGCCCTTCAAATTGAACAAAATACGGGAGCGTATGTGATCAGCGTAACTTCTGGCAGCCCGGCAGAGGATGCAGGTTTGCGGGGTGGTGAAGATCCAACTTCGATACCAACGCTGCTATCCGGCGGAGACCTGATCATCGAAGTGGATGGCCGCCCAGTGCGTGTATTTGGTGATTTTCTAAGTTATTTGATGGCCAATAAAAGCCCAGGAGAAGATATTACCCTGAAGATCATTCGCAATGGTGAATTAAAGGAGGTGGTGCTCACATTAGGAAAACGTCCATAATTGTTGGTCATGTAAACATCAACAGATTGAGGAGGTACCATGTTTTCAGATAAAGACCTGCGTGAATTGGTTGACTACCAGTCCCAGTCAAAAATGTTGAGCATTTATCTTAATACTGATCCAACTTTAGGCAATGCAGATTCCTACCGCCTGCGTTTGCGCTCAATGATGAAAAACACCAATCTCAAAGATGACGTTGAACGAATTGAAAATTATTTTGACACTGAATACGATTGGTCCGGCAGGAGTGTGGTTTTATTTTCAGATGTGACTGCTGATTTCTTCAGAGTTTACCCGTTGGCTATTCCGACTCCGGACCTGATCCATGAAGGAATACGCCCGAATGTGCGCCCATTAGCAGGTCTGATTGATAGTTTTGGTGAATACGGCGTGGTTCTGGTTGATAAACAGGGCGCCCGCATTTTCCATTTTCATCTGGGGGAATTACGTGAACAGGAAGGTGTTCTGGGAAATGAAATCAAACAAATCAAGACCGGCGGGTCCGCATTAGGGATGCGCGGGGGCGGAAATATTCAAGCTCGCTCAATTGACGAAACGGTCGAGCGCAATGTACGCGAAAGCGTGGATTTTGCTACCAGGTTTTTTGAATCAAAGCATATTCGGCGGATATTATTAGGCGGCAGTGATGATAATACCGCTCTATTCCGTTCATTTTTGCCAAAATCCTGGCAAAGTTTGATTGTTGGCTCCTTTGTTATGCCAATGACAGCCACCTCACATGAGATTGCCCAACGGGCGATGGAAATTGGTACAAAGGCGGAAGAAGAGCGTGAAGCTCATTTGGTGGAACGTTTGATTACGCAGGCGGCGAAACGTAACCAGGCTGTCACCGGATTGGAACCTGTACTGGCCGCGGTTGGTGCCGGCAGGGTCCAGACTCTTGTCATTCAGCGCGGTTATCATACTGCCGGTTTTCGTTGCCCTGATTGTGAGGTAATCACCTCCATGCCGGAGGTTGCCTGCCAGGCCTGTGAACAAACCCCACAAGAGGTGCAGGATGTGATTGCCCTGGCTGTGACCATCACGCTTAAACATGGCGGCGAGGTAGAGGTGGTTGAGTTGATTCCTGATTTTGAGGATGCAGGAAAGATCGGCGCATTCTTACGCTATTAATGAAAAAAAGAGGCTGTTCTTTCAAAGGAACAGCCTCTTTTTGTTTGGCGTGTCGTAAAAACTTAAAGTGCTTCTACTTCAGCAGCCTGCGGGCCTTTTGGACCATCTTCAATGGTGAATTCAACACGTTGACCTTCGACCAATTTGCGGAAACCCTTGGATTGGATTGACGAATAGTGGACAAATACATCCGGTCCACCTTCACGCTCGATGAAACCAAAACCTTTGGTCTCGTTGAACCATTTGACGGTTCCTTGAATACGTTCAGACATTGTAGTGCCTCCTAAAAAAATAAAACGGTTTGCATTTAGAAGCTTTGGGTTTTCGTCTGAAGTTTGGAATATTGCCCAGGTCTTAATCCCCGCAGTCAGATATTCTTTCGTACTTCTTCTACAAAACGGACTTGCTTCTTACTCTGAATGATACTATATCAGCACAAATCTAAAATGTCAAACATGTTCTTAATAATTTGTTAATCAATAGGGGTGTTATTGATGCGCTTTCTGCCATGCGTGGGTTTGGGGGCCAAAATCGGCTATAATCGGCGTGATGGATTCCCCCAATTCTTCACAAACAAGTGCTAATCGCCAGATAGCGCGCGCTGCCGGTACGGTTATGCTGGCTTTTCTGGTCAGCAGCCTCTTTAATTTGGTGCGTGGAATTGTCATCCTGCGGGCTTTTGGCACCGGCATGGAGAGTGATGCCTTTTACTCTGCCAATCGCATCCCGGAATTTATTTTTAATTTGGTAGCGGGTGGGGCACTCGCATCCGCGTTTGTACCGACATTTACAACATTATTGACCCAGGCAAAAAAAGAAGCGGCCTGGCGGCTGGCTCATTCGATCATTAACCTGGTCATTGCCATCACTACATTATTGGCAGTATTATCTGCAATTTTTGCTCCGCAGGTCGTACGTTATATTCTAGCGCCAGAATGGTTTTTGAATAACCCTCAAAAATTTGAGTTAACCGTACAGCTTTTGCGTATGCTTTTGCCTTCGACTATCATATTTGGCGTATCGGGTTTAATCATGGGTATTTTAAATGCGCACCAGAGCTTCCTGTTGCCGGCTCTGGCGCCATCCATGTATTCGTTGGGAATGATTCTCGGGGTACTGCTCCTCGCTCCAAGTCTTGGGATATTTGGGTTAGCCTGGGGTGTGATTTTAGGAGCGGGGTTACACTTGCTTATTCAATTACCCAAGCTCTTACGCTTGAATGGCAAATACCAATTGCTGTTCGGGCTGCGAGATCCAGCCGTGCGTGAGGTGGGTATGTTAATGCTGCCGCGTCTGGCTGGGGTAGCCGTTGTACAAATCAATTTTCTGGTGAATACCAACCTGGCCTCGGGCTATTCTGAGGGCAGTGTAACCGGCCTGACGGGTGGTTTTGCGTTGATGTTGATGCCGTTAATGTTCATTGCCCAGGCAATTGCAACGGCCTCATTGCCTACCTTCTCTGCCCAGGTGGCCATGGGTAAAAATGATGAAATGCGCGCTTCTCTGGCAGCAGCTCTGAGAGCCGTATTGTTTCTCTCAATACCGGCTTCAATTGGCCTGGTCTTGTTGCGTTTCCCGTTAATACAAACACTCTACCAGAATGGCGAGGCATTTACTTCAGAATCAACCCGCCTGGTTGCCTGGGCACTGCTCTGGTATGGGATCGGGCTGGTTGGTCACAGCGTGGTTGAGATCATCAGCCGCGCGTTTTATGCGCTGCATGATACCCGCACGCCGGTTATGGTGGGAGTGATCGCCATGTCGCTTAACATTCTTCTCAGTATTTTGTTGGGGAGTCTCTTTCAGCGGATTGGATGGATGCCTCACGGTGGCCTCGCCCTGGCGAATACAATTGCTACCGGGCTCGAATCAGGCGTTTTAATTTTTCTGATGCGCAGGCGCTTACATGGTATTGTTGGTCAGAAGGTCCTGCGAATCTTATGGAAATCGCTCAGCGCGGCTGCTATAATGGGGGTGGCTTTGCTCTGGTTACTGCAGACGACGGCAAAACTTCCTGCTTGGATTGTTTTGTTTGCTGGAGCCGGGTTAGGCATCTTCGTTTTTACCGTTGTGAGTTGGTTGCTGCGTGTGGAAGAACTGAAGCAATTAAGCCATCTTTTATTGCAACGGGTAAAGCGATTATGAAAATTAGGAATTTGATTTATCAGATCGTAAAAATTTTGGAGGTATCATGAGCGATGGCATTGGCAAGCAATTTATGTTGAAAACGACCTATAAATATCTATCCACCTCGTTGCAAAGCCAGGGGGTGCCTCAGCCGCCATTGCAGCTTCCCTATGACCCATCGGCGACTGTTGTTTCTTTGCCGGTTGTGAAAGAGGTTTCAGATCACCCAATCTCATTAATCAGCGCAATTGAAGAACGCCGTACGCTCCGTCGCTATCAGGATGCTCCCATAACACTGGCAGAATTGGCTTATTTGCTGTGGGTGACTCAAGGGGTCAAGGAGAAGAGTTCGCCCAAACACACATTGCGAACTGTCCCATCGGCAGGGGCACGACATGCATTTGAAACTTACCTGTTGATAAATCGGGTGGAGGGTCTCACGCCCGGTTTGTACCGATACCTGGCATTGGAACATGCGCTGTTACCCCTCGATGATGATCCGGAATTAAATCAACGTGTGACATCTGCCTGTGGTGATCAGGCTCAAATTCTCGAAAGTGCTGTTACTTTCATCTGGGTTGCCATCAAGGAACGTATGTATTGGCGTTATGGTGAACGCGGATACCGCTATTTACATCTGGATGCCGGTCATATTTGCCAGAATCTTTACCTGGGTGCAGAGGCAAGTTCCTGCGGCGTTTGTGCTATTGCTGCTTTTGATGATGAAACCTTAAATTCGGTTCTCCGGCTGGATGGTGAAAACCAGTTTGTAGTTTATCTGGCTTCTCTGGGAAGGAAAAGAGTATAAAAAAACCCGTGAGAACTTTTCTCGCGGGTAACTTGCTCACACTAAATCGCATTAATCAGCCGGGAAATTATTGGCATTGATGTAATTGGCCCAATCGTTGCCAAAATCGACAGCTATATCGGTATTACTGTTTAAATCCAGACGGTTGTATAGACGTGGTGGGTTCAAACCAGCTTTCTCAAACAAATCGAAAATGAATTGTATGGTGTATGGTCTGGATTTATACAAATAAATGGTGGTTACATCCGTTGCCTGCCCATTTGTTTCTTCAATGACATTAAATCCATAATTACGTAGGTATTCACTGCTGGAGCTGGCCAGCCCTTCCATCCAACTTCCATTCAGGATTGAAACGCGGGCATTTTCAGCGCTGACCAGGCTATTATTGGCACTGTCATTGGCGACAGCAGCCGGACCAACCGGACCACCGTTTGTGAAGGCCTGATCTCGAACCAGACGGACTTTGTCGGGGATTGGGATCAGGATATCTTGTGAGCCATCCGGAGTTTTGCCAAGCTCAACATCGGTGGTGTCAATCACGTACGTTGTGATATTTTCGCGTTCAATTTTCAAAGCGGAAACAGCCAGGCGGATGGCTTGATCGAGTGCCAGATTGGTTTTTATTCCTGACGAGATTTCATTGTAGAGTAATGGAGCTTTCGTAATTAACAAAGGCAGCATTTCATAGCTCAAGACGCGATTGCGAATAGAGAGGATGACTTCCTGCTGGCGTTTGGCGCGATCAAAATCTCCGCCTTCCGTATAACGTGCGCGCGCATAGCCCAGGGCGAGATCACCCGGCAGGGTGACCGTTTCACCGGCTTTCAGCGTTTGCTTATATCCTTCGCCAATTGGAACAATCTTGACATCCATCGTGGGGGTAACTGTTACACCTTTAATTTCATCAATGAAACGCACAAAAGCGGAAAAATCAATCTGGGCATAATAATCGATTGGTATCCCCAGGAATTGTTTGACGGTTTCCATAGCCAGAGCGGGGCCGCCACCGGGTAGGTCGTACAGTTCTCCTAAACGATAGGCTTGATTAATTTTGTCATATTCAAAGCCAGGAATATTCACCCACATATCGCGCGGTATGGACATGATTGCAGCCGTATTGGTGAGTGGATCCATTGATAACAAAATCATGGTATCCGTCCGCGGCACCTCGCCAGCTTCCCAATCGCGATAATCCAGACCCATCAATAAGACAGTGATTCGGCTGACACCATCCCAAGGCTCAGGCGTCGGACCGGCATTGATTTGGACCGGTGGTTCCGGTATATTGTTATCCGGGGCTTGTGCTTGCGGATTATTGGAATCAGTGGTGCCTTTGGGTGGCACTGGAATACCTTGTAAGTCTGTCATCGTCCAGGTGGAGACGATTGTTTGCGAAACCCGGAACACAACGATTCCACTGAAAACGGCTAAAACCAAAAAGACGGCCAGGATAATAATGGTCGTTCTATCAAAAACGATTGGACGTTTTTGTTTCTTCTCTTTTTTATTCATAAAGGTATCAACTCGTACTCGTCATTAAATGTGCGCTGTGATCGGGCTGTCGATTTTGTTGCCAGCCGCTCGGGTTCAGTCAGCGCATTTTTTCAACCAGTCAATCCATGGGTGGTGGCGGGACAGGTAAATCTTCTTCCGCGGTTTGCACCCATTTGTCTCCTTCGTCGATCAACATGACGGGAATATCTTCCACAATGGGATACTTCCGGGCACAATCCTGACAAACAAGCCAGGAATCCTTGACCAATTCGAGCAGACCCTCGGTTTCACGCACACAAGCTGGACATCGTAAGATATCAAGTAAATCTTGACTGACCATTTTTCCTCCATCATGGAGCTAAATTGAGTTTTATTTTACCACACGCGGGTATTTAGACCATAGCCATAGCCCATAGTTCATACTTCGCTGCTTATTCTATATTATTTTTTTCTTGCTGCTTTTCACTTTTCCATCTCCTGTTTTATTCGTTCAATGATAGAATGCATGCGGTTCTGGCTTGAAAAATGACAAAAAAAACCTCTCACCTCGTGATAATTCTGAAAGAAATTGATATTCACTGGCCTGCTAAGCGATGATTGACAGACTGAATCGAAATATTCAACAATACCCAAATCAATTCTGGTTGATGTCTTTCGGCATGTTGATTGGCACCATCGGCACCAGTATGATCTGGCCGTTTTTAATGATTTATGTTAGCGAGAAATTGGACGTCGGGCTGGCTGTTGTAGCCAGCCTGGTAACCATCAACGCTGTCACCAATCTGCTTTTTTCTTTTGTGGCCGGCCCATTGACGGACCGCCTTGGCCGAAAGTGGGTGATGGTGATCAGCCTGGCTGGCAATGGTATTTGCTATATCCTGATGAGCTTTGCGACCACCTTGCCTGAGTTTGCCATCTTAATGGGATTACGCGGTGTGTTCAACCCTCTTTACCAGGTTGGCTCAGATGCGATGATGGCGGATATGGTTGCACCGCAAAGACGAGCAGAAGGTTATTCCATCCTGCGCATGAGTAACAACCTGGGAGTAGCGATTGGGCCGGCAATCGGTGGGTTTGTCACATCAGCTTCCTATACGGTTGCTTTCTTCCTGGCTGCCTCAGGCCTCTTAACCTACAGCATTTTACTGGCAATCCGCGCCAGAGAAACATTGCAAAAGGATACCTCGCTGGCAGCCATCAAGCAACGCTTTGGTGGCTATGACCAGGTGCTTAAAGATAAACCATTTATCCAATTCAACCTGACCTATACCTTGACTTTTGTGACGGCATCGATGATTTGGGTTATGCTGGCAGTTTACACTAAGCAGAATTTTGGCATCCCCGAACAGCTCTACGGATTTATCCCAACCACCAATGCCATCATGGTGGTGTTTTTCCAAATTATGATCACCAGACAGACCAGAAAGCACAATCCGTTGCTGGTAATGTCATTTGGCGCTGTTTTTTATGTAGTTGCTGCTCTAATTATTGCCTTTGGAACCGGCTTCTGGTTTTTCTGGCTGGCGATGGTGATCATGACGATTGGTGAGCTGGTAATGGTGCCGACAGCCACAACTTTTTCAGCCAATCTGGCACCGGCTGATAAACGTGGTCGATATATGAGTGTGCATGGAATGAGCAATGGCATCGCCAGTGGAATCGGCCCGCTATTGGGCGGTACTCTGAATGACACGATTTCGCCGCAATCCCCATGGTTGGCAGGCAGTTTCATCAGTGGTTTAAGTGTGATATTCTATTATTTACTTTATCACCGCCGCCAGCGTCGTAACCAACCGGCAACGTCCAATGCGACTGAGAGCGATTAACCCCACTTAAGAATGGCCAGGCCGGCTATCATTCGTAATATACCGAAAATAAAGAGCGCTACAGTGATACCGAGCATGCCTCCAAAAACCGGCCCGAGGGTGGTGCCCAGTAAAATGGCGGCGTTGACCGCCAGCGAAAACCAGGCAAAATGTCCGGTGCGCTTGTTAGAAGGCACTTTCTCAAGCAAATAATTGATCATTGCTACATTGACGATTGACCAGGCAAATCCACCAAAAAATGAGGCTGCATAAAAAAGTGTGGCATCTTCGGCAAAGGAAAGTAAAGTTGGGTAAATACCCAGCAGGACAATGCCGATGCCGGTCGATTTCATATTTCCAAGCTTTCCAATCAATTTGTTGATCTGCGTGGAGCCGAAAAACATAGTCAGATAAAAAATGGCTGTGCCCATGCTGATGACTTGATCAGAAATATGAATTTCGTTCACAAAAAATAACGGGAACAATGGAATGGACAAATAATGGAAAAAATGAAAGACTGTCAATAAGAGTAAAGATCGCCCAAATTGGCCTTTCAAAGCTTCGATATGCAGGCGTTCGCGTAAGCGCATCAATAGATTGGGGAATTTTTTACCACCTTCCTCATCTATTGGTGCTGCTTCCATCAGAGGCGCCACCGAGATTGCATCTTCCGGATCGACAACCGCTTTTACCCGCGAAAGATGATAAGCGCTCATGGCAGCCCCGAAAAACCCTATCGCAAAAACCACCTGATAGCCAAGCGGAAATGGCAGAATTGTGAGTATTCTACCGCAAATGAGGGTAGTAATGACTGTGATGATGGCGCTTAACGCATTTCTTTTTGCTGCTACCATACCGCGGTAACGCATAGGTACGCCGGATGCAAAAACGACATTAAACCCAATTGAGATAACTGTTCCCGGGATACTCATCACCAGGGTGAAGAATATTAAGACCCATATTTGTTGGCTTTTTCCGAACAACCAGGGTAGAAGGACCATGAAAAGATAGAAAATGCGCTGCCCCATAGCGCTGATTAAAATAGCCTTGTTTAACGGGCGTGCTTCTAACCATGGACCAGCCGGCAATGAGACGAACAAGCTTACAATCGCTGGCATGGCATTGATCAGACCGATTTGGGTGGCGCTGGCGCCCAGACGGGCAGCATAAATGGTAAGAAATGATAGCGCACCTCCGACTAAAAGCGCGTACCAGCCGATATCCCCATAAAGATGCCTGAAATTCGCTTGCAGATGTTGTGGGACAGGCAGCGAAACAGGGATGAGATAGGCTCTTAGCTTACGGTAATTTGTACGCAGTTGAAGTCGATTAGCCATGGTCTTTTTGGATTTTACCTTATCACCCAGTTATTGTCGGAGATTTGCATTGAATATTGTTCACTTCAGCGGTTAAAGAATCGAATTAGAATATTCAGTATCAATGTCAAAATGATGCTTAAAAGGATGGATCCTAGAATGGGCACCAGGCAGGTAATGTTTCCTGATTCGAAACGGAGCGTACCCGGCAATTTTTCCCAGCCAAAAATGCGGCTCAAGCCCAGGACGATTCCTCCCAGAATGAGCAGTGTCAGACCGATGATAATTATTACCTTGCCTATACTTTCAAGATTAGGTGACATAATTCCATTTTACCAATACAGATGTTTGCTTGTGGATATAAATCACAGAATTAGCTGTACAAGCTACCCTTTAGGCCTGGTTGCAGGCTTGTTTTAGCAATGGTACACTTAACCGCACGAATGTCCAAATTTTAGTGAATTTTTGCTCATTTGCTGCCCCAAAAAATAAAATAACAGGAAGACACTATGCCACAAATTTTTCCATTCACCGCCATCGTAGGACAGGAACGTATGAAACGCGCATTGGTTCTCAATGCAGTCGATCCCCGCATTGGTGGTGTTTTGATTCGCGGTGAAAGGGGAACTGCAAAGTCGACTGCTGCCCGCGCTTTGGCAGCCCTTTTACCCAATGTCAAAGCAGTGAGTGATTGCCGCTTTGGGTGTGACCCGGAAAGTCCGACCTACTGGTGTACGGAATGTCAGGAGAGATATGCGCAGGGTCAGAGTATTCCCGTCACCATTCGGCCGACAGCTTTCATCAATCTGCCCGTATCGGCTACCGAAGATCGTGTGGTCGGCACATTGGATATTGAAAGGGCAATTCAGCAAGGCGAACGCAAGTTTGAGCCTGGTGTATTGGCAGCCGCCAACCGCGGTTTGCTTTATATCGATGAAGTCAATTTACTGGATGATCATGTTGTGGATGTGCTGCTCGATTCCGCCGCGATGGGGATGAACATCGTGGAACGTGAAGGAATCTCATTCGTGCATCCATCCCGATTTATCCTGGTGGGCACAATGAATCCCGAAGAAGGTGATTTACGCCCCCAGCTATTAGATCGTTTCGCACTATCAGTGGAAATTCACGGCATTCTCGATTCGCGTGAGCGCGTCATGATTATGGAACGCAATCTGGCTTTCGAGGCAGACCCTCAACATTTCCGCCGGCACTGGGAAGAAAGCGAAACAGAGCTGACAAAGCAAATAGAGGTGGCGCGTGAATTGGTTCCACAGGTTAAACATAGCAGCCGTGACCTGGTCATCATTGCTTCGTTAACCGCCTCACTGGGTGTGGATGGTCACCGTCCTGATATTGTTATTCTGAAAACTGCCAGAGCCCAGGCCGCCCTTGAGGGGCGTGTTGCAATCAATGAGTTTGATATTGCCCGCGCTGCCGAACTGGCATTGCCACATCGCATGAAACGAAGCCCATTCGAAAAAGAAGTGGCCACCATGCAAGAGCTCAAGGAACGAATTGACCAGCTCAGCGGGGGTGAGGCATCCGGTGAAGGGGAGGAAGATTCACCTTCAGACAATGATGCCGGCGAAGGCATAGCGGAAAAAAAAATTTAACTGACGGAACAAATAGCACTGAAATGAAAGATGCACCCGATATGGGGGATGCAGTCCCGGACCCGGGGGCATTATTTCAGGAATTTAATGCCAATTGGTGGCAGGGTGGCAAGGTGGTTAAGGCAGAAGGCCAGTTTACCCCGCGGCGGCTAAATACTCCCCTGGATAAAATTATCCGCTCCAAATCCGGACGGCGTTCGGTCACGCGTACGGAAAGAAAACGTGGACGCTACACCCAATCACGACCTGCCGGGGGAAAAGCGGACGATCTTGCATTCGATGCCACCATGCGCGCAGCAGCTCCCTTTCAAAAGCAGCGCAGTGAACAGCGTAAACGGGTAGCATTCGCCATTCAACCTGCAGATTATATGCGCAAGGTGCGGGTGCGACGTACGGCCAACCTGATTCTTTTTGTGGTCGATGCGTCCTGGTCAATGGCTGTAGCCGAGCGGATGGCAGCTGCTAAAGGGGCGATCCTTTCGCTGTTGAATGATGCCTATCAGCGTCGAGACCGGGTTGGAATGCTAGTTTTCCAGAAGGACCGCGCTACCTTGATACTTTCACCAACCCACTCTGTTACTCTGGCGGAACGCGCTTTACAAAATATACCGGTTGGTGGCAAGACGCCACTCTCGGCGGGGTTGAAACTAGCCTATGAAGTATTGATGCGCGAAAGAATTACTCACCCGGATGTGGTTCCCTTGATGGTCTTATTGACTGATGGTGCCGGTAACGTGGCGGTTGGAAAAAAACTGGGTCCTTTGCCTGAATCTTATCAAATTGCGCGTTTGATCGCTGAAGAAAATATTCACTCCATCGTGATTAACCTGGAGCATGCTTCATTTGACCGTGGATTGGCAAAAACCCTGGCAGACAACCTGTTAGCCCCTTGTTACACGATCGACGATTTGCATGCGCAGACTCTCTATCAGACAGTCCGGCAAGAAATCAGCTACATCCAGCAGAATCAACCTGGTCAAAAAAGTTAAAGAAAAAGATAAACAGGGAGTTTTGATTATATTAACCCCACACTAAACACGGGATCTGATTCTTTCTAAGCGATGGGAATTTATTATTTCAATAATCTTCAACCCGAACCGAAGAGATCGCTCGAGCAAAGCACGTGCACTCCCTCTAGTCGCCGATTTTAATACATGTCCCACCAGCTACTGGAATCCGACCAGCGAAGCGCGTGCACCGCATGGGGTAGGATTAAATGCCCTTTTCGGGAAAGAGATCTAAAAGGTTATTAACCACAATCCTGGATTTGGGGTTTCAAAACAAACTTGTCATAAATCACGCTCAATTTCACGTCCCAAACCTGGATTGCCCCGAAATTAATTCCGTTCGTGGATGAAGTCACCAGGTACTTTAATGTTCAAGATCTAATATTTCCAGTAACCATTTTGTATCGCTCGCTTTTGCATGTCGATCTTATCGAATTACCTTTTTTGCCCATTTAGGTTAGAATAAACTCAGATGAAAGTGAATAATAGCTTGGCTGGTGGAATTAAGATAATGCTTAGGCGGCAAAATGTCGTTACGAGTTGAAAAACGTAGACGCACAAGGTTTATCCTCCTTGTGATCATCATTACTTCTCTTGCCTGTTATTGCCTTGGTTTTATTGTTTGGCGGGTCGGCTTGCAAATAAATCAATCGGATGCTCAGGCCAGCCGAACAACAAGCCCAACTACAACCATGACTGCTACCCTGCCGGTTGCTTCTGCAACGGTCAATATTCTACCGACTGAAACTGCTACAGCAACTGTAACCCAAACCTGGACGCCAACTGTCACATATACGCCTTTCAACACGCCGACAAGGACAGCCACGCCAACCGCAACCGTTACGAGTACTCTGGAAGCAACCACCCCGCCACCCCCAACTGTGACTGATACACCGCCTCCGCCTACGATCACGAATACAACGGCACCTACTGTTGAAGTCACCTTGCCATCGCCTTAAGCGAAAAACCATCCCACAATCAGGAAAAAAATATGATTGAACTCAAAGAAACCCTTAAATCGATGATCTCCCTTCCGGGGCTTTCGGGCTACGAAAAACCCATCAGGGATTTAATAACAACTGCCTGGGAACCTCTGGTGGACGAAATCTCTACCAGCCGCCTGGGAAGTCTCCACGCCCTCCGGCGAGGTAACGGCGATCTTCCTCGGCCAGCAATCTTGCTGGCTGCCCACATGGATGCAATTGGCATGATAGTAACCGCCATTAAAGACGGCTTGCTACGCTTCACAGGAATCGGTGGAATCGATCCCCGCATTCTGCCAGGTCAGCTTGTTACCGTCCACGGTCGCAGTGATATGCCCGGTGTAATTGTCCAGCCAGCGGATTACCTCCTGCCTGCCTCGCAGCAGCGCTGTTCAATTGCGATGGAATATTTGTTTGTGGATACGGGATTGATGGCGGATGAAGTTAATCAATTAGTGCGGGTTGGTGATTTAATCTCGTTTAGCCAGGAACCGATGGAACTAAGCGGCAATACACTGGCGGGGCATAGCCTCGATAACCGTGCCTCAGTGGCGGCGGTTACGCAATGTCTGCTTGAACTGAGCCATGTCCAGCATGCCTGGGATGTCTGGGCGGTAGCCACAGTACAGGAAGAGGAAACTCTGGCAGGTAGCATCACCTCGCCTTATGAAATTAAGCCCCAGATTGCTGTGGCAATTGATGTTACTTTTGCCAAGGGTCCAGGCGCCAGTGATTGGCGCACACTCTCACTGGCGAAAGGCCCCTGTTTGGGCTGGGGTCCGAATATTCACCCATACATTTATAAACGATTTGCGGATACAGCCGAAAAGCTGGATATTCCCTGTCAGAAAGAATATATGCCCCGTCATTCTGGGACAGATGCTTATGGAATGCAGGTGGTAGGCGAAGGGATCCCTACCATGGTGATCAGCATTCCTTTACGCTATATGCATACACCGGTTGAGCTTATTGCGATGAAAGATATCGAGCGAACCGGTAGATTGCTGGCAGAGACGATTGCACGCCTGGAACTGGATTTTCTTGATACGATTAGCTGGGATGAGGTGGATGATGAAGAAAAATGAATTGTGGCAGGCAACCCCTCAAATTGGAGAATCCCAAATTGATCTGTTGAGCAGACTTTCTAACGCTTTTGCTGTTTCAGGCGATGAAGGCGCTGTTCGCAAAATTGTTTTGGAAGAATTAAAAGATATTGCTGATGAGCTAAAAATTGATGCCCTTGGCAATATTTTGGTAACTCGCAAGTCCCGGCAGAAAAATGCACTTCGCGTGATGGTTGCTGCTCACATGGATGAAGTGGGTTTCATGATTGTCAATGATGATGGCGAAGGACTCTTCACTTTTGAAATTGTCGGTGGTATCGACAATCGCCAGTTGGTGGGAAAGCCCGTACTGGTTGGCAAGAAATGTGTTCCGGGCATAATTGGCGCAAAACCAATTCATCTGGCTGACAAAGATGAGCTTAAAAAACCCATTTCAGTTGATAACTTAAGAATTGATATTGGACCGGGCAATTCCAAGAAAGTTAAAGTCGGTGAGCGGGCTACTTTTGCCACCCGTTTTTTCCAAAACGGCCCGAGTATGTTCGGCAAAGCATTGGATAACCGCCTGGGTGTAGCAACTCTAATTGAATATGTTAAACACCCACCTGAAAATATTGACTTGCTGGCGGCTTTCACTGTGCAAGAGGAAATTGGATTGCGCGGTGCAAAGGTTGCCGGGTATGCACTTGATCCTGAGGTTGCTTTTGTAATCGATTCCACGCCGGCCAATGATCTCCCTACCTGGGATGAAGAGGAGAATTACCGATATAACGTGCGTCAGGGAGCAGGGCCTGCTATCTACCGTCTCGATGCCGGTACTTTATCTGATCCGCGCTTAATCAACTTGCTGGTGGAGACCGCCGAATTGCTGGAGATTCCTTACCAGTTCCGCCAACCGGGCAAGGGCGGAACGGATGCAGGTGCGATTCACACGAACCGCTCTGGCATACCTTCTGTTTCGATATCAGTACCTGGCCGTTACGCCCATACCGCAGTACTGATTGCCCACCTTGAGGATTGGAAAAATAGTGTCGCGCTGGTGCATGCCGCCATGCAGCGAATTGAGCGCAAAATATTGTCTGAAGAACGGTAATTTATAGAATGGCTATTGAACGAGAAGCTGCGGTAATTGCAGAAACGGAAACGCCAGCCACGGTTACCAGTTTGGTGACAGATTTAAAAGCGCTTGGTTTGCAATCCGGTATGGTGGTTCTGGTTCATTCAGCTCTCAGCAAATTAGGTTGGGTTTGTGGCGGCTCGGCAGCTGTTATCCTGGCGTTGAGAGAAGTTATTGGCACAGAAGGTACGCTGGTGATGCCTGCTTATTGCGGCGAAAACTCGAACCCGGCCAATTGGGCACATCCACCAGTTCCACTTTCCTGGATGGATATCATTCGTGAGAATATGCTGGTTTTCGACCCTTTGTTAACGCCTACCAGAGGGATTGGCGTAATTCCCGAAACTTTTCGGAAAATGGATGGCGTGATGCGCAGCAATCACCCGCAGGATTCTTTTTGCGCTTATGGCAAGCATGCACCTTGGATCACAAAGGATCACAATCTTCAAAGCGGGTTAGGTGAAGGGTCTCCATTACAAAAAATATACGATCTTGATGGCTGGATACTGTTGCTTGGTGTAACACATGCCAATAATTCGTCTATTCATCTGGCGGAGTACCGGGCTGATTTTGGCAAGAAAAATTGGATCGAGGATGGTTGCGCTATGCTGGTTGCTGGAGAGCGGCATTGGGTAACATTCCGGGGGTTGGACCTTGATTCAGATGATTTTGCCGTAATAGGAAGGGAATTTACAGACCGCTATCCTGGCAAGGTTCGCACAGCCAGGGTAGGTCAGGCTGATGCGATTCTACTCAAACAAAAACCTTTAATCGATTTTGCCATTCAATGGATGCAAAAACACCGAAATTAGTTTAGTATGATAACTGTGGTGACAGGAGACTTTTTATGAAATCATTAATTAAAAAATTAGTAGAAACAGTTGGCCCTTCCGGTTATGAATCCCGAATTCGTGAGGTAGTACGGGCCGAAGTAGAAAAATATGCCGATGAGGTTTCCACCGATGCGATGGGTAACTTAATTGTTCGCAAAGGCAAGAAATCGAAAAACGGATTGCGAATCATGTTGGCGGCCCACATTGATGAAATCGGCGTGATGGTCACCCACGTGGATAAAAATGGGTTTGCCCGTTTCACTACCATTGGTGGAGTGCGGCCACATACCTGTTACGGCAGCCGTGTCCGTTTCTTAAATGGTGCCGCTGGTGTGATTGGTGGTGAGCGTCTGGATAATCCCGCCAATGTTCATTCATTCGAGAACCTATTTATTGATGTGGGTGCCGGCAGCCCGCAGGAAAGCCCGGTGAGAATCGGGGATGTGGCTGCATTTGATCGCCCATTTGAAGATTTGGGCAACAGACTCATTTCCAAAGCCATGGATGATCGTGTTTGTGTGGCTGTTTTAATCGAAACATTACGCAACATAAAGAGTTCTGTTAACGAATTGCATTTTGTTTTCAGCACTCAGGAAGAGGTGGGGACGCGCGGGGCCACAACAGCAGCCTATGGCATTGAACCTGATCTGGGTATTGCCGTGGATGTCACCGGTACCGGCGATACTCCTCGCGGGGTTGTGATGGATGTCAAATTAGGTGCCGGTCCCGCCATTAAAGTCAAAGATGGCGGGATGCTGGCTGACCCGAGGCTGGTGAACGCGCTGGTCGACTGTGCTGAAAGGAACGAAATTCCATACCAGCGTGAGATTTTATTAGGTGGTTCCACCGACGCCCGCGCCATGCAAATTTCCAGGGCTGGCATACCGGCAGGTTGTGTTTCCATTCCAACGCGATACATTCACTCACCATCTGAAATGGTGGATTTTCGCGATGTGGAAAATGCTGTTTTATTGCTTACCGCCTTTCTGAGTGAGCCGATAGATTTAAAATGAAAATAAAGAATCTCCAAAGTAAACCCTGGCGATTTTTCTTAACCGCGGTCATTTTGGCAGGTATCGTTTTCTTGAGTGGTTGCGAGTTTGCCAGCAATGCAACGCAATTATTTAATCAAATTGTAGAGCAAATAGCTGGACAGACTACGCCGACCCTGCCTGTCAATCCAGGTACTGTTACACCTGCGCAAACCATCACCCAACCGTCTGAAACCACCACTCCCTCTCCGGAAACAGGGATCATTGATTTGATCCTCTGGGTACCCCCCCAATTTGATCCTCAGCTGGATTCTGCAGCTTCCAAATTGCTTCGTGATCGCATTACTGAATTTGAGCAGGCAAACAAAGATGTATTTATACAAGTGCGAGTAAAACCCGCAACAGGTCCAACAGGAATACTTGAATCGCTGTCTATCACCAGTGGGGCTGCTAAGGCCGCCATGCCATCGGTTGTAGCCCTTTCGCGATCCGATCTGGAAACAGCTGTGGCACGGAATTTAATTTATCCGTTTGATGCCTACTCAACCAATATCGATGGTGAGGATTGGTATCAGTATGCTCGTGAATTGGCTGTTGTGGGTGGCAGTAGTTATGGGTTGCCTTTTGTTGGCGATGCGCTCATGCTGATTAATCGCCCAGCGGTTATTGGAACGCAACCGCCTGGTTGGCAGGAGGTTTTACAGCGTGGCGAACCCCTGGCTTTTCCGGCTTCAGATCCGCAGGCACTGGTTTCCCTGGCGGTTTATCAGGCAGCTGGCGGCAATATTGGTACTGCCCAACGCATACCTCAGATGGATGAAGATGCTTTAACCACCATGTTTCAGCTTTTTGCTGATGGCGGAGCAACAGGCACGTTTCCATTATGGACAACTCAATTTCAAAAAGATGCCGAGGCATGGACTGCATACAACGAGTTGCGCAGTAATTGGGTAATTACCTGGATTTCACGCTATTTGCAAGATCCGGCAGAAGATTCTTCAGCCCTGCCTTTACCCATATTTGATGAACCCTCTTCTACATTCGTGGATGGCTGGGTGTGGTGTATTTCCGATCCACAGAATGAGCACAACCCGGTCAATGCACAATTGATCGAATTTCTGACAGACCCGGATTTTCTGCGCGAATGGTCACCGGCACAGGGTGCGCTGCCAGTGCGTCCAAGTTCACTGATGGGTTGGAATAATATAAATTTACGTAAACTATTAGAACAAGTAGCCATGTCTGCGATGGTCAAGCCAAGGACAGATGTTTTAACATTCCTCGGGCCCATATTAACTGAACAGGTGGTGGAGATACTTTCTGGTAAAACGACCGCACCGATCGCTGCGCAGGCTGTCATGGAAAGGGTTGAGAATCCTTAACTACCTAAGAGGCAGGAGCTTCAAGGCACGCTGAAAATTTGACGGATGTGCTTAGCAGTTCTTCCAACTAGTCTTCTTTCTGAGTTTATCTTTCCAGTGTCCGGAAAATGGCATTTTCACGTTTAAGATAGACGAATTTTGAGGGGGTAAGAAGTCTTCGAGAATTGCCACTAAAGGCATATCACTTTGTTTACAAAGGTGTGGTTGGAAGTGAGCTTACCCACCATATATTGCATGCCTAATCCGGGTTTTTTGCATAAATGGGGCAGAAGGAATGAAAATGTCAACGAGGTCAGGGGTAAAAATTTTCTGACCCTGTAAAAGCCACAAGTATTATTCCTGGAGAATAATTGATTAAATCTGATCCATTTAATGCATAATAGATAATATAGTTATCTTCCCTAAAGGAAAATTTTATTTTATGAAATTGTTCGGTGATATTCGTCTGCGTTTTGTACTGATAATCGGACTATTAATCATTACCCTATTCGTCACCGCGCCAACAATTTTGGCTGCCGGGCTTTTTCAGGAGGGTGTAATACCAGCCGGACAGGTCGTTGCCAATGATTTGTATTTGAATGCACCTTCGATCCAAATTCAAGGGGAGCTGGAAGGCATGCTGGTTGCGATAGGTGATGAGATAATTATTGATTCGACTGCCAAATTGCAAAACGACGCTTTGCTAATCGGTCGCACGGTCACGATAAAGGATGGCGCTGTAATTGCAGGCAATATGATTGTTACAGCTCAAAATGTTGAATTCTCTACGCATATTGCCCGTAATTTATTGATAGTATCTGCAACCTTGGATTTACCAGAAAATGCATTTGTGGGACAAAATCTCTTCTTTAGTGGTTACCATATCAAAATGCAACCTGGTTCGCAAGTGGCCAATAATATCTATGCTGCGGCGTATCAGGCCATATTTTCGGGAAAGATTGAGCGAAACTTATATTTATTGAGCACAGCATTGCACTGGGATGGCAAGGTGGCAGGCGACGCCTACTTGCAAATTGACCCTGGTCAGGCTAACGAAGATGCCATCCGCTTTTGGAAGCCCTATTTGATGCGTTTTCAAATCCCGGACCCATTATCTCAACCCTTCACAATCAGCGACCGGGCGGAAATTGGTGGGCAAATCAGATATTCCGGACCTTTCAATTCTGAACAAGCTTTTAGCGATTTTGATAAAAGCGCTCCAGCTGTTCAGGGTTCTGATCCATCTGGCAGTGATGGCAACCCAACTCGGGCTGGTGAAAACCCAACCATGCGGCGAATGGTACGAATGTTGCGGCTTTTGCTCAACCTTTTTTTTACAACCATCATCACCCTATGGTTTTTCCCGGTTTTCACAAAGAATTCCGCCGTTCAGGTGGCTGCCAGGCCGGTACAGGCTGCCGGAATAGGGTTAATCAGTTTGATTACGATACCTATTGGTTTATTGCTGTTAATTTCTCTTCTTATTGCCTCTGCATTTCTTTTCGGCCTATTTACCCTGGGAGGGCTGGGACGTTCCTTAATAGCCCTGGTTTTGTTGGTAATGCTGTGGGTGACGGTATTTTTTGGCATTTTGGTTATGTATGTCAGTAAATTTATTGTTTCATTTTGGCTGGGACGGCGAATATTAAGCAGGTTTATCGACCACCCTCGCCCGGCCGATTTATCAGCTGGCATACTGGGTGTGACGTTGTTTGTCCTCGCCAGTGCAATTCCCTATATCGGCTGGGTGATCAGCTTCGGTGTAACGATTATCGGACTGGGTGCCATGTGGTATGTCACTCAAACCCAAAAATGGTTGCCTTTTCTGAAATGGAAGACATAAGCGCGCGAATTAATATTCATCCTCAAATAGGACGAGTTCCGCGTTAAAGTTCTACTGCAAAGAATGGAATTAACATTTCCTCTGGTGATAAGCCGCCATGGCGCCCTAAAAGCGGATTTTCTTTCTGCCACCACCACCATAAATAAGCATCGTTTTGCGGGACCAACACCCAATCTCCAAGACGTTCAGCCAGCATGGGATGATGAGTTCCGGCACCAAACAATCCTTGCTTAATGGCGGTCTCGGAAGGGACGGCGACAAAATCATCCCCGAATTGGTGTTTGAGTAAATCGATCAATTGCTCACTACAGCCATTCTTTGGAAAAAGATAGGGTAGGCGGTTCTCACCGGTCGGAACCATCACCATCAGCTTATTGATATCGGGATAATGGGTGAGATCGTAATGATCGAGAATGGGTGTGTGAACAAAGCCGTGATCAGCACTGATCACCAGCAATGTTTTACTGTGGTTCGATTGCTTGATTCTGGTGAGCGAATCCAACAGTGCCTGGCTGAAATGTTCAAATTCACGATAAACCCGCTCATCATCCGGGCCAAACCGGTGTGAGAGGGTGTCAATTGTCTCCCAATAAATGTAAGCATAAGTGCGTAAGTTTTGTCTTTCTTTAAGCAATTGCTCAAGTGAAACAAAGAGGTCAATAGTTGAGCGATATGGAATAACATCCACTGCCGGGAAGAGCATCTTAGAAAGACCAGAATAGGCGATTGAGATGTTCTGCAAGGCGAAAGGCTGTACCTGGTTGCTTACCATATGCGGACCAAGCGTTGCGACCGGTAAAAATGTCCGCGGGTCGAAACCAGCCCGCTGTAATCCGCCTATATCGCCTTGAAACGTGAAAGCGGAATGGGTGATCATATTGGCAATCATGCCATATTCTTTTAACCAGATTTCATACCCTAAAATACCATGCTCCGAAGGATATCTGCCCGTCCACAAGGATGTCAGAGCGGCCGATGTTGTGCTGGGTGTGATGCTGGTAAAGGGCGAAAAGAGAGCGTTTTCTGATGCGGATTTCCAGAGCGGCGTTTGAAGAAAATTTTGAAAGAATCTATAGCGCAAGCCATCTACCAACATAAAAATGATATTTTCGTAATTTCCATTTAAATGGCTGATTATATTATCTGATAGGCTTTCTGCGCCGAATGGTTTGATACCGAGTAGTTTGCAAATAGTCCCTGGGATATTGACTAATGATAGACCATCATAATAGGGTAAGAGGCTTGCTTTTCCGGCTTGGATACCCTCGATTTGATGGGATTTGAGTATAGGGAGAATTTGATTACTTAAATCTTTCACAGAACACTCCTCTGACAGTCAATTTTGGTTTTTATTGTACACCAGTATAAATTATTAACGGATTGTTAACAAACTCTACACAAACGTTAATCAAAATTTGACATGGATTTAATACAAAAATGGTAATATTACAGCAGATGGGTAATATTTGGGTAATCCCTAAAGCTTCTGGAGCCCTTGATCCTTTCCCGATCACTCCAGGCTCCAGAAGTTTATAGGGTCAAAATCGGAGCTGGCAAGCTTTTAGCAAAAACCACGGCAAACCCCGTGGCTTTTTGGTTAAAGAGCTTTGTATGTTGTGGTAGTAAAAATACTGCTATAATTTAACTTCACTTTGCCAACAAAAAGGATGGAAATCCTATGCTTCCTAGACGTGAAGTAATAACCTGGATTGATGTGGATCAACTTATTGATCACCTTGTACCTCAATTTGAAACTGAATTAGATAGCATGATCATGATTACCAATGGGGGGATTGTCCCTGGCGGCATGCTGGCAGAAGCCTTGGGGTTGCATGCTATCCTGACTGCTTCTGTAGATTTCCCCTATGAAGCACAGATGGAAGATGAACGGAAAAAGCGCAGATTGCTGGCCTGGCCGAAATTCATCCAATTTCCGGATGATGATTTACTGCGTAATCAACGCGTTTTGGTTGTCGATGATGTTTGGGGCTCTGGCCGCACAATCACCGCGGTTCGCAACCGGGTTGTTGGTGCTGGTGGGCAGGCTTTTACCTGCGTGATACATTTCAATCCATACCGAAATTTGTTTGGCAATGTGCGTCCCGATTACTTTGCAGCTGTAACAGATGCTCACATCGTTTACCCCTGGGAGATTAATCGCGGGACTGATCGCATGTTGATGGATTTTGGCAACAACGAATAACTCCAGATCGCCGCGGGTTCAAATTAATTATTGGGAACATTTTGCAACTCTTTTTCGTCTGAAGAGTGAGCCAGGGAGAATTTAATGGAGATACTCGCAAAATACTTTTCTTTTTTTGTACTCCTATCTATATTTTTTTCAGCTTGTTCTCCAGGAATTGGCGTGCAACTCTATCAACCAGCCTCTGTTGTTGGTACTGCGAAACCCTCAGAGACATTGGAAGGAAGATTAACAATGGCAAATTCAGCGCGTGAAGAACCCAAAGAATCAACACAGGTAACTCTGCCTGATTTGGTACTTGCAAATAACCAGTTCGGCCTTTCGTTAATGAAAACTCACTTTGAATCTCAAGCCCCAGGCAACTTTGTTTTCTCGCCATACTCAATTGCTCTGGGTTTAGCGCAGGTATATGGTGGTGCCGCTAATGAAACGGCCGCGCAAATACAGAAAGTTTTGAACATTCAAATGGGGGATAATGAGTTCCACCAAAGTTGGAACCGCCTTGACCAGCAGATCGCAAAACAGAGCGACCCTGAAACCTCGAAAGATTCGGAATTTGTGCTCACTATTGCAAACTCCACCTGGGTTCAGGCAGGGTATCCCTACCAGCAGGATTTCCTCGATTTACTTGTCTCCCAATATGGCAGTGATTTGCACCCAACTGATTTTGCGCAAAACCCACAGCAAGCCCGCCTGGATATCAACCAATGGGTGGCTCATCAAACGGAGAATAAGGTTGAAGAACTGGTACCGGAAGGTGCGATTGATTCGCTTACATGCATGGCGTTGGTGAATGCGATTTACTTAAAAGCGGCCTGGCAGTTTCCGTTTGCTCCTGAAGCCACAACTGACCAACCATTTTATCGGCTGGATGGAAAAACTGAACAAGTAGCGACGATGTTTCAATCCACCTTCATGAATTATCAGTCGAATTCAGAATTTATTTGGGCGGAACTCCCTTACAATGCCGGGCAGCTGTCGTTTTTCATATTGATGCCGGTTGGCGATTCGCTGCAAGATTTTTTGGTGCAGATAGATGCCGTAAAATTAAATGAAATCCTGGCTCAATCTGAAAAAGGTGAGGTTGATCTTTGGATGCCAAAATTTGAAATTGAAAGCGCTGTTCAGCTAAACGATAGTCTAAAGAGGCTGGGCATGGTGGCTGCTTTTGACTCGCAGCGCGCTGATTTTTCGAGAATGGATGCGGATAATAATTTATTTATTGGCCAGGTTCTACACCAGGCTTTCATTGATGTGGATGAGGCCGGAACAGAAGCGGCGGCCGCCAGCGCAGTTTTGATGCAGCGTAAAGGCATGAAACCGTTGGATACCCCTCGACTTAAGTTCGACCATCCTTTTTTGTTCCTCGTGCGTGATCAGGTCAGTGGTGCTATTTTATTTCAAGGTGTCTATTTTGGTGCTTGATGGGCAGGGCAGTGCCTGCCGGAAGGAGAATAATGAAGAATAAATTTGAACTTGCTCTTTTCATTTTGCTAACAATTGCCATGACAGCCTGTGCTGCTGTTCCGAGCAAAACGCCTCCCAATGGTGACCCGACTTCCCAGAATACTCCTGTTGATTCGCCGCAACCAACGAATAGCACGGTAAAGAATGGAGTGATTAAATCAGAGCAGGAGCGGATTGAGCTGGATGCTTCTGGCGAGGATTATCAAGGTATTGCCGCCAACATGAATGCGTTTGGCTACGATTTGTATCACCTGCTTTCCAAAGATAATGACGCCAACCTTTTCTTTTCACCCTATAGCATAACCCAGGCATTGGCCATGACGTTTGCGGGTGCTCATGGCCAGACCGAAACCGAAATGGCAGATGTTCTCCACTTCCCATTACCTCAAGCAGATCTTCACAGACAGATTAATGGTTTGGATCAGAGTCTTTATTTTCTGCCTGATGACCTAAAAGAGCGCGAGGACGCTTTTCAATTAAATATTGCCAATGCGATTTGGGGTCAAACTGGTTATCCGTTTAAAAGCTCCTATCTTGATTTGATTGCTGAATCCTATGGCGCCGGGATTCACCTGGTTGATTTCGTCAAATCTGCTGAAAATGCCCGCAAAACCATCAATAATTGGGTTGAGGACCAGACCAATGGCAAAATCAAAGATCTAATTCCATCGGGTGCATTGGATTCATTAACCCGTCTGGTTTTGACAAATGCTATTTACTTTAAGGCAACCTGGCAAAAAGAGTTCAATGAAGACCTTACCCATCCTACCGATTTTGTTATCTCCGCGAATCAAACAGTCACCGTCGAAATGATGGAGCAAAAGAATCGTTTTAATTATCAATTCACCGATGAAATTCAAATGGTTGAGCTCCCGTATGTGAATTCCCGCTATGCAATGGTATTGCTCATGCCACGCCAGGGTGACTTAAATCAGTTTGTGCAAGGGTTTGATCTGGCTGGTTACCGCCAGTTAATGGAAGGGAAGAAGCAGGGCGAAATTCTTCTTAGCCTGCCAAAATTTGAATTTGAGGGTAGTTTTTCCGCCAGCCAGGCATTAAAAGAATTGGGTATGTCCACTCCTTTCACGGAAGCTGCCGATTTTTCAGGTATATACGAGCAAGGCGCACAACCCTTGTTTATCAGCGATGTAATTCATAAAGCCTTTGTGGCAGTTGACGAGCAGGGAACTGAAGCAGCTGCAGCTACCGCCGTAATTGTTGGGGCAACTTCTGCCATGCCGGAAGAAGATCCTATAAAAATGGTTTTCGACCACCCATTTATGTTCATGATTCAAGATCGTGAAAGTGGTTTGATCCTGTTCATGGGAAATGTGATCAACCCCACTGATTAACAGCTTTTAGAGGGTCATTTGCCAAATAGTTGTCATAACTTGTTCAGAGGCTTCAGACTACCGGCATGTCATCTTCTGGCCAGAAACAATATCGGTCGCGACCCTGTTTTTTTGCTTTTAACAGAGCCATATCGGCATGGTGGATGATCTGTTCCAGGGTTTTTTCCTGCCTGCCATCCCAATGAGCAATTCCATAACTGAGGGTTACAGGAAATTCTTCTCCGTCCTTACGCAGGACAGAATTCTTGATGACATCCCTCAGGCGGTTAACGGCTTTAACGGAACATTCTTTGCTGATTTCCGGGAACAGGATGATGAATTCATCGCCACCATAACGCGCAAATATATCTGAATCGCGCAATGCTTTTAATACCGTTCCGGCTACATGAGTTATAACAGCATCACCGAGCGAATGACCGAAAACATCGTTGAATTGCTTGAAATTGTCAATGTCAAAGATGATGATTGTGATTGAGCGACCGTAACGGATAGCCCGCAGCAATTCTTTCTCTGCCAGAACAAAAAAATGGCGACGATTAAAAACTTTGGTCATCTCGTCGTAAGTGGCAAAATTTCTTAACATAATTTCTTGTTTTTTGCGCTCGGTGATATCTGTGATGAGCATAATTCGCCCGAGGAATTCCTGTCCTTTATTAAAAATGGGCGATTGGTGCAAGCTAAGATATTTCACTTCCCCGGAATCGTTGTTCTCGATTTCGGTTTCGACATCACGTTCGATGTCATTCATAACGAAAATATCGTCTTTATCGTTAAATACCATATTAGCAGATTTTCCTACCGCATAATCATTGGAGATTCTTAACAGTTTTTGGGCAGTCGGGTTGATTTCAACAATTTTGTTATTTCTGTCAAAAACCAGGATTCCGATCGGAATATCCTTTACGATAATTTCATTTGCAAATGGAATTAACTCAAAAGAGCGGTAGCCAAAAAGTGACCAGGCAAAAAATAATTCAGAGAAAAGCATAAAAAAAATGGTGTCGTCAACCAGGGGGATGAGATCAAGGTTGAAAAACAAGAACAAAATAGAGGCCAGCAGCGGGAAGATACTGGCGATCGCCATGGTTAATGCCTGCATTTTATAAATAGAGGCAGCCTTTGAAAAAAAGCGTGTATAGGCGACAAAACTCATCAGCAATGCCAGATAAGTGACTGCCAGGTAAATCCAGAAATAGAATCCGTGAATTACTACTTCTTCCGGTTGGCCAGGCGCAATCCATACCTCCTGCCACATCATGCCATGCAGATTGCTGCTGAAGACCACCAGCCAGGTTAGGATCAGATAAGCAATCAAACCATTTTGCACCCAGCGATTGCGTACCCAGCGGGTGCTTTTGGTGAATTCCAGGGAAAAATAAAACCAGACCAGGGGGATGATTGTGCTGGGAATGTATTTTACTCGTAACCAGAAAATTTTTCCGTTCAAGGTTTGACTGGAATAACCCAGTAAGTAAAATAATGTCCAGAGCGTGGTGGAGAACATTAAAAGGGTAAACACGCGGGCCACTGTCGAAGATCTTTTCGTATAGGCGTAGATGCCAAGGATCATAGAAATGAAAATCGAGAGATAAAGAGGCCAACTGGATGGTTCAAATGAGAGTTCGATATTTCACCTTTATTAAGACAGGTGTTTATGTCTTTTCCTGATAGGAATTATTACTGCGTCAGGTCGGATTCAATATGGTCTGCGGATCTTAATAAGCCTATTTATGATCGCGGTTTGCAAATTTCTACGGATTATTGCGTGAGTACAATAACACAATTATGGAAAAAAGGATGCAATAAGCGTACCTGATTATTGATAATTATCGTGATTGAGGTTCTTTTATACCTGATATGCGCAACGAATATCTGCAGGTCGTATGATGCCGTCATTCCGCAAACAAGGCATCACAATAGCCGGCAATCATCATCTCCAACCCAAACTCCTGCTCTGCATGTTTGCGAGCTTGCAGGCGGTAGTAAGGCAGTCTATTCAATAATTTTAAGGCTGAGTCAGATAGGGCAGCAATGTCAGGTGGTTGCAGCAGCCACGGGTCAGCGCCGTATGCAGCCAGTCTGCCGGCATCATTTTTTAGAATTTCCTCCAACGAACCCGTGTTATAAGCAACTACGGGTAAACCACACGCGATTGCCTCTATCACTGAATTAGGACAGGCGGCGTTGATATCAGCTGAGAAAAGGATGTGCGCGGAACGGTCAAAGGCAGGGATATGCTCGGGCTCGACAATGCCCGCCCATGTGATCCAGGCATTGCTGACATCTTCAATTTGCAGCTTGACCAATGGGGATACCTCACCCAGCACCATTAACTCAAGGCGTTGCGAAAGTCTCTCACTCAAGTGGACCACCAAACGGATGGCATTCAGCAGCCCTTCTTCATGTCCTCCACCGAGGTGTCCTTCGACCATTAGAATTCGAATGTGATCATTGGGTCGTAAATGAGCGCCATGGGGGGTGTAGAAATCCAGATCAACCCCGTTATAGACGACACTTTCGGCCACACGTGCCGGACCGTATCTTTTCTCCCACCAATTCTTCGAAAAAATCGATTGGTAGACGATCTGATCGGCCAGGTGTTTACGGATAAATGAAAGGTTCCAGTTACCATACTCACTGCGTAAATAATGCCTGATACCGGTATTCCGCTGCCGATGAATCCAATTCATTCCATTCAAGCGTTGCACGACGTGAACCCCTCGTTTTCGTGCTCTCCAGATGGCTGCCAGATGCTTGCTGCCCCCATTTACCAGGAGCGCTTTCGTGGTGGGGTCGCGCGAATCAAAATGAGTTCGTATTCCTTCCTTGTTGAGACCGAGCATCAACTTTCTTTGAAATGACGTGGGTCCACCCACTCCGCTTAATTTTGGAAGAAGGGCGATGCTGCTGCTTTGGTCAGATTCGGGTGTATTCATATTGATCTTAATCCGAAAGGTTCGTCAGAACCGGTAATTGAGGATGGCTTGAATGATTTTTGTGGCAGCGTACCCATCTCCAAACGGGTTTTTAGCGCTGGCCATTGCCTGGTAAGCATGGTTGTCTTCCAGCAAGTGCATGGATTGATTGATAATATTGTCGGGTTCGGTGCCAACCAGGCGTAATATTCCGGCAGTGACTCCCTCAGGACGTTCGGTTACCTCGCGCAGCACTAAAGTGGGTTTCCCCAGCCCGGCTGCTTCTTCTTGAATGCCGCCAGAATCTGTCAGGATTAAACGGGCATGCGACATGAAATGTACCATCGCTAAATAGTCTAACGGTGGCATGAGCGTGAGATTAGGGAGATCTCCCAATAAGCGGTAAACAGGCTCTTGAACATGCGGATTCAAATGTACCGGGTAGATGAAATGGAACTGGTTAATATATTTGCTTGCCAGAAACTTGATGGCAGTACAAATATCTTCCATTGGTTTTCCAAAATTTTCACGACGATGCGCGGTAATCAAAATTAAGCCTTTTTTATTGGGGCTGATCCCATAATCTTGTAAAAATTTGTTAACCTGCAAAGGGGCAGGCTGCGCAGTGATCAAGCGCAAAGCGTCTAACCCCGGGTTGCCCGTGACGATTATTCTATTCTCAGCAATCCCTTCGTGCAACAGGTTTTGACGGGCGTGTTCGGTAGGTGCCAGGTGTAAATCGGCAACCACAGCCGCCACCCTGCGGTTGACTTCTTCAGGGAAAGGCTGCCATTTATCACCGGTGCGTAGGCCTGCCTCTACATGACCAACTTTCACCTTGTTGTAATAACAAAGCAATGCTGCGGCCATGACAGTGGTGGTATCACCTTGCACCAAAACCCAATCCGGTGCAACTTGTTTGATCACCGGTTCGAGATTGATCAATATTCCAGCAGCACTTTGTGCCAGGCTTTGATCCGGTTGCATTAAGTTCAAATCAAAATCGGGTGTGATCTTGAAGGCATCTAGAACCTGATCAAGCATCTGGCGGTGCTGTGCGGTGACACACAGTATGGATTCAACCTCTGGGTTGGATTGGGCTTCCAGAACCACCGGGCACATTTTGGATGCCTCCGGGCGGGTTCCGAAAATGGTCAACAGGCGTAATTTTTTCTCCATTTTGCCCTTTTACCGATCTGCTTTACCCAAACGATGAACTTCAAAGCCGGCATCCTGCCAGTGCTGCGGGTTCCAGCCCCCTACGGTATCAAACACAATTCGGGCTGGTGTCTTTTCCAGGATCTGATTAGGGTCAATAATTTTTAATTGGGTGTGATTGACCAGTAATAATAGCAGGTCTGCCTCCGCGATGGCTTCGTTCAGGCTTTGAGCCATTTGGATGCCTTTCAGGGAGAAGTTGGGTTTATAGGGTTCGAATGCCGTAACTTTTGCGCCGGCTGATCGTAGAGCCTCTACCACTTCTATGGCGGGGCTTTCACGTAAATCGTCGACATCCGGCTTATATGCCAGGCCAAGTGCAGCAATGCTTTTCCCTTGTAATGAGCCCAGAATTTCGGTTAATTTCTCAACCACAAAGGTAGGCTGACCATCATTTACCTGCCGTGCAGTCCGGATCAACGGCGTGATATCCGCCGCTGCTTCAACCAGGAACCAGGGATCTACGCTGATACAATGACCACCGACACCAGGTCCAGGGTTGAGAATCTTGACTCGCGGGTGTAGATTGGCGATTTGGATGGCTTCCCAAACGTCTATCCCAAAACGATCTGCCAGGCGTGCGAATTCGTTGGCTACTGCAATGTTAATGTCACGATAGGTGTTCTCCATCAGTTTCACCATTTCCGCTGTGGTTGCTGTTGTGGTGATTATTTCGCCTTTTACAAAAATCTGGTAGAGTTCTTTGCCAGCCGCCGCGGATTCTGGATTGATGCCGCCAATTACACGTGCGTTCTCAATCAATTCCCGTAGTATTTGGCCGGGTAAAACCCGCTCGGGAGAATAAGCTACGCTAAAATCCACGCCAGCGGACAGGCCACTTTTCTCCAAAATCGGCACCAGCACATCCGTTGTGGTCAGCGGAGGTGAGGTTGATTCAAGCACTACCAGGTTGCCTTTGCGCAGGTAAGGGACAATTGATTCTGCGGCTGACCGAACGTAGGTGAGATCTGCTTTTTTGTCATCGTAAAATGGGGTTGGCACAGCGATGATGAAGGCATCGGCATGCACCGGTTTTGGAGAAATCACCAAATTCTTGGAGTTAATTGTCCTCTTAACCAGCACACCAAGTCCTGGTTCGGAAATGTGCAGTTCACCGTTTTGAAGGCAATTAACGATGGCTGGGTTGGTATCAACACCCACGACCTTACAGCCGGCGTTAGCAAAAGTGGAAGCGGTCGGTAAACCAATATAACCGAGTCCGAGAACACAAATTGTTTCAAATGCCATAATTTAACCTCTTGGATGTTTGTGCCGTATTTTTATTATCTCACAAGTTCCTTTACAGACAAGTCGACACAAGATTGCCTTGATTCTCAAGAATGTAAGTGCTAAACTTTTTATGTGGAAAAAAAGGTTTTGGTTCTAAGTTCTCAGCCGGCATTTGCTGAACTGATTCGTTCTGCATTGCTGGAAAGCGGAAAATATCTGGTCACGGCAATAGATTCAATTGATGAAATTCGCAATCTGGAGCCTTCGACCAGTTTTGATGCGCTTGTTCTCGATATAGATCAACCTGTTGACGAACAATTGCACGTTTTGACTAATTTTCAGAGATTTCAACCAGGATTGAAAACCATCCTGCTGCTAACCACCTCGTTTGATACAAGATCTGAATTGAATGGACTTCACATTAATAAAGTGTTACACAAACCAATTTATCTGCCCGACTTTCTGGAAGAAATTGAGCACAGCCTGAGAAACGCTGAATTTGGAGAGAAATCACAAGATCAACTGGAAAAAGCCCTGCCTGGCCTGCTGCTTGATGCCCGTTCGCAAAGTGATGCGAACCTGATTGCGTACTTTTTAAATGGTTCGCTCCTGGCTACGGTGGGGGATTCCAAGGAATTAATTGTAGAAGATATCGTATCTTTCCTTGAAGAGCGGGCCGAAAAACCGTTCCATGCTGATTTTATTAAGTACAAACAGCTCGCTGGTAATTCAGAACCTTTATTGATTTATTTCAAGGCAATTGAGGAAAACGAATTGCTGGTTATGGTATTTGCCGCCTGCATTCCATTGCGGGATGCCCGCCAACAGATCAATCAGGTCAAGCAGCGACTGTTGAGTTTCAGCCCGCGAAATATAAGCATCCCAGCGACCATAAATACTGAGGATACCCAGGAAAACCGGGTTCAAAACGGAGAAAGTTTCGGCGAAATGAAAGGCGCTGCTGTAGAGCCTGCCGAAAATAAGCAAAAGGGAGAAGACCTCGAAAGCCAATCCCCCCGTGAATTCAAGGCAACACAATCGAGAAGCAGCGAATTTTTGCCGGGATGGATAAGGGAAGGCGCAGAGGAGGATGAGGATTTGACAATACCCACATTAGAAAAACTGGAAAGCGAGCACTTAAAAGAAAACCCGGATTTGCAGGTTGTCCATGATGTGAACGCTTCAACCACTCAGATTCTAAACACGGAGCTGGGTGAAGATTTGCAGGCCGGGTCGGCGAAACCGTCTGAGTGGGAAGACGACGATTTCCCGGCTGAATCCGGTCAACAGGTCAACACGGTTGATCAATTATTGTCCGCTTCTGGGCATGAAGAACCATCGGCTGACCTGCTGGCCGGGCTCATTTTTCCCTGGGATGCACAGGATGAGGTGGATGGTACTATTTTACCAACTGAAGTAGAACCAGAATTAGGTCAAACACAAGTAGAGCCGGAAACGCCTCTTTCTCCAGCGGATATTGACGCCCCGCAAAAGGCTGAAGTGCGATTGCAGCCCGAATCCCCCGGCCAGGCGAGCCTTTGTTATACCTGTCTGCTCATCCCGCGCTTCCATGATCAATTTTTAGTGGGTATGATCTCTCAATTGCTGGCAAAGTCGATTCCTCAGATCTGTATTGCCTATGATTGGCGCCTGGATCGCTTAACCATTCGGCCAACGCATGTCCAGTGGACGATCTTCGCTTCCCCGAAAGTAGCTCCTGCAAAAATCATACGAATTATGCGCAAAGAAACATCAAAAGCAGTTTTTGAGCTTAAACCCGATTTTCTTAAGGGACATCTTTCCAACGATTTTTGGGCTCCCGGTTACCTGTTATTGAGTGGTTATTTGCCACCTTCGCAATCTATGGTCAAAGAATATGTCCATGGAACCCGCCAGGCGCAGGGTGTCCTGCTACCAACCATTCTTAAATCCCCAGAGGAAGATCAAGGTAAAACAGGTTAGAATTACCTAATCCAAGCTGGCTTGAAGGAAGGAAAAAATGCCACCAACCCTTTATTTAATTGATGGACATGCTCTGGCATACCGAACATATTTTGCAATGTCTGCGGTTCGTGGGGATAGCCTTATGACTTCCACTGGAGAACCCACTGCAGCCATTTATGGATTTATGAACATTCTGCTGCGCTTTTTGGAAAAAGAAAACCCTGAATATCTCGCAGTAGCTTTTGACACCGGCAAAACGTTCCGCAATGAAATTTTTCCGGATTACAAAGCTACGCGCGCCAAAATGCCGGATGAGTTACGCGGTCAGATCGAACGAATCCGCGAAATAATTGATGCATTCGATATTCCCCGCCTTGAAAAAGAAGGGGCTGAGGCAGATGATGTTCTGGGGTCAATCGCCAGAAAGGCGGTCATTAAAGGCCTGGGCGTTAAAATCATAACCGGTGACCGCGATCTCCTTCAACTGGTCACGGATCGCATCATTGTCAACTTACCCGGCAAATCGATGGCGGATGCTCGTGATTATCATGAAGAGGATGTTATTGCCAAAATGGGGGTAAAACCTGAACAGATTGTAGATTTAAAGGCGTTGATGGGAGATTCCTCCGATAATATTCCCGGCGTTCCAGGTGTTGGTGAAAAAACTGCCCTGAAATTACTGGAAGAATATCAGACGCTGGATGCAATCTATGCACATATTGATGAGATCCCTTCCCGCTATCAGAGCAAGTTGGTTGCTGGAAAAGAATCCGCCTATTTGAGTCAAAGATTGGCACGCATCGATCAAGATATTGATATTTTGTTGGACCTGGATCAGGCCAGTACCAGCCATCTGGACACCAAAGCAGTGGAATTGCTCTTTAGCGAACTCGAGTTTAAGACGTTGATTGGGCGTTTACGTGATCTTGGCAATCGAAACGTCAAAAATGGAGCCAATCAACAGCTTTCTCTGTTTGGAGAAGCTGTCACTACGATCGGATCCGCTCCTGCTGCTAATTATCAATCAGCGATTGTGGATACAAAGGCAGAATTAACCGAGCTGGTAGGGAAGTTGGAATCCGCCAAATATATCAGCTTTGACACCGAAACCACCAATACTGATCCTATGTTGGCCGACCTGGTGGGAATTTCAGTCGCTGTTGACGACAGGCTAGGTTATTATATTCCTGTAGGTCACAAAACTGGTGATCAACAGCTAGACCTTGAACAAGTGATTACGGCTCTCAAACCCGCCCTGGAAAACCCAGAAATTGCAAAAATCGGCCACAATCTAAAATATGATTGCCTTGTCCTTTCTGCTTATGGGATTAAGGTGCAGCCATACTCCTTTGACACTATGCTGGCAGGTTGGCTGGTAGACCCGGCTTCGTACGATCTTGGTCTGAAAGATATGGCTGAAAAATATCTGGGTATTGAAATGCAGCGTATCGAGAGCCTGATCGGTTCCGGTAAAACCCAGCTTTCGATGGCAGAGGTGGCTGTGGAAGCCGTTGCCCCTTATGCCGGTGCCGATGCGGTTGTGCCCATATTGCTTATGCCGCTATTGGCCGCATCGATGGCCAGGAACAACGCTGAAAATGTTTTTAGAGATATCGAAATGCCTCTGATTCCGGTTCTGGAACAGATGGAAATAAACGGGATTCTGCTTGATAAAGATTTCTTGCAACAGATGAATGAGGAACTTGCCCAACGCTTGAATGAAATTGAGAGCAAGGTGCATGCTATCATTGGCTATCATTTTAATCTCAATTCTACCCAGCAGCTTTCTGTAGCCTTGTTTGAAACACTTGGGCTTCAATCACCCAGTAAAAAGAAAACTGCCAGTGGTCATTACTCCACCAATTTTGCTGTGCTGGAACAAATGCAGGGATCACATGAGGTGGTTGATCTCATTCTGGAGCACCGCGAGCTGGCTAAATTGCAATCTACCTATGTTTCAGCGTTACCCAATCAGATCAATCCACGCACTGGCCGAGTGCACACTTCTTTCAGTCAGACTGGTTCAGTGACGGGTCGCCTTGCCTCCATTAACCCCAATTTACAGAATATTCCCACCCGCACCGATCTGGGGCGCAAGGTACGGTGCGCCTTTATTGCATCCCCCGGCATGGTATTGCTCGCGGTGGATTATTCACAGATTGAATTGCGCGTTGTTGCTCATATGTCTGGTGACGAGGCAATGTTGAACGCTTTCCGTGCGGGACAGGATATCCATACAACCACTGCGGCGGCGGTGTACGGCATACCGCTCGATAAAGTGACAGGCCAGCAGCGCAGGCACGCCAAGGCAATCAATTTCGGATTAATTTATGGCATGAGTCCTTTTGGGTTGAGCCGTTCAACAGGATTGACTCTGGCAGAATCGGAAAATTTTGTCAAAGCATATTTCACTCAATTCCCCGGTGTTAAGAAATATCTGGATGATTTACGCCAACTTGCGATGCAGCAGGGTTTTGTGGAGACTTTATTGGGGAGAAGACGCTATTTTCCCAATCTTTCTTCAGCTGCTAATCAGAATGTGCGCAATCGGGAGGAAAGAGAAGCCATAAATGCACCCATTCAAGGCACGGCTGCTGATATACTAAAGATAGCAATGATTGGCCTTCCAGATACTTTACAAAAATTGAAACTGAGAGCAAAATTACTGCTACAGGTGCATGACGAGTTATTACTTGAATGCCCGCGAGAAGAATTGACCCACACCGCAGAGGTGGTACGCGATGTGATGGAAAATGCTTATAAACTTTCCATCCCGCTTTCCACCGAAGCAAAATCCGGAGAAAATTGGGGTAACATGAAACCAATGGTTTTTGACAAGCAGGATGAAACCTTATGAGTGGAGATCAACAAGCATTCCATGCCGCCATGAACCAGGGGCATTCTGCTGCTTGGGATCAAAAATGGTCTGAAGCAGCCAATTTCTACCAACTGGCATTGGCGGAATTTCCAAGCGATCCGATGGCGCTGATCAGTCTGGGGTTATCTTACCTGGAAATGCAAGATTACGAAGGTGCCCTTTCACAATACCAAAAGGCCAGCTCAATTTCTCCCAACGATCCGGTGCCATACGAAAAGATGACCAAGATCTACGAAAACATGGGAAGAATTCGTGAAGCTATAAAAACCGGGATGCAAGCTGCTGAATTGCAATTAAAAGCCCGTGATGTGGATAAATCAATTGAGAGTTGGTCTCATGTTATTGCAATGGATCCAGAAAATTTAAACGCACGTACACGTTTAGCGATGATTTTTGACAAAATGGGGCGCAAACAAGAAGCTGCCTATGAATATCTTGCAGCTGCTGCGCTGATGCAAGTTGATGGTGATGCTGCCAAGGCGATCCAGGCAGTCCGCTATTGCTTGCAGATTGCACCGGATAATACCGAAGTGCAAAATGCGATTAAGTTATTAAAATCAAATCAAACCTTACCCAAACCGGGTAGATCCAAGAACAGCAGCTTAAGGACAGCCCGTTTGGCAACCATCCAGCAATTGGAAGAAGGCGATGATCAATTTGCTGAAAGCAAGATGGATCCGGTAGCCGAAGCGCGCCAGATGGCCCTTGAAGAACTTGCCAAGATGTTGTTTGATCAATCGGATGAGCCGGGTGAAAAGTCTGAAGCAAACCGGCGATCGGTAAACGCCTTAACGCGCGGTACCGGCGGTCTTTCACTCGAGCAAGCTGAAAGAACCCGTATTCTTTTGCATCTGGGGCATGCCATCGACTTGCAAACCCAGGGCAATGAAAAACGGGCAGCGGAAGAATTTACACGGGTACTGGAAATCGGTCTTGAGAAATCAGCCGTGTATTTCAACCTGGGTATGCTTCTGAATGAAGAAAGCCCGGAGCGATCATTACGATATCTGCAAACAGCATTACGGCGCAAAGAGTATGCGCTGGCCACTTATCTCTTGATTGGAAAAATTCATGAACGCCAGGGCAATTTGCGCAATGCAGCTGTGGCTTATTTGCAGGCATTTCGCCTGGCAGATATTCAAACCGTGTCGGAGGATCAGGCTGAAGAATTGAGTCAGCTTTACGAACCAAGTTTGGAAGCACAACGCCATGAACGCAACGATGAGACCCTGAAATCCATTTGCCAGAGTGTCCGTACGCAGTTGATGCGCTTCGATTGGCGGGAATACCTGCATAAAGCGCGCGAGCAGTTGCCTCCTGCCAAAGATGACAACCCGCCGATGCCTCTGATGGAGATGTTACTGCAGTCAAGTTCAAGCCAGGTGATCGAATCATTGGTGAATGTACGTGATTTAACCAAACGTGGAAAAACCCGCTCGGCGATGGAGGAAGCATTCCGCGCCTTGCATTACGCACCTACCTATTTACCCTTGCACATGCAAATGGGCGACCTGTTAGTTGCCGAGGGACATATTCAAAAAGCGGTCGCCAAGTTCACCCTGGTGGCTGAGTTGTATGAAGTCCGCGGGGAAGTCGATCAGGCTATCCGGGTCTATAAACGGGTTACGGAAATGGTGCCGATGGAGCTGGGTATTCGTAACAGTTTGATTGAATTGCTTTCCAGTCACGGCCGCATTGATGAGGCGATCTACGAGTATCTGGAAATGGGAGACATTTATTATCGTTTGGCAGAGTTGGATAAGGCTCGCCAGGCCTATTTATCCTCCCTGCGTCTGGCACAGCAATCACGCACAAATCGCAAATGGGCAGTGCAGATTCTCACCAAGGTAGCCGATATTGATATGCAACGGCTGGATTGGCGCCAGGCATTACGCATATTTGAACAATTACGCTCCCTCCAGCCTGAAGAAAAATCCTCTCGAATGCAATTAATTGATATCAATTTCCGCCTATCCCAGGATGCCGTTGCGCTCAAAGAAGTGGATGATTACCTTTCAGTACTGGAAGACCGTCAAAAAATAAAGGATGCCATCGCCTTCCTGCAAGAATTGTTGAAAGAACGTCCAAACCAGGGCGAGATTCGCAGACGTTTGGCTGAAGTATATCTGCGCGCTGGTCAAACCAATCGTGCGATCGAGCAAATGGACCAATTGGCCGATAAGCTGCTTGATCAGGGTGATACCTGGGGAGCGATTGAAACGCTCGAAGCCATTATCGCATTGGAACCACCCAATGCAGATGAATACCGTCAAGTATTACAGCAAGTGAAATTCGGTAAAAATAAATAGAAGCTTTAGGGTTCAGCAAACAATAACGAAATACTGCCCCAATAGTTCTTTCCGTTTTCATCCTGACATTCAGGCGCGCTGATGTTCTGGACGACTTCACCTATTTCACCAACCCGGACACTGTAGCTTTCTTGCGGGTTCATGCTGAAATCGGCATAGCCGATACTGATTTCAGGAAAGAAACCGGTATAGAAAATATCTTGTCCGCCATCCCAACTAACGAAGATACGCACATTGCTGATGGGCTTTTCTTTTTTATCAACCACTTCCACCTGAATCAATGTGGCTGTGTAAGAAGGGTTACAAACCGTTTTCTGTTCAACCAGCCGAAAGGGAATATTGAGACTGGATACAGCCGAAGGAGACGGGAAAGGCGTGCGGGTAGCTACCGGGAGGGTTGCTTCTGATGTGGCTGTTCGAACGGATTGATCAGTTGGCTGGTTTTCGCTGATTGTTGGTGTTGTTGCTTGTGCCTGATTGAGAGTGATGGTAGCTTGCATTATCGGCGCAGTTGTTTCCACAAGTTCCGGTGCTTTTTCTAAAGCCTGAGAAAGTTTCAATAAGAGCTGGGCATCGCTGCGCCGTTCACTGCGCTGGGCTTGCTGTAAAAGTAAACCGGATACATTTTCTTCGCGTAGAATTCCAAGGCGAGCCTGCGCCCGACCGATATCATTGTTTGCCTGATAAGCAGAGGCAATCATCAATCGGTATTGATCCTTATCGACACTCTGCAATGTTTCAGGTGGGACATTCGTGTATTGAACAGGAAAAATTAGAAAACTGATGCCAAACCCTAATAGCAGCCCCACAATTAAACCAGTCAGCAAATAGTAAGGTGGGTGATAGCGCTCCTGGCGGTAGCGTGAGTTCACGGTGTCACCGTCGCAGCCGGAGTAATGGTTGTGACTGGGGAAGCCTGAAAAGCCCCAGCCAGATCTGCAAGAATGGCGATATCCTCGGCTGAAAAATTGAGATCTTCGGCGTTTATGATCGCCTGCTGAACATAGCGTAAAGGTTCTTCGGCTCCAAGATATGCCAATTGATAGGTTGCCAGGGTTGTGCTCGAGTTGTATTGGTAAGTTTCCGCCACCATAAGTACGTAATCAGTATGGTAATCACTTCTTAATGACGCAAGTGGGGAGTTGGTGATACCTTGCGGGGTGTAAACCCAACCAAAATAAATACCAATCAGAGCCCCGATGGCGATTGTAACCAAGAACCAGAAAAAACGTAGTTTGCGGTTTATTTGATGTTCCCTTTCAACATTGGCATTTGAATGCCATGCCGCCTGGCGGCATCAATAGCTTGATTATAGCCTGCATCTGCGTGTCTTACTATACCCATCCCGGGGTCACTGGTCAGCACCCTGGTTAACCGGGCGGCTGCAGCCTCACTTCCGTCAGCCACAATCACCATGCCGGCATGTTGACTGAAGCCGATACCCACACCTCCGCCATGATGGAAAGAGACCCATGTAGCACCACCAACCGCGTTGATCATCAGATTAAGCAAAGGCCAATCGCTGACAGCATCCGTTCCATCGAGCATGCTTTCAGTTTCCCGGTTGGGCGAGGCGACAGATCCGGCATCGAGATGGTCACGGCCGATTACGATCGGCGCTTTAACAATACCATCAGCCACCATCTGGTTAAACTTCAAACCTGCTTTCAAGCGCTCACCGTACCCCAGCCAGCAGATACGCGAGGGCAGACCTTGGAATGGAACCTTTTCACGCGCCAATTTTAACCAACGCTGGAGGTGAAGGTCTTCAGGAAATAACTGCGCGATAGCCTCATCCGTTCGGTAAATATCTTCTTCATCACCCGAGAGTGCAACCCAACGGAAAGGACCTTTTCCTTCACAGAAGAGCGGCCTAATATAAGCTGGCACAAATCCGGGAAAATCGAAAGCATTTTTGACACCGGCATCAAATGCCCTTTGGCGTAGATTGTTACCATAATCGAATACTTCCGCTCCGCGCTGCTGCATTACCAGCATTGCTTGAACGTGAGCGGCCATGGATTGCATCGCGCGCTTTGCATATTCTTGTGGGTCATTCTTACGGAGCAAATCAGCTGCTTCGATGTTCAGACCATGAGGGATATACATGTGTACATCGTGGGCTGATGTTTGATCGGTAACAACATCCGGAGTGATCCCGCGTATCACCAGTTCAGGGTAAATTTCGGCTGCATTGCCAATCAAACCAATGGATAGTGGTTTTGGCTCAGCCAATGCCTCTTCGACCAGCGTCATTGCTTCCTCAAGTGTATCGACAACGATGTCAACATAGCCGATTTCCTTCCGGCGTAACGCTCGTTGGGGGTCGACTTCCACGCAAAGGCCGACACCTTCATTCATCGTGATCGCCAGAGGTTGCGCACCCCCCATGCCACCCAGGCCGGCGGTCAATACAAATTTACCGCGCAGAGAATCCCAACCTTTTTTCCTGGCAAGCGCACCCAACGTTTCATAGGTGCCTTGCAAGATGCCCTGGGTGCCGATATAAATCCAGGAGCCAGCAGTCATTTGCCCGAACATGATCAGGCCTTTCGCAGCCAGATCATCGAAGTGTTCCTGAGTAGCCCAGTGGGGCACCAGGTTGGAATTGGCAATTAATACGCGCGGGGCGTCCACATGCGACTGAAAAACTGCAACGGGTTTTCCGGATTGTACCAGCAGTGTTTGATCATCTTCCAGGTTTTTGAGTGTCTCCAGGATGGCATCAAAAGATTCCCAATTTCTGGCAGCTTGCCCTCGTCCGCCATACACGACCAAATCATCAGGGCGCTCGGCAACTTCCGGGTCTAAATTGTTTTGGATCATCCGAAAGGCTGCCTCGGTCAACCAGGATTTACAAGTTAACTGCGTTCCGCGTGGTGCTTTTACCGATCTTGGGCCAGACATGCCTACCTCCTGCGATCTGAAGTGGAAAGAGCATTTTTATTATAGTATGGCTTACGAGAGACTGTAAAGTTTTTGGCCAGTAATGTTTCGCGAGTAACTTTTTGGCAAACCCAGCCTATCCACTTTAGATCTGCACACAATCATTCATCCACGCATCCATTGATCAAATTTTTTGTTTAATTCTTCTCAATTTTCTCGTTAATGACTCAAAATGCTCATATAATCAAGGGAGGCATCTGCCAGAGATGATGACGATCTCATAGATCGTCCCTTTCTGTTACTGAATATACAAAAACTAATTGCAAATTATGCAAAGGGTCTCGAAAAATCATGGAATGAAGGATTGATGATGAAAAAAGCACAGATTGGTATTGTTGGTTTAGGGGTAATGGGACAAAGTTTAGCCCTCAACATGGAACGAAATGGATTCGCTGTGGCTGGATACGATCTGGATACCGCCAAGGTAGAACATTTTCTAAACAAAAGCGCCGTTGATAAGGCTATTTTCAAGGTTGACTCGCCAATTGAACTGATGGCAGTGCTGGAGAAGCCTCGTCGAATTCTTTTAATGGTCCCGGCCGGCAACCCTGTTGACCTGGCTATTGCCGGATTAAAAGATCTGATGGATGCCGGCGATATTCTGATCGATGGTGGCAATTCATATTTCCAGGATACCGAAAGAAGAAGTATTGAACTGGCTGCAGAAGGTCTTAATTTTGTTGGGATGGGCATTTCCGGAGGTGAAGAGGGGGCTTTATGGGGTCCGAGCTTGATGCCCGGGGGATCCCAGGAAGCCTGGCTGGCACTCCAACCGATTCTCGAAGCCATTGCTGCGAAAGCACCCGATGGATCGCCCTGTGTCACCCATATTGGACCGCGTGGGGCCGGGCATTACGTCAAAATGGTTCATAATGGGATTGAATATGCTGATATGCAGTTAATCGCAGAGATCTATGATTTTCTTCATCGCGGGTTGGGTCTGGACAATTCTAAGTTGGCGGAAATATTCAATGAATGGAATCAGGGTCCATTACAAAGCTATCTGGTTGAAATTACCGCACGAATATTTCAACAAAAGGATGTGCTCACCGGAATGGACATGCTTGATTTGATTCTAGATGAAGCCCAGCAAAAAGGAACGGGAAAGTGGACAAGCCAGAATGGCCTGGATATTGGTGCACCCATTCCCACCATCAATGCATCTGTTGAAAGCCGTATTATCTCAGGATTAAAAACCGAGCGGATTACAGCCAGTAAAATTCTGCATGGACCGGGTCTAAACCTTCCCGAAGCCGATCTAGAGGCGCTGGTTCAGGCCGCACATGACGCCTTACTCGCCAGTAAAATTGCAGCATACGCCCAGGGATTGGATATGCTGCAGATTGCTTCCCGTGAATACCAATACGATCTAAAAATAGCGCAGATTGCCAAAATTTGGCGGGCAGGTTGTATTATACGCGCACGCTTGCTAAATGACATCATGTCGTCTTATCAGGCTAATCCTCAGCTTGCTAACCTGATGCTTGACCCTGCCTTCACCAAAACTATTGAATCCTCGCAAGCGAATTGGCGTAAGGTCGTGAAATTAGCGATTGATCACGGCATTCCGGTTTTGGCATTATCTTCAGCTTTGGCTTATTTCGATGCCTATCGCAGCGAGCGATTGCCTGCCAACCTTACACAAGCTCAGCGTGATTATTTTGGTGCCCATACATATCGCCGTCTCGATCGGGTTGGCAGTTTCCACACGGATTGGGTTGCGGACGATACCATGCTGGAAAAATAAAAGAACACCCCGGCCAATAAAAGGTCATGGCAGGGGTGCTGGTTTTCAAAAATTTATCAGGAATCCGATTGGTAAACGCGGTCGGTCAGATCGCGAATTTTTTCCTTTTGCTTATGCATGATATGTTTGACAACATCACCAATGGAAATAACTCCCAGAACTTTGCCTTCATTCACCACTGGCAGATGGCGGATTTTATTGCGGGTCATCATCTGCATGCACTCTTCACAGATTTGCATTGGATGTATGGAGATTACTTTTTCGGTCATAATTTCCCTGACCAGCGTCTCTTTTGATGTTTTTCCAAACAGGATAACCTTACGCGCATAATCACGTTCCGAGATCATGCCTACCAGATTGTCGTTTTCCATTACCAGCAAAGCACCACAATCCACGCGGGCCATTAATCGAAGAGCGTCATAGACCGAGTCCTCCGGTGATATTGACCAGACATCTTTCCCCTTGATTTCTAAAATATTTTGTGCAGTGATCATAAAGCAGCCTCCGGTCTGTTTATACTATTTGGTTGGTTTTTGGTCTTGTATCATTCAAAAGAAAAAGGTTAAGATGTTTTTTAGGCAGCCTGTGCTAAATTGAAAAATAACCAGCCATTTATATTTGAAATGATAAATACCATTTCATTGTAAATAGTTAAACACCAGTTTTCAAATAAAGGTGCAAGATTGCCACTTTCTGGAGTGGAAATGGATAGGTTTTGATAGATTGGAATCAATTCTGGGAATTGAATGGCGTTCACATCCTCGATATTTTCTACAGGTCAATCCAATAATGCAACACTTTTTTATGTGAGCGCGGCGAAATGGCTTCTCCGCTGCGAACACCGCCATTTGCTTCAATAATCTTATTGGATGCAAGATTGTCATAATCACAGGTCAGCATCACCTTTTCATAAGCCATCCAGCGGCAGGCTTCCAGCAGTAAAGCTAACTGCCGGTTTCCATAACCTTTTTTGCGTTCACCGGGGCGGATGCTGTAACCAATATGTCCCCCCTCAACCATCAAAGGATTGGTAAGGTAATGGCGGAAGTTACAGAACCCGATCACGCGTTCGTCATTTAACACGGACCAGTAGGTAGTGTAGGGAACAAATCCCTGTGGCAATGCAAATCCCGCCTCAGCCTGTCGGGTCATTTGTAAATACGTGTCAAAATTGTAGCCGCTGCGCGCAAAGGCAGATTCAATTTGATCCTCACCAATTTCGCGGAATTCGCTGATGGCAGCTCGAAAATCTGCTTCAAGTAGTTTATTTGGTTTGATGATTTTAAGATCCAAGCTGGCAAGACCTCCATTGACTGTGAAAAAACTGTCTATTTGGCTCAAATTGATGATTGAGCCGTAAATCGCATTAAATAATCAAAAACCTGTAGATTTCCATTCGCAAATAAATTTTAAAGGTTTGCATGAATTCATCCCATGGGGTAGATTTGTGGTAGGTTTTCTACCCGGCTAGGATGAAAGCTCTCCGAAAAATGATTATTTCTCCATTCATCTATGTGTCAATAAGTCATTTTATGGAAAAATCGCAAGTTGAAAAGACGTTGTTATAAGTTTGGTCTTGCTATCCAGATGGCAGCCTGAGAAAATGAGTTGTGAAATTTCAAAAGACTCCGTGCTTCTCTGGCATCGCAGTTGAGAATAATTTTAATTTCAGAATCGTTTTTGTTGAGGTCGATTGTACAAAGTATGCCGGATAAAGCTTTCTGAGCGGTTGTTCCCACCCCGACATCTATGCCGGCTCCATCCATCGAATGGGTGCCTTCCAGAAAGCCATAATCGAGGGGGTAGATCAAATCAGGAAAATCAGGGTGATGGCTGCCGGCTGGTCTGTCGATTACGATTGGATGCGTCTCAATTAACTTGTTTAAAAAGTTCCAGAAACGCTCATCCATTGACCCTCCTTAGGACTTGGGACGTTTTTCCAGCTGAGAAGTCCATAATACGGCCGTATTGCGACCTGCTTGTTTGGCCTGATCGACTGCCTGATTGGCACGATGCAAGAATATATCGACCGAAATGATCCCCTCCGTGGGCATCTCTACCACACCGAAGCTGGCAGAAATACGAATTGGCCCTTTGTTGGTTTCCATCATCTGGCTGCCAATTAAATTTCGGAGACGATTAGCAGCAATCAGAGCGTCCGAACCTGTAGTCTGAGGCAGAATGATCGCGAATTCCTCTCCACCGATTCGACCGAGGGAATCTGTTTCACGCAATTTCTGATTTACGAACTGCGCCAGCGATTTCAGCACTTCATCACCGGTTGTATTTCCATAAGTTTCGTTGATCATTCTTAAGTAATCGGGATCCATTAAAATAAAGGAGAGAGGGGTATTGTAACGTTTGGCGCGCTTGATTTCGTCATCACAGATGCTGACCAGGTGAGCGCGGTTAAATACACCGGTCAATTCATCGCTAACAGCAAGTTTTTTGTGCTGGTTGACGGTTTTCTCAAGTGCCGCAGTCAGTTTTTTGCGGGCTTCGATTTCTTGTGTCAATTTTTCGATCGAAACCTTTAGATCAGCCGCACGATGCGTCAGTTTTTCTTCCAATTCATGAACGTGGTTTTGCTGTTGCTGTTTCTGAAGGTCGAGGTGGGTGACCATTTTATTGAAGTCAAGCAATGTTTGACCGATCTCATCATTGTAGCGCGGTTCGAGTGACGTTTCGAAATCACCCTGCATCACTTGCTGAATTCCACTGCGCAGCGCTTTGATTGGGGTCCACAGGCTGTTCTGTAAAAAGATGGGAAAAATCAGAATGGATACCAGTGTGACCAGCAGCAATCCGTACAACTGCATCAACATACTTTGATGTAAGACACTCCGGAAATCAATGTAATAATCCTGGTAAACGCCGCTCCATGTCTGGCTGGTGTATGGCAGCTGTGTATTAAATTGAATCCGGCTGGGAGTCTGGTCGTTTTCACCGAGGAAAAAACCGCTGATCTGCTGCAGCCCAATCGGCAAGTAGGGACTGTATCGAAAATTGGAACGAATACCGGCATAGCTGATATCAAAGGAACCATCTGGAAAGAGACTTAATTGGGCAGTGACGGTGGCGTCGGGGTCGTCCAGGGGTGAAACCAGGAACCAGGTAAACACAGATTTTTCATCGGTCAGGTGAGCGAAGACGGCATTATTATCCGACAAATTAAGATTCTTTAGAAAAAGCGCGGCAATAATGGGTTGTGGTTGGTGGGGTAGCGTAAGTTGAATTTCCTGCAAAGGATTCTCATCGAAGAGTGCGTAACCGCGCCTGTCTATCTGAACTGACGACCAGTTTACTCCGGCAAATGGAAAGCTGGTTAAGAGATTCTCGGACGTGACCGTTTGTCCGTCACTGAAGACCAATTTGCGTCCTAATTCGGCATCGAATATATACTCGCTCTGCGAAATGGTGTAGGTTGCGTTGGTTTGCTCGAATCTTATCGTTTGCTTGTCGGGGATTGCATACGAAGCGTGATAGTTAGCCTGACTGACCGGTGCTGCCAACCAGGCCGCCACACCGATCCCGGTGAAGACGGTCAGCATAACAATCCCGATTAATTTAATCAAAAAAGATGCTTTACGGGTGGTTTGGTTTATCAATGTAAAAATAAAAATGGTCAGTGCCCAGCTGGTACCTAGAGAAAAGATATAGAAGGCAACTGAAACCTGGCCAAAAATCTCCAGAACCGTGCTCGCAATCCAGAAAAGTAACAGACCGGTCGATGCCAGAAAGAATCCTCTGGCTGCTCTGGCTACTCGTCCCTGTGGCTGAATAAACCTGGTTTTGGCGGAAGTGCCTTTGGTATTTTGCGTTGGTTGCAGAGTCAAAGATAGAAACAGGTAGATGATCCAAACCAGCATTAATATCTGAATGCTTTTAAAGATGATGGGTAAAACCTCATGGAAAGCACCAATCTCAATGCGGATTACATAAAAAATGACGCTGATAATTGCCAAAACACTGATTGCAAGTGAAAGGAAAAGAATAACCCTGGCCTGCTTTCTTTTGGCAGGGTCAATCTCTGGAAAAGTGTACGCAAACTGAATCAGGAGCTGCAGCGCAATGACAATGAGGGTATTCTCTACAGCCATGGCCAGGTCGTACCATTCCAAACTGGAGACAGCCAAAAAACCAGCCAGGCTCGAAGCCACCATGACAGTATAGAACCCTGCCAACCAGTAATTAGCCCTGGTATGCGTTCGAATGATGACCAGATAGATTGTGATGCCTAAAAATAAAATTGTCTGCGTAATAAAGCTTATCGACGCGGGTGTTAAGAATAATTCCATATAAACCCCAAGCCCTTATGATTACATTCCAATATATAGTGGAGGATTGTATCTATTTTAGCGCAAATCTCTACAGAAAACGAACGAACGGCAAATGAAGATCTGTATTACTGCAACGAGCATTAAATGAACGTTGCAATACTCATTCCTCAATTGATCTGCAGGTTCGAATAATCTAGAAGGGAGCGGTTAGTCGCCGCTCCCTTCTAGATTATTCGTGATAGTTTATTATCCTGATCAAATATACCGATACTACGTTCCTTTGGGCTATAAAGTTCATAAATGAAACTGACTAATTGACTTAATCGCCTTCGCTGATTTCGATTGACTTCAATTGAACTGCCGCTGCGTTACGCGAATTGGGGTCTCTGGCCGGGATGGAGAATAAGACATCCAGACCCTCGCTAATTTCTCCAAATATTGAGTGTTTTCGGTCAAGCCATGGTGTTGGCACATGGGTGATAAAGAACTGAGAACCATTGGTTCCCGGGCCGGCGTTTGCCATTGAAAGTATGCCTGGCTTGTCGTGTTTCAGACTGGGATGGAATTCGTCTGAAAATTTATAGCCGGGACCGCCCATACCAGTGCCAGTTGGGTCTCCGCCCTGTACCATGAAATCGTTGATCACGCGATGAAAAATAGTGTCATCGTAATAGCCTTCACGGGCTAAAAAGATGAAATTATTTACAGTTATTGGAGCTTCATCCGCAAATAAATTGACGACGATATCACCCTTGTCGGTTTTCAAGGTAGCAGAGTACTTCTTTTTAGGGTCGATCTTCATTGGTGGCGCGCTTGCCCATTGTTTAGAGGTCATTTGATTTCCTTCCTGATTTAAGTAGTAGAAAAATTGTAGCATGAAAGTGCAGAATTATCGTGATGCTGTCCATTCAATGCTATACTAGCGTGAGTATTTACAAGATCAGAGGGTTATTGAAGAAGCTTGCCAAAAGGGAACCGAGAATAAGCCCGCAAACCCGGAAAATTATGCGCACCTGGCTGCCTCTGGCCGCATCCTGGCTGCTGATGGGAATTGAAATGCCAGCCATTACCGCCGTTATGGCGCGTCTGGCGCATCCGGAAATCAGCCTGGCGACCCATGGGGGTGTTGTCTTTCCTATATCGTTAATTATTGAAGCGCCCATCATCATGTTGCTCTCGGCATCCGTTGCTTTGAGTAAGGATATGGCTTCTTACCAGCGCATTTACCGATTTATGATGATCTCAGGATTTGTCCTGACGGCTTTGCATGTCGCGGTTGCCTTCACGCCCTTATTTGATTTTGTGGTGACCCGTTTGCTTGGCGCACCACCTGAAGTGATTGAACCTGCCCGGATCGGTCTACAAATCATGACTCCCTGGACGTGGGCCATTGCGTACCGGCGCTTTCAACAGGGCGTCTTAATTCGTTTTGGCCACCCAGAAGCGGTCAGTATTGGTACTGCGATCCGCCTTTTATCGGGATTTGCAGTCCTGGCTACAGGATTAATTGTTGGTACCATCCCCGGCTATATAATCGGAGCAGCCACACAGTCTGTGGGAACAGTCTGTGAAGCGATCTATGCCGGTTTACGAGTTCGTCCTGTCGTTAAAAATCAATTGCACATTTTACCACATGGCACTCCAATAGCCTGGAACAAATTTAATGCCTTTTATATTCCGCTGGCATTAACCTCCATCCTTAATCAGGTCTGGCAGCCAATCGGCAGCGCAGCCATCAGCCGCATGCCCATGGCGCTCGAATCACTGGCAGTCTGGTCGGTTGTCAGCGGTCTTATATTCATGCTGCGCAGCCTGGGGTATGCCTTTAATGAGGTCGTTGTAGCTCTTTTAGATCAGGAAGGGTCTTACCTGTACTTACGCCGTTTTACCATCTTTTTAGGAAGCACTGTCTCCATATTACACCTTTTGATTGCTGCTACGCCTCTTGCATACTTATGGTTTACCTATGTGTCTGCAATTACACCTGAAATGGTCACTCTGGCAGTGATAGGTTTCTGGCTGGCGATTGCCATGCCGGGGTTAAGTGTCCTGACCTCCTGGTATCAGGGTGCGTTGCTTTTCAGCCGGGAAACGCGGGCTATTCCAGAATCGACCGCAATATTTTTAGGCGTCGTAGTCCTGGTATTGGGTGTTGGCGTCATCTGGGGGCGGGTAACTGGCTTATATGTGGCCATGGTAGGTTTTTCTTCGGCAATTGCCTTCCAGGTGTTATGGCTGTGGTTGCGCAGTCGCAGAGTAATGCAATCAGTCAGTGAGCGCGATCAAGCAAAAACCTGGCAGGTATCTTAATTTTTTTTGTGGATGAAGACATCTTTTTGGCATCTTGGACTCAACTAGTAAGTGCAACTGATCTATCAAAGATTAGCCAAATGGTGATTTAAAATCAAGGCATGACGGGGCAAGCTGGCGGTTTGGAAATATCAAATCAATGTCCATTCTGCAGGTAGAAGTCGCAAGGGCAGGTGTTGCTTGTCACTCATAGCACACTTGAAGCGCAATGTGAAGCGGCTGGAACGCTCTTTTAAAATTGGAGAATTTATGGAGCGGATAAGGGGGACCTAAAGGTCAAACACGTCTTCGCCTAAAGTTTTGGCACCTATGACAGGCGTGCCAGTTTGCCGTTCACGGATAGAACTTGGAGGTTAAGAACTTAATGACCTGGGAAAAGACCGGGCGCTGATTTGGGTGAGTTGTTTGGCAGCCTGCCCGCTCTCAGGACGGTAACAGTTTTGTCCAAAACCTATCTCTTTTGTTAGTAAATTTAGCTTGCTAATCATCCTTCTTACTATTACAATGTTAACAATTGGTTAAGTGACGGATTATGACACTTTAGAGATTCTGCATCAATTCCCTAATCATTACCCTAAACTTAATAAATAGTAAGACAAAGGCTTCTCTCTTTGGTTAGATAGTAGAAGGAGACTAAATCACATGCACAAACTGAAGAAATTAATAATTTTAACCGTCCTGATTACACTGGCGCTATCATTGGGAGGTCCATTATCACGCGCATCTGCGAGCCCTCTCATGGCCACTTCGCCAACCTTAGGCGATGCGGTCAGCTTTAGCGTTCTGGGTGGCGAGACAGTGACCAATACCGGCCCAACTACCGTATTTGGAGATTTGGGCGTCAGTCCAGGTTCTGCAGCTACGGGTTTTCCTCCGGGTATCGTCGATCCCGGCTCGATCCATACTGCTGATGTGCATGCCGCTGCTGCTCAGATTGCTAACACCGCCGCATTTGGTTCTCTCGACCAGGCTTGCGATGTTACCTACACAGGTACACAGGACCTGACCTTAGTTTCGCCTCTCGTGCCAGGGGTCTACTGCGCCGACGCCTTCGAATTAAATGGACCGTTAACCCTTGAAGGGTCAGGCGTCTGGATTTTCAAATCCGCATCAACGCTCATTACTTCTGCTGGTTCATCTGTTTCCGGGAGCGACCCTTGTAATGTGTGGTGGAGGGCTGGTTCATCCGCGACCCTTGGAGTTAACACTTCGTTCATTGGGAACATTCTCGCATTAACGTCAGTCGCGCTTCAAACAGGGGCAACCCTGGATGGTAAAGCCTTTGCCCAAACAGGTGCAGTGACATTGGATTCAAATACCATTACAGGATTGACCTGCCTCCCACAGATCTTACCAACTGCTGTGCCAACCGCCACTTTGACTGGTTCCGCACCAACAGCCACTTCTGGGGGGCCAACCCCCACATCGATTGGTTCTGCACCGACAGCCAC
>JBBQNI010000010.1:0-80970 GCA_038329785.1 Anaerolineales bacterium | reverse complement strand
TTTATTTTCCACCCGCAAAAATTACTCATTTTGGTGGCATGGGGGGATCATTAAGTGAGCCTTTTAGGGCAATCAATGCCTGGCACAAGTCCTATTTTCTCTATTACCGCAAACATCTGAAAAAAGACTACTTTTTCCTGGTAAATTGGGGAATGTATCTGGCTATGGGAGTGAAGCTCCTTTTTGCTTATTTGCGTTTTTTATTTACCAGAGAAAAAGTGATCGGCACCAAAAAGCCATAAGAAGTTACTGTAAGGTGGCAAGGATGGCTCTGAAGTCCTCCAGATTGTTGCTATCATTCCCATAGATAAACGAATAGATCGCCACTGAATTATCCTTGCGGGTTGCCAATAACTCTGCACTTTTTGGATTTTCACTACCAAATGAGATGTGGAAGAAGACACTGTTGTCACCTATCTTACTAAATTCATTTGATAGGGTTGAGGTCTCAATTGTAAGTTCAGGCAAGTTAATCAGTTCGATAAATGACTCGGGATTCTTCAGAACGAGATCAAAAGTAGCCTTTTCTAAAGTTCCGATCGGTTCAAGTTTGATACAGCTTATTATTTTCGTTTTATCATTGTTGACGAATGTCGCGTATTGAGATATTTTTGCTTCTTTGAAAATATTCTTGACGATATTCGTCAATTGGTTGAGTTGCTCACTTTCGTTTCCAATATTTACGTCAATTGGTGAGTAATTGCTACTCAAAGCGGAGGGAGAAATACAGGATTGGGCGTCATCAATGACGATATCACCGGAATCCACCGCCACTGTTGGGGTTTGAAAATCCACAGGCGGGGTATCACTTAAGAAGGTCGAGAGATTACAACCCAGCGATACCAACAAAATTAACAATAGAATACTTAACGTAGATAGTTTTTTCATAATACCTCTATTTCTATCTAATTTATAAGGTTTAGTATTATTTACAATAGAATATACAAGCTCTGCTGTATACTAATGTCCTAATCTTGATCTTTCTTCTTCCACAATGGCAATATCCAATTTCTTGAATAGGGGTAAGGGCTTTTCAAATTTATCGCCAGCTTTTATGCTGCTGGTGTGCCATTTTGAACCGGATTCTTGAGGATGGTAACGCAAAACATCATGTTGGCCGAGCTCATCTGAACAGGCCACTACGCTCTGTGTTCCAAAAAGGTGATCCTCGTGTCCCATATAGCCATGCAATCTTTCGCTGGTGAAAGGGATGAATGGGGCGAACATGATTTTCAAAGAATCGATTGCGTTCATGGATACAAAAATAGCTCGTCCGGCCGCCTGTTTATCAATCTTAACCTGATTCCAGGGAGCAGTCGTGTCAAGGTATTTATTAACCTCAGAGGCAAGCCTCATAGCCTCTTGCAAAGCGCTGCGCAAATGTACTGCTTCTATCTCATTTGCCACGGTTTTAAAACCGTTTTCAATCGTTTTGAGAAGTTCATTATCCAGTTCAGTTAATTGACCCGGCTCTGGGATAATACCTTCCCAATGTTTATAAGCAAAGGAAAGCACTCGGTTGGCCAGGTTGCCCCAGGTGGCCACTAATTCATCATTATTTCGATGATAAAAATCATCCCAGTCCCAATCCGCATCCCTGGTTTCCGGCATGGTGACGGTCAGGTAGTAGCGTAGGGGATCTGGATCGTAGCGGCTGAGAAAATCGCGGCCATAGACAGCCCAGTTGCGGCTCCCAGAAATCTTCTTGCCCTCGAGATTCATAAATTCGTTTGCCGGCACGTCAAAAGGTAGGACAAGCGATTTTGGATCTGACGTATTCATCATTTCATCGAATGTGGTTGATATTCCCAATAATTCTGCTGGCCAAATAATTGCGTGGAACGGAATATTATCTTTCCCGATGAAATAATATGATTTGCTTTTTGGATCTGTCCACCACTCTTTCCAGGCTTCTGGTTTCCCAATTAAAGTGCCATACTCCACTGCGGCAGATAGATAACCAATCACCGCTTCAAACCAAACATACAGACATTTTCCACTCTGACCTTGCAACGGGACTGGAATGCCCCAATCCAGGTCACGAGTGATGGGTCTACCACGCAATCCATCTGTTTGAATTTGGCCTAGAGACTGTTTTAAGACATTTGAGCGCCAATAGTCTTCCTTCGATTGCAGGAATGTTCTGATCTCAGGTTCGAGTTTCCCTAAGTCCAGGAAATAATGGGTGGTCTCTTTCAGTTCCGGTGTTGACCCATCGATCTTGGATTTGGGGTCAATTAACAAACTGGCTTCTAGCATATTTCCGCATTTGTCACATTGGTCGCTACGTGCGTTTTCATAGCCACAAATGTAACATGTGCCTTCCACATATCGATCCGGCAAAAAGCGGGATTGTGCTGGTGAATACCATTGCTCTTGCTTTTCCTGGAACATAAATCCGTTCTGGTTCAATGCCAGGAATATTTTTTGAGCAACATCAAAGTGATTGGAAGTGTGTGTGCTGGTAAAGACATCATAAGTTATGCCTAATTGTTGGAACAAATTGAGGAAGCCTTCATGAAAGCGTTGGTAAACTTCCAGCGGGGATGAATTTTCAGCGTCAGCACGCACGGTGATCGGTGTCCCATGAGAATCTGAACCTGAAACCATCAATACTTTATTGCCTTTCAAGCGATGATAACGTGCAAAAATATCAGCTGGCAGGTAAGAACCTGTCAAATTACCAACATGGATTTCTGCATTTGCGTATGGCCAGGCAGCAGCCACAAGAATGGTTTCTGTCATTAAAACACCTCAAAGTAAATGATGGAAAATTGTATCATGTTTCACTTTTACCGAAATAATTTGTCTATTTTTCCGATGTCTGTATATCCTGAGATTCGAGCTATCGAAAAGTAACGCTGCTAATGTATAATAAGAGTAATAACATGAAATGAGTGTATATGACTTCCCTTATTGATCCAAACCTCGCTTTTGTTCTCTTGATCGTTGGATTTGTACTATCGGTACTGGCAATTCTGACCCCGGGAACGGGAGTCGTAGAAATTGCAGGGATATTTGCGCTGGTTGTTGCCGGCTATGGAATAATTTCTACCCCCAGCAATCTTTGGGCATTGATATTTATAATTCCATTTTTGCCGTTGATTTTGATATATCGAAATCAAAAAAAGAATATCTTTCTTGTTTTCGGAATTCTGTTCTTGAATTTTGGAGCCTTTGCTATTTTTGGTGAGGAAAATGGCGGCTTTGCCGTGTCACCGTTTTTAGCATTAATTTTGATGATTATAGATGCACCGATTATCTGGTTCATCGTCAAACGAATAACGGAAGCGTTGGATCGTGCCCCCGATTTCGATCCGCTGCGTATCATTGGGATGGTTGGAGAGGCCCGTACGAATATTGGGCCTGAAGGAACTGCTTATATTGATGGAGAGGAATGGACTGTAAGATCATCTCAGAAAGCAGTAATGGGGTCAAAAGTAAAAGTAATTGATAAAGATGGATTGATATTAATAGTTGAACCGATTGAATTCAAAGATAACACGGAGGTTTAGTATGGATTTCTCAGTATTATATTGTGTGATTGGGGCTGTGATCGTTTTAGGCCTGTTATTCTTGTGGTCTGCGATCAAGATTGTACCGGAATACCAGCGGTTGGTTGTTTTCCGGCTTGGTCGATGTGTAGGCGCTCGCGGTCCAGGGATTGTCATTTTGATTCCATTTGTTGACCGCGCTATCCGCGTTGACTTGCGCGAACAGGTGCGTGAAATTCCTGCGCAAACTAGTATTACCAGTGATAATGCTCCTATTTCCATCGACTTCCTTTGGTATTACAAAGTAGTTGACCCGATTCAATCCGTTCTGCAGGTTGGTAACTTTGAGCTGGCAGCCCAGGGTATAGCCACCACAACATTAAGATCAGTAATTGGTGGAATTATGCTGGATGGAGTCCTTTCCGAAAGAGAGCAAATTAATACTGCCTTACGGAAACGTTTGGATGAAGTCACTGAGCGCTGGGGTGTAAAAGTTACTAATGTGGAAATTCGTGAGATCATTCCTCCCCGGGAAGTACAAGAATCCATGAACCGGCAGCTTACCGCAGAACGAACCCGCCGTGCCGTAGTGACCGAATCAATTGGCGCCCGTGAAGCAAACATCAATGTGGCTGGAGGTGAAAAGCAAGCAGCTATTTTACGGGCTGAAGGTGAAAAGCAGAGTTCAATTTTGAGGGCGGAAGGCGAATTACAGGCCCAGCAGTTACGTGCTGAGGGTTATGCAGGTGCTTTGAATAAGATTTATGAAGTAGCCCAGAATATTGACAAACAGACAGTCACTTTGCAATACTTTGAGACTTTGAAGAGTATGGCAGCCAGCCCTTCAACCAAATATATCTTCCCGATGGAATTTACCAGCCTGTTATCAGATTTTGTTACCAAAAATAAGTCTATAGAGTAAATGAATAGTTTCTCTACCCTTCCTGGATCTACGCCGGGGAGGGTAGGGATAAATTAATAAGCCTTAGTGGATAACATTGCAATTCTCTCAGCAACAATCCGAGACCTGGCCAATTTACGTTCTTTGGAGGAAATTGCTTTTCCGATTGATCGCTGGCCGCTCCTGGATCTTATTGGCGTTTTGACACTGCCGAGTGTTATTCGCCTAAAGGCCGAGGTTGACCATGTTTTTGCCGGTTTTATTGCAGGAGATGTGCGTCAGAGAAAAAGAGAGGCCTGGATTACAACGATCGCTGTTCTTCCTCAATTCCGGCGGTCTGGTGTTGCTTACAGTTTGCTACAAGAGTGTGAAAAAAGAATGGATGTGCAGAAGATTCTACTTACAGTCCGCAAAAGCAATCAGGAAGCTCTTTCACTTTATAAAAGAAGTGGTTATTCTCAGGCTAATATCTGGACGAATTACTATATTGACGGGGAAGATGGAATTGTCCTGCAAAAACTCGTTGACTTTATTTGAAATCGTTCGTATTATATAGATAAATATGGTGAATTCTGTGAAACGAGTTGATAAAACAATTTGCTTATGAAAAGGCACGCGTTTTGCGTGTCTTTTTCTTAAAAATAAGATTCAAAAGGAGAATTTCTAATGGATTATGGGATGATTGGAAAAATTGAAAAAGCTAAACGGTATGCAAGAGAACGAGATCGGTTTACGGTCAAAAAAATGGTTGTAATCGTTGGTGGTGAAAATAATCCGCACGAAGTTCAATACGATGAAGGAAAATGGCTCTGTGATTGTGAATTCTTCCAAAGCCGAGGTCGTTGCAGCCATACGATGGCACTCGAGATTATTTTGGAGAACATGGTTGAAACAGAGAAAGTTAACCTCTAACAAGAATAATTTTGTCTGAATAAAAAAAAAACAGCTTTCGGGCTGTTTTTTTGTGCGGAGAGAGAGGGATTCGAACCCTCGGTGGCCTGAAAGACCACAACGGTTTTCGAGACCGCCCCATTCAACCACTCTGGCATCTCTCCCACTTAACGCCGCTCATTATAGCAGAGGATGATCTAGAATTCCACATATTCGCCTCTCTGCGGATAAAAAACATTTCTCATGCCCGCTTGATTGAGCTTGTCTTTCAATGCCAGCGCTGCGTCTGATTCTCCATGCACCAGGAAAACATTAGAAATTGTCTTTTGACTATGGAGGGCATACTTCACCAGCATATTCTGGCCTGCGTGGGCGGATAATCCTCCAATTGTCGCAATTTCAGCATTAACTTCGAAGATTTGACCAAAAATGCGTACCATTTTTTGCCCTTCGGCCAATCTTCTTCCTAGTGTATGCGGGGCCTGCCACGATACGATCATAATTGTATTTTTTGGATTCTCAATGTTGTTACGCAAGTGATGTAGTATGCGTCCAGATTCCGCCATTCCTGACGCCGATATGATCACCATTGGTTCGAATCTATCATTCAGCGCTTTAGATTCTGCAACCGAGCGTGTATAAGTCAGGTTTGGGTATACAAGCGCTTTGTGGTTCCCCTTTTCGACAAACTGTTTGGTTTCTTCATCAAAAAGATATGAAAATTTACGGAAAATGTCTGTAGCATTCACTGCAAGGGGGCTGTCGACGAAAATTGGAATGGGGGGTATGTCTTTGTTAGCCAGCATGATGTTCAAAAAATAAACCAATTCCTGAGTACGTCCAACTGCAAATGCAGGAATAATAACTTTTCCTCCACGCTCAATCGTTTTCATGACAACTTGGCGAAATTCAACAAACGCTTGCTCGGGATCACGGTGAGGTTTATCCCCATAAGTGGATTCCATGATCAGAATTTGAGAGTCAGTTGGTAAAACCGGGTCTTTTAGTAATGGCAATTTTTCGCGTCCGATATCTCCAGAAAACCAAACCCTGGTTTTTTTTCCACCCTCAGTAATATCGAGAACAATTGCCGCAGAACCAAGAATATGCCCTGCCTCTACAAATTTGGCAAGTATTCCTTCTACAGGCTGGAATGGCTTTTCATATTCCACAGACCTGAACAGGTGTGTCGCTTGAATGGCGTCCAAAGTAGTGTATAGCGGCTCCAATTTGAGCTGGCCTTTACGGGCTCTTTTTTTATTACCGTACTCAGTATCCGATTCTTGAATATGAGCGGAATCTTGTAACATGATATCTGCCAGTTCACAGGTGGCTCTAGTAGCATATATTGGTTTATCAAACCCTTGTTTGACCAAATTAGGAATATTCCCGCTATGATCGATATGGGCATGAGAAAGCAAAAGTGCATCAACTTTCTTTGGGCTGAATTGAAAATTCTGGTTGAATAAGTAAAAATCGTCTCTTTTTCCCTGGTATAAACCACAGTCCAGTAAAATATTGGCTCCATTTGCCTCAATATGAAATTGTGAGCCTGTCACGGTTTGGACAGCACCATTAAAATGTATTTTCATGTACTTTACCCTCCGGAAAGTAGATTAATTATCGCTTGTCCGTATTTTGAAAAACGATAAGGAATATCAATCATAATTTCATGAGCCTCAGCAATAGTTCCAGGGTTCTTGTGGGCGAAGTAATCAAGATACTCTTTCGGCAAAATCACGTCAGATTCCACTTTTTTTTCTTCTGCTTTTTCCTTCCGCCAACTTTTTAGCCTTTCATAACGATGCAAATAGGCTTCGTTTGGTCTGGGTTTATGCGGCCTATAGGTAGGCTCTTTGGCTAAACCGGACCTTATTGCATGCAATAATTCACTGCCGTGACGTTCGATCATTTTGGGGGAGAGTCCGTAAACTTCATTCATTTCTGAACGATTGCCAGGAGTGGTTTGGGCAAGGTCAATCAACGATTTCGTGTTGAATACTTTGAAGGGGGGGCTATTTCTACGGGCTGCCAATTCTTCACGCAGTTTGCACAGTTCAAAAAAGACAGTTGTTTGCTGGGGAGTTAAAATATTTCCCTTGATATACTTCCAAAATTGATCGCCATTTCTTTCTATATGATTTGGTTCAACCTTACTAATACGTGTAAAATCTTCTTCTGCGAGATCTATCAAATTCTCTTGCTTAAGCTGGTTTCTCAATTTATCGGCCAAATCGATCAAATAGTGAGAATCCATGCTGGCATAAATCAACATTTCATCGTTCAATGGCCTTTTGCCCCAATTAGCTCGTTGATATTTTTTATTCACTTCAATATTGTAAAAATCCTGCAATAAGTTTGAGAGGCCAATCCCTTGTCGACCCAGAATTCTGCTGGCTAACATGGTATCGAAGAGATTATTAAATTGGAACCCAAAATCCCTTTTCAGGCAAAGAATATCATATTCAGCTGCATGAAAAACCTTTTCAATTTCTGTTGATGAGAAAATAGATTCTAATGATCGAAGATCATTGATATTGAGTGGATCTAATAAGTAGTCATTTTCAGGTGTAGAAATTTGAATGAGGCATACTTTTTCAGTATATGCATAGAGACTATCGGATTCGGTGTCAACACCGATGGATAGTTGTTTTTCAAGATCAATTACCAGTTGTTGTAACTTTGTCTCTGAGTCGACCCAAACAATACTTTTTTTCGCATAACTGTTCATGTAAATGATTATAATCCAAGAAAAGTTCATGTAAGGAAGCGTGCTCTGGTTGGTGTAAAATGTTCTATAATAGGGCAAAGCCGGAGAGATTCCACAAATATCACTTATTGAATGTGTCTGATGGGAGGGGTAATTTTTGATGAATGAAAAAATCCTAATAATTGAAGATGATCAGGCAATCGTACGCGTTTTGAAACGTAGCCTAAGTTATGAAGGGTATCAAGTAGAAGCAGCCTTTGATGGTGAGGAAGGTTTTCAAAAATACCAGCAATATCGACCGGACTTAATTGTCCTTGATTGGATGCTGCCTGGAATGGATGGACTGGAAATATGTGATCGGATCCGTGCCCTGGATGACAAACTACCAATTTTAATGCTGACTGCCAAAGATACAACGCATGACCGCGTTCAAGGTCTGGATTCAGGCGTAGATGATTACATGGTCAAACCCTTTGAAATTGAAGAATTAAACGCCAGAATTCGAGCGCTCTTGCGCCGTACAAAACCGGAACGTTCAATTGTTCTCAGTTACAATGATTTGGAATTAGACACTAATACGCGCCTGGCAAGCCGAGGCGGGCGGACAATTAGCCTGACGGCCAAAGAATATGATTTGCTCGAATTATTCCTGCGCCACCCAAGACAAGTATTGACTCGGGATGTAATATTTGACCGGGTCTGGGGGTATGATTTTGGTGGTGAGAGCAATGTGCTGGATGTCTACATCCGATATTTGCGGCAAAAAATCGAAGAAAAAGGGGAAGCCCGCCTCTTGCATACAGTGCGAGGGGTTGGCTATGTGATGAGAGATATGCCTTAATGTCGTTGCAATCACGGCTGACTTTGCTCTTTTCTGCTTTGATTGGGGCAGTATTGCTCATTTTTGGTATATTAGTCTATGGATTGGTCAATGTCATCTTGCTTGACCAAATTGATCAGCGACTCACTGGCACTTCGGACCGGATAATTTCATCATTGAGTGTCGCCCCGAACAACACACTTGTAGCGCGCTCACTGGCGGAAATCAACATCGGTGATAATCAATATTTCCAGGTCTGGCAAAATGCAAATCATTTGCTTTTCACGCGTCCCCTGGGAAACACGAGACCCCTGGATAGTTTTGGTTTGCAGCAAGGAAGTTCCCTTTATCGCATTAGCGACCTGGATGGAATCCGAATCCGCGTCCTTTCGATTCCACTTGAGACCACCAGAGGTCCGCTGGGGGTTCTTCAAGTTGGCTTCGATCTATCCTTAATCGACATTACTTTGAGTACACTTTCAGGAGTTTTGATTATCCTGTTATTTATAGGTATTGTTCTGGCAGCATTCACCACATGGTTCTTAACCAGACAGGCGTTATATCCCCTGGCAAGTATGACTGAATTTGCCAGACAAATTACGGATACAAATAACTTTTCACGCCGTATCCCGCTTCCCGATAAAAATGAAAAAGACGAAGTATTTCAACTAATCAAATCATTCAATAACACGCTCGAACGGCTTGATCAGATTTTATCGTCACAAAAACGTTTGATGGCAGATGTCAGCCACGAATTGCGTACCCCATTGACCGTTATTAAAGGTGAAATTGGCCTGATGAGAAAATATAAACAAATGGATGATGATGCCATAACCAGCATTGAATCTGAAGTGGATCGTTTGACCCGGCTGGTAGGCAATCTGTTATTGATTACCCAGGCAGATACAGGTGATCTACCAATGGATTTTCAATATTTCCAGATTGATGATTTGGTGTGCGAGGTATATCAGCACATGCAGACGCTGGCAGGAGAACATATAAAGGTTTGTATAGAAAGCGTCGAACCTTTGGAAGTTTATGCCGATAGAGATCGGTTAAAACAAGTGCTCTTAAATTTGGTTGGGAACGCAATTCAATATACACCCCCCGATGGCGAGGTTTGCATTTCATTACAAAAGGCAGAAGAGACTGTCGAGATAACAATCAAAGACAACGGCCCCGGGATATCAAAAGAAGACGTGCTGCATATTTTTGACCGCTTCTATCGTGGCGAACGTTCCAGATCCCGAACCCGAAATTCGGGCTTTGGTCTTGGACTATCAATTTCACAATTCATCATCCAGCAACATCATGGCGTTATCACGGTAGAATCCAGCCCGGGTGAAGGAACTACTTTTCACGTAGAATTGCCAAAAAGGCAAAATCATCTGTTGATGATGGAAAAAGATCTCGACTAAAAAGATTTTCTTAATTCAACGCTGGAAACAATCTCTTATAAACTTCAGGTGCATATTTCGAAATGGTTTCAGTTGAAAGGCTGTTTGAATGGCAAATTTCTGCATATAAATCTGCCGAGCGGCGCCGTTTGCGGAGCTGGGTTTCAGTATCCAGTGACCATAGGCCAAACCGTTGTGTCCATCCTCGTTCCCACTCAAAATTGTCAACTAATGTCCAATAAAAGTAGCCTTTGATCGGGATTATATAGTTGGTTGTCCCCCAAAGCTCGTAAAGATGTTGAATTAGATAACTTGGGCGCAAAGAATCAGATGAATCTTCAATGCCATTTTCGGTTATATAAATTGGTTTTTGAAATTTTCTAGCCCAGCTGATAGCCCGGTTCATCCCGCGAGGATAATTGGTTATAAATCGGTTCTCACTTAATTCGTAACCGACAGGCACTTTGGCTTCATAGAACAGTTTTTTATAACGGAGCAAATTAAATTGGATTTTTTCTGTTGTGTAATAGTTTACACCAATAAAATCTTGTGATTTCGCTGCCCGACGGATGGTGCTTTTCTTAAATGCGAAGTTGAATTTTCCTGTAGCAATCGCATTGTTAAAAGTATTGTTGAAATTGTTGTGCAAAATTGCTGACACAGTTTGATCCAGTTGGTTAAGCGGATTTTCTGGCATAAAATGGCGATAATTGATGGCCACACCAACCTGAGCAGATGGTTGCAGCTTGTGAATGATCTCGTATGCCCTGGCGTGAGCTTTTACCATATTAAGCATTACTGAATATGCAGATCGCAGGTCACTCTTGCCCGGCGGAAAAACTCCTTCCACATACCCTTCTACGGCATATACATTTGGCTCATTGATCGTGATCCAGAGATTACAGTATTCAATGAGCGATTCGACCATTTTATTTACGAATTTCCCAAACAATTCAATTACGTCCGGGTTTTCCCAGCCCTCGATCTCAGTCAGCCAGATCGGGTCGCTAAAATGATGCAACGTTACCATTGGACGGATTCCGCGTTGATGGAGATCTTGCAGCATCAAACGATAATGGTCGATGGCGTTTTCGTCCCAATGGTCAGGATCAGGTTGAACCCTGCTCCATTCAATCGACAATCTATGAGAATTTTGAAAAGTTTCTTCTGCACGGTTGAAGTCTTCCTTCCACTTTCCGCCCCACCAATTACAGGCTAACCCACTTTTTTGATTGTTCGCAATCCTACCTGCTTGATTTTCCCACAGTGACCAATTTGAATTATTGTTATTCCCTTCGTTTTGATAACTCGAAGTTGCAGTTCCCCACAGAAAACCCTGGGGAAAATTAAATGTGGCTAACGTCATAAGAAATCTCCCTTAACCAATACGACTACGTTTTATATTTTTCTGCGTATTCTTCAATTTTGATTTATAAATAAGATAATAAAATTCTAAACGATTCAAGCGAAAAATCAAAATATTGAGGTGAAATTGAAGGAAAACATTGCAAAAAAAGTTGGTGCATTATTAATCCAGAAGCAAAGGCATCTCGTGACTGCGGAATCATGTACAGGGGGGTTGTTAAGCAATATGATAACGGATATTCCTGGCTCATCGGATTACTATATCGGTGGTGTCAATACGTATTCGTACGCAGCCAAACGTAAGTTACTGCAAGTTCAGGCGAAAACACTGGAGGAATTTGGAGCTGTCAGCAGTGAGACTGTGAAAGAAATGGCGATCGGAGTGCGAGAACTCTTTTCAGAAGATGTGCCGATCGAAAACATCATTGGGATTTCGATCAGTGGGATTGCTGGACCTGGAGGAGGCATGCCAGGAAAGCCAGTTGGCCTGGTTTGGATAGGTTTATCTACACTTGATGGAACCTGGGCTTATAAGCGTATTTGGGATGGCGACCGAATCCAAAACAAGATTTACTCATCAATTTTTGCCCTGGAGTTATTGCAAGCATATTTGCGCGATGAACTTTTTTCAATACGTGTTGAAAATTAAGAGGAATTGATATGGACACGGAAAACCCTGAAAACAAAAAAAATGTGCTCATAATCACAGCTGATGCAGGCTTCGGCCACCGAAGTGCCGCAAATGCGATTCTTTCTGCATTAAAGAAAAATTATGATAATGAGCTCAACATGGTTTTGCTTAATCCGCTCGATCATGAGGATACGCCGGCCTTCCTCCGTGACACGCAATCGGATTATGACGTATGGGTTAAGAATCTCCCTGAACTTTATCGTTTTGGGTATGAACTGACTGATGGAAATGTGACAACTGCCATACTTGAAAGCATCCTGACCTTCTTCCTGGCAGAAGTGATGAAAAAAATTCTCATTAAATATGAACCAGATTTAGTAATCTCGACATATCCACTTTACCAGGCACCCCTGAAGAGCGCAATGGATGATTTAGATTTGGTAATCCCAATCATAACCGTCCTAACTGATTTGTCCACCTTGCATTCAATCTGGTTTCATCCACATGTGGATTTGACGATCGTCCCGAACAATCTGGTTGAAGGTCTGGCATTAAATAATGGGATTGAACAGAAAAAAATATTTGTGTGCGGGATACCAATCAACCCGGATATTTCAAAATATGCCGGGAAAAAAGATGAACTGCGCATGGAGTTAAACTGGGAAAAAGATAAAACAACAGTACTTTGCGTTGGAAGTTCACGCATGGAAAACTTCAATGATATGGTGGATGTTTTAAACCATTCCGGTTTTGATATTCAATTAGTATTGGTGGCTGGTAACGATGAAGAACTTTTCGAACAATTTTCGAATACCACCTGGCATCACCCCGCTCATCTGTACCGATTTACAGAAGAAATGCCGAAATTCCTACTTTCAGCTGATATGATTTTATGTAAAGCAGGTGGACTGATTGTTACTGAATCGCTTGGTGCTGGTCTGCCTTTATTGCTTGTTGATGTTATTCCAGGGCAGGAAACAGGTAATGCACAATTTGTAGAAGATCATGAAGCGGGATACTGGATTAAAACTCCTTTGGACATACTTAAGTGTTTCAGCCATCTGGCGGCTGACGATTATTCCTTGCTTAAAAAAATGCAGAATAATGCCAGAAAAGCAGGGAACCCGCATGCAGCTGAGCAAATAGCTGGAAAAGTGTACGAAATGGTATGCGAAACATGAAAGCAATAGACACGTGTAGCCTAATGCGCATAAATGAAATTATTTAGCAAATATTAATGGCAACTACATCTCTTTTGACCTATAAATAAAAAGATAACCTGTACATGAAATTAAAAATGATCCGTTATAGGCAGTGTTATAATGGAAAAATTCGGATGAAAATAGTAAGAATTAAAATTTTGATAAATTATAAGAAATTAACCCTGCATTAATGTAGTTGTGGAAGAATTAAGGAAGACTTTACAACTGTCAAATTTTAGGAGGATTCGTGGAAGAACAAAGTAATATTACCCCAGCGCGTAAGGGGGGGCAGATAAAATTTTTAGTTGGTGGCGCTCTGATTATTGCGGCCATCATCTTGTTAATAGTGACTAACACAAAAGCCGGTGCTCAATATTTCCTGACAGTTGATGAACTGGAAGGCAGAAAAACGGAAATGGTAAACCGTGATATCCGTATTTCCGGCGCTGTTTTGGGTGATTCTATTGATTACGACGCGGATAATCTCATACTTCGTTTTACCGTGGTTCAAGTCCCTGGTGATAATAAAGAAATCGAAGAATTGGGCGGTCTGGCTGTTGTTTTGCATAACGCAGTCATGGATCCCTCGCTGAATCGGTTAGCGGTGATTTACGAAGGTGTAATGCCAGATTTACTGCGAAATGAAGCCCAGGCGATTATGACTGGCTATATGGATGAAGACGGTCTGTTCCATGCCGAAGAGCTGCTTCTAAAATGTCCGACAAAATATGAAGAAGCTGTTCCCAATCAGTCCGCAGAAGGATAGATTTTTCAATTAAATAGATATCGGTAAAACCAGGCGATGGAGAGTACATGATAACAAATTTAGGTTATGGATCGCTGATAATTACATTTGGATTAAGTCTATACGGGATTGTGGCTGCCATTTATGGAGAGCGTAAGAATCTGTACAGGTATGTTGAAAGTGCCCGAATAGCAATGTTGTTAACTTTTCCCTTATTAACATTAACCGCTCTTAGCATCATTACTTTGTTGGTTACGCAACACTACGAAGTTCAATATGTATACAATGTGACCAGCCAATCAATGCCTTTTTATCTTAAGGTAACCGCATTGTGGGGTGGACAATCAGGGTCGCTTGTATTCTGGGCCTGGTTGATGTCTGCCTTCGCATCTGCTGTTTCTATCCGTAAGTGGAACCGGGATCGCGATTTACTTCCCTGGGTCATTGTTGTTTCACTGGTAACACTGGCATTCTTCCTTTCGATGATCATTTTGTTTGAAAACCCATTCCAGCGTTTCTGGTCTTCACCAGGTGGCCAGGAAATGGTTGCCATGTTTCAGCCTGCTGGTTCAAAATTGATTATCCCCAACGACGGCCGTGGATTAAATCCTTTGTTGAGACATCCTGGTATGGTTATCCATCCGCCGATGCTTTATCTCGGATTTGTATCATTTGTAATTCCCTTTGCCTTTGGAATCGCTGCCTTAATTACGGGTCGCAAGGATGATCGTTGGATACGTCTGACACGCCGTTGGACATTGGTTGCATGGATGTTTCTTTCCATTGGCTTGGTTTTAGGCAGCCGCTGGGCGTATGACGTGCTCGGCTGGGGAGGATACTGGGCATGGGATCCGGTGGAAAACGCGGCTTTTATGCCCTGGTTGACCGGTACTGCCTTCCTCCATTCCGTTATGATCCAGGAAAAACGAGGTCTATTTAAACGCTGGAATATGATTCTCGTTATTCTTACTTATGCTCTGGTCATATTTGGTACTTTTCTCACCCGTTCCGGGGTGCTTTCCTCTGTTCATGCGTTCGCCCAGAGTGCCATTGGACCGATGTTTTTCATTTTCATTGGCGTGACTTTTATTATCTCTCTGGCTCTTCTGGTAAAGCGCTGGGGAGACTTGAAATCGGAAGGAGTCATGCATTCCTTGTTATCTAGGGAATCACTCTTTCTATTAAATAATTTGTTGTTTATTGGGATTCTAGCCGTAGTATTTTGGGGAACGGTTTTTCCTCTGATTTCCGAATTGTTCACAGGGCAAAAAGTAACCGTTGCTGCACCTTTTTATGAACGTTCAACTGCTCCATTATTTGCAGGATTGTTACTCTTAATGGGAATTGCGCCTCTCTCAGCCTGGGGTCATTCGACATGGAAGACGCTGGGAAAGGCTATGTGGAAACCAGGAGCCCTTTCTCTTCTTGTTCTGATTGGCATGCTCGCTTTTGGCGTACGTTCATTTGGCGCGCTGCTAGGTTTATGGCTGGCTTCATTTGCGTTTTTTATTACCATTTATGAGTTTTGGCGTGGTATGCAAGCCCGTCACCGTCGCAGCGGAGAAAATTACCTCACGGCATTATTTCGCCTGGCAGCCCGAAATCGGCGTCGCTATGGAGGTTATATTATCCATTTGAGTGTTGTCTTTATGGCAATTGGAATCATCGGCATTGAGGTATTTCAAACTGAGACGCAATCAAAATTACAAACTGGTGAAAGTGTTCAATTAGCTGGCTATACAGTTACTTATTTAAGCCTGGACGAATTTGATGTAAACGATGGCCGCAATGTGGCACGGGCAGTCATCAATGTCTCTAAGAACGGTAAGGATTTAGGCCAACTCTATCCGCGGCGCGATTTTTATTACGATAGCCAACAGCCTATGACGATCCCCGGTGTTCGCAGTACAATTGAAGACGATCTGTACGTAATCCTGGTAAATTGGGAACAAATTTCTGCGAGTAGCGCCACTTTCAAAGTTTTCCATAATCCACTTATCAATTGGCTTTGGATTGGGGGAATACTCCTGATATTTGGATCCTTTATTGCCGCCTGGCCGGATGAAGAGCGTGGATTGCAATTGGAACGCAAGATCGCCAACCGTAACGCATCTGTCGCGCCGGTTCCAAGTAGTGATTGATGGGAAAGCGTAATCGGATGGTTTATAAAAAGCTGAATCGTAAAATTGTAATAAATTTCACAAACTCGTCGATTATTTTTGTTTTACTTTTTACTTTTTTCAGTGTCTCACAGGTTAATGCTCAGTCGGCAAATCCTCCTACCGATGATGAAGTTAATGCAATCGCAAAAGAACTTTATTGCCCGGTATGTGAAAATACGCCCCTTGATGTCTGTCCGACACAGGCTTGCGCTCAATGGCGCGATGTAATCCGCGATAAGTTAATAGAAGGATGGAATGAGGAACAAATCAAAGAATACTTTGTCAATCAATATGGTGATCGTGTTCTTGCGGAACCCCCAAGACGAGGATTGAATTGGCTGGTGTATGTGCTGCCTCCGATGGTTTTCATTGGTGGATTGTTTCTTGTCTATAAGAATTTGAGAACTGTTAAAGCATCAAAACCCATAAAATCAGATTCACACCTGGATGAAGACGATCCTTATCTTAAAGAGATCGAAGAAGCATTGCGCATTATTGAGAATAAAGAATAAAATACCTAGGAGAAGTGATGGAGAATCAAACAACCCCTAAAAAGGGCTTATCCCGTGGTACGATAATTTTGGTTTTTGGAATCTTGCTTGGTTTTCTGGCTATATTGGGCTGGGGGTTGAGGAATGCTCAGGCTGGCCCCGTTCAGATAGGCCAGAAAGTGCCAACTTTTGACTTAACCACCTTTGATGGCGATGTGGTCAGTACAGCTGATTTGCAAGGAAAAGTAATTGTCGTAAATTTTTGGGCATCGTGGTGCAAACCATGTGAACAGGAAGCTGCAGATCTCGAAAGTGCGTGGCAAATTTACAAAGACTCAGATGATGTCTACTTTTTTGGTGTCGCTTATGTTGATATTGAGCCAAAATCTCGTGAGTATGTTAAGAAATTCAATATTACCTATCCAAATGGACCTGATTTGAGAACAAAAATCTCCACAATGTTTCGCGTGCGTGGGGTTCCAGAAACATATATTATTGATCGGCAAGGGAAATTGGCTGACTTCAAAATTGGGCCATATAGCAGCCTGGGTGAAATTCAAGCAATGATTGACCCAATCATTTCGCAATAAAGGAGCCATTAATGGATTTAGGGTCGATTTTATTAATTTTAGGAATAGCAATTTTTGTGCTTTTTTTGGTCTTAAGGCCTTTTTTTGAAATATCAGCCGAAAAGAAATTAATCGCAAGTTCAGTGGAAATCTGTGAAAATGACCAACAAAAATCCATTTTACTGGCAGAGAGAGATCGTGTGCTGCGATCACTGCAGGAAATGGAATTTGATTACTCACTTGGGAAAATTCCTCAAGAAGACTACCCTGAACAGCGCAGTTTGCTATTAAAGAGGGGGGCGGAAGTAATTAAAAAGTTGGATACGCTCTCCGGATCCGAACCTGATATTGATGTGATTGCTCAGGTTGAATCCGTTATTGAAGAAACCCGTGCTGATGGAATTGAAAAGGGAAGTGTAACGGCTGGAGACGCCGAAGTATTGGCACTTGTCGCTGCCCGCCGGAGAGAAAAAGCAGAGAAACCCTCAGCTTTTTGTCCACAATGTGGCAAACCTGTTACCACATCCGATAAGTTTTGTGCAAAATGCGGAAAGACATTGTCCTGAGAATTTGAGAGGAACAACATGACAAAATGTAAAATTGGATTGGCAGGTTTAATTCTTATTTTATTTACAACAGCCTGCAGTCTCTCTTTAGCAGCGGATGTTACACCACCACCGAGTTATCAGTCTCCAAGCCAGCAAGAGCCGGTAACAGTAGCGACCAGCGCCCCTCTATTGCCCCCGGATATTGAAAATGGTAAATTGATATACGAACAGAAATGTATCGATTGCCATGGTCCGCGAGGGATGGGAGATGGAACGCAGGCTGCTCAATTACCCGTTCCAGCGGCTCCAATCGGAGATTTTCAATTCGCGAGTTCGAAAGCACCTGTCGAATGGTATGAAATTATTACCAAAGGGAATATTGAGAAATTTATGCCAGGCTTTCAAAGTCTCAATGACCGCGAGCGATGGGATGTTGCTGCCTATGCTTTGACACTATCGATGAATTACGATCAAGCAGAAACACTTGCCACCTTTGAGGCGAATTGCGCTAATTGCCATGCACCCGGAAATGAGCTTGGAATTGTTGATTTTTTGCATGCCAGTACATTGTCTGATGTATCTCAGGTGCAGGTTGCCGAAATTATTCGTCAAGGAAATTCTGCCGGAATGCCGGGTTTTGGGGACCGCTTTGATGATCAAACGATGTTCGTGCTGGCTGCTCATGTGCGCTCTTTAGGTTACCGCAATTTTGAGTCGGCAACTGCGATAATCGACGAACAACCTTCAGTGGATGAGACCGTACCTTCTCCAACTGCCATTGCAGAGGTGGAAGGAGCGGTAGATAAACTGTTTACAATCACCGGTTCGGTTAACAATCTTGAAAATATCCCATCGGGACTGGTCGTGACACTCTCGGCTTTTGATAGCATGAGCCTTGTTTTTCAGCAAGAGACGACGGTTGACGAAAATGGTGCATATCGATTCGATGGTCTTGAATTGGTTGAAGAACGCGTTTATCAGCTTGTGACGACCGTAGATGGTGTCGAATATACATCGGAGGTGCTGCATGCCCCATTATTGGATGAAAAAGGGGAAGTTTCACTTTCAATTGCAATTAATTCAACTAGTACAGATGCAAGTGTTCTTGTTGCAGAGCGATTACATGTCTTTTTTGATTTCGTTGGAGAAGACAAAATTCAGGTTGTGGAACTGTTTGTTATTAACAATCCAAGCGACCAAACCATAATCTCTGAGGGCGGTGATTCGCCAATTATGACCTATACCTTACCGGAAGGTGCTGAGAATTTGCAGTTCGAGCAAGGATCAATCGGCGCACGTTTTGTAAAGACCCCCGCAGGCTTTGGTGATTTACAAGCTGTGGATGCCAACTCTACCAGTCAGGTTTTATTCGCATATGAAATGGCATATCCCAACAAATTGGATCTAAGCTTCTCGATGCCCATGCCGGTGCAGGCAGCCGTATTCATGCTACCTTCAAATTCGGTTGAAATCAAAAGCGATCAGTTGATTTTTGATGGGAATCGTTCGGTGCAAGGGATGAATATCTTAACCTACTCGGCCTCCAACCTGGCCAGTCAGAGCCAATTGGATTTGCAGCTTTCCGGAAAGCTTAAGATTTCATCGGCGGCCTCAGAAAATTCAACGATTGGCTTGATTATTGGCGGAAGTGTTCTTCTGATTGCGATTGTGGTAGCTTTCTTCTGGTTCAGATCCAGAATGACGAAAAACAAACTGGTTTCGATTGAAAATGAGGAAGAAGACCTTGATGAACTTTTGGATACGGTAATTGCTTTAGATGATTCTTATAAGAATGGTGGAATCCCTGAAAGCGCTTATCGTTCTAGGCGCGGTGAATTGCTTGCCCAAATTAAACAAATACAAAAGGAAGATTAAAACCAATTGTCTGCCATCATTGAAGTCCGCAATTTAGTAAAGAGATACGGTCATAAAACCGTGATCAATAAGATGAATTTTTCAGCATCTGAAGGGGAGTTTGTTGCTCTGTTGGGGCCAAACGGTGCTGGAAAGACAACATTTTTGCGGATCTTATCATCACTTGCGAAACCAAATTTTGGCAGCATAATGATAAGCGGCTTCCAGTTACCAACCCAATCGGAGCATGTTCGCCAGCGTTTAGGAGTGGTTTCACACCAACCATTGCTGTATGGCGATCTCAGTGCAGAAGAAAATCTAAAATTCTACAGCCGTTTATATGGTTTACACCCTGCGAAAGAACGGATTGCTGAAATTCTGATTCTGGTTGGATTGGAAAAAAGAAAGGCGGACCTTGTCCGTACGTATTCCCGAGGAATGCAGCAGCGACTGGCGATTGGAAGGGCAATATTGCACGATCCGGAAGTGCTTCTACTGGATGAACCGCACACCGGTCTCGATCAGGATGCTTCCAATATACTGGATGGAATTCTTCATCAGGTAGCCATGCGCGGACGAACAGTAGTGATGACCTCCCATGATCTGGCCAGGGTAGCTAATCTGGCATCCAGATTTGATGTTCTTTCGAGAGGAATTATTAAAGCTTCGATAAACATCGACGCTTTGCCACAACATGGATTGTTGGAATTTTATCAGGATGTGTTGGCAGCTTCAGATGAGAGAGTGAGAGCTCATGCAGGCTAAGACATCCTTTTTTAAAGCACTTTACGCCGTCATTTGGAAAGATTTGATGACGGAACTGCGTAGCAAGGAATTGATTAGCGGCATGCTTGTTTTTTCCCTGCTTGTAATCTTTATTTTCAATTTTGCCCTGGAAATGGATGCCCGAACGCGAAACTCTATCACTGCTGGGGTTATTTGGGTAACCCTCATTTTTGCTGGAACCATAGGATTGAACCGCTCTATGGCAGTCGAAAAAGACCGCGGTTGTCTGGATGGCTTGCTTTTGGCTCCAGTTGATCGTACAGCAATCTATTTTGGGAAAAGTATTGCCAATTGGATTTTCATTTTGATCGTGGCTGTCATTATTCTGCCGATATACAGCCTGCTTTATAACAACAATGTTATTTCATTGGGCTTGATCCTGGTTATCTTGTTGGGGTCGGAAGGTTATGTCGCCGTAGGAACACTGCTTTCCAGTATGGCTATACAGGCTCGTACGCGCGATATTCTCTTACCCATCCTTTTATTTCCTGTTATTATCCCAATTTTAATCGCAGCAGTAAAAGCATCGAATGGTTTTTTAAATGGGGTGCCTTTTAATGAATTAACCACATGGATATATTTGTTAATTGCGTATGATGTTATTTTTACATCAGTCGCCTTTATGGTTTTTGATGCGGTTGTTGAAGAATAAATGGAGGTCTGCATATGAAGGAAAAACCACGCACTTTAATTATTTTGGATTGGGTAACCATTCTAATGTTCATTTTGGCGTCAGCCATGGTATTTTTTTATGCCCCATTGGAAAGGGTGATGGGGGCGGTTCAAAAAGTGTTTTATTTTCATGTGGCTGCGGGTTGGGTTGGAATGGTCTCATTCTTCTTCGCTGCATTGGCCGGGATTTTGTTTTTGGTTAAAAAAGATGACAAATGGGATTTGATTGGGTACTCGGCGATTGAAATTGGGATCGTTTTCACATTGATCAATGTTGTAACAGGTGCCATTTGGGCTCGTCCAATCTGGAATGCCTGGTGGACATGGGATCCGCGTCTGACGACTGCAACAATTATGGAGTTGGTCTACTTTGCTTACCTTATGCTGCGGCAAGGCATCGATGATCCCGAACGAAGAAATCGCTTTGGCGCGGTCTATGCTATCATCGGTTTTTTAAGTGTCCCTTTGACTTTTTTCTCCATCCGTATTTTTCGTACAATTCATCCAGTTGTGATCGGTGGAAACGACCCGAGTGCGGTAGGTGCATTTGACATGACCACGTTGATGCTGCAAACGCTGCTTTTCAGTATCCTGGTTTTTTCGGTCTTGTTTGCTGACCTGATGTGGCACCGGATCCGGTTGGGTCAGTATATGAATCGGGTTGAAGAACTGAAAATGAGATTGCAGGATTAAAAAAAAGATTTCGGGAGATTAAGATGGAGCAACCATTAAATACGATCAACTATTTTATTGCCGGCTTTGCGGTAATCTTCGGCGCTATCGCGATTTATATTGCCAGCCTGGCCATCCGATGGCGAAATCTTAAAAATGAAGATGACATTTTAAAAGAAGTTGATTCGGAGGCAGGTCGCTAGATTCCGAATCGACTAAGTGCTTGGTGTGAGCAAGTAAAAAACCAGTTCTTAAACCCCCTGGCTTTCACACCTTCCTCACTATCACACAATGTATTTTCTGCAGATTGTTAATAAGTCTGCCAGCATGCCGTACGCTGTCGTTTGGGGACCGGGATCAGTTTCTGTGATTCCAAGAGCCGGAAGTACATCGGTCTCAAATTGGACATAAGAGCTTGTGCCATTAATATTGTAAAAGGGCGAAGTGGAATTCACTTTTTCCGGATGAACTCTGGCATATAGAAGATTTTTACCCTTGCGGGCTGCTGAACATACAAGTTTCCATTTTTCACCTGCTAAAGCTGCTTCACCAATCATTTCCGCTGTGATAGCTTGGATACCCTGGCGGTCAACCTCGGTTGGTTTCAGCGGAATACCAAATAAAACTGTGGAAATCGCCGCCAGCTTAATAGCCGCATCCCAGCCATCGATATCAAAGGCGGGATCAGTTTCCGTAATTCCAATCTGTTGAGCTTCTTGAAGGGCAGCTTCAAAGGTCATTCCAGATGCCTGTAACTCGAGCAAATAATTAGTGCAGGAATTGAGGATTCCTCTCACACTTTTTAATTCAACTGCCGGCAGAGTTTCACGGTATAGTGAAAAAATTGGAGCTCCATCCATCACAGTTGATTCGAAATAGAAAGCCTTGCCGTGATCTTCTGCCAGTCTGGAAAGCTGGTTGTATCCGTAAACAAGCGGTCCTTTATTGGCTGTAATAACATGTTTTCCGCTATTAATAGCGGTTTTGAGGTAAGAAAGAGCAGGTTGTCCATCATATGGGTTTAAAGGCGTGCTTTCTAATAAAAACTGAGAAGAGCAATTGTAAATAAAAGTTTCAACCGAGTCATCTGAAAGCGGGCTTTCTGAAATGATTTTGAGGTTTTGACCATTTTCTGCAATTTCTAGGGCTTTGACGAGATTGAGTCCAGCGGAATTAAGGGCTGTGCCATGATGGGCAGTGTGAATTCCGGTCACGATAATCTCAAGTTGATATTCGTCACTTAAGACCTCGCGTTTGGATTCAATCAATCTGGCAAAAGCTTTGCCTACATTTCCAAAACCCAACAACGCCAGGGAAATCTGTTTCATTTGTCAACTCCTCATGTCTAAATTAATGGCCAGGGATAGGGTCTTCGATCCTGGTCTGGGGCTGGAAATACCTTTGCATTGCATAATATTTCTGCTCGACGAATGACCATTTGAATTTCGATCGAAGATAACAACTTATTGAATTTCTTAACAACTGATAAACGTTCTTCTGTTAGCTTGTTGATCAATTCAGCAAGGTTTTGCAACAAATTTTCGGGGATTGGCTGGTTGGCGAATTCCCATATGATTGTGCGAAGTTTGTATTCACTATGAAAGCAAACCCCGTGGTCAATCAGCCATATTTTTCCAGTTTCATCCCACAGGAGATGACCGCCTTTCCGGTCTGCGTTGTTGATGATAAAGTCAAATAAGGCAATTTTCTGAAGTGTACCGATATTCCGCTCAGGAAGGTTAAAATAGTTAATGGCCGCATTGTGAGGAATAAATAATTGTAGAGAGCCGCTTCCGTAAGGTGAGTTTTGCGAGCGGAGTACAGTTGGAGGAACAAAATTCCACCCGAGCAGCAATGAAATCAAGTAGGCTGCAACTTCTCGCCTTGTTAATGTGTGCAATGGAAAATCCCACAAGGGCATTTCGCCCTGTTCGGGTTTATAGATCGCATTTAGTAAAATTTCGTTCAACTTGCAAGCAACGAATAACGTAGAATTTGATCCAGCTAAAGGTTGGCCAAGGATATCAATTTCACCTTTTTGCAATGCATGAATGATTGTCTTCTGGTCAAGGCCGAGAATGGTGTTAATGTCGGTTATGTCCATTTTTTTTTGGACAGAAATGACCATCCGGATTGATTGGTTCATGGCAGAGCGGGCAGATTGGTCGGCCTTTTTGGACCAGTTCCAAACCCCAGTTCGCCAGCGATTTGATTTGTTCGCGGGTACACCAGAAATTAACGGTATTCATTCGCGCCTCCAGATCGCCGGCGGCTTCCTCTTCCATTGGAATTTCACGCACAATGATACAAGCCTGGTCACTATCATGGTTGTATGCCAGATTGATCTCACCGACTCGAAATAATGGGTCAACAGGCGGAGTTATTCGCATTGTATTCTCAGTGTATTGACCGGCGGGAGGTTGCAAATCCGGGAAGTTTTTCTCGAGATCTGCCAGAAAATGCAGAATCGAGGCTGACAGGCTTTGTAATTGAATTTTTTCAATGATCAGGGTCACTTCTTCCGTCATGGTGCCACCCTGGATGTAAAAAACACGTTGTCCGGGTTTTCCAATAGCATCGCTGGTAATTTTGATACAGGGGTTTAAAGATAATTCCATTTTTATTCCTACTCTTGTTTAAAGTATATCAAACATTATTTTTACCCTTTTTGGGGTGTGTAAGGTTCACGTGATCCTCCTGATCATTCCACTGCGCCTGGTAAAATCGAAAATCATAGGGGAATAGTTCCTGCAAATTTGCATCCGAGCGTTTTTTCGGTGAACTGGTAATAACCCACGTCTCCTCTTTCTGTCTTGAAAATTCCTCCAGCTCCATTCTATGAAAAAGTTTGCGGGTTTGTAGGGCTACTGCTGGTGCGGGATCAATCACATTGACGCCCGGCCCGACAATTTCTTGAATTAAAGGAATGACATGAGGGTAATGTGTACAACCCAGCACAACCGTATCGATTTTTTTTTCGAGTAAAGGGAGAAGTGCTTTCTCGAGGATCGCTCTCGTTCTCTTGCCCGAAAAATTGCCCTGCTCGATTTCATTCACCAGACCAGGACATGTATCTTGAAAGACGTCAACACCGTAGGCAAAGCGTTCTACAACTGATGCATATAACTGGCTTTGAAAGGTGGCCGGGGTAGCCAAAACCGCGACTGCTCCTGAACGAGTCCTTTCTGCTGCAGGTTTGATAGCTGGCTCCATACCTACAAAGGGAACCTGAGGATATTGAGTACGTAAAAATGATAACGCTGCTGCAGAAGCAGTATTACAGGCAATAACAATTAATTTGGCACCTGCCTGCAGTAAAAAATGTGTGATTGCCGTTGAGTATTGGCGAACTTGATCGATTGAACGACGGCCATAAGGTACATGTACCTGATCACCAAAATAAATCAGATCCTGATGCGGTAAGATCTTTCTGATTTCTTTAAGTACTGAAAGTCCACCGATGCCTGAATCGAACACACCGATCGAATTTTCCAGTCTGACGGGCAGATTCACGAGATCATTTTTCATTGGCAGCATCTACAAAGGAACGAAAAAGATTCAGCATGGCGGGACTATTCAAAAGCCATTCTGGGTGCCATTGGACCCCAATAAAATAGGGATGATCATGGCTTTCAACAGCCTCGATGATGCCATCGGGTGCGTGTGCACTGGCGGCCAAGGATTGTGCGAGATTTTTAATGGCTTGATGATGTAACGAGTTGACTTTTAATTCTTCACCATAAAGGATATCAACCAGACGGGAAGAATTTTCAATATGAATGGAATGCGCGGCATAATCGCGGGCTACATTGGGAAACCAATCATGCTTGAGAGGCTGCTTGTATTGGCTGGCGATATGCGTATAGAGATCGCCACCGAGAGCAACATTCATTACTTGTTGTCCCCGGCAGATACCCAGGAGCGGCTTTTTGGTGGCATATGCAAACCTGACCAGCGCAATTTCGAGATCGTCACGATCAGTCTCGACCTCACTGACTGTTGCATGGGGTTCACCATTAAATTTTTCAACTGCAATATCGCCGCCACCAGTCAGCAGGATTGCGCTGAATCTATGTTGCATACCATCGATATCGACCGGGTCGATTGTAGGAGGCAGGATGACGGGAATGCCACCAGCTAAACGAATTGCCTGGACATATTTATCGATGAGGCAAACCCGTAGAATTTGCGAATTGCTCAGGATACGACCGGTAGTGATGGCTATGATTGGTTTCATGAAAATCACCAAATATGTAGATTTATACAGAAAAAGGCGCAGTCATTGCGGACTGCACCCTTAATCTTATCATATCTAAAAAAAGATCAATTAAATTTTTGTTTTAGTCTGGCGCTCTTACCAGTTCGTTTGCGTAGATAATAAAGTCGGGAACGGGTCACTTTGCTGTGACGTTCAATTTCGACTTTGTCGATACGTGGAGAGCGGGTGAGAAAAGTGCGTTCTACGCCAATTCCATTTGTCGCAACACGCCTGACAGTGAAAGTAGAACTGCCACCATTCTTATGCTTATAAATTACAGTGCCTTTGAAAACCTGAATACGTTCGCGATTTCCTTCGCTGATTTTTACGTGAACATTGACGACATCACCGGCTCGTAATTCGGGAACGTTTGGGTTGACTGGTGCTTCTAAAGATTTTAAGATTTGATCCATTTTTGATATCCTTACCAATGGTTTTTTTATTTATTCAGTCGCTAATGTTTTTAAGCGACGTCGGATTATATCATGAGAGTTTATAGTCGTAAAGCGAAAATCTTGACAGCGAGAATACCGTAAGAAACGAGATAAGAAGTAGGAATAAGCGGGAGAAAGTTAAGATTGCCTGTTCGCATAGTCCAGAGATGGCACGGATTTGCGGATTCATTCCATATGATTGCGGATGTTTTCAACTACTTCAGCGGTTATCCCTTTGAAAGCCAACAATTCTTCATCACTTGCATGCAAAATGCCCTCAATGGAACCAAATTGCGTGAGCAGGATTTTCCTGCGGGCAGGACCAATACCAGGAATTTTGTCTAATTGTGAAGCAATTCCAACTTTGGCTCGTTTTTTTCGATGGGCAGTGATTGCAAAACGATGTGCCTCGTCCCGAATACGTTGGAGCAAATATAATCCCTGCGAGTGTTTCTCCAATTTTACCGATAACGGATTGCCGGGGAAAAACAGCTCTTCTTCCTGCTTGGCCAGACCTGCAATCGCAAATTTACCTTTCAGTCCGAATTCTTCCGCAACCTTTTCTGCCCGGCTGAGCTGACCTTTACCGCCATCCACCAGCAGGATATCAGGTAAAATTGCAAAAGATTCGTCTTTCTTGGCTCCGACTTTTTGATTTTCCCGGGAGCTTTGCCAGCGTTTGAAACGACGGGCTAACACTTCTTCAATACTGGCAAAATCATCCGGTCCGGTTACACTCTTGATATTAAATTTACGATAAAGCTTCTTATTAGGAACGCCCTGTGAAAAAACAACCATACTGCCAACAGAGAATGTCCCCTGTGTATTCGAAATATCGTAACATTCAATTCGATTTGGTGGTTCGGACATGTTGAACGCTTTTTGCAAATCAGCCAACGCTTCAGATTGTTTGTTAGTATCCGCCTCCCATTGGGTACGCAGGGCTTTTAAGGTCTCGATCGCATTGTCTTTTGCAAGACCTAATAGTTCGCGCCCACTGCCACGATGTGGCACGCGGATATCCACTTTCTTGCCGCCCCGGCGAGCTTTAAGCCATTGGCGAATGATAAAAGCTTCTTCTATTTCGTTTGGCAGCAACACTTGCGCGGGAATATTGGCTGCCTCGGCGTAAAATTGCTTTAGGAATTCTTCAATGATTTCACTATCTTTGGCTTCCTCGGTACCTTCAAGAATGAAATACTCGCGACCAATCAATTTACCGGCACGAATAAAGAAAATCTGCACACAGGCTTCACCATCTGCACGCGCCATGGCGATAACATCCGAATCCGTTTGATCGTTTGATATTACTTTTTGTTTTTCAACAATCTGATCAATTGCGCGAATTTGATCTCGAATGGAGGCTGCTTTTTCAAAATGCAAGTTTTCGGCGGCAACTTCCATTTCGCTGCCAAGGCGGTTCAAAATTGGGGTGGTTTTTCCTTCTAAAAATTTGCAGAGATCATTGATCATCTGGCGGTAGTTTTGTTGATTAATTATGCCAATACAAGGGCCGCTGCATAGCTTGATGTCGTAATACAAGCAAGCGCGCGAATCCTGACCGGTGATAATCCGGTCGCATGTCAGATATGGGAAAATCTTACGGATGACATCCAGGGTTTGGTGCACAGCCCATACAGAAGTATAGGGTCCGAAATATCGTGAGCCATCATTTTCCATCCGACGTGTAACCGTCACTTTCGGAAAGGGGTCATTCCAATGGACTTTGATGTATGGATAGCGTTTATCGTCCTTCAAGCGAATATTGTAAAAAGGACGGTGTTTTTTGATTAAATTCATTTCCAGAATCAGTGCTTCCAACTCGGAATCGACCACAATCCATTCGATATCCGTTATAGAAGCCACCATTTGGCGCGTGCGGGGATGGAGATCAGCACTATCATGGAAGTATGACCGCACTCTGGATCGTAAGCTGATTGCTTTACCCACATAGATGATATTGCCCAGGTCATTTTTCATAATATAGCAACCTGGTTTATATGGTAATGTGTCTAAGATGCCCTGGAGATGATCCGTTAGTAAATTCATGGCACTATTATAATGTCATTACACAGCCATCGGCACGTGGATCACTGCCGCCAATGTAGGAATTGGTTTGAGGATCTCGCAAGATAATTTGGCCACGACCAAAGATGGCACGTTCCATGCCGGTAATCAATTGAAGCGGGTGTCCAAGCTCAGCAAGTTCTTGAAGTGTCTCTGCGGGAATTCCTTTTTCGACAGCTACGCTGTTCAGAGCTTCGTCTGGTTGAATACAGAATCTGGGCAGATCCAACGCCTGTTGCGGGTCCATCTGGTCAACAAATAAAGAAAGTGCCACTTGCATGTGGCCTTGTGGCTGCATAAAGCCGCCCATCACCCCAAATGGGCTAACCAATTCGCCGTTGACGGCATTTGTGACCATAGCCGGAATAATGGTGTGGTAGGGTCTTTTTCGCGGTGCCAAAGCATTGGGATGGTTCTTATCCAGTGAGAAATTGTGCCCTCGGTTTTGCAGTGTGAAACCATATCCTGCCGGCACAATTCCCGTTCCAAATCCCATATAGTTGCTATTGATAAAGGAACAGGCATTCCCATGCTTATCAACAACACAAAAATATACTGTATCGGAGGTAGCTGGAGGTACACCATGTTCGATAAATTTAATTCGCTGGCGTGTCTTGATCAGCGCTGAACGCTGGCGTGCATACTCCTCTGAAAGTAAAGGTTGTAAAGGGGCAGGGTTTGTACTCGGATCGGCGACGAAGAAAAATGCATCTGAAAATGCAAGCCGCATCGCTTCTATCTCGAAATGCAAGCGCTGCGAAGATAATGGGGATAGATTTTGAATATCGAAATTCTTAAGGATATTGATCGCAATTAATGCCGCGATTCCCTGGCCGTTGGGGGGACATTCCCAGATTCTATAGTGATCCAAATCAATTGAAACAGGTTCTACCCAGGTTGAAGAATGGTCTTCCAGATCTGTTTTTGAAAAACACCCGCCGGCCTGGTTGATGGTGGCGATGATTGCATCCGCAATTTCTCCCTCGTAAAAAATCTCTTTGCCATGGCTGGCAATTAAACCCAGCGTTTTTGCCAAACCTTTGTTTGTGAAGATTTGACCGGCTTGGGGAGCTTGGCCATTTATTAACATCTCATTGCCATTGAGTGCATTTTTAAGTTGAACTTGCGCTGCACGACCCCAAAAGTAAGCGGTAATTGGGGCAACCGGAAAACCCTCAAAGGCAAGCGTGATCGCCGGTTGAAGTAGATTTGCCAGATTTTTGTTGCCGAAGCGTTCGTTTAGATCCACCCAAGCGGCACAAGCCCCGGGTACTGTGATCGTATAGGGATGAAAGGGAGGTAATTTCGTATAGCCTTCAAATTGGAGCTTGTTTAAATTTAATTCAGCAGGAGCGCGCCCAGATCCATTGAGGGCAAATACCTGCTTTTGGTCTGCCGCATAATATAAAACAAATGCATCACCACCCAGACCGGTTGAAGTAGGCTCACAAACATTCAATGCTGCAGCGACAGCAATGGCAGCAGAAGCGGCGTTTCCGCCAGAACGCAGAATATCGAGGCCGGCAGCTGTTGCGAGCGGCTGAGAACTGGCTACCATGCCATTTTTACCGTGTACGGGCGAACGACGTGAGGAAAATTCAAAATCCATGGAATGATCTACAGAACGCGAATCCCATTACCGCTGGCGGCTTTGCCGACTACCCAAAAAGGTTGGTTATTGTTCTTGGCAAGTAATTGGAATTGATCAAGTTTAGCGGGTGGGCAGGCGATAAGCAGACCACCGGAAGTTTGCGGGTCAAAAAGAAGCATTTCCATCACTTCCGAAACGTCTTTAGAAAATTTTACAAACTTTGAATAATACATGCGATTGTCAGAGGCACCACCAGCAAAAAAACCGTCCTTCCCATATTGCATGGCATGATTGAGAAAAGGGATCTTTTGCGATTCAATGATCAGCTCCACTTCGGATGCCTCAGCCATCTCGTGAGCATGACCCAGCAGGGAAAACCCGGTGATATCCGTGGCGGCTGTCAAACCAAGCGTGACTGCAATTTCTGAAGAGCGATTGTTGAGCTTTTTCATCCAGTTGACAGCTTCAGCGATATCTTCGCTGGCCGCCTTCTCGCGTTTAATTGCAGTGGTAGTTACGCCTATTCCAAGTGGCTTAGTAAGAATCAACAGGTCGCCTGCTTTAACACCCGATTTCTTCAAAAGGGAATTAGTTTCCACCATGCCGCACACGACTAACCCAAATTTTGGTTCACTATCCTGAATAGTGTGACCGCCTGCGATAATGACCCCTGCTTCTTTTGCCTTGGTAGCTCCGCCGCGGATAATTTCACTTAATACCTCGCTGGGGAGTTGTGGTGGAAACGCAGCAATATTTAAGGCCAGGAATGGTTTTGCTCCCATGGCGTAGATATCGGATAAAGCGTTTGCGGCAGCAATAGCCCCATAATCGTAAGGATTATCTACCACTGGTGTGAAGAAATCGGTCGTGACAACCAGTGATTGATTTTCATTGATTTTCCATACAGCCGCATCATCTGGTGGGTCGAAACCCACCAGAAGGTTTGGATATTCTTTGGCTGAAAAGATACTTGCTAATGGTCGCAGCACGTGCGATAGTGTCTCAGCACTTAATTTACTCGCTCAACCAGCACAATTAGAGAGAGTGGTCAGGCGTATTTCTTTTCCGGTGTCAGCTTTATTGTTCATATAACTAATTATACGAGAACATCATCTTTTCAACATTGATACGGTAGCTCCCTAAACAGATAAAATTACGGGGTAGCCTCAACAGGGGGAATGACTGGTTCCGGGGTCGTTGTTGGTATTTGGGAATACATATCCGGCAAAGGGAAGATAAAAGGTGAGGTATTCGGTAAAAACATAGTCTGAATACCAGGTGATAGTTTGGTTATATACTGGTATGTCAACAGATCCGGGCGACCTTTTACAGATTCAGCGATTAAAACCAGCGATTTTGCTTCTGCTTCGGCGGAAATGAGTCGTGCTTCGGCTTCACCTTTTGCGCGAATCACCGCCGCATCAGCCAGACCTTGAGCTTCCTGACGGGCCTGTTCGGCTTCTTGCTTGCGCTGTTCAACAGTAAGTTTTGCCTGTTGCGCCAATTGTTCCGCAATTTGTTTTTGTTCAATGGAAGCCGCATATTCATCCGAGAAGGTGATGTTGCGCAGTAAAAAGACGTCCATTAACAGACCACTCTTGGCGAGCTGCTCGGTCATATTTTTGCTGATCATGGCTGTCAGTTCATCCCGTTTGCTGCTGTAGACTTCCTCAACTCCGAATTGGCTGACAGCATCCCTGATGACGGCGCGCGCAACGGGTCGAACTAGTCCATCGCTGTAACGATCCTGCCATTCAATATGAACTTTGGTGACTTCCGCGGGATTGATACTGTAAATGACTGATGCATCTACATAAATCTGCTGACCATCGGAGGTTCTGGCGGTTATTGAATCATCACCAATTATTTGACCTTCGGATGGCGCAATGGACATGGTGTATGACTGTTTGGAAATCTGGTATCGTTTCACATTTTCCAGGCCGGGAATCACCCATTGCAACCCTGGTTGGAGCGCTTGTTCACGGTAACCCTTGGGTGCGATGGCAGAAATGACCACTCCCCGTTCCTGCGGCTCGATGAAAACCATCCCCATTGATAATAGACTAAATATTATCGAGATGATGAATGCCGTGATGATTACCAGACCACTGCGTTTGATTGGTTGATTTTGGCCAGCTCGCAGTAAGGAATAGACCAGGAAACCAAATGTTCCAATCCAAAATACGGTTGCAAAAAGACGAAAAAAACTTGCGATATTCATAAAACTCCTTTTTATGGTGCCTGAAAAGGCGCCGTAGAAAATTATACTCGATAAAAAAGACCAAAAATTGAGCTTTTACATGCCGTTAACAATTAAGCGCTAACCTGCGATAAAATGAAATATTGTAATTGTCTGACGAGGAGTAATGAAATCTGTATGGAGGTTCTTGCATTCTTTGCACACCCTGATGATGAAACCATTCTGGCGGGTGGAACCCTGGCGCTTCTGGCAGAATTTGGGCACAATGTACACTACTTGATTGCTACACGTGGAGAAGGGGGTGAATGTGGTGACCCGCCACTTTGTAACCGGGAAGAATTGGGTCGTGTCCGAGAGTGTGAAAGCGAGGCTGCGATCAAAGCTTTAGGCGGAAAATCTTTGAGCTTCATGAAATATGTGGATCCGGTCGTGGGACCTCAGAATGAGTTATTTTCATTTAGTGATGAAATTGATCCGGTGTTGGCTGCTTTATCTGAAACGATTGAGAAGAATAAAATTGAGATCATTATTTCACATGGTTCAAATGGCGAGTATGGCCATCCTGCCCATCGCATGGTTTACTCGGTCGTAGAGGCATATTTTCACCACAATCCTCGTAATCTTTTTTGGTATACTGCCCAGGCGCAGTATGCATCCTCACTAAAACCTCACCTGACCAACAAAGATGACAAAGCCGATTGGGTAGTTGATGTGGGTTCCGTTCTGGATCGTAAGATTAATGCAGCCAGAGCCCATCAGACTCAGCATGCCTTGTTTGTACGCCGAAAGAAAAATGAGTTAAAAAGAGAAGTTTTTCTCGAAGAAGTTATTGTGACCGAGGAAAGTTTTCGTTTTGCGGCCGGTTCATATGACATCCTAAAGGAAATGTTCTCAAAACGAAACGTATTAAGAAATGTGGATGACTGAGAGTGTTATACGTCCATCCAGATGGTGACCGGACCATCGTTCACCAATGCAACCTGCATGTCGGCACCAAATACGCCCTGCTGTGTTTCGATTCCATAAGATTTCAATTGGCTTACGAAGTGTGAAACTAATTCTTTAGCCTCCGCCGGTGCTCGGGCTTTGATAAATGATGGTCTATTGCCTTTGTTTGTATCGGCATAGAGTGTGAACTGAGAAACGACAATGGCTTTTCCGGCAATGTCAAGGATGGATAAATTCATTTTATCTTCTGAATCTGAAAAAATGCGTAAATTGGCGATTTTCTTGGCAAGGTAATTACATTTCTGTTCATCATCTTCATTGCCGATAGCCAATAAGATTAACAATCCCTGATGAATTTCAGTCGCAACTACCTGTCCTGAAACACTGACAGAAGCCCTGGAGACACGTTGAATCACCGCACGCAAGGCAAACTGTTCCAATTCAAATGCAATACTATTGAACTTGCATATAAATTATGGAAGACCGATTGCATCGCGGACTTCAGCCATTGTATTTTCGGCGATAACTTTCGCCCGTTTGTCACCATCATATAAAATATCCCAAATGCCCTGTTCATTCTGGGCGAGTTCTGCCCTCCGCTGCCGGAAGGGTTCCAGATTTTTATTCAGATTATGGGCAAGCAGTTTTTTGCAATCCACACAGCCGATCCCAGCGCGGCGGCATTCTACATTGACCATATCCACTTCTTGCAGGCTTGAAAATATTTTGTGCATGGAAAAAACATTACAAACATCCGGGTTTCCAGGGTCGGAGCGCCTTTGACGGGCCGGGTCGGTCACCATCATCATGACCCGTTTAGTGGTTTCCTCAGGTGTGCTGGCCATTTCAATATGATTATCGAGACTCTTACTCATCTTTTGTTGGCCATCTATGCCAATAATTTTTGGAAATTCAGTCACTTTCATCTGAGGTTCAATCAACACGTTGGTGTTGTAATGGTAATTAAAACTGCGCACAACCTCGCGAGTGAATTCAATATGAGGTGCCTGATCAACACCTACTGGTACGGTATCCGCTTTATATAAGATGATATCCGCTGCCATGAGGACTGGATAGCCAACCAGACCATAATTGACATTATTTGGATTTTCGCGAACTTTTTCCTTGAAAGTAGGCAGATCAGTCAACTTGCCCAGAGGAGTGACCATGGAAAGGTAAGTATGTAATTCGGTTACTTCAGGGACATGTGATTGCACGAAAATTATTGCTTTTTGTGGGTCCATCCCCGCTGCCAACCAGTCCAGGACCATATTTAGCGTATTGGCTTTCAGATTTTGGGTGGTCTCTAAAGTAGTTAAGGCGTGGATATCCACCACGCAATAAACACAATCATAACTATCTTGCAGTGCCACATAATTCTTAATTGCACCTAAATAATTTCCCAGGTGCTGCCGGCCTGTGGGGCGTGCGCCCGAAAAGACTCGTCCTTTTTTTGTACCCATAGCATGTTCCTTCAAGTAAATATTTAATCACGATCTTCAATTGATTTCCAAAATTGTATCATTGAAGGTTTGAAAAAACTTATCCCTTTGCCAATCGTTTGATCAATTTAGTATGACTGGAAAATGTTATTCAGCGACTGAATGAGGAGAAATGAATCCCTCTTGTAAATCCGTCAAGAAGATATTAAGGTAGTCCTTTTTTCCAGCGGTGATTTTGTTACCCTGGCTTTTGATCTCAATGGCTGCCTTTTGGGTTTGGATTTGTCCATCTAAATTACTTGCCAGCAAAAAATTTATTGCAGCGGGAATATCATATCCAATGCTGATGTCTAAAAGATCACCTTTGTCGGAATCACCGCTTTTTTGACTGATAACGGTTAGTCCGTTCTGTTTCAGCGCAGTTACAAAATCAATATTGATAAACTCAGGGGAGATATAAATGACATTAAGTCTGGTATTAGCAATTTCGCCATAAGCGAGAGAAAGAGCGGCGGCGTCAGACTGCGCGTTGGTGACTGCAACAGTCGGGAAAAAAACGATCGGACCATTGACCGGTGCACATAAGCCACACAAAAATCGAACACCATTTGAAAATAAATTTTCTATCGAATCTCCTGCGAGGTTTTCATCGGTGACAATGGCACCTGTTCGCCAGTCTTCAGAAATTATCGCCGAAAGGTATCCAGCCGCGAAGACCAGTTCATCTTTGGGGGCCAGAATTTGAAAAGCATTCTCTGGAAGATCGAGTACATTTTGAGACTGTATTATGAATTTCACTTGTGGGTTCTGGTTGGCCATGTCAATCCAATTTTCTGCGGGTTGGCTGAGATAGACCAGAGCAACCTTATCAATTTCAACTGTGTCGATAGACTCAGTTACTTGTAATGTCAGGTTATGTGAGGAAGCATAGGTTTGCAGAAGAGTCTGGATATTTTCCATTTCTGCCACATTATTGGGATTCATCGATACGATTACGACAGAATTGCGTTGAACTTCAAGTGTCACAATCGCTGTAGCTTCTTTTGTCTCTGTAGATACTAGCGGCGCTGCAAGGGGTGAAGTTCCGGTTGCAGCCGGTGTTATGGAATTGGTACAACCAGCGATGAGAAAGATAAGCACCAGAGTGACGAGCAATTTAAGATGACGGTTTATTTTCAATTTCTCTCTTTCTGAATTATTCTTAAGTTGTCCTATATTATAATGGGTCTATGATAGAAATATCCATTTCATCGAGAACGGTCCTCACATGATAGCCTCTTTTTGCCAATGATACCTGCTAATAGCCAGACGACACAGAGTAATGAGACGGAACCCATTCATTCAGGGGTTCGCTCCAGCAGTTGGGATCGCAATGATACTGCGAAACAGAAGCGCTTTCTCGTAAAGCTGGAGGAGCGTTTCTCGATTAACTTCGAATATTTGTTGATGAACTGTCTGGTCGCAATCTTCTTAATCGGCGGTTTGTTATCGGGGCAACTGGCGGTCTACCTATTAGCCATATTGATTGCGCCAACAATGACACCGGTATTTGCGGCGATTTTCGCTCTCAGCCTGGCATCCAGATCACTTTTTAGGAAGGCTCTTGGCGCATTCCTTCTTACTTCCGTAATTATCTTTCTGGCCGGTTTGTTTGCTGGATTCATCGCCGCTCAGTTTTCTGAATTACCAAAACCTATCTGGAATGGTTTCCTTGGTTTTTCCTGGGGAAATGCAGCTCTGACAATCGTGGCATTACTTTTCGCGACAGGAATTTTTTTGCGAAACCCAATGCAAAGCGTCAGTGTTGCCAATGTAGGTCTCGCCTTTATCTATTATCTGCCGTTGGTAACTGCAGGATATCTGATAACCTCCCGAGAATCCGGTTTCATCATACCTTCATTGATTACTTTTTTCTTTAATTTCGGTCTTGCTATTGCGAGTGGTACTCTGCTTTTACTGATTTTTGGAGTTAGAAGGAAAGGTAAAGTGACTTTTGTACCGTTGATTTCAGTGGCCCTCATTCTATTAGGATTGATTGTCATCTCACCATTCTTTAGACAGGATAAAAATCCAACAATCGTGGTCGAATCTGGTATGTCAGAGCTGACGAAAACGACACAGACAGCAACCATTCAGCCGACAATTTCCGAAATCACATTACCTACCTTGATTGCAACCGAAATTATAGAAGAAAGAGGTACTATAATACCTTTAATCACTATTCAGCCTTCACAAACACCTACAATCACGTTAACCCCGTTGCCAACACCTGTCTGGGCTGAGATTCAAGCTCCAGAATCAAATGGAGCGAATGTTCGATCAGAACCAGGCTATAAGGGAAAAATTTTGACCTCAATTCTAAACGGCACCCTGGTTCAGGTTTTGCCTGAGGTTGAAGTTTTGGATGGAAATACGTGGGTGCATATTCGCCTGCAGGATCAAGCGGAGGGTTGGGTTGTTCGTTCATTATTGGTGTCTTCTACACCCGCTGCAGAATGGTAAAGCTAAATTATTGGATGGAGGAATAAATTAATGACGATTCATTTTGGAACCGATGGTTGGCGTGCTGTAATTTCCGATACATTTACTTTCAGCAACTTGCGCCAGCTTACTCAGGCGATTGCTGATGCAGTTGCCTCACCAGCCTGGCTAAATGGCTTTTCAAAAGATTTTCGTCCCGAACCAAAAACAATGGTTGTTGGTTTTGATACAAGATTTCTCTCAGATCGCTATGCAGTTGATGTAGCCCGAGTATTGGCCGCCAATGGATTCACGGTTTATCTCGCTCAAGCTGATGCGCCTACACCGGTTATATCTTTTGCAGTCCGTCACTATCATGCTGTCGGTGGTATCATGATCACTGCTTCCCATAATGCACCCCGTTACAACGGAATAAAGTTGAAAGCGGCTTTCGCTGGTTCAGCATTACCCGATCAGTGTAAGAAAGTGGAAGTATTCCTGAATGATAATGAAGCGCAGGCACGCGGACCTAATTTAATGGATTATAACCAGGCCAAAACCCTGAAATTAATACAGAAATTTAACCCAATCCCGGAGTATCTTACACACCTGCGAACATTGATCGATTTTGATAAGATTGCCGAAAACCCGCAACGCTTTGTCGTAGACTCGATGTATGGCTCGGGTAGAGGGGTGATCCGCTCCATTCTACAGGGCAGTGGTTGTGAAATTACTGAAATTCGTGGTGAAATGAATCCGGGATTTGGTGGGGTCCATCCGGAACCCATCCAACGGTACCTGGGTGCCTTGGCTGGCGCTATCAGTACCGGAATGGGTAGTTTTGGATTGGCGACCGATGGAGATGCTGACCGCATTGGAGCGATGGATGAACGTGGGAACTTCGTTGACCCCCATAAAATTATGGCGCTTTCGCTTAAATATCTGGTAGAAAGACGCGCTATGAGCGGGGCTGTGGTGAAGACAATTTCAACATCGCGCATGATTGATCGTTTGGCAAAAAAATATGGCTTACCTGTATATGAAACGCCGGTAGGATTTAACCACATTGCAGATTATATGTTGAAAGAAGATGTTTTAATTGGTGGCGAGGAATCCGGTGGCATTTCATTCAAGGGTCATATTCCTGAAGGTGATGGTATTATTATGGGTTTGTTATTGCTGGAGATTATCGCGGATTCAGGTTCAACGCTCTATGACCTGGTTGCAAATCTGATCGCAGAAGTTGGACCGGCTGAATACGAACGCAAGGATATCCGTCTGAATTTGCCAGTTTCCAAAGATAAAATGGTGAGCAAGTTAATTGATCAAGCGCCAGCCGAAATTGGTGGCGAAAAGGTGGTTGATATCTCCACACTGGATGGTGTCAAATACTTATTTGCGGACGATTCCTGGCTGTTGATACGCCCCTCCGGAACGGAACCGGTTTTGAGGGTGTATGCTGAAGGACGCAATACAGAGATGGTCAAAGAGATGCTCAAATTTGGTGAGGAGATGGCGGATTCGGTTCATTAAAGGTTGGTGGGCATGCCAAGCTATTGTCTAGCTGTTGTTTTCCAGTTTCCAATGAATACGAAAAACCTTTATTTTGAATGCCCCGCATTGACGGGACCGGGTTCTCTAACCGGCTGACATATTAAACCTGGGTTTGAGAAAAATGACCTTAAACAAAATTGAGTTGATAAAACTCAATTTTGCAAGAAGTTCTTTTAATTCTTGATGGCAACATCCAGGTTCTATGGGCAGTCAATAAACCTTTCCGGATCAGCTTATTGCGTGTCAGAGAATCGCAATCTACGGGCCAGAATGATGATAAAGAGGAGCACAATGGCAGCCCCGAAGAGAAGGGGGAATCCGATATCTTCTGCAAAACCAGTCTCAGGAAGAGCAGTAGATGTTGCCTGAACAATCGATGTGGAGCCGGGGACGCTTGTCCCTGCGGTCACAGCGGCGGCCTGAGTCTGGAAAGCTGCTACGGTTGCCGTACGTGCAGCCGGGTCACTGTTGACGGCCACTGACGTAGCACCTGCTTCCGGAGTGGCTGTTGCGGTGGCTACGGCGACAACGGCGGTAGCGGTAGGAGGTATAGCCGTTTCAGTGGGAGCAGCTTTTTCGGTTTCCATGACAGCATTGTATTCGGCTGTTTGACTGGCAAACATGGCGATAGCGGTATTTTGCTGGCGGATTTGTTCTGCCTGATTTTCCAGGTCGGTGGAGGTCTTGGGGCGGTTTAGGAGAACAAAAGCAATCATTGCCAACATAGCAATGACAACAATACCGCCGAGGATGGCAATACCGATTATAAAGGGCTTGCTGCCGGAGGCACCTTGTTGTGCATTCACTGATTCTTCTTGTGGATTATTTTCAGAGAAATCATTTTCGTCAAAATCGTTTAAATCCATCTTCGTTCTCCTTAAAAAACTATCATTTTACTTTACTCCAGGATATCCAGATTGGCAAGAGGAATTGACGCCTGTTCTTCATCACTAAACTGTATTATGGCACAAATTGTTCTTACCCCGTTAAAAAGTGTGACCGAATTATTTACAATCCGTTTGATGATTCCTGCTTTTCCCTGAAAAAGACCTTCATTAACCCGCACGATCAAACCTTCTGCGAACTGATAAGCTTCCTTTGGTAATGCGGCTTCAGCCGGTAGTGGGATGATTATTTCTGCCTTTTCATTACGGTTAGGATCGTAAATTGCTGAGAGAGATACTTCCCTTTTTTCATTGGACTTAAGCAGTTCAAAAGCGCGCATGTTCATTGGGATTGGAGTGAAACCATCCACTACCACGATTGGAATTTCTACCTCAAGCGCGGGAGTGATCAGGTCTGGGGACATTGAGGAAAAAATTAATCCGCGCAGATTGAAATCTTTTGCAGCTTTAATAACATTGATGTTTTTACAGTGGCCGCTCATCACAACCTTACCGCGATGAGATACATCTATCATTTTCGCAGTGATCTCTTCGTCGGACTGCGAAGCGATATGAACTAATATCCCTGAATCAGCTTTTTGGTTGCCCCATGCGCATTGTACTAATACGCCGTTTGTTTCTAAGATCACACCGTAATCTGGCATAATTTCAGAGACATAACTTTCAAAACCAGCGATGAGAGGACAGGGTGTTTGAGCCTGTTTCAATAAAATCAGACTTCCATTGATTAATAACACCTCTGAATCTTGTTGTGCTTTGACCGTTTTGGCGAATATACCACTTGATTGGGCAATCACATCGCCGGTTTTGATTTTTGCACCGGTTTCTAATTCGATTGCACGTCTGGCATCCTGTGAGTTGTTAAAGTTCAGTAATTTTTTTACATTGATCGTTTGATACTTCGTTTCCGGAAAGATATCTGCAATTTTTTCACTGGCGTTTACTTTTTGACCTACTTTGACGACCAGGTTACTCTCGCCTTTAAATTTGCGAAGTCTGCGAATTTTTGTCAATGCCAGTGTGTGATAAATATCCGGTAACATTTCATCTCTCTTTGTTGCAATATATATACCAAATTAATCGGATAGTTGTAAGCTCCAGATTTTTTGAATCTCTTTTCGTCTTTGAGAATCCTTGGGCAGCATCAAGGGTCTGCCACGCGCATCGATGACTATTCCACAAAGACCACCCTGGATTGGGTAGCCTTTTGTAAACGTTTTGGTGATTGGATTGAGTTCAATCTTTGATTTAGGCTCGAAAACGAGATTGACCATCTGACCGATAGGAACAGGCAGGCGGTAAATCATTCCCTGCTCTATTTTTGTTTCGATTCTCGTTCCATCTTCAAATTCCGTTATTACCACTGCGATTTCTGTGCCTGGTTTGGCATTACTCTTGATCGGTATAACTTTTGCCAGCAGTGCAATTGCGGAACCTTCCATAATCTGAATGGGTAAGTAACGGTTAATAGCTGCGGTTGCACCTAACACAGGCAGTATTCCTTGTTGATCGAGATATAACGTGGCAATTCCTTCCGGTACCAGACTGTCTATGATTGTCAGCAAACTATCTCCATAGCCAAAGTGATTCCTGAAGATTTCACCACTGACAATGACCCGCTGAATTTCCAATGGAAAATCTGGCCATTTTGTCAACATCTGGCGGTATTGATCCTGAATAAGAATGCCTGCCAGAGCTTTCTCTATGGCGAGATGACTTTCTGTAGTCGGCACAGTATGGGGATGAAGAGAAAGGTCCCATAAATAATTCTTTACTTCTTCTTCTGAGACTGGTTCATGAGATTTCTTGACCACATCACCGATATTCAGCTTTGGCAAAAGCATACGCAGGTTATGGTAAAAAGAATAATCAGTGGAAAGAAAAGTGCTGCGGCCATCATAACCCGCAGAAGAACTGATTACCTCATGACCAAAGTCAATATAAAGAACATTCTTCTCTTTATTTTTTGAAAGTAGACTTAAGAATCTGGTCATGATCTGAATCGCATGGCTGTAAGGCAGCGGAGATGAAATGCTGTTTACTGAAAGTTGTGAAAAGCCACCAACTTTGCGTCCTAAAATTTCAGCATGCACTCTCGAGATCATATTGTAGGCTGGTAAGAGATTTTCCTGATTAATCGATGGTCGCAGGTTTGGGGTTAACTGGTAATTTGTAATATCTGCAACCGATTCGCGGATTTGTGGTTCGAAATCGGCGTTCCCCGAAAAAATAAGATAAGGCCTTTTCTCTTTCGGAATCAATTTGATACTAAAGAGGAGCATATCCAATTGCCGCAGCAATGATCGGGCTGCTCCCTCATTGACTCCACCGGCAATCACCACCATTTCGGGTAATTTATTGGTAAATAAGGAAATGATTTCTTCTAACTTTCTGGAATCATTCATGCCAATCTGATCCAGATGATTGAGTTGGGTCGACTCTAAAAGCTTATTAAGGCTTTCCAGCGAAATGGATTCCAACAAACCCATTGATACAACGCTGACTTGTGGGAAGAAACCAAAGGTGATAACCAGATGGTCTATTCCAGAGCCATCCGCTTGCATGGGAATAATGAAATTTCCTTCTTCATCATAAAAATGGCGGCCTGTAATTTGATGAATGCGGTCAATCCCCCGCGCGACACCTTCGCGGATATCATTGAAGGGTACTTCGGCCGTGGTTGTGGCTTCACTTGAGGCTATTAAATGATATTTTTCATCCACGATATCGAAAAAGAATATTTTCGTGATCGTCTGATCGATCTTGATCGCTAAAACGGATGAGGTTTCCAGAGATTCTTTCATGAAGGGTGGCTGCCTGTTCTAAAAACTCTTTACAAAGGTTATGAGAAAATCAATACGACCGATCAAAGCCATTAATGCCGAAAGGATAACACTTGCGAAAATTGATCCCAGGGTAATTCCGATAAACACCTTTCCTGCAGATCGAATGGTTCGATACAATTTCGAATCATTATTGCTCAGCTTAATGGATGGTATGGTCGTAAATTGAAAATACAGCAAGGTCAGGATGGACCCAATCAGGACATACAGCCCCAGAAGAAAATTTCCCTGGTTATTATTGGCCAATTGAAAGTAATCACTGGTCGAATCAATCTGAGGGAAAAATGTGCCAAATATCGATCCAAGAATAATGGTTGCAGCCCCGACACCAACCACAATGGCCATCGGTATTGAGCCCCAACGATTAAAACGGCTTGAAAACTTCGTCAATAAGAGCAGACACAAGATGAATGCTATGCCAACAAATAAAATTTGTTGCTGGTCACCGGAAAAGAATGGGTTGATTAGTTTAGGGAGGAAGACCTGGTAAACAAGAATTACGGCAATGTATCCGGTTGTGACACCGACGAAAAGATAAGTCGCAAGTTTGAAAAGAGGGTTATCTTTAATAAAATAACTCATTACCATCAGGGTTAAGATGAAGCTAATAATTGACCAGATTAATTGAGCTTGTATCATATTCTTACCTGGATTTCGGAAGTTTTGACTTCAATAGAAACTGTGCTAGATACCATAAACCACCAGCAATGATCAGTAGGATAAAAACGGAAACGCCAGTCTTTTGCATATTCCAGAAGGACCAGAGAGAAGAATCTTCATTTTGAATGAGCTGGGCATACGAAGCTGCCCCATATAAGCCAGCCTCCATCCCATCAATCTGGTTGGATTCCAGGTAGGGCATTAACATAGGAACAGATTGGGCGGCCGCAGCGACCAGCATCACGGTCTGGGGACGATGTAATGTAATTTGCTCAATCCACAGTTTGGCACTCTCTGCGTTATCCGTAATCATTAGGACTGCGCTGAAGTTTGAGAACGAATCTGGTACTTCATCTATTGCACTCGGGTAGATGGTTTCTGAATTGTCCAGAAGAAAGCCTTGAATACCGGAAGATCCACCTGGCAAATATCCGAGGTTGGTAACCCTTTTGTCCAAATCATAACCTGGGTGTTTGACGGCGGCAGTTTGAATTAAGTTCTCACCCAGCAATGTGCCATTTGGTGTGGATGAAATGATTGATAGGGCACTGTCCTTGAGCATCAATCTCTCAAAAACGCTCCTGGTCAATATTTCCAGCTCTGCTTGCGAAGCTCCTTCACTCTCCATGACAACTAAAATTTGAGGGGCTGCTTCTGAATTCAAGATCAAACCGTTAATAATGGATGCGAATCGGACAGTTTCGGATGGGAAGAGGATTGGCCTTTCGATTAAGCCAGTTTGAGTCAACGAGGAAAAAACCAGTAATCCAACCAGGAGAATAGGAATGATCAATCGGATGATGAAAGCGCCAATGTCTACTATTGGATTGTGTTTTGTTTGGATGTCTACATCCTCAGTAAACAGCTGATCCAGGATTGCTGCCTGGTTCATTTCTTTTTCAGTAATGTTTAATGTGCTGGTATACATTGGTGGCGGTGAATAGGTTTGATTGGAATCCTGAGAAGAAAGGACGCCTTTCAGCCCTGCCAACGGACCGGATCTTTCAATGTGTTTATTTTCTGTTAATCGCGAAATTGCTGGAATAATAGCTTCAAGAGGTCGCATTGCCTTCAACCATGCAGGAAGTTCACCAGGCTCAATTTGATTTGTAGAATCAGGGACAAAAGCTTCTTTGGTTTCTTTATCTTCAAAAAAGCTGGTATTGATGAGGTCTTCATTATTCTCAAGCCAGCTGGGCACCTGGTCAAGTTGAAAGGGCGGTTTTGCAATTCCTTCTGAACGGTCGGATTCAATCTTGCCCGCTTTCTTCCCTACATTCTCATCTAACCCCATGGTTGTCTTTAATGGAGCTTTGCTTTGTGTCTTTTTTACTTCAGATTCTTCAATGTCCTTTTTTGCCAAAACCGTGGAGACTTGTTCTGACGAATCTTCACTACTATCTTCTGTGATCCAATCGGGAAGAATTTCTTCTGGAGCAGGCTGATCTTCATCGACAGTTTGCTGATTGATTTCATCGATCCAATCCGGTTGTGATTGCCCACCTGTTTCCATTGAGGCGGGTGGCAGAGAATCCTTGTCAGCAAGCCAGGCGGGAAAACCTTCCTCCTCGCCATTTTCCAGATCGCCGGTGTCTTCATCATCCAGCGGTTGAATCCAATCCGGGATCTTACTTTCGTCTCCACTCTCGGGAGCAGGTTCATCACGTGTGCCGTACTTTTCTATCCACTCTGCGACGGGATTCTCAGGAGAATCTTCAGTTGTTCCCGGGGTCCTGTCTGCTGCCTGCTGTTGAATCCATGCTGGTATGGAGCCACGATTCTTTGGTATCACTTTTTGTGGCTCTTCTGAACTTGAATTTTCGATCTGTGAGAAGCGCGATATCCAATCATCGTCTATGGTAAGATCTGCTGCATCCTCTGAAGAAATTTTATTGGATAATCCGCTTTCAGCGCTTATTTCAGAAGAATAATTGTCATCCTCTGCATTCCGTAACCGATCGATGAGATCATCGGCACCAGCATTTTCTGCTGAGGTACTTAACGAATTGTTACGGAATGAATCAATTAGTTCGTTTGTGCCCTTGGAATTAGGTAAGACAGGATTTTGTAAATTGTGGTTGTCCTGGATGGCTTCAAATTCTTCGTCCACGTGTTTACGCTCACGAACCCGTGCAAGCCAATCAGGAGAATCCTCTGAAGAAGAATCCAAACCGGAAGAATTGGGGTCAGATGTTAAAGAATCGCGTACGTTGCTCTCCGGATCGTTACGAAAGCTTTCCAGCCAATCGGGTTGATCCGGCTGATCAGCTGAAAATGAAGGGTTGAGGTCAAATCCGCAGTTAATACAAATAGCTGCGTCTTCCAGATTCTCTTTCTTGCATAATGGGCAGATCTTCATATTCTTCATCGTTTTAGCCACTATAAGGGCGATCTGCGCCAATTAATACACGTAATCCGGTAACGATTGCGCCAATTGATATGCCTAAAAGAATCCCCCTGGCTCCTGCCAGCGGTAACGAATTGATGATTGCCAGAAACGGTTTTAGCCACGAAAATTGGATTGCGGTTGAAAAGAATCCACTGAATGTCAGCAGAAAGATGATGGTGCTGATGCCAAATACGACGGCCAGGCCACTTTTTCGTTTTTGAAATAATTTAAAACAAGCGACAGCCAGACTTAGACATAAGAGTGCTAAAAGACTGGATTCCACGGTGAAAATTACAGTGGCTGAGAATTTCGAAAAGAAAGTATTGGCCGGTGTGAAAATTATTCCGGCAAAAAATATACACAAAAAACCAGCCAACAGAATAGCACTATAAAAACTCTGCCGTGGCTCGGAAAAAATCTTGTTCCAGTGAACGATGATCAGATTTGCAATAGCGATTAAGCTGGCAAATGCTGCCAGGATAATTGCCAGTTCCAGAGCATAGATTCTAAAGACAGAAAGCATTGTGCCAGGAAAGAAAAAACCGGCCAGCACGACTATACCAGAAAGAATTGCCAGAATTGTGACCGGGATTGATTTCATACAATACCCACTAATTTTAACAATGCACTCAAAATAAGGGCGAAGATTGCGAGATAGCGTAATAAATCCTGGGTATGGAGAGAGGCATTATTGACCGATTTTTCATCAATCAACGGAGGAATGGCGTAAAGTTCTTCACCGATCAGTACCTCATCCGCCAAAGCAAACATTGTCGCCTGCCCGGCGAGCGAGTCGGTTGCTGCCAGGCTGAAAATATTTTCACGCAAAGCGGATTCAACCAGTAAGCCGGCTTCAGGACCGTAATGTCCGATGACAGATTGGGTTGCAATATCTTTTGTCAAAATTGGCATGCCGCCAGCCACATAACTATAAGGACTGATTCCGGTTAAGTAAGCACGATTGATGCTGTATTTATCGATTGCATTATTCATGCGGTAGGATTTCTTGATAATGTCCTGGCTGAGCAAGGTGAGATCACCGCTTCCACTGGTAATGATGGGGGTTTTGTCACCCAGAAGACTTTGCTGGGAATATGTTGTCATCGAATCGAGTGCAATCAGAGAGGCAGCACCGGGAGCCTCTTCGATTTTCGACCAGCCCAGGGAAATATGCATTCGTTTACCCTGTTCGATAGAAAATCCAAATACTTTCTTAAACTCTACGAGTGCTTTAAGAGGTCGGATGCGTAAGAACTTTTTACGATCCAGCACAGAAAAAAGAACAAGCGCTATTATTGAAAAAATTATGATAAAAAACGCGAGATTAAATTGAAAGTTATCCATATTTTTCCAGATTTTGCAGATAAGCAAGGAAATTTTCTGATTCCTTTTTATTTTCCAGAACAGATGCCATAAATGACAAATTATTTCCTGGCAGGAATGGGGCAGAAAGATATAAGATCTGTGCAAAAATTATATTCAATGGAGCCCCTGTTTCGTAGAGAAATTTGAAAAAACCGACCAATCTTTTTTCGTGCAAGAATCGCGCCCAAATTTCTATTTCTTGCGAGGTTTCAATCATTTTAAAAGTATAGCATAGAAGAAAAAATCAATTTACAAGCTGGTTTTCCAAAGAAGCTGCCCACCGCCATTACGAGCGTAGAGATCAACTTTTTGCATCATGATCGCTTCGCTTTCCCAAAAAGTGCTGATTTGAGAACGATGGGCAGCGATAGCTTGTTTCCAGACATCCATGTCACTTTTCGATAGAGCGTACTTTATTTCGGTAGCGTCATCAGGAAGGTAATCCTTGAGTTTTTGATCCTCCTTGACGATATAGGGGTAATCAGCATAAAACCAGATGCTTGGAAATAACAGGGCTCTGGTGGCAGCTCTGGTAATGCGGTGATCAAGGTGATTTCCAATAGATAATGGAGAGACGATGTTCATTTCCTCAGTCAGGTTGTTTTCCAATAATTGTGTTACCTGTGTAACGGTATGACGCTGATTCCCTGGTATTTCCTGGAAGAGATCTTCTTCCTGGTTGACCAGTGGTGTAACGCCGTCTCCAGACCGGTAGATACAATCCGCCAGAGTAAAATGGCGAAAAGAGGCACCTAACACTTTTGCTGCATTTGAATCCTCTCTCCTTCTTAGCCTGGTTGGGTTGGTCATCAGCTGCCAGCGTCGATGCAGGCTGGTTGCAAATGGGGATAATGTTCCTGGAGGAGGGTCGCCTGCGAAAATTGTCCAGATCTCAACCTTATTTTGTTGTTTTATTAGAGAATGAACAATGCCACCACAGGAGAGGGCAACATCATCCAGGTGGGGTGAAAGGAACACAAAGTGCATGGATTCTCCTCGGATTGACCATGATACAATATTAATATTATCATCCTGTTGGTGAAAAAGGAGAAGAAGATGGGATTTTTACAAGATTTGTTTGGAATAAAACCATTTCAATCTCATATGCGCCAGGAAGTCGAACAGTTGACCACAGAATTGGTTCGAATTGGCGAAACGGATGATTTTTTATCGGAGCGACCTGGGCCTCCTTTCAATCTCCAATGTCGCCATATTCGTACCCGTGTGATCGGGAAACGATTACACGAAATGGGCGGCTTACCACTTATGGAATATGTGCATTCCAGAGTAAAAAAGAAACTTGGCCAGAAACTTGTTTCTCATCTCGAATATGCATGGTCAGAGATTGGCAATTGGATTGCTTAATAAACAGCAAACATTGAAAAAATCTGCATAATATACCTTGAAAGTGATTTTCATTCAACGAAAGGAAATCCTCCCGGCGGGTAAAAACTGGTGACTTCATGATGTCCTGGATATGTCTTCGCAAAAAATAATCAATTTTGAAAAAATCGTAGAGTCAATCCGGCCGTCATACGAGGCCATCAATGCGCGTTTAAATGGTGCCCTCGATATTCTACGGATTGCTGCAAGAAATTTTAGTAAAGCACGAGCTCCCGAAGCGGCAGCTTCGATGGCTTATTACACGTTTTTTTCGATTTTTCCGCTCATTTTAGTGCTGGTATCATTTGCGAGTTTTGTCTTAAAATCTCAATTTATTCAGGATCAAATACTGAATTATATAATTGATATCTTCCCCATCAGCCCAGAATTAATTCTCACCAACATAGAAAATGTCCTTTCCAAACGCGGTACGGTGGGTTTGCTGGCCCTGATTGGGCTTATGTGGTCTGCTTCAAATATGTTCAACACAATTTCGTTGAATATCGACCGTGCATGGCCAAACTCTGTTGCACATAGTTTTATTGAACGGCGTGTTATGGGGTTCGCCATTCTGGTTGGTCTGGCCATTTTGGTGATTTTTCTTTGGTTCATTAACGCTTTAATAAAAATTGATTTTATCGACCGTCTGATTGTGTTCTTTAAAATCCCTATTTTAACTACCAGTCTCTGGGAGATCCTGGCACTCATCGCACCCCGCGCTTTTCGTTTGTTGATGTACTGGATTATGTTTCAATGGTTGCCAAAAGCGTCTGTTAAACCAATGGAAGCATTGGTTGGAGCTATGTTCACGCTTATTTTAAGCGAGTTGATCACTTTTGTGATGAATTGGTATCTCGGCAGTCAATGGGTTCGCTATGAATTAATTTACGGTTCTTTGGGGAGAATCATTGCTTTATTACTCTGGATTTACTTTTCTAGCTTCTTAATATTGTTTGGCGCACATGTAAGTTCAGCAGTGGCTGAAGTGACACGAAAAAAGTCCAAAGCAATACTTACAGAAATCTAAAACAGAATTTGAAAGCTTTCAGGCCTTTGAGCGAAAATAATTTGCTGCAGTTACCAGCAATATAATGACAATAATAACAACACCCCACAGAATGACACCATCCATCAAGCTTTCGTTACTGAAATTCAGGATTCTTAAGTCATTGGATGTTAAACCGATTTCAGGCATATTGCCCTTGTGATATTTATCAATCCCCGAATAGGTTTCAATGGTCGCTCCATCCAGATTAATCATCCATATTTTTGCAAAATCCTTATCCAGAACAATATAAATTTGGTTTTTACCTGGATCGATGATGATCGAAGCGGTCTGTGATTCCCGTGGCTGGGCAGCCTTCAGGACTCTGAATCCATCCAGTAAGGAAAAATCGGAGATGTATTTGCGAATTTCCGCTTCTGCACGTAATTTTTGTTTGTATGGATGATAGAAATCATCAATGTTTTCATTATCCGAAAAAGAGGAAGCCAGCGGGCTGAGGATTTGCCAATCCAGCTGTTTTTCAATTATCGCAGGGTATCCAGTGGAAGATTCAATGATAAATGATTTTCCTAACTCGCTGGCAAAAAGTTGATTCGCATGATCTATAACTATTTTGCTATTTTCGAGTGATAATGTTTTTGGGTCCGGGACTCTTGATCTTTCATAGAGAAGATCGCCAAATTGGGAGACAAAATCCGTGGGAGTCAGGTAAACGGGGTTGCTTGTAGTAAAGAAGTTTTGGTAGGTGACAAAAACACCTTGATCGTTAATTCCAGCAATTGTCATGTATATATCGTTGGTATAGGTATCAATAAAAAGGACCCTTTGTTTATTTTCTTCATTAATCCGAAAACGAAGCTCAGCGGCGCTCGTATCCAGATTCATACCGTAATAGGTGTTTTTTGAAAATGCAACGAAACTCAGACCTGTTTCGCCAATTGATTGGGCGAAGACAGGATGAAACGTCAGTAAGCTAAGCAGGAATAATGTGATCAGGAAGATGATTTTTCGATTGAAAAACCCAGTCATGGCAATGAGCTCCTTATTCAATGGGTCTTCATCATCTTACCCCAAAAAATGGTTTGTAACAAGATTGCTACTTGAAAAACTGAACGAATGTTCTATACTATATCATAGTTGATTGACTGAATGTATAACAGGTGATCCGGTACGAATATTCTCTCAAAACTTGTTATTGAATTGCCAATGGACAATATTTCGCGAGGAAAAATGGATCATACTTTTTAGAGTTCAATTGAATTTGTTTATTCAGATTTTGGATAATTGTGAATTATGGATACTATTGAGAAATTAAGTTTGCTCAACGAGAATATGGACGTGGTGGACCAGGCACATCCAACTGCACAAATGCCGTCATGTTTTTCAGCTGTGAAAACGCCAGCAACCCCGCAAATTACGTTTGCTCGCCTACCCGGGGGAGGTTCGATACCTTTACTCAAGACAATGGTGACATCTGTCTGTGAGAAGAACTGTCATTATTGCGCGTTCCGTTCTGGACGTGATACTCGGCGTGCTACATTTTCTCCGAATGAGTTGGCAGATACTTTTCTGGATTTGGTGAACAAGAATATTGCCAAAGGACTTTTTCTGAGTTCAGGGATACTGGCTGGCGGAGTTTATTCGCAGGATAAAATTATTGATACAGGTGAAATATTGCGGAAAAAGAAAAATTTTCAAGGATATTTGCATTTAAAAATTATGCCCGGGGCAGAAAAAGATCAGATCCGACAGTTGATGCTTCAGGCGGATCGAGTTTCTATCAACCTGGAAGCGCCAAATCCGGAAAGATTGGAAGCCCTGGCACCCAAGAAATCTTTTTTTGAAGACCTGTTCACGCGCTTAAAATGGGTTCAAGAAATACGTTCTGAAGATGTGACTCATCGGAATTGGAGTCACCGTTGGCCATCACTGACCACTCAATTTGTTGTCGGGCCGGCAGGTGAAAGTGATGCCGAACTGATTCGATCCTCACAATATTTATTTTCGGAGTTCAATCTTGCCAGAATTTACTTTATGGCATTTTCACCTGTCAGTGGGACACCTTTTGCCGATTTACCAGCTGAAAACCCCATGAGGGAACACAGGCTTTATCAATCTTCGTATTTATTGCGGGATTACAATTTTTCTTTTGAAGACTTTGAGTTTGATTCAAATGGTAAATTGTCCTTAACTCAGGATCCAAAATGGGTCTGGGCGAATAAGAACTTGTCATCCACTCCTTTGGAGATCAATAAGGCCAGTTTGGAGCAATTAATGCGGGTTCCAGGTATTGGACAGATCAAAGCTCGCAAAATTATTTCGTATCGTCAGCGGCAGAGAATTCATAATGAAGATGATCTTAAGAATTTAGGAGTATCCATCAATCTCTCGGGTGCCTTTTTGTTGTTGAACGGCCGCATGATCGCCAGACAACTATCTTTTTTTACTTGATTTCATTTGAATTTAAATCGCCACCAGTTCTGCCGGGAATGATTTGTTACATGTTCGAATTCTCCTGAATTTGCAGTACAGGTAGTCCATTCGCGAAAAACCAGTCGGCTATGCTTTTAAAAATCCTTTTATTGATTCTTCTTTCATCCAATGCGGATTTGATTGAAAAAATTATCCAATCCCTGGGATTGAGCTTTTATGCAAGATATTTCGGACCAATCAGATAATTAATACTTGCAAGTGAATTTTTTTGAATTGTATAATGGATGTGAGACCATATCAATACGTAATGTTGAAAGGGTGGGGCGAATGGCTAAGAAAGACAAACAAAAATCAAAAGATGAGAACAAACAAAGCGTTATTTCCGAAGCAGACGATGCGAGCATGCAGCCGGCCAAGGAGATAAACGATAAAACCTACGAAAATGAACTTCGCAGGATGCAAATTGAATTGGTTAAATTGCAGGAATGGGTAAAGGCTAAAGGATTAAAGGTTGTCATTTTATTCGAAGGCAGAGATGCTGCCGGTAAAGGTGGTGTGATAAAACGAATCACTGAGAGCCTGAATCCGCGTTCTGTGCGCGTTATTGCGTTGCCTTCTCCAACCGAGCGAGAAAAGACACAATGGTATTTTCAGCGATATGTTGCACATTTACCAGCTGCCGGTGAAATTGTTTTATTCGATCGTTCCTGGTACAACCGGGCCGGAGTAGAAAGGGTGATGGGATTTTGTACGGAAAATGAATACCAGGAATTTTTGCGCTCTGTGCCGGAATTCGAGCGTATGCTGGATCGGTCGGGTATTGTTTTGATCAAGTATTGGTTTTCTGTCAGCGATGATGAGCAGGAAAAACGCTTCCATGCCCGCATTGATGATCCCACAAAACGTTGGAAGCTCAGCCCGATGGATCTGGAATCAAGATCGCTATGGGTTGAGTATTCCAAGGCAAAAGATACAATGTTTGCCCATACAGATATTAAACAAGCTCCCTGGTATGTGGTCAACGCCAATGATAAGAAACGTGCCCGTTTGAACTGTATCCACCATTTATTGGGCATGATCCCTTACGAAGATCTGACACCGCCATCCATTGAATTGCCACCACGGCAAATTAATCAAGGCTATATCCGGCCGCCACTCTCAGACCAGACTTTCGTGCCAGAAATATATTAGTAAGTGAAACTGTTGATGGACTGGTCTATAAGCCGCATTCTGTCTTTTGCCTGTTCGGCAAATGGATGATCATCTATCTAGGTTATTTGTTACCAAATAACTCGTGCAGCCTACCCGAAGCGTTGAGGAGATGAGCAACCTCCCACTCCGAAGAGTTTTGCTTCTGCTTGGCCTTGCTTCAGATGGGGGTTGCCTGTCCGTCACATTACTGTGATCGCCGGTGGTCTCTTACACCACCTTTTCACCATCGCCTTTGCAGGCAGTTATTTTCTGTGGCCCATTCCAGCAGGTCTTCCGAAGGGCTTTCCCGCTCCGGGTGTTACCCGGCATCTTGCTCGCTGAAGTGCGGACTTTCCTCGATATCATCGATACCGCGATCATCCGACCAGCCCATCTCTTTCATGATAATACGGTTCGCCGCAATCGTCAATTTGTGGAAATTTACGCCAGCCCAGGCTAACAATAAATGGGCATTTTGGTTTATTATTATGGAAAACACTTATTTTTGGAAGGATTAAACTAATGAGAAAACCATTTGTTGCCGGTAATTGGAAAATGCATAAAACCGCCAGTGAGGCGCTTGAATTGGTAGATGAGCTACAGCCAATGTTGGAAGATCTGAATTCAGTGGAAATTGTATTTTGTGTTCCATACACAGCGCTCTGTACAGTGGCTGATAAATTGAGAGGGAGTGTGATCGGCCTGGGTGCCCAAAATGTTCACTGGGAAATGCAAGGGGCATTTACAGGTGAAATCTCGGCAGCCATGGTCAAGGAATATGCCCAATATGTGATAATCGGCCATTCTGAGCGACGCACTTTTTTTTGTGAAACAGACGAGACGGTTAATAAGCGCATGCTGGCAGCCTTAACTGCCGGGTTGAATGTGATCGTTTGCGTGGGTGAAACTTTATCAGAAAATGAAAATGGTCAAACTGATGAGGTTGTCACCCGTCAAATGCGCATAGCATTTGCGAATATTGATGTGAGTTCGCTGAAAAATGTGGTGGTCGCCTATGAACCTGTCTGGGCGATTGGAACCGGCTTAGCCTGCGATTCACAAAAAGCAAATGAGGTTATTAAATATACTATACGAAAGCCATTCGTTGAGATGTACGGGGAAGATGCTGCACGAGAGATGCGAGTTTTATATGGCGGGTCTGTGAAGGGCAGTAATGCAAAAGAATACTTTGTTCAGCCAGAAATTGATGGTGCTCTGGTGGGTGGTGCTGCTTTGAAACCGGAATTTGTTGAGATCGTTCGCGCTGCTGCTTAGTGGAATCAAGTTCGTTGGCGGGATACCTGCTTTTCATTGTGAGTCTGGTTGTATTTGTCGGGGTACAACGACTCCTGCATCGTGAAATTCAGGGGTTCCTGATGATAATTTTCCGGAATCCGAGGATCGTTATCGCTCTGTTTTCGTTTATCTTGCTGCCTGGAGTTTTTATTCATGAGCTCAGCCATTGGTTAACGGCTGTTTTGTTGCGTGTACCTGTATTAAAATTTTCATTGATCCCTGAAGCTGGCAAAAGCGGTCAATTACGAATGGGTTTCGTGCAGACCAGGAAATGTGATCCGATCCGGGATTCATTGATTGGTCTTGCGCCATTCGTTTTTGGAATGTTGATCATTGGCTGGATTGGCTCCAGCCAACTCGGTTTGAATAGCGTTGTTAGCGCTTTATTTGAGGGTAATGCTGGCGGGACGATTGATTCATTTCTTCTCAGTATCCGCCAGGCTGATTACTGGATCTGGATGTATTTGGCTTTTAGTATTAGTTCGGCCATGCTGCCATCGTCTTCTGACAGGCAATCGTGGAAACCAATTCTAATTGGTGTTATTATTGTGATATTCGGACTGCTTTTGGTTGGATTAGGTGATTGGTTATTATTAAATTTATCACCTAAGTTGGCAGAATGGCTGCGATTAATGGCGATTGTGCTGGCAAGTTCGACGATAATTCATCTGATCATTTTATTTCCAACCTGGGCTTCACGACTGTTAATTTCTCGCCTGACAGGAATTAGATTGGTCCGAGTACCATAGTCATTTATTGGTTTAGTTAGTGGAAGGATGAACATTGTCACAGGATTCTTTTGGTCGCACGATTGATTATTTGCGCATTTCAGTAACCGACCGCTGTAATTTCCGTTGTGTTTATTGTATGCCATCTGAAGGGGTTCAATTTCAAAGTCATGACCAGATCATGCGCTATGAAGAGATTATTGAGGTTGTTAAAGTAGCCGTTGAATTTGGCGTTACAAAAGTGCGTGTAACCGGCGGTGAACCCCTGGTTCGGCCTGGAATTTCAGATTTTATTGCCATGCTGCATGAATTGCCGGAAATTAAGGATATTAGCATAACGACCAACGGTTATTTCCTGGGCAAATATGCCAGAGATTTAAAAGCCGCAGGTCTTAATCGTATTAATATAAGTCTGGATACCTTAAACCCTGATTTATTTTCAAAAATTACGCGAGGTGGTGATTTCAACAAGGTATGGGAAGGTATTCTGACAGCTGAGGAAGTCGGTCTGACCCCGATAAAAATCAATGCTGTCGCTGTCCGTGGACTTAATGATCACGAAATACTTGATTTTGCAAATTTGACGAGAGCGCATCCTTGGCACGTTCGTTTTATAGAATTGATGCCCGTCAAGAATCAGGTTCCATGGGGTGAGGGTTTCCCTGACCCAAAAGATGGGTATATCTCAACCTCAGAAATGTTACAAAAATTTGAAGGGTCCGGTTTAACAGAGGCAAGTGCGTGGATCGGAAACGGTCCGGCCAGGATTTACCATCTACCGGGTGCGCCTGGTTTAGTTGGATTTATTTCACCTTTGGAAGAAGAGCACTTTTGTAACCGCTGTAATCGCATGCGTCTGACTGCGGATGGAAATCTTCGTCCATGCCTGATGAGTGATGAAGAGATTCCGTTGTTAGCCCCATTAAGGGCCGGGGAAAATGTTGCGCAGCTCTTTGCCCGAGCGGTCAATCGAAAACCAAAGAAACACGATCTTGCGCATCATGTACAACCGAAAAATCGCACAATGATGCAAATTGGTGGATAAAAAAATGACCCCGTTCAGGGGTCTTTTTTCAATTAAGCCGTTCCAAACTGGCGATCGCCAGCATCACCCAGGCCAGGAACGATATATCCATTTTCATTGAGATGATCGTCGATCGCGCCCAGATAAATCGGTACATCCGGGTGGTGCTCTTGCAAGTTGGCAACACCCTCTGGTGCACCAATAAGCCCAACAAATTTGATGCGCTTGACCCCCCAGCGTTTGAGAACATCTACAGTGGCAACAGCCGACCCGCCAGTCGCCAGCATGGGGTCGAGGATCAGACAAACGCTGACAGTTGGTTCTGTAGGCAGCTTATTGTAGTATTCAACTGGTTTCAGCGTTTTCTCATCCCGGTAAATACCGATATGCCAGACCTCAGATGAAGGCATTAATTCCCAAAACCCTTCCACCATACCGAGCCCAGCCCTAAGTATTGGAACCAAACCAATTTTATCTGTTAATACTGCCCCAGCGCATATTTCTAAAGGGGTTTGAACTTCAATATCTTTAACTTGTAAATCTGAGGTAGCCTCATATGTCAATAAACCAGCCAATTCTCTGACCAGTTCCCGGAACTTCTTGGGTTCTGTATTTACATCACGTAATTTGGATAGTTTATGAGCAATCAGGGGATGAGAAGAAATATAAATATTTGACATTTAATGATCTCCATCTGAATGGTTTTGACGCTGTCATTATAGCACGGCTGTTGAACAAACAAGGAATTACTCTAATTGAGGATTATTGGCGATCCTCAGGAATGCCTCGCCTGTCAGGGTCAGCGTTTGGGCTGAGATATCAGCCAGATCAGCCACCGGGAATACTGTATCCGCCAGGCTGAACCAGGCAAACTTCTGCACGAGTCGATCCTGGTCAGCTGGGTATCCTATTTCTTTATCAATTGATCCCAATAACCATTTAAATGATTCCTGCAAGTAATTTGCAACCAGCATTGGCGATGACCCAAATTCCGCTGGTAAAAGAATTCCAAACTCGGTGATCGCCAGCGGTTTGTTCTGATAACCATTATTGTTCATCCACAGCCGAAATTGGCGAATATTCTCTTTGAATAATTCCAAATCGGCGTGGTCTTCAATACTGTATAAAGTACCGCTTTTTTGATTCATTCCGGGGGGGATACCTGCACCCCAACTGCCGTCTTCTTCTCGTAAAATATATGCATGCAAAGTCCACCAATCCACTGGCATTTGATGTTGATAATGCTGCGAGTAGACTGTCAAAACTTCATTGAGGTAATCCAGGCGTAAAGGTGTCGCTTGACTGACGGCGCCAGTTGCGACTTTCGCGGTTGGATCAAAGCGCTTGATCAGATAATACAGTTCATGGTAAAAGCTGGCATATTCTTCAGCGGTAATATTGTCCTGGTAGATATTATCGGGTTCATTTCCGATAATCCACGTATGCCCGGGATATTCAATAGCCAGGGCAATGATTTCTATCCTTGATGGCCGGTATCCTTGTGGGGAAAGACGGATCATTTGCCAATATTCGGGGAATTGATCGTTTTTAACAGCGGTGGTTTTCCAATCCAAATACCAACTGGCATTCAGTTGGTTCGCCCAATATTGGGCATCTGCTTTTGTAGAAAGACCGAACCCAATGCGATTGTCTAAATTAATATGGTACCGTACATTGGTTTCGGTAGATGCAAAAAAGGTCGTAAAGATCAAAAGAAAAGCCAGAATAATTGGGGGAAATTGTCTTCCTGTGAGGCTGGTTTTGTGCAATTTCTAAATCTCCGTTTTATTTTTTGCGGGTATAATCGAACACATGAGCGATGAAAGAATGATAAGCCCTGAAGCAAAACCGGATGACCGGTTAGACCTTGCACTTCGCCCGACAAGTTTGAATGAAATTATCGGTCAGGATCAGGTACGTGAAAATCTTTCTATTTTAATTGAGGCAGCCCGCCAACGCAGTGAATCTCTCGATCACGTTCTTTTTTATGGTCCGCCAGGTTTGGGGAAAACTACCCTTTCGCATGTGCTGGCGAATGAGATGGGCGTGAACATCCGTATTACTTCAGGTCCGGCAATTGAGAAAGCTGGTGATCTGGCGGCAATTCTTACGAACTTAAGAGCTGGGGATATTCTTTTTATCGACGAAATCCACCGACTTGGACGTGCTATTGAAGAAATATTATATCCCGGGATGGAAGACTTTGCACTGGATATCGTCATTGGAAAAGGTCCGTCGGCAAGGTCGATTCGGCTGAAATTACCAAGATTCACAGTAATAGGAGCTACTACAAGGCTGGCTTTGGTTACCGCCCCGTTGAGAGCCCGCTTTGGTGCTGTTTACCGGCTTGATTTTTATGATCTTCCATCCATGGAGAAAATTGTAGATCGGGCCGCGCGAATGATGAATGTAATTTGCGACCTGGACGGGGTAAATGAGATTGCGCGACGGGCCAGAGGTACACCGCGAGTGGCCTTGCGCTTATTACGCAGAGTGCGTGATTATTCCCAGGTGCGCCTGAATGGGATCATCTCGCGTGATGCCGCCATGGAAGCCCTGGAATTATTGGATGTCGATCGCCTTGGTCTGGATATGATTGATCGGAAAGTGTTGCAGACAGTTATTGAAAAGTATAGCGGTGGCCCGGTTGGTTTAAGTACCATCGCAGCCTCGATCAGTGAGGAACCAGAGACAATAATGGATGTGGTTGAGCCATACCTGTTACAGTTGGGGTTCCTTGACCGCACTTCCCAGGGAAGAATTGCGACACGCATGGCCTATGAACACCTCAATATTCCTTTTCCTGAAGGAATCGACCAACCGAAACTTTTTTAGAAGGCTGCATTTGAGAACTTCTGATTTTGATTATGATCTGCCAGAAGCAAGGATTGCGCAAATTCCCATTGAACCGAGACACAGTTCACGTTTGCTTGTGATTGAACGCGGCAGTGAACAATTTCAGCATCACAGTTTTCGCGATATCGGTTCATTTTTATCCCCTGGCGATCTACTGGTCATCAATAAGACTAAAGTTATTCCGGCCAGGATTATGGCATTCAAACCAACTGGTGGTAAGGTAGAGGTGTTATTGCTGCGCCAGATTGGAAAGGATACCTGGGAGTGTCTGGTAGGTGGTAAGCGGGTCACCCCAGGTCTGACGCTTAAAATCGATGGCGGACCTTCCATCTCTGTCTTGCAAAATCTGGAGGGTTCTAAACGAGTGATTCGATTCGACCAGGCTGTGGATCCATTCCTGGAATCTATTGGAAAAATGCCGCTGCCTCCCTACATCCATGAGCCGCTCCGCGACCCCAACCGCTACCAGACGGTGTATGCCGAGCAAACCGGTTCTGCCGCAGCCCCGACTGCCGGTCTGCACTTCACGAAGGAAATCATGCAGAAATTAATCGATCAAGGGGTATCTTTTTGTGCAATTACACTGCATGTTGGCCTCGACACTTTCGCCCCAGTTAATGAAGAAAATCCTCAGGAACACCAGATTCACACTGAATGGTGTGAGATAAATCAGGAAAATGTTGAGTTGATCAATGTGACTCATCGAAACGGTGGTCGTGTAATTGCCGTCGGAACAACCAGTGTGAGAACCCTCGAAACCGCTGCTTCATTTTCGAGACCAGGCGAATTAGTTGGCGCTTTTAGCGGTTCCACAAGTTTATTCATTCTTCCCGGTTATCAATTTAAAGCAGTTGATGCCATGATTACCAATTTTCATTTACCACGCTCAACCTTGTTGATGTTGGTGAGTGCATTTGCCGGCCGTGACCTGATCCTGAAAGCCTATCAGGAAGCGATCAAGCAAGAGTACTGCTTTTATTCCTTTGGTGATGCAATGCTGATTCTTTAGGAAATGAAGATGGAAACATTAATGAATGATCTATCAGGAATGCCTATCGAAACTTTAAGTGAAACAATCATTTCCTGCCGAAAGTGTGAACGTCTTGTCGCCTGGCGGGAAGCGATTGCGGCTCGAAAAACACTTGCATACCAGTCATGGGAGTATTGGGGAAAACCAGTGCCCGGGCTTGGTGATATCAATGGCCGTGTATTGGTGCTTGGGCTTGCTCCCGGGGCGCATGGATCCAATCGTACCGGCAGAATGTTTACCGGTGATGGTTCCGGGGATTTCCTTTTTCCAGCCCTGCATCGAGCCGGATATGCGAATCAGTCTCAATCTACGGCTATTGGAGATGGTTTGCAATTAAATGATATGTTCATTACGGCGGTCTGTCGTTGTGTCCCTCCAGAAAATACACCTGCCAGAGGTGAAATTATGAATTGCATTCCTTACGCCAAGCATGAAATGGAATTAATGCAAAATCTGAAAATGATTGTAACCCTGGGTTCTATCGCGCATAATGAGATCATTCGCCATTTTGGCATGATTTACCCGGGACAGAAAATTGGCAAATTCAAACATAATGGCTTAACCGTTCTCCCTGATGTTGGGATCGCTGTACTCTCCTCTTATCATCCCAGCCGCCAAAATACACAAACCGGCAGGCTGACTGTAGCGATGTTTGACGATATCTGGCGGGGTGTCAACGCCTATCTGGAGCGCTAACTTTTGACTCTCTTGGGTCTATTTATATAACAATGGGAGATATGATATGAGTAAAAAATCTCAAACTATCTTTTTTTTGGTCATCGTTTTATTGATTATTATTCTGTTGCCAATCGTTGTCCCTGTGCCTCCTTTAAACAATATTCAGCCAGTTGAGGACATAAAATACGCCAATAGTCAATTTGAAGAAATAAACGGGCTGAAGGTTCATTTTATTGAACAAGGATCCGGCGGATCGTTGATCTTGTTGCTGCACGGTTTTGGTTCAAGTACGTATAGCTGGGAGAAAGTAATTGGAGATTTCTCACAATTTGGCACGGTCGTTGCCTTTGATCGTCCTGGCTTTGGATTGTCGGAGCGGCCATTACAGTTTGAAAGTGAAGCAAGCAATCCTTATGGTTCACAATTTCAGTTCGAAATTATCAAGCACTTCATGCTTAAATATCAGGCAGAAAAAGTAACCCTGGTTGGCAATTCCGCCGGAGGAACCGTTGCGATTCAATTTGCCATGGAAAATCCAGCGCTTGTTGATCGATTGATTCTGGTTGACCCGGCAGTCTACGGTGCCGGTGGAGCACCAGCCTGGATAAAACCGCTTTTGAATACATACTTGGCCAATAAATGGGGGCCTTACTTTGTCCGGACGATCGAAGATCGTGGGCTGGAGCTCTTGAAAATGGCCTGGTATAACCCTGATTTGATCAGCGAAGATGATCTGAAGAATTATCAAAAACCACTGATGGTGGAAAACTGGGATATTGGCTTATGGCAATTCACCAAGATAAATGGCGAAAATAATATTGCAGAACGATTGACAACATTGGAATTGCCGGTGTTGGTCATTGCTGGAGCTGAAGACAAGATAATTCCAGTTGCCGATATCCGCAAAGCTGCTGATGAAATCCCGGCGGCCAGGTATGTCGAGCTGGAAAGCTGCGGACATGTTCCTCAAGAGGAATGTCCACAACGCTTCATGCAAGCCATCCACTCGTTTCTTGAAAAAAATAATTAACTATCCGGACTGAGAGCACTTGAAACAGAAAAGAGGCCGTCAGTGTGCGGCCTCTTTTACTTGAAATGTTCTTATTATTTGCGAATTTTCAAGGCATCCCAGCCTGCGTAAACCGCAGTTTCGCCCAATTCAGCTTCAATTCGCAAAAGCTGATTGTACTTGGCAACTCGATCGGATCGCGCCGGCGCGCCGGTCTTGATTTGGCCGGTATTCAGCGCAACAGCTAGATCGGCGATCGTGGCGTCTTCGGTTTCACCTGAGCGGTGAGAAGTTACTGCTGTCCATCCGGCACGATGGGTGGCTTCAATTGCCTCCAGCGTCTCTGTCAGGCTGCCAATCTGGTTTAATTTAATTAAAACACTATTGGCTGCCTTCATTTCGATGGCGCGACGAATACGTTCGGGATTGGTTACGAGCAGGTCATCACCCACGATCTGTAAGCGATCACCAACCTGTTCCACAAACATCTGCCAGCCATTCCAATCATCTTCAGCCAGACCATCTTCAATCGAAACGATCGGATATTGGTCAACCCAGTTTGTCCAGTATTCAATCATCTGCTCGGACGTCAATTTTTTGCCTTCCTTGCGCAGATTGTATAGTTTGCTATCGGATTCATACAATTCCGAAGCAGCCGGATCTAGCGCAATCGCTACTTGCTCGCCCGCTTTATAACCTGCTTTTTCGATCGCTTCGAGAATGACTTCAACTGCCTCGACGTTGGCTTTTAATGCTGGTGCGTATCCACCCTCATCTCCGACCAGTGTGGCATAACCACGGGATTTGAGAACACTTTTGAGTGCGTGGTAAATTTCAGCACCCCAGCGTAATCCTTCACTGAAGGAGGGAGCACCCAATGGCATCACCATGAATTCTTGCGCATCGGTTGATTGCCAGGCTGTATGAGCTCCTCCGTTGAGGATATTCATCATCGGTACCGGCAGAACATGGGCGTGCACACCGCCGATATAACGGTAGAGCGGCAGACCCAGGGAATTTGCTGCCGCTTTGGCAACTGCCAGGGAGGTTCCCAAAATGGCATTGGCACCAAGTTTTGATTTGTTTTCGGTACCATCGAGAGCTAAGAGCGTCAGATCGATAGCACGTTGTTCAGTTGCGTCCCAATCCAATAATGCATCGGCAATTTCTGTGTTTACATTTTCAACTGCCTTTGAGACACCTTTGCCTAAAAAGCGATCTTTATCACCATCTCTTAATTCCAATGCCTCATGTGAACCGGTTGATGCGCCTGAAGGAACGCCAGCCCTTCCCCAGCTGCCATCTGCTAACACGACTTCCACTTCCACGGTTGGGTTGCCACGCGAATCTAATATCTCTTGACCATAAATTGAAACAATTGTTGTATCCATATGCTTATCTCTCCATTCTAAAATCAGAAACCAGGTTCTGTTTGTTTAATAAATTTTAATGAGTTGTTCTTAGACATCTTTATTTTTGGGAGAATTGTCTGGCCGCGTTGACAAACTCGACAAATAGCGGATGAGGACGGTTAGGTCGCGAAAGAAATTCCGGATGAAACTGAGTGGCTAACATGAAAGGGTGGTCTTTGATTTCTACAATTTCAACCAATCTGCCATCCGGTGATTGTCCGCTGAAAATCATTCCTTGCTGCTCGAATTGCTCACGGTACTTATTGTTGAATTCAAAACGATGACGATGTCTTTCCTCAACCAGCGATTTCTGGTATGCGTTTGCGGCAATTGTGTTTGGAAATAACTGGCAGGGGTATAATCCCAGCCGCATAGTGCCACCTAAATCTGTAATGCTTTTTTGTTCGGGTAATAAATCGATCACCGGGTGAGCGGTGGTGCGGTCAAACTCAGTCGAATTAGCCTGCTCATCGTTCAAAATGTGACGCCCAAACTCCACGACCATCAATTGCATCCCCAAACATAATCCGAAATACGGTTTTTGATTGACCCGAGCGTAGCGGGCTGCATTAATTTTGCCCTCAACCCCTCGTGAACCAAAGCCACCGGGAACGATTATACCATCACAGTCTTTCAATACTTTGAAGTCATCCCGTTTTTCCAATTCAGTGGAGTTGATCCAGACCAAATCAAGATCGAGACCTAAAGATAGGGCTGCATGGTTCAAAGCTTCACGAACACTCATGTAAGCATCATGTAATTCTACATATTTGCCCACCAGAGCGATCTTCACTTTTGGGCGATCTTGCTTTAATTTACTTATCATTTCAGTCCATTCGGACCAATCCGGTGTCTGATGAGCCTCCAGGCGCGCCCGTTTTAATAAATAATCCCCAACCTTGGCCTGTTCAAGAATCAATGGGACCTCGTAAAGGTTAGATGCCGTCACCATCGGAATGACAGCTTCGCGGTCGACATCACAAAAAAGTGAAATTTTATCGCACAGATCATCCGTAATTGGGAAATCCGAGCGAGCAATAATCATATCCGGAGAGATTCCCATCGAACGTAATTCTCGTACAGAATGTTGGGTTGGCTTGGTTTTAAGTTCGCCAGTGGCGCCAATCGATGGCAGCCAGGTCAAATGGATAAAAATGGTGTTGTCACGACCGAGGTCACTGCGTAGTTGGCGGATAGCTTCAAGAAACGGTTGCGATTCGATATCGCCGACTGTTCCTCCTACCTCGATCAACACAATTTCGGCTTCCATTGTTTTGGCAACAAGACCAATTCTGCGTTTGATTTCATTGGTGATATGCGGAATTACCTGGATCGTACCACCAAGATAATCACCACGCCGCTCCTTGCTGATGACTTCGGCATATACCTGACCGGTGGTCATATTGCAGACCTTTTTTAAACGGATATCAATAAACCGTTCATAATGACCTAAATCAAGATCGGTTTCTGCACCATCATCCGTCACAAATACTTCGCCATGCTGGTATGGGCTCATTGTGCCCGGGTCGACATTGATGTATGGATCCAGCTTCTGCACAGCCACTTTAAAACCGCGTTCTTTCATCAACCGACCAATGGCGGCAGCCGTGACACCTTTACCAACTGAACTAACTACACCACCTGTAAAGAAGAAATATTTTGTGTTCATGCTGCCCCCGTTCCCCTTCGGCTACATTCAGTTAGAAGTCCGTGCGAATGATCAATTCCAATTGGATGGTAACTCAAGTTTGTTTCGTTATTTTTTGATCCCATATTCACATGATGACTTTCTTGATTGTGTCCTAAAAAAATAGTTTACCATAGTTGCCCACACGCTATCAAAGAACAAGCCCCACAAAATGCGGGGCTTGTTTATTTGTTTCAAATTGCCGGATTTTAATCTTGGGTAAAAAAAAGCTGACGAAATAGACCCTGAATGATTATTTCAGCTCGCTTTTTGATCAAGTGTGCGAGAAAGAATTTCATCTTGTGTACTGGAGGAAGATTTTGTAGCCTTCTTTTTCGATTCTTGCTTTTTATCGTTAGCCTTTTCCATAGCCGCACGAATAGCGATCTCCATAGCAGTAGGTTCTACTTCAGCTTCGTCATTCTTGATGTCGAAGTTAAGACCTTCAAAATTGGCATCATCTTTCTTGCGTGGTTTCTTTTCCCGTTTGCGTTTAATCGGGCGTTCTCGTTTTTGTGATTCTTCAGAAAATGCAAATTCTTGCGTATTAATGACTTCTTCTTTAACTGGTTCTGGTTGAAGGACCTTCATTGAAAGTTTGATTTGTTTTTTCTTGCGATTGAAATCGATAATTTCAGCTTCAATTTCATCGCCTTCTTTCATGATCTCGGAGGGTGTTCGAATATAGCCGTGAGCCATTTCACTGATATGGATCAAGCCAGGTCGTTCAGCGCCAATTTCAACAAAGGCTCCAAAGGTTTCCAAACGGACAACCGTCCCTTTTACAACCAGACCTGATTTAATTTCACGCCACTCCAGTGCGAGTGGTTTTATCATGCTCACCTCAATGCGTTGGTCACGGATACGTTTAATCCAGACTTCAATTTCCTGACCTTCATTGAGAACTTCACCAACATTCAGAATAGGTTCATCTGTGGTTGATGTCATTTGGGAAACATGCAGCATTGCCGGTTTTTCCGCTCCAATATCGATAGCAGCTCCAGCTAAAGTGGTTTTTAGCACTTTACCTGTATATTTCTCCTTCTGCTTTAATTCAGAAATTTGGATGCGGGTATTATCCGCTGTCGTATTTTGTTCCATAAACACTCTCCCAAGATATTTTTCCAGCGGGGATTGATTATAATACCCGCTCAATGAACTGTCAAACCTCAATTGTTTCGCTGGAGAAGGACGAATTGGGTTCTATTCAGACTTCAGCAGTAATTCAATCGCTTTATTTAGTTGTGCGTCAACTCCAGCAGTCATCTCTTCCTCGGTGATTTCTACAATGAAATCGGGGGTTAATCCCACCGAATTGATTTGTCTTTGATTTGGAGTTAACCAGCGAGCAATTGTAACACGGATCGCGCCTTGATCATCCTGCAAAGTGATCCAATTTTGGACAGATCCTTTACCATAACTTTGTGTTCCAACCAGAGAACCGCGTTCATAATCTTGAATCGCGCCGGCAGTGATTTCAGAGGCTGAGGCTGTTCCGCCATTGATTAGAACCACCAATGGAATTCTGGTGGCAATTCCCTTCAATTTTGCGTTGTATTTTATCTTTTCGCCATCGCCGAACTCTTCGTACATGATCGGGCTTTTGTTTACAAATTCGGAAGAAACCTCGATGGCAGAATTTAAGTATCCACCGCCGTTGTTTCGCAAATCGAGAATCATGCCCACAGGCTTTTCTAACAGCAGATCTTTGAGCAGAGCTACCAGATCACCATGCGTTTTTTCGCCGAAATTGATTAATTGCACATAAGCAATATCATTTTCAAGCATTTCACCAGAAACTGAAGGAACTTCAATTTTCTTACGGGTAATCTCAACTTCCAGCGTTTCATTATTGGCCGGGCGGAAAATTGTTAACTGAACTTTTGTCCCGGCAGGTCCGATAATTCGCCGTAAAACGAGGTCACCGGCAATACCGGTCATATCTTCCCCATCTACAGCAATGACCTGATCTTCCGGTTTTAAGCCCTTTTCTTCTGCCGGTGAGCCTGGCATGGGGCTGACAATAGTCAGGTAATCACCGGTAACATCTACCCAGGCCCCAATGCCCTCATATTCACCCTCCAAGGGAGCGCTTTGCTGGCGGTATGCTTCCGGATCCATATAAGAAGTGTGCTGGTCATCCAGTGAATCCAGCATACCGGCAATTGCGCCACGCATCATTTTAGTTTTATCTACTGGCTGGTCTACATAATCGCTTGCTACGTAATCCCAGGCCTGCCAGAAAGGTTGAAAGAGCAGATCCAGGTTTTCGGGGTCTGTCGGAGTTGTCTCGGTGGTTTTGTTCTGGTTCCATGAAGGCAAGATTGTATTGTCATTGACCACCGGAAAGAGCTGACCAACTAGGTAGCCGCCAGAAAATGTACCTGCAATGATGATTAAAAAAAGAAAGATTGAAACAATAATTTTCCAGGGGTTAGGGTTCATGTATATCTCCGCAGGCTGAGTTTTTATCGCTAGGTGCTACGTTCTTAAACGCTTTCGTCAGGTTTGCTAATTCATCAAGTTTTTGGTTTTCTTCGAAAAACGGATTCTGAAGGATTTTCGTTGATTTCTTTATGATATTAAGTGTGGAATTTTCACTTGATTTATTCCTGGCAGCAGAGAACAGCCAGATGTTCAATGTGACAATTAAAACCAGCAGGAAGATAATGACAAACCAGGCACCAGGGGTTAGATTTTGCATTTAATCCCACCCAGCCATAATTTCTGGAATAAGGTTACCAAAATCATCAATCCTTGCTAACTCGAGTCCGTTATGTTGAGATTGAAAGGCTGAATTGTTGATCCAGATCGTTTGTATGCCTATCGATTGGGCAGTAGCAATATTCCTCGGGCTATCATCCAGGTACAAAACGGTTTTAGGATCTGTGATGGATAACTTATCCAATGCAATTTGGAAAGCCTCCTGCATCGGTTTACAATACGGGTCAACATCCAGAATATCAATGATTTGCTCAAAATAGATATCAATTTGCAAAGATTTTAACACCCGATTTGCGTGTAGTCGATCAGCATTGGTAAAAATTGCTTTTCTTTGCGGCAGTTGGGGCAATAAAACTTTTAAATTGTTATTGGGTTGAATCAAATCTTCAATAGGAACGTCATGAACAAAATTAAGATAATCATCGGTATCAATTTTATGAACTGCCTGAAGCCCGCGCAAAGTAGTTCCATATTCGCGGAAAAAGCCATCTCTAGCTTCTGCGACGTCGCTATCAGAATAATTCAAACGCAATTTCATATATTGATCGATTTTTTCACGGATGAGTGACCAAACACCGCAATTGGATGGATAAAGTGTGTCATCAAGGTCGAAAAGGATTGTTTTTATTGTCATTCCGTAATTTTACTCGAATCTATTTTTTAATAGTATCTGTTGTAAAATAGCCATACGGTGACTGATGGAAAATAAAAAGAAAATAATTGCAGTGCTGCGTGAAGAAGTAGCCTCACAAATAGCAGCGGGTGAGGTGATTGAGCGGCCAACTTCGGTTGTGAAGGAATTAGTGGAAAATGCGATCGATGCTGGTGCGCGAGTCATTGATGTTTCGATTGAAGAGGCCGGCAAAAAATCCATAGATATTGTTGATGATGGCTCAGGTATCGAGAACGGTCAACTAAGGCTGGCCGTCACCCGCCATGCAACGTCCAAGCTTTCAACAGCTGATCAATTATTTTCGATACACACACTCGGTTTCCGCGGGGAAGCTCTGGCTTCGATTGCATCAGTTTCGCAATTTTCCATTTTATCTCGAGCGGAAAACGAAGCGATCGGAGCGAAATTATCGATTGAAGGGGGCAAAGAAACAGCATTTGAGCGAGTGGGTGCACCGGTAGGTACCAGCATATCTGTAAAGAATTTATTCTTTAGTGTGCCTGCCCGTCTTAAATTCCTGAAGTCTGATTCAACCGAAAAACAAAGGATTAGCGCGCTTATGATGCGTTATGGCCTGGCATATCCTCATACACGTTTCAAACTGGAATTTGAGGGGAAAACGGTCTTTCAAACCAATGGAAATGGTGACCCGCGTGAAATCTTGATTCAATTGTATGGATTGGAAACGGCAAAAAAAATGTTGGAAGTGCGACTGGAAGATGGCGATTACACCGTTCATGGCTATATCAGCCCGGTCGCGATTACGAAATCTAATCGTAAAGATATCAATTTTTTTGCCAATGGGCGCTGGGTTCAGGATGCCGCTCTTTCCTCCGCTGTCTTGAAAGCTTATCAGACCATGATAATGGTTGGGCGTTACCCGATCACCATCCTTTTTCTAGATTTACCCACTGATCAAATTGATGTGAATGTTCATCCAACCAAAGCGGAAGTGCGCTTTCAGAGGCCGGATGCGATTTTTAGTCTGGTGCAGCGATCTGTTCGCAGAGCTTTACTGGCGTATAATCCCATCCCGCAATTTTCTCCCAGAATATGGGGTGGCAATGATCTGCCTGAGCAGACAGAGAAGACTTATTGGTCATCAGAATCATTCGAGGGGCGGCAAGAACATACACCTTCAATTTTTTCTGCGGCTAGAAAATTGGACGATGTACCTTCATATTCTACCCCGCAGGCGATTCATTCACTACCGCTTTTACGGTTGATCGGTCAAATTGGGACTACTTATATCGTGGCTGAAGGACCGGATGGATTGTATCTTGTTGATCAGCATGCAGCCCATGAGCGCGTGCTCTTCGAGAAACTTGTCAGCCAAATGTCCTCGAAAATACCATCCCAGGCTCTCTTGACACCGGAAGTAATTACTTTACCTCCCAATCAAGCACAGCTGCTGCATGCCAAAGTGGATATTTTGAACAGACTTGGATTTGATGTACAGGAATTTGGGACAAATAGTTATCAAGTAAGAGCCATCCCCTCCTTATTATTAGGGATGGATCCAACAGCAGCGCTCTGGGTGGTGGTCGAAGATTTCGAGGATGATGAAACCCCGCTACAACACAAAGCCGAAGAGCTGATTGCTGCCAGAGTTTGTAAACGAGCAGCTGTAAAGGCCGGGCAGGTTCTTACGCGGCCCGAACAGGAGGCACTTCTGGCGGATCTGGAACACTGCCAATCTCCCCGAACCTGCCCGCATGGCCGCCCGACGATGGTGCATCTATCGGTTGAACTGCTTGAAAGGCAATTTGGACGAAAAGGAAGTCTGTAACGATGCTGGCATAGTGTTAGTCGGCTGAAGGGTATAATTGCCTGGAACAGGTATTTTTACTCAAAAGCAGCTTGAATCTTTTCCCAAACCTGGACGACATCGTAGGGCAGAATTAAAGTGGCTTCCTGATCAAGGTGGGTTGATGAAATGGTATTAATGATTAAGCCAGCATGCTGATCAAGGGCGAGCTCAGGTAATAGATTGACAGGATAAACTTCCAGCGATGTTCCCACTGCAATGATAAGGTCAGCCTTAGAGCATGCAGAATACGCTTTTTCCCAGACTTCAAATGGCAGCATTTCCTCAAATAATGTAATATCTGGTTTTAAAATATTTTCACAGTTTGCACACCTGGGGATCACACCAGAGCGTAAATACTGTGCGATCGTTTTATCCCGAAAGTCAATACTGGTTTGGCAGTTGTTACAGATGAAGTGTGCCAGAGAACCATGAACCTCGAGTAGCTCTCGTGACCCAGCCCGTTGATGAAGGATATCGATATTTTGGGTGATAATGGATTTTATGACACCTATATTGGCTAATTTTGCCAGTGCAAAATGGGCTTTATTGGGATGGGCCTCCAGGATGGATTGCAATAAGGGACGCAGCCAATCGTAAAATATGGCCGGGTTTTCCAGGAAACTAGTCAATGAGGCTACTCTGAGTGGGTCATCCTTGTGCCATAACCCTGTATCCTGCGAGCGAAAATCCGGGATATTGGATGGAGTAGAAATGCCTGCGCCGGTAATAACTACGCAGAAATTGGCTTCCCGGATGAGTAGTATGGCCCGTTCTATTTTTTGTTCAAAGGTTTCTTGTATTATTTCTTCATCCTCTGAATTACATGGTCTGCAAATCGTTGATATTGTTTGGTAATTAAGTTTTCTGGCTGAACACGAATTATTGGCAAAGAGCGGGTAACAGCCTGGTAGGCAAGTTCTGGCGTTGGCGGAATGACAATCGTTGGTATGACCCCTAGTTTATCTTCCACCTGGGCCACCGAAAGCTGTATATCTGCCCTGGTACGGTTATTAACCAGGATTTCGACGTGTTTGTTCTTGCTGAACCCCTTGTTTTCAAAATCTTTGATCAGGAATTTGGTGCGTTCGATCGGAATAGGCTGAGCTTCGGTAACCACGATGATTTCATTGCAAAATTCACACAATTCGGCTAAGAGATCAATGCTCTCCGCACAGAGATCGAGAACCAATATTTGGGTGTTTTCGATCAGAATTTTTACCAATTTAACAATTTGTTCTCGGTTTTCATGCTGATTGATGGCCGAAAGAGTGGGTGATGAAAGCAATAGCTTAACCCCAAAATTGCTGTTTATCAGATTTTGCCGAATGAGCGCTTGATCTATATCATCGGGACGTTTCTCGAGGATTCGATTGAGCGCACTATTATCAGCCAGACCTAATTCGATCCCCCAGGTGCCGCGATTAGGAATGATTTCTGCACAAATCGTATCAGCTTTCGTTTTTTCCTGCAGAGCAATACCCAGATTAAGCGCCACCGTCGAAGCACCCAGTCCGCCCTTGGCTGAGAGAACGCCGATTACATGGGCTTTCTTTGGGGTGGGGAGTGGACCTGTGCCACGTTTACGGCGCGTTAGTAAGGCCTTGATGTGAGCAACCAACTCAACCGGGTGGACGGGTTTGATCAGATAATCGTCAACACCGGCTTCATATCCAGCAACCTTGTCATCAACCTGGCCTTTGGCAGTGAACATTAAAATCGGTGTGTCGTTAAGGTCAGCATCCGCGCGTAAGCGTTTGGTTACATTGAATCCGTCTATATCCGGCATCATTACGTCAAGAACAATCAGATCTGGTTTCTCTTTTTTGGCCAGATTGATTCCCAGCATGCCATTGTTGGCTGAAACGATTTGGTAACCCTGCCTTTGTAGCATCAGGCCAACCAGGCGCAGGGTTTCCAGGTCGTCATCGATAATCAGGATTTTCTCTTCCATTTGGGTGAACCTCAATCGAAGCGGGGTAAATTCTTTTATTCCTTTTATTATAGGTTGATTTTTGATTTGTGTGAAATTATTTTGATCTGGATTAATCCACCGATCTGCATGCTATAATCAGCGCAAATGCAGAGTGAGATCCTGAAGAATATAAAGCGATGTGGGGATATTGAGCCCGGAGAAAAAATTATCGTCGGGGTCTCAGGGGGCGCCGATAGTGTTTTCCTGCTCCATCTTTTATCAAAACTTCAATTTTCGCTGATTAGCGCACATTTTAATCACAATTTACGTGACAGCGCAGGGAAGGATGCCAGCTTCACAAAAGAATTGTGCGCCAGCCTCCGGGTTCCGTTTGTTGAAGAACAGGGCGATGTTAATTCCTTTGCGCGCTTGGCCGGCAAGACGATTGAAGAAGCTGCCCGTATTCTGCGCTACCAATTTCTGGTTTCCGTTGCGCTTCGCTATCATGCAAACTACATTGCAGTAGCCCACAATGCCGATGATCAGGTCGAAACCATGTTGATGCATTTGCTGCGTGGTTCGGGTCTATCGGGTTTGGTGGGAATGAAGTATGTTACCGTAATTGAGGAATTCCATCCACGTATAAAAATTATCCGGCCGATTCTATCCATCTGGCGAGCACAGATTGAAGATTATCTAAAGGTTAATAATCTGGATTATTGTGTGGATGAGACCAATTTTGACCAGAAGTATACCCGTAATAAGATTCGTCACAAGATTCTGCCGTTTCTATCTCACGAATACCCCAACGTTCATACTCGCCTTTCCCGAACCGCTGAGATCTTGCGGTCGGACATGGAACTTCTGGATGAGGTGATTTCGCATAAATGGCAGGGTATGGCGGACATCAGCCATTCAGGACTGGTTTGCTTTGATAAAGGTTCATTTAAAGCTGAAAATTTTGCAGTGCAACGACATTTGTTACGCAGAGCTGTTAATTATTTGCAGCCAACAACACGGGATATTTCATTTGAGACGATTGAGAGGGTGAGGGAAGCACTTTCTGATCATCACTCAGGGAGATTTGATCTTGAAAAAAATGTGGTACTCGATTTATTGACCGATCGGATAATCATTACTACCCGCGAATTTGAATACCAGAAATTATTTTTTCCACAAATGGATGTTGAAAGTATTTGCCTGGACAAGCCTGATACATACAAGTTGAGTGAAAACTGGCAATTGCGAATGAGTGTAAAAATGTCCAACACAGGCATTTCAAATGAGAACATAAAATCAGAAATGGTGGCTGAATTGGATTTTGATCAAATCGGCGCATTTCCGTTAATAATTCGAAAGTGGAAGAATGGTGATCGTTTTATGCCGCTTGGAATGTCTGTGCATTCAGCCAGCATCAGCGAATTCTTCACCAATCAAAAGATTCCAAAACGTGCACGTCCCCAATGGCCGCTTATTTTGAATTCTCAAGGCGAAGTCATTTGGTTGTGCGGGTTACGAATCGCCCATCCGTTTAGAATTACAGACCAGACCCAAAAAATTATCAGATTTGAGTTGGAGAGCACTCACGCTGCTCTTTGATATTTTCTTAAGCCTGTGAAGTCAACCGGTTGAGCTTCGCGCCAATTTCGCGCCATTGGATCTTCGAAATTCCTAATTTCTGGCGGATCAGATCTTTCTCTTCGATGGTATTGAAATCTCGGAGAGCACAGGTCCAGCGGCACATATCGAAAGAAAGATGCTTTCGCAAACCGGCTTCTTTACCAATATCCTCGAGAATGTACTCAAGGCGCCGTGGAGACCACGCGAAGAGTTGATCTTTTGGCTGGTATTGAGTCACATACTCCAGATAGACGCGAACCCACTCATCCGAGACTGAAATTTTTCGTTCTTTATAGCGATAGTTGGGGTTATTGTAGCGGACAAAAATGTAAGGGTCATTTGGAGTTTCAAGATTGAGGTGATTCAAAGTAAGCGAGAGACATTCACCTTTTTTTAAGCCTGTCTCCAGCATAAGTTGAAGCAAGGCCAGGGGACGCGCATCTGGTTTGGCTGCCGTCCGAAATTTGTTAGCTGTATCCATAACCAGTTCAATTTCCTCAGCAGTTAATACTTCGGGTAAGGGGCTGATGACCGATTTTTGCACCACCTTTTCGGCGGGATCGATGGTGATTCTGCCAAACTGCTTCAGCCAGCGGAAAAAGGCTTTAATCGATGTTACCCTCCTTGCCAGACTTTTTGGACTGCAAGGCACAGAACGTCCGCTCTCAAGCCACTTAAGAAAATTGTTGAGGTCGGAAGTTGTCACGGCACCGACAGTTTTATCCGGCGGAAAGAAACTGGCCATCAATTGCAAATCGTTGACGAAGGCTTTGACGGTATAAATTGATTTATCCTGGTCTTGAAGGTACATTTCCCAAGCTTGAATCGCCGGTAGCAGTTGGGTCTGGTGGGTGATATGTAACGGAAAAGATTGTGGATTGGACATTTTTCCTCGCTTGTTGCGTATAGATTAAATACAAGCATACACAGGCTTTGCTAAAATGTCAATCCTTCAAATATCACCTGGCTTGATTTTACCTAAGGTGTAAAGGCAGATTGTTGAATCAGCTCGGAGATGGCATCATAATTGGGAATCAACACGTTGGCCCCTGATTCGGGAAGCACGTAAGGGCTAACCTGGCCGAGACCGATCTCATAACGCCGTAATTTGGATGGATCCGCCAGAATTGTTGAGGCTAAGGGAGCCAATGGAGCGATATCCCCAACCGTAAGATCTGTTTCAACTGCATACGTATACGCAGCATATAGTTCCGGGATGCGCGTGATTGCATCCAATGACATCAGCTTGGAAAAGATGGAGAAGACTACTTCTTGCGCTCTGCGTGTGCGATCGAAATCAGAAGTGGAATAACGGGAGCGTACATACCATAATGCGGTATCACCATTCATGTAATTTGTACCGGGATACACAGTGCAAATTTTCTCATAACCACCTTGGGGCAGTTCGCAATGATCAGATAGATATTGACCTACTTCCACATTAATTCCACCGAGACTGTTGACGATACTCTTAAAACCATCAAAATTGGTCATGATGTAATGATCGGCAGTTACATCAAAATTTTCTTCAAGCGTTGCCTTACTGAGCGCAAAACCGCCATAAGGTTGGGCAACATTTATGCGTTGATTTCCAATCCCGGGGATGTAGACATAAAGGTCACGTGGGAAAGAAATGATTGATGCTGTACCTTCATTTGGATATAAAGAAAGCAGCATAAAAACGTCTGTTCGAAAACCACTTCCCACGCGGTAATCTGAACCGAGAATCAAAATATTTACCTGACCGGCCGGCCGCTGAATGGGAGTGGCTGTAAAGGTGGGGGTGGGGGGTGCATCTTCATCCACGACTACTGGCGTAGGAGTATTGGTGAGCACAGCTTCCTCTTGTGGCAAGAATGGAGTCGGTGTAGCAGCTGCGTTCGGGTCTTTCGTGACCCAGACAATATTGCGGTCAGGAACAATGCTATCGATTAATGCCATATTGGGAAGATTGCAGGCTGTTAATACAAAGATGAAGAGAATAACGAGAGGCACTGACTTACGCATAATTTTGCTATTAACCTTGTTTGTAACAAATTTGTTAGTAAATTTCATATTTCACTCTACTCTACATTCTACCACCGAGTTTTTCTGTTACATGCCAGTTAAGCAGGCAAATTTATTTGCTGAAAATAGGACAAATTGATGGTAGGTAGAATCATTATTGGGTATATCTTCACCTACGGGTTAATGACGATGGATCGATGGAAAAGTTCCGGGACCTAAAAAAACGCTGCTTACGGAGAGGAAATCGGAATTTGAGAAAGGATACTGCTGAGAGCCCTGTGAAGAGCCCTGAAAAGCCACTGCAAAGGTTGACAAAAAGGCGAAATCCGATACAATTCAATCCGTTCGAGTAATCAGCCGAAGTGGCGGAATTGGCAGACGCGCTACGTTCAGGGCGTAGTGAGCTTACGCTCGTGAGGGTTCAAATCCCTCCTTCGGCACAAGAAAACAGGCATATTGTCTGTTTTTTTTAATTACAGCCATTTTTCAGATTTCTGAAAAATGGCTGTAATTATATGGCATGTTTCCTGCAAGATTTGATACAATGGGCTCAATACGAATGGATTAAAGTTTATGAAAAAATCAATTTTTGACACCCGCCGCCTGGTTTTTTATGCCATCATGTTATTGTTATTTTTTCTCTTGATGAATTTAAGTGCTCGTGTCAATGAATTGAACCAGTTGACTGAGCAATATCAAATGATGGATACAAACGTGGCTGAAATGCGGGCTACAAACTATGTCCTTGAAACCAAAATTGCCTTTGCAGCTTCAGAAGCCGCAGTTGATGAATATGCGCGAGAACGTGGTTACATGGTAAAACCAGGTGAAGTATTGGTTATCCCTATCTCTCCGGAAAATGTTACTCCAGAACCGATCGTCGAGCCGGTTCGCACGATTGAAAATCTACCCAACTGGAAAATCTGGTATCAATTATTCTTCGCCGATGTAAATTAACCTGATTGCAGCCGCTTAAGCGCAATAATGGTTAGATCATCACTGGGTGGGTTGCCTTCACGAAATGAAGTTAATTCATCTTCAAAATGAGTCATTAAATCGGTAAGTGAATCTTTACTGCAACTGAAAACCATTTGATGCAATCTTTGTGTGCCAAAAATTTCTCCGGAAATGGAGAAAGATTCGGTTAACCCATCTGTATAAAGAACGAGAATATCGCCGGCATCCATCTGGAGTTCCTGATTTTGATACTCAATATCCGTTACGACACCCAGGGCCATATTACCTTTCGGAATCTGGATCATTTCACCTGTTTTAGCTTGGTACAATAACGGCAGGTTATGACCGGCGTTGGCATAAATTAGTTTTCCTGTGTGGGTATCCAAAAAAGCCAGAACCGCCGTCACGAATAGGCCGCCAGGTGCATCCATGTTGAGTAAATTGTTGACCGAATGTAAAACACTGCCAGGATCAGACATCGTTTGGCTGAAGGCTCGGATGAGCGTGCGAGATACGGTCATGTAGAGCGATGCCGCCAACCCTTTATCAGCGACATCGGCGATGACCAGACCGAATGTTGTTGGAGAAAGCGGAATGATGTCATAAAAATCCCCGCCAACCTGCAGGGCTGTTTCCCACCTGGTTTGTAATTCCCACCCTTTTATCTCAGGAAGATGATCAGGAAGGAAAGTTTTTTGTATCTGTCGGGCAAGTTGAATTTCCTGTTCAAGTTTTTGACGAATTACATTGTCGAGTTGAAGTTTATGATTTTGGATGGCCAGAGCAATTTCCTGGCTCACGCCTGTCAGCAATTCAGTTCTTTTGATGAAATAATTGGGGGCAAGATCATCTTCTCTGGTTAATAAGATTCCAAGTATCTCATTCTTAATCGTGATTGGAAAGGCAATCAACATATGATTGTCAATCTTTATGGACTCGGGGTCGAGAATTGGATATGGTTTGATCTGCTGCCATTGGTAGGGATCAACAACATTATCAGGGAGATACCCTATGGCAGCCTGGTTGGTATTTGCGACAAAACTTAATAACGGCAATTCGGTGCCAAAATTATCTTCTTGAAGGACGGCGCGGTCTTTCTCGCGATCTGCATAAACCTGAGCAAGACAAAACCCATCTCCATCTTCATTTGGCAGGTAAATTGCGCACAGACTTACACCGATTAAGATGGGCAAGAGATTTACAATCGTATCAAATGTGTCGTTAATCGTGCTTTGACTTACTACCGCCTGGGCGACCTGCAAGAGGACTGCCGTGATATAAGCTTCCTCCTGGCGAGCCTCGATAAGGCGCATGTTATCCAGAGAAATGGCGGTTTGCTGTGAGATTCCTTGCAGGATCGAAAGAGTTTGTGATGAAAACTTTGAATTGTTACTGGCATTTCCCTCATGAATTACCAGAAATGCACCTAAAATTTCACTTCGAACCAGCAAGGGTAACAATACGCAGGTATTATCCAGAGGATTCACAATCAGGTCTTGGGTGTGTAATTCTTCTTCTGGCTGTTGAATAAAAACGGGTTTTTTGGTCTGGATAAGTTGAAAAATCGCCGGAATTTCCAGGGTCCATCGCGATTGGATTTTCAGATCAAACCCATACTGAGATTCAAAGGTAAATATCTGGTTAAAGCTATCCCAAAGGAAGAATGCACATTTCTGCACACCTACCATGAGAGGTGTTAACCTTGCCATCGATTCTAATAAATCCTCGGGGGTGGAGCTGGCCTGGCAGGTTTGGGCTACCTGTAACAAAACCGTTGATATCCAGGCTTGCTCCTGTGAATCTGAGTACAGCCTGGCGTTGTGGATGGCGATGGCAGCATAGTTCGCAAATGTGGTTGCCATATCCTTGGCTTCAGGCCCATAGCGATGGGCTGTGTGATGTGCAAGCGATAAAATACCAAAAATTGAATCGCCAATTCGCAATGGTACCGAAATAGACGAGTAGTCTGGCGGAAAATTCATTGCAATACCGAGTGGACCAGGATCCCAATTGATTGAACGAATAATTGGTGTGTTCTCACGAATTACGGTTTCCAACATTCTCCAGGAATCCGGATTATCCCGTAAAGTTGTCAGCAATTTGTCTTTTTCCACACTCCAAGTAGCAGCTAAACGCAATGATTCAGGGGTTAACTGCTGAAAGCTTTCACTTGAATTCTCCACCAGCCAGATAGCGGAAGCATCACAGGGAAGATTTCGATTTAGTTGAGTCAGAATATTTGCCAGAAGTTCATCAAGGGCTGTATTCGCTGAAATCATCCCTATCACATCACGGAAGGAATCAGCTACCTGGTGCCGCCATAGTTCGGAGCGAAAGAGATTAGCATTCCGCAAGGCGGTTGAGATCGAGGAAGCCAGTGCTTCGACAATAAACAAATCGTTTTCATCAAAAGCATCAGCAGCCTGACTCTGGATTTCCAATATTCCCAGAATTTCATTGGTATATTTCAGGGGAACTACCAGGTGGGAGAGGTTCTGTTTTTGCCCATCACCGATTTCCTCGAATCGCCCGTCATTCTCAGCATTATTGGTCATTGCGCTGATTCCATTGCGAGCTACCCAGGGGATGATGCCTTTCGGGTCATCGAGGTCATAATCTTCACCTTCAATTATTTCCTGGTTATCCATGGCAACACCTGTCTGAAAGAAAATAAGACGGCGGCCACTATGAACTGTATAAAGGTAGATTTCCTCTTTTTTGAATTGTTTTTTGATGGTAAAGATTATTTTTTGGAGTAATTCATCCAGATCCAGGATCGAATTAATGGCACCGGAAACCTCAAATATAACCTCAATTTGTTCCGCACGGCGGTGAAGACTGCTGTAAAGCGATGCATCCTGAACAGCGATGGCAATGCTATTTGCCAAAGAACGGATCACAGATATATCATATTCGTGAAGATAATGAGCCTGGTCACTTTGAATATCCAGCACACCCAGAATTTTTTTATCGATTTTGAGAGGAAATGCTGCTTCGCTGACGGTCTTAGGCAGTAAATTATATTTTTTATACAAACCCTCCTGGGTGACATCGTTGGCGATCAATTCGCGTCCAGATTTTGCCACAAAACCAACAATACCATCACCCATTTGCACGCTGAAGCCATCTTCAATATTTGTCTGGTCTTCCAAACTTGAATCAGCTTTTAATTCGAGTGACCTTTTTTTGCCGTTTACGAGAAAAATGGCAACATAGTAATAATTAAATGTAGTCTGGATCAGGTGAGTTATGCGCTGACTCAATTCATCCATATTAAGTACGTTCGCGATTTGTTCGGTTACTTTCTGCACCAGTGTCAGCTGATCCATTCGCCAGTTCTTAATCGTGACCTGACGGATTATTTGCATCGCAACGGCTGCGTGACTCGCCAGTCCCTCCAGAAAGGTGATCTCGTGTTTATCAAAGTTTGGGCCATTCTGGCGATTCACCTCCAATACACCGAGCATATTGTCTTGACTCACCATTGGAATCGCAATCGCCTGCGGCTTGGATGAATTATCGCTGGTGATAAATGCAGAATTTTGACAATCTTCGAATTGTTTTAGTTGCTTCTGGAAAGCCTGTTTGACAAGGGTGGAGGTTTCAGCAGCCGGTAATACGGCATATTCTGAATCACCTGGTAGGGGAAAATAAGGGCTTGACAGCCAAACATGTGCGTCTGCTCCTAATAGTTCGCTTAAAATTTGCTTAATAAGTTCACATTGTTTATCGATAGAAGGCTGCTCTAAGAGCCTTTCACCCAGCAGCAGGTATTGTTTCCATTCAGGTATTGCTTGCAAGCCTGCATATAAATTCACGTTCAATCCCCTTTGTATTTAACCATAGTGAGGATATTTACGTTTTCCGCGAACTGAAAATCAACTTCATCCATCCATTGACGCATCATATAAAGACCAAGACCATTTGATTTGCGTTCCGAGAGCTCCGGGCTGAGATTTGGTTGTGGAACCGAATCCGGATCAAATGGGCGACCGTGGTCTTTTAAGATTATGGTGAATTTTTCTGGTTGATCCTTGAAACCAATTTCAATATTACCAATAGATTCCCCGCCATAGGCATGTTCAATAATGTTGGAACAGGCTTCATCCAGAGCTGTTTCAATGGTATAGATGCTAAATCCATCAAAGCCAGCCTCTTTTGAGGCGGCTTTAATAAAAAAACTGATCTCCTGGAGACTTTCATAAGTGCCGGGAAAGACTCTAAAGTCCATTGGCTTTTTGTGTTAGAAGTTCCCTACAGCTTCAACATCTGTGATAAATATTTTGAATAAAGGAACAAAACCCGCCAGATCCAGTGCTGCCAAGATGTTTTCCGGTACAGCCGCCAAAACCAATTCGCCGCGATTATAACGCTTACACATTTTTTGCGTCGTGATCAGAACACGCAAACCCGCACTGGAAATAAACGTTACTGCGCTCATATTGAAAACGATGCGGTAACTTCCTTTTTCAATCAATGAATTGAATTTATTCAATAATTCGGTTGAA
>JBBQNI010000009.1:0-83520 GCA_038329785.1 Anaerolineales bacterium | reverse complement strand
ACCTACGGTGAATTCGCCGATGGGTCTGCGCGGATGCAGACATTGATTAATACCGTTCATCCAGGCGTGACTCACAATGCCAAAGCGGTTTCTCAGGCAGTGGTCTGGATGCAGTCCGCGCTTAAGAACGGCGAGATGGATGCATATTGGATCGACCCGCAGCAGCAGATTTTCATGTGGAAGGAATTATTCATGCTCCTGGCCCTGCTGACTGCGTTAGTTTCGATGATTCCCTTAACCAATCTAATGCTCATCCTGCCTTTTTTTGCAGGTGTCAGTTCGCCCGTACCGAACCGCTACGTAGCCGGGAAGCGCTGGGGCCGCCAGGCTTTGATCAATAACCTGATTGCTGGGCTCAGCTTTCCGCTTCTGATGGGGTTGGGAGGTTATTTACTGGGTACACTTATTCCGGGTTTATCGATGATAATTGCCAATGGTGCCTTCGTATGGTTCCTTGGGAATGCTCTCATTTATTTCTTTATTTTCAAAGGCTGGTATAAAAAGGCACATAAAAATGAAGGCGTTACCATGTATGATATGGGCATCTCTTTTAATGAAGAGAAGACTGTCATCCGCTGGGATCTGATCGGCAAGACAGCCCTGCTCGGTTTTCTTTTGCTGGCATGGCTTTACCTGTCAGTGTTTATCTCGCAACGAAGTCTGGGTATCGAATTCCGCTTGTTGTGGCCGTTCATGCGTGAGTTTTCAGCTGTGCGCTTTGGCTTGTTCTGGATTTATCTAATTCCCGCGCTGGCCTTCTTCCTTCTCAATGGCGGTATTTTCCTGTTTGGACAGAACCGGATGAAGCAAGCGGCTACTCCGGCCAAGACCCAGGTGACCTGGTGGTTGTTGAATTGCCTGGCTGGTATTGCAGGGTTGGTGGTGATCTGGTTAATTCAATATGCACCTTACCTGGCGGGGACTGCTCCCGGTTTTGAGTTGATCGGGCTACCGATCTTCGGTGAGATGATTCCTTTGATGTTATTCGTGTATGTACCTGAATTCATCGTGCTATTCTTTTTCCTGACGTGGTTTTACCGCCGTACTGGCAAAGTTTATCTGGGCGCGTTGGTTATCGCCGCTTTGGCGATTTGGTTCCAGGTGGCCGGCACGGCGATGTGAGCGGAGATAGTTTATTAGTTGACTCGTTGCTTAGTTGATTGGTTGGTTGCATGGTTTGGCAATGTGATGTTGAATAAACAGGTGAAACAGCCACTATTTGAGTAAGACTGAAAAAAGACAGATCGCAAACTTGATGGCAATCTGTCATTTTGAGATATTAGGAAATTATGTTGAAATTATTTAACCGGATTTGACGGTTAAATTCATTGGTTCTTTTTTATTAATTTATTGAAGAGAGACTCCTGATTTCGCGGAATCAATAAATTAGCTGCACCTTCCTGGAGTGGCAGCACAAGTTCATAATCTTCAAGCATGGGAATGACAATCTGATCGACCCATAAATTATTCTCCACCCAAAATGGTTCTTTTTGGTCGGCAGAGCTTACGAAAAGCGAATCTGTCAAGATTGCTGCGAATTCTCGTTCGCGAAATTTCTGTTGCAATGTGTTGAGATAGGGTTCGTAGTGTGACATGACCATTTCCATCATGAATACTTTTTCATATTCGGGTTGAATTTCGAAACCATTGAGCTCGCCGAATGTATATAATTGAGTTTCAGAGATAAATAGAATCGGCCCGGGAGTTGTTTTCTGGATCAATGCAATTGCATTCTGAAGGTATCCCACTTCTTGAGAAGCCAATTGTAGGTTTTTATATTCCCAGTTTGCCCGTCCCTTTACAACGAAAAATAATGGAATGATAACAATCAAAACCAATGAATAAAATGGGAATGAAACTGGCATTTCTGTTGAGGTTTTTTGTGGGACATAGCGATCAAAGAGAAAATACAATGCAATGACCACCAGGAACACAAGAAAGGCATCAAGATTGTGCAAATCTCCTCCCCCACCAATTTTTACACTGACAATTACACCTCCCAAACCAAATATAGCGAGGATAGCCAGGAGACCCAGAGAACGCAGCCATTGCCAGTAATACGCAATTCCACGCTTTCTTATCTTCATCCAGGTAAGTAGCACTAAAGGAAGAGAAACGAGCAGAATAGCTGGAATAATTCCCAGTGGAAACGTTGTGTTTGGGAATAAACGGCTCCAGATCATATAGGACGAAAAACTGGAGGAGAACTGGCTGACTTCATTGCCCGAGTTGGCAGCGTAAATACGGTTGGTCAGAAATGCTGTTAAACCGCCGGCAATTGTCCACAAAATCGGGTTTCTAAGGTAAGCCAGCCAACGTTTGTTGGTTAAAGGTTCTTCCATCACGTAAAGAGCTGTGGCTAATAATGCGGGTACAGGATACCAGTTGACACGGCACAGCCCTGCCCATACTGACGCAAGTAAAACAAAAACGAGTGTGCGCCAGAAAGAGTTGCGCTGATAGCCGAGAAGGATCAAAACCACCACGACCATCAGATGATAGTAAACTGCTCCCTGAAAAAAGAATAGAAAAAGCCAGAGAACGACCAAAAAAGATGTGAAGCGATTCTTTATGGATAAGCGTTTTGCAAGGCTATGAGCCCCAAGGAAGGTCATCCCGAGCCAGAGCATGACCTGCCAGATACGGTGGATGAGGATCATATCAGGTGCAAATAAGAATGGAATTGCCTGCATCAAATATCGCGCCGGATGTAAGACCGGTAATGGATAGGAGACACCAAATAAACTATTCGAGAGGAATAAGGCTGCATTATTGTATCGACTGCCTTCCGACCACCCGAGAGAAAATGGGGTAAGCTGTATATCGGGAATGAAAAGGGTAATCCGGTAAAGAACCCCCGCCACCAGCAAAAGACCAAGGAAACCATATTCCTGGGGGATTTCTTTGCGGCTTTGATATAAAAGCCATGATCCCAGCCCTGCTGCCCAAACAAAAATGAGTATCCGCCCGCTGGCACCCCACATCGCCTGATGAGTAGAAAGTGAGAGAAAGATAACGCTGCCAAGGACGATCAGAATGGCAACCCCGTAGGAGACAATTGGTGCCATTTTGGTCGAATTTGTATTTGTTGCTGGCTTTTTGCGGAGTCTTGTGAAAAGTAGTAGAAGTATTGCCAGAAGTATAGAGATGATTGCAACGATGAAGGTCGGACCATTTTGGACCGGTTTAATAATCTCCGCATCAGCTGTCAGTGTTTGCATTGCTCGCAATTGGGTAAAGCCATACCACCCTGTTATGATGGCTACCAAGAGTAAATACCAGAGCAAGAAACTGCTGTTACGAATTCTTATTTGCTCCATTTAAACCTCATCAAGAATATCTTTAGCTGGTTTTCCACTGATGATTCCAGAAACAAAAAATGCCCCCGGCAGACTGCCAATGATCCACAAGCCGCGCAATATCAATGCTACACTCAAGCTGGTCGCATAGCTGACGCCGCCGAACATTGGCAGAATGGTTGTGATCGATAATTCCTGTAATCCCAGCCCGTTGATGGAAATGGGTACCAGCGTAATGAAATATACAAGGCTCCATAAGCCGGCTACGGTAAAGAAGCCGATCGTTTCCCCCATATCTATGATGAGTAATTGGATTATGCCATAAATGGCCGCCATGTGAATAAATGAAAATAGCAAGGAAACTAAGAGAATGTAAGGGTGCTTCATCCAAAAGCGAAGTGCTTCGATCACTTTAGCAAGGGAAATACGGGTCTTACGCCAGATACGCTGACGCCAGGTCAGAGCCGCCAGACCGGATAGGTGGTTGCTGTGTGTTTGAGTTTGTTGCCCTAACAATGTTACTAATGCCCCAAAGCTAAAGGGAAGCATCAGGGCCATTCCAAACATACCAATTAGCCGATCAACGATCAATGAGGCGGCTGCCAATGATCCGCGGATGCCAAGCCGCATTGCGCCGGCCATGCGGACAACATCACCGCCAATGGTGGAAGGCAAAAAGTTGGCGGCGAATAGACCTGCAAAAGTTAATCGCAAACTATCTTTCCAATCGACGTGCATATCTTCGATCTGCAACAAAACATGCCAGCGAATAAAAGTGGCGATACGAGAGACAAAAATTAGCAACATTACCAGGAAAATTTTCAGAAAAGAAAGCTTCTGAAGGCTTGCGAGAAATTCCTGAGGACCAGATCTGACGACTAATTCAACCAATAATAATAGCGACAAAAAGGTGCCAACCCAGCGGATGATAACTTTCCAATTATATTTTTTCAAGGTCTGCATCCATCACCTGGTACGAGAGAAATTTTTATGATTATATCGTTAATTGATTAGTTCCTTAAGACACCCAATTGATGGATGGCATAATATATTATATGGTCTTCCAGGAATTGACGGTGTCCATAATGGCTCAGTCTTCTTGTTGAAAATCGTCACCTTCACGAAAGACAGTTAAGGTGGGCAGCTGGTCATCGACTTTGACCACTTCGCTATCCAGTTCATGGGTGGAGAGGTGGTAATGGGATTTAAGTTCGTCGAATTTCGTTCCCGACCACAGTGGGACACCATCAAAATATGCGGCTCGGCCAATCATGTGGGCAGCAATCGGTGCTGTCAACAGCAGGAAAAAAATAATGGCTACTGAGCGAGTGGTAATGCTAAAAAGATTGAAATGAATGGCAACCCCGGTCAGGATCAACCCCATCCCGAGTGTGCCGGCTTTGGCACTGGCCGACATGCGTAAAAACAAGTCTGGCATACGCACAATACCAATGGCTGCAGTGATAATAAAGAATGCCCCGGTGGAAATGAAAATCAGAACAACAATTTCCCGCATTCAGGATCTCCGTTCCAGATAGTATGCAAAAGCAACTGTTCCGAGAAAGGTTATCAATGCCATCACAATCGCTACATCTATAAAGGCAGGTTGGTTGAAACGCACGGCATAGACACAAATGAACCCCATTGCATCGACGGTAAGCAAATCAAGTGCGACCACCCGATCTGGTAGAGATGGTCCACGAACAAGCCGTATGAAAGCCAGAATAAAACCAGCTGCAAGAAGAGCAAGGATTAAGAACCAGACCATGTTAATCATTCTTCCAGAAGCTCCTTAATTCTACGCTCATAGACATTTTGTAAATCATGGCGAAATTTGTTTTCATCCGCGATAGTCATGACATGCACAAAAATGATTTTTCGGTCAGAAGAAACATCCAGGCTCAACGTTCCTGGCGTCAATGCAATGATGTTGGAAAAGAGGGTAATGGCATTATCCTGTTTGAGCTTAAGAGGTATGGCGATAACAGCAGGTTCCAAATTCATCTGCCTGGATAAAACCGTCCTTAATACACGGATATTCGCACGAATAATATCGTAATGAAGAATCGAAAATAACTGGACAACGAGCCATGTTTTGCCGAGATAGCTGGCTTTTCCCAGGGAACGACTGCGGTCAGTAATTGAAAGGATGATAAAACCCAGCACAAAACCAAAGAATAGGTTGTCTGGCTCGAAGGACCCCATGAGTGCTCCCCAGATGAAAGCCAGCAGCAGGTTCAGCATAAACAGGTTCATTTTCCGGCTCCCAATATGGCCTCAATATAGGTTTGTGGTTGCAGCAGGCTGCCAGCTGCCGCATTCGTCAAATTGATTAATGGATCCGCAAAAATTCCCATTAATACTACGATCAATCCTAGGGTGATGATTGGTATCCACATCGATATTGGAGAAGTCAGGTGATTGGTTTGAGGTGATTTTATACCTTCTTCCAGGGGTGGTTTCCAAAACACCTCATTCCAAATTTTGGTCATTGAAAAGAGTGTAAGCAAGCTGACCAGTAAAGCAATAATTGTGATCCCATATTTTTGTAGTCTGATTGTTTCCAATAAAAGTAAGAGTTTGGCAAAAAATCCTGAAAGCGGAGGAATGCCAGCCAGTGCAAGTGCCGGAATGAGGAAAAAGATCGATAGAATCGGCGAATTTCTATAAAGACCACCCAATCGGCGCAAATCAAAACTTCCGCATTTCTTTTCTATTAAGCCAGCTACAAAAAATAAGGCCATTTTGGCAAATATTACATGAACCATGAAATAAATGGCAGCTGCAAGAGAAGCTTTTGTGAAAAGCGCAAACCCCAAGAAAAGGTATCCAATCTGGCTGATGATATGGAAAGAAAGCAAACGCCGAAAATCGGTTTGTGCAGCGGCACCCAATACTCCAATGACCATAGTCAGTCCGGCCAAAATTAGCAAAAAAGGTTGTAAGAATTCCATTTGGGATGCAAATAAGAGGCTGAAAACACGGATGAGCGCATACACCCCAACTTTCGTGAGAAGGCCTGAAAATAAAGCAGTGATGGTTATTGGGGGCGTATGGTAAGAAGCTGGCAGCCAGAAGAAAAATGGAAATATGGCTGCTTTAATACCGAAGCCAACCAAAAATAGCACCGCTATTAATAAAGCGATTCCCTGCGAACTGATCACACGCATGTTTATAGTCAGTTGGGCGAGATTGAGTGATCCGGTGAAATGGTATGTCAACCCGATGGCGGAAAGGAATAAAATTGAGGAAAGCAGGTTAAGAATCACATATTTTAATCCCCCCTCCAATTGACGCCGTTCCGAACCCAGCACCATCAAAACGAAGGAAGCCATCAACATAACTTCAAACCAGACATATAAATTAAAAAGATCGCCGCTGCAAAATGCGCCATTTACCCCTACTATCAAAAAATGGAAGAGCGGGAAATATCCCCAGCGAGCCCTCTCACTATCGATTCCCGACAGAGAAAAAATAGCTGCCAGAAATATTACCAGGGATCCAGTCAGTAAGAGGATGGCGCTTAATCTGTCAATAACCAGGGTGATTCCAAAAGGTGCCGGCCAGTTGCCAACCTGGGCATGAAGAATACCTGTTTGTTGGACTTGAAGAAACACCTGGAAGTTAATTAACAATAAGACAAATGAACCGGTGATAGCCAAAACTCTTTGAGTGCGTAAGGAATTCCATGCGAATATGGATAAAATTGACAATACAAGTGGAAGCAAGATCGGGAAATAGATCATTCATCACCTTCCGATTCGCAATGATCAATCTCTTCCAGGTCCAGCTCACGAGTGTGATCCTCCTCAGATAACACATCCGTTGCGCGCAGCTGGTCTAAATCATCCACGCCGATTGTCTGATGGGCTTTCAGTATGAGCACCACCGCGAATGCAGTCAATCCAAAACTGATCACAATAGCCGTCAGTATCAGTACCTGTGGAACGGGGTCGGCATAATTTGCAGTGATAATACTCGCGCCTGTGAATGAAATGATGGGAGGCTTGCCAGGTGTTAATTTACCCGAAGAGAAAAGCAACAAATTCACGGCATAACTCAACAGGAGCAGGCCTATCAATATTTTTACGAGACTGCGACGCAGCATCATATAAAGGCCTGTCGCGAACAAAATCCCTGCTGTCACTGCTAGCAATAACGTCATCGAAGAGATTCCTCTCTGGCTGCATTAATTAAAATCATGAGCGTAATGGCGATGACAATCAGATATACGCCCACATCGAAGAGGAGGGGGGTACCGATTTTTCCCAGAAATGCGACTGGTTGTGGATACCAAAGGCCGGTCATGAGTGGTAATCCTGTGAATAAAGGCATGCTGACACTCAATACAGCAATCGACAAACCGATAGCCATGATTGCACGCGGTTGCAAGGGAATCAGACGTAGAATTGCCTGGGGTGATTCGGCGATTCCATATAACATAAAGCCTGCTGCAGCGACCAATCCTCCCACAAAACCACCACCGGCTTCATTGTGACCTCGAATCAGAAGAAATATGGAAAATAACAGCATGAGCGGCATTAGATAGCGGGCAGCAACCGGTAAGATGATCGATCGATGTATACGCGATTTCCCAGCGTTATTTCTATCCCCGGCTTCATTTAGGATTTGTGCTGTAATTTTCTTTTGTAAAGAAGGCCCGATTAAGGCCAGAACGCCGAGAGCAGCTATAGCCAGAACACTTATTTCTCCAAAAGTATCCAATCCACGAAAATCGACCAGAATGACATTCACGACGTTGCGGCCATTCGCCAAAGCAACAGAATTCTGTAAATAATAATCCGTTAGCGGAGAGCCGACAGTGGCAGATGAAACCAGCAGCATGAGGATTGTCATCAACCCGCCGCCCAGAGCCGCTACGACAATATCCAATCGCCGTCGTGGGGGGGTGGTAATACGGTCAAACTTTGGAAGACGGTAGATGACAAGAATGAATAAAATCACGGTCAAGGTTTCAATTGCAATCTGCACCATGGCCAAATCTGGTGCACTATAAAATAAGTATATGAGAGCAATGCTGTATCCAATAGAACCCAGTAATGCGATGGTAGCCAGGCGAGACTGTGTTCGTGTTGCCAGAATGGCAGATACTATGATGATAATGGTTAAAATGACATCATAAAAACGAACACCTGAAATTGAAAAGGAAATCAAACGGCTCAATTCGATACCATAGCGCGCAATGATAAGCACAGCGAAAAAGACCGTCGTCATAATGATGGTGATAATATATCGGCGAAGATATCCAGATTGGAGAATTCTTGTTTGCCAGGCTGCCAGACGTTTCAGGTTTTGAATTCCTCGATCATACAGATCCGCTGGCCCAAACGGTTTCAGGTGATTGAAGATAGTAAATGCACGCGGTTCAAGTTTGGAGTACATCAGGTAAACTAACCCTGCAAGAAGCAACGTCAGTGCGCTCCAACCCAGAGCCGGTGTGAAGCCATGCCACAATGCCAGCTTGAAATCAATATTTTGTAGGGTGACTGCAGTTACAGCAGATTTCACCAGAGGCAAAAGCAAGCCAGGGGCGAGACCAAACGTAAGAGAAAGAAACGATAGGATCAGGGGTGGCAGCCAGAAAGCAAAGCTTCCTTCATGCACGTGGTCTCTATGAAAATCACGTTCTTCCGGAGTGGATTGGCGCTTGAAAAAAGGCTTTACCCCAACCCAGCCGGCACCAGCAGCCATCAAGCCATTGCCAAGCATCATTCCGATCATTAACAAGGCATTTTTGGGAGAGGCTATGCCTGCCTCATAGACAAGTTCTTTGGCAACGAAACCGAGCAATGGGAGGATGCCGGCCATCGATAAGGCGGCTGGCAGCGCAGCGGCCAGAGAGAAAGGCATTTTTTTGGCCAGGCCATATAAAATTCGCACATCACGCGTTCCGGTTGAGTGATCGATCGATCCACTAACCAGAAACAAAGCTCCTTTATACAATCCATGCGCAAGGATGAAGACTACCAGGGCTTCGATGGCATATTTGTTTTCAAGGCCAATTAAACAGACCATTAATCCCAGGGCTCCTACCGTTGTGTAAGCCAGCAACTTCTTCAAATCATGCTGGGCTATCATCAGCAAACCGGCAGTCAAAAGCGTTAGAATCCCAAGAATTGGGAGGGTCGTTTTCCAGAGCAGGGTACCTCCCAGGACAGGGAGAAAACGCGCCAATAAAAAGACTCCTGCTTTCACCATGGTAGCGGAATGAAGATAGGCACTGATTGGTGTGGGGGCAGCCATGGCATTTGGTAACCAAAAATGAAATGGGAACTGGGCGGATTTTGTAGCCGCGCCTGCCAGGATCAACCAGAAAATGGCTGGATAGTGGGAGCTGACTTTAACAAGTGCACCATTCTCGATCCAGGTCAGGAGGGACCAGCTACCGGTAACCTGGAAAATTAAAATAAACCCGATCAGCATTGCCAGGCTACCTGCTCCGGTGACCAGGAGCGCCTGCCAGGCTGCTGCCCGTGCACTGGGGTTGTCATGATCAAAGCCAATTAATAAGAATGAAGATATGCCCGTCAGTTCCCAGAAACCGAAAAGAAGCAGGGCGTTGTCGCTGCTGACAACGCCGAGCATGGATGCCATGAAGAATAAAATAAGTCCATAGAAACGACCCAAGTAAGGATGGTTCTTCAGATAAGCCCCGCCATAGATCAGCACCAGGGCACCTATACCACTGACCAGAAAAGCCAGTATAAGTGAGAGCCCATCCAGACGAATGCTAAAATCTAAACCCAGGGAGGGGACCCAACTGATGGTGTGGCGTTGAGCGGGGGAATTGATCCTTTGTAGAAGGTAAATGAATACAGCGATTGGATACAAGGATGCGATGTAGGCAGTCCAACGTCCTGTAATACGGTGAAAAAAAGGTATTAAAGCCGCCAGGATGAACCCCGCTCCTAAAAAAAACAGCACTCAATCCTCCACCTGATAAGTGACAAGGGTAAAATAACCCCGCCTAAATAAATTGTATCGCTTGATTGTGAATTGATTTACGTACTTGAATAATGGTAGTATGTAATCAGCGATGGCGCAAGGGTCTGTAGAAACGAAATTGGGTATTTGTTATTCTATTTGATGCTTACATATGTGATCTGGATAGAAAAATAAAGCACCTTCCTATCTTAATATGTTAACACCGACCCAATGTAAACAAAAATCCTGGAACTGCATGCAGGCGAGGTAAATCCCGCGTTTCTGTTGAAACATTGCATCCCCATTATAATCATAATTTAGTGAGGAGGAAAAGTATGTACATGATAATGTTTGTTTTGGATCAAGCTTCCTATCTTGATGAAATTCTGGATGCCTGGTCAGATATTGGCGTGACAGGAGCTACGATTGTAGAGAGCACTGGTTTGTATCGCCGTTCGCAAAAAAGAATACCGATGCGTTACACCTATGGTGATACTCCCATGCAGGAGAAAGGGAACATTACCCTTTTTGTCATGGTAGGGGATGAGGCGCTGGTACATACTTGTTTGTTCAAAGTTGAAGAGATTGTTGGTGATCTCAATCAGCCAAATTCTGGAGTATTTACCGCCTGGCCTGTGGCAATTAACAAAGGAATTCCTACCCGGGCAGACAAGTAAAGGGTCGAAAATGGTATGGATTAAATTTATTATTACCGCGATTCTGATTGTACTGGCAGCCAATCAACTGGCCAAACATGGTGATATTATCGCAGTGCGTACGCGGTTGGGGGGTATGTTTATCGGAGTATTGTTGCTCGCGGGCGCAACTTCTCTCCCGGAAGTGCTTACTTCTGTCAGCGCACTAAACCAGAATACGCCTGATCTGGCAGCCGGAAATTTGTTGGGTAGCAATGCTTTCAATATGCTATTGTTGGCGGTCGTAGATATTTTATATCGTAAGCAGCGTATATTAAGGAAGGCGGTATTGAAGCATGCCCTGACCGGCAGCCTGGCTGTATTTATGATTGGCCTGGTGGTCTTTTTCATTTTGGCGGATATTGACCTGAAAATTGGTTGGATTGGAGTGGATAGTCTTATCATTCTGGCAGTATATGTGGTTGCAGTACGTTTAATCCAGGGTAATTCTTTACCCACGGCAGCGAAAGATGTGGAAGTGGATATCCCAGCGGGCTTTGCCAGCCTGCGCAGGGGCATAATTGGTTTCTTATTGGCTGCACTCTCGCTGGTTTTCATAACCCCGATCATGGTACAAAGCGCAAATGAGATCGCAATCATCACCGGTTTGGGAACCACTTTTGTAGGAACTACCCTCGTTGCTCTCGTCACCTCTTTACCCGAGCTGGTAACGGTCATCGCGGCGATAAAGATCGGAGCGAATGATATGGCCATTGGTAATTTGTTTGGTTCCAACATGTTTAACATGTTTGCCATTGGCCTGACCGACATATTCTACGGGCAAGGTCGTTTTCTGGCCATCATTGACCCATCCTTCCTGCTGGTGGGTATGGTGGGATTGATCATGACAGGTATGGGTCTGATCGGCAATCTGGCCAAACTTGAGCGCCGTTTTTGGTTTATTGAAATTGATGCATTGGCACTTTTTGTATTTTATTTTGCCAGTTTGTGGCTCTTATATACACGCGGGTTATAGAAACCACTTCTCTCTGTGATCGTCCGGGTTTTCAATCTTAATTGAAATCAATAATTTTGTTTGTGTAGTTATCAAATTCAGTCACCAATCGTTGTAGGAGATGGCTTGCGAGATGGCATGCAGTTCATTGTGAATGTCGAAACCAGTGGTAAGTGAAAAAGCGAATTTCTAAAGCTATCCCCGGATTGACCAACCATAAAGCAGGAGGTTTTCGTAAGGGTTCTTGAAAGAGCGGATATCAAAGTTCGAAGAAAATTCGATAATTGTTGATTACAACCCGCTAAATTAAAATTGTAACGCTTTACTCAACCTTTGCGAACAAATTGTTGAGTGCTTCAGCGAGGGTGGGGTGGGCGAAAATACCATCCCGCAAGGCAGTATATGGCAATTTTCCAAGCATGGCAATTTCAACCATTGACATGATTTCTCCCCCTTCGACCCCCAGAAAAGCGCCACCCAGAATTTGTTTCGTATCCGGATCAAACAATGCCTTTAGGAATCCCTTTGTCCGTCCGATCTCTATGGCTCGTGCTACCTGTTCCATAGTCATTTTTGCGACAGAATATTTGAGACCTTGAGCTTTCGCCTCTTTTTCTGATAACCCAATGCGGCCTAACTGCGGGTCAATATAGAGCACGTAGGGAACCATACGATCCTTAATCGTCTTACTCTCGCCATCGATTAAATTTGCCTTCAAGACCCGGAAATCATCGTAAGCAATGTGGGTAAAAGCCGGACCGCCTTTTGCATCGCCGGCTGCATAAATACCTTTCGTGCTGGTTTCCAAGCTTTCATTGACGGTGATGTACCCGTTTTTATCGCAATTAACACCGGCTGCCTGTAGGTTGAGCGCTCGATTATTCGGCATACGGCCGGCAGCAATGAGCAAGTGGGAACCCTTTAAGTTGTGTTTTTTGTCTTTTATCTGAAAGGAGAGAGTAAGATCATCTCTGCCATTTTGGGTGACACGGTTTGCCTTTGCATTCAGCCAGACGGTGATCCCCTCTTCTTCTAGGATATCTTGAACTGCACTGGCAACATCCTTATCTTCACGAATCATCAATTGATCACCCATTTCAATGATATCTACCTGGCTGCCAAAACGGCGGAACATTTGGGCAAATTCAAGAGCAATATAACCACCTCCTAAAACCAGGAGATGGTCTGGTATGCGTTTTAATTTCATTATTGAGGTGGAATCGAGAGATTCAACCTGTTCCAACCCTACCAGATCCGGAATGCGAGGTTTTGCACCGCTATCGATGATAATTGTTTCAGCTTTCAATGTGCGGGTTGTTCCATTTCTAAGCACAACGTTGACGGTTTTTGGTGCGCTGAAAGAAGCCTTGCCATAGATCAACTCTGCCGTGGAATTGTTGATTCGATCTGCTATTCCTGAACGAAAATCAAGTACAATTTTATCTTTTCTTTCCACAACTTTCTGTAAATCAACCGATACATTCCCGTTCAATATCCCCAATTCAGCATTTTCTCGTGCCATATGGGCTCGTTCGGCACTGGCAACCATAATTTTGGTCGGCGTACAGCCGTAGTTGATGCAGCTCCCACCGACAAACTTTTCTTCAATAATTGCAGTCTTCTTCCCTGCGCTGGCAAATGCGGTTGACAATGGGTTACCGGCCTGCCCTACTCCAATGATGATAACATCAAAAACTTCCATCAATCCTCCTTAACTCAATGCGTATCTCCGCGAATGATCAGGTCAGCTCTGCGTTCAAAAAATCTCAATAAATAGTTGCTAGCGATTGCGAGAATTGAGACCGCAAAACTTCCAGTCAGAATCTTGTCATAATTGGAAGTAATCACTCCCTGAAATAGCAGGACGCCCAATCCGCCTGCGTTAATAAATGCAGCAATCGTACCAATACCGATGGATGAGAGGGTTGCCAAACGCATTCCCGCCAGAAGCATGGGTAATGCCAATGGCAGCTCAATTTGGAAAAAGCGCTGCCAGCTATTCATGCCCATCCCCCGGGCAGCTTCGAGGACGGCTTTGTCGATTCCTGTCAGACCAATTACCCAATTTCTCACCAGTAGCAGCTGTGCATAGGCTACCAGGGCAATAATGGCGGGTTTCGTACCCAACCCAAAAATGGGAATCAAAAGCACAAATAATGATAGGCTTGGTATTGTGTAAATGATACCCAGAACAGCCAGAACGGGAGCTTGCAGCCAACGCACACGAGCGATTAAAATCCCCAGGGGAATCGAGATAAGCAAAGAAAAGAAAAGGACAATCAGCGTCAGACGCAGATGTTGGCCAAAAAGTTGTAATACTGTTGCAAAATTGTTAAATAAATAAGCCATGCGTTTATTGGTTTGGACCTGTCCCGTTTTCCGGTTCGAACAGACGCTGGTGCAGGTCCTCAAAGGTGATCATACCCAGCGTGCTTCCATCTTGGTTAATGACCCGTAATGCCTGTCCCCCGCTTTCTAACAAGAGCGAAAGAGCACTACGCAGGTCCTCTTGTGGTTGAATTACTGCCTCAGGATGCTGATGAACTGCTGGTGAATTGTGGGGCTCTTCAGAATCGCTCTCCCCATTCAATATGGATTGGACAGTGAAAAGGCTTAATTTACGCAAAAGGTTGTTGCTGCCGATCAACTCCTCCACGAACTTATTTTGAGGGTGGGTAACAATTTCCATTGGCGTTCCATACTGCACCAGTTTACCGGCTTCCATCACGATAATTTTGTTTGCCAGCCGAAAAGCTTCTTCCACATCGTGGGTGACAAAAAGAATGGTTTTATGCAATTCCTGATGGATATGCAGCAATTCGCCCTGTAATCGCTCGCGATTGATCGCATCCACGGCTGCAAAGGGTTCATCCATCAAAAGAATCTGTGGATCTGCCGCCAGGGCTCGGGCCAGGCCAGCGCGCTGCTGCTCACCCCCGGAAAGCTGGCGGGGATAACGTTCAAGGTAATTTTGAGAAAGGCCTACCAAATCAAGCAGATACCGCGACCGCTCTTGTATTTTCTCGGCTGGCCAGCCAAGCAAACGCGGAACGGTGCCCACATTCCGGCGGATGGTCATATGGGGAAATAGTCCGACTTGCTGGATCGCATAGCCAATTTGGCGGCGCAGTTGGTTGACCGGCAGTGTTTGAATATTCTCCTGTCCGATCCAAATCTGGCCGGCATCCGGTTCATAGAGGCGATTGATCATCTTGAGCAGGGTCGTTTTCCCACAGCCGGAAGGCCCCAGTAAAACCACCAGATCACCGGCTGTGACCTTAAAACTGACATGGTCGACAGCCGGTTTTACGCTGTTGGGAAAGAACTTGGTCACATCCTTGCAAATAATTTCGTCATGCGTGTTCGAATCAACGCTCTCACGCGAACTTATGGATGTGACGGATAGCAAGTCTGGCATCAGGGGATAATCCCGTTCTCCTGTAAAAATGCTTTTGCAACGGCAGCAGGTTCTTTTTTGTCCGGACCATCCACCTGCCAGTTTAACCCAGCCATCACTGAATCGGTCAACTTGGGTGCCAGGTTGTTGAGGATGTCGGCAATTTGCGGGTATTTCGCGAGTGTATCCTGGCGAATAACCGGTGCAACGTTGTAGATCGGGTAAAAAACCTTATCATCTTGCAACACGACCAGGTTGTTACCTCCAATGGCGCCATCGGTGCCGAAGGCGACTACCACATCGATCTCGCCATCCAGCAAAGCCTGGTAACGCAGGCTGCCGGTTCCCAATTGCTTGATTTCTTTGAATTCGAAACCGCCGTAAGCCTGTTGCAGACCCTTGATACCATCTTCTCGTTCAATAAATTCAGCCGGACCGCCGAGTATTAAGTTTGGCGCTTGTTCTGCCAGGTCGGAATATGTCTCAATTCCGTATTGGTCTGATACAGCTTGAGTCATGGCCAGGGCTTGGGTATCATTAAAAGGTGAGGGTTGCAGCCAGGTTATCTGGAATTGATCTTCATAACCCTTCTTAACAGCCTGATAGATATCATCAGCATTTTGAATGGGGTCCTGTTTGAGAACAGTCAACAGGCCCGTGGATGTGTATTCGGGATATAGGTCGATATCTCCGTTTTCGATGGCTGTTTGCGCGATGGGAGTGCCTCCCAAGTTGAGCTTACGTTCAACGGTGAAACCTTCGTTTTCCAATGCTTGCGCATAGATTTCAGCGACAATGAATTGTTCGGTGAAGTCTTTAGAACCGATTTTGATGGTCCCTTTTTGTGAATCACCGTTATTGCCGGGAGAGCAGGCTCCCAGGACAATAGTCAAGATCATCAAAAACGGGATTAACGATGTGAGCTTAAATTTTTTGTTCATGTTTCCTCCTGTAAATTTATGTTTCAATATTTGATTATGCTGCTAATGGTTTGCGGTAAAACCATAAGAATGCAGCCCAAAGGCTTTCAGATAATAAAGCCAGCATCGCAACCGGAATAGCGCCCACCAGCATGATTGGCACATCGTACAGGGCAAATCCGCGCGTTATAAAATCTCCCAGGCCACCACCGCCAATGAAAGAGGCCAGGGTAGCGCTCGAAATCACCTCGACAGAGGCAATTCGGATACCGGTTACAATGGCCGGCACGGCCAAGGGAATTTCAATTTGAAAAAGCACCTGACTGCGGCTCATTCCTATGCCTGTCGCAGATTCAATCACGGAGCGATCCACCCCACGTAAGCCGGCATAGGTATTGATCAAAACCGGGGTGAATGCCAGGAAAGTTAAAGCCACGAGAGATGGCTTAAATCCCAATCCAAGGTAGGGTAATACCAGAAAAAGAATCGCCAGACTTGGAATGACCCTGAGAGCATTAAACACATTAATGGTAGTCTGCGCAAGACGAGCGCGATGGGCGATCCACACTCCAATCGGAAAAGCAACCAACAGGCTAATCCCCATGGCGGCAGAACTGAGCACCAGGTGCTGTTGAGTTGCACGCCAAAATGCGGTCTGATTAAGCTGGTAATATTGAATGACTCCCTCTAATAAATTCATAATTTTATTCCAAATTCTGGTTTATAGATTGTAACTTTTGCAAATTGGCTATACAAGAATAATGGACAACCTTTGGACATAGCTCAAGAGCTGAGGAACTGCCTTCAGCGGAGCCTCGCAAAACTGATTGTTACTTCTCTATTTATCCGATTATCTTCAAACCGTTACGGGGTTACGGTTATCCCCTTCCAGAAGGCAACATAGTTTTTTATTTCTTTTGCAGCTTCTTTTGGTTCAGGATAATACCAGGCGGCACCTGTGTTAACTTTTCCGGTTACATTCAGATCATAATAACTGGCGATCCCTTTCCATGGACAGGTGGTGTGACTGTCATTAGGTTGAAAATATTCTTTTTTTATGGAATCTGGCGGAAAATAATGATTCCCTTCAATCATGATAGTTTGATCGCTTTCGGCCAGGATTTCGCCGTTCCAGGTTGCTTTTGCCATTGTGAGTCTCCTTTTTGGTTGGCTTCCATCACAGAATGGAAGTGCAATTTCTTAATCTGCTTTATTTCATGATACATATTTTATGGCGATCAATAAAGCGGATAGTGAGACTTTGTAGAAGGCTTTATGAATAAAATAGTGGTTTGAACGTTAATTATCGATCACACCTGATTCTGATAGAGCGGGATAAGTTAAAGTCGAATTCAGGCAGGTAGAGGCTGAGATCAATCTACAAATGTTTAACAGAATTACTGAACCCAGCGTGTTTTCCAGATTTAAATATTCAGCTCTGTACTATAATGGGTCAAATGCAACCAGAAAAAAACACCTATCGGAAACGTGGTCTTTTAACGCTTTTTTTTCGATGGTTGTCGATTGGTATCCAGTCTTTTGGAGGGGGATCCGCTACCTTCTTTTTAATAAATCAAGCTTGTATCAAATTTGGCTGGATCACAGAGGAGGAATTTTTAAATGCCTGGGCGTTAGCGCAACTTACGCCTGGTATTAATCTCATCAAATTGACTGTCTTTATCGGTAATCGTTTGCATGGTTGGCGAGGCGTACTGACGTCGCTGACTGGTTTGCTCATACCCAGCGCACTGGTAACTTTGTTGATGACCGCCTTCTATAGCCAGGTTCAATCCATAGCGTCGGTAAAGGCTGTCATGCGGGGCATTTTACCAGCGACGATTGGGATGGCATTGGCCATGACCATCCGGATGTTGTCACCGATACTGAAAATCGCCATAAAGGAAGGGCGGTACCGTTTTGGAATTCATATTGCCTTAGTAGTGATCACTACAATCGCAATGGCCGCGGAGATGGTTTCGCCCTTATTGATCATGCTGTTGACTGGGGCTGTGTCAATCCTGCTTTTTCAATTAACAGTCGGGAGTGTGCCGCAGCTGGAAGGGGATCAGCCAGGATGAACATCTGGACATATTTTTGGATCTTCTTGAAAGGATCGCTGTTCTCATTTGGAGGACTGGGGAACCTGCCATTTCTCCACCAGGATTTGCTGCTTCGCGGCTGGGCTTCGGAAGCTGATTTTATTAATGCCATCGCGGTCGGGCAGTTGAGCCCGGGGCCGAGCGGGTTGTGGAGCATAAGCCTGGGATATCTGACACTAGGATGGCTGGGCGGTGTGCTGGCACTGCTGGCGCTCACAATCCCTCCCCTGCTTTCCCTCGGGGTGAATTCTTTTTATCAAAAGATTGAGCGCAAAAAACCAGTCAAATATTTTTCAAGGGGTTTGATGCTGGCGGTAATCGGCCTTTCTTTAGGGGTAACCTGGTCGCTTTCAAAGACAGCGATTACAGGTTGGAAGGATATACTCATTGTCATTACCACGATCGGCCTGGCATTATCACAGCGTGTGCCAGTTATTGTTATTCTCCTATTAGCAGGTCTGGTGGGATATCTTATCTATGGAATCTAATAAGCCAAACAATTTTCCGCTTGCAAATTCCAAATCACAAACTGATAGCATTCGGATTGTAACCTACCAATCGAGGGAAAATTAATACGTTTCTGGAAATATCCTGGCATTCTCTTCTGATCTGGTTCTATCTTGGCATGTCTGCAGTAACGTTTATCATGTGGGGGATTGATAAAGCTAAAGCAAAACTGCATCATTGGCGCGTGCCGGAAAATACGCTTTTAGCACTGGCCATCGCCGGGGGCTGTCTGGGGGCGGCTGTCGGGATGCTGATATTTCGTCATAAGATTCGCAAGGTCAAATTCAAACTGATTGTCTTGTTCGCCTTACTTGGCCATGTGATTTTCGTGTTGTCAATTTGAATTGCCTACCAGCGTACTATGCTTTCAGGCTGGCGGCGATTTTCCAAAAATTTGGCCAGGACGACACCCGCTACAAATCCGCCGATATGTGCCCAAAAGGCAACCCCGCCGACATCCGCTGCACCTAGAGAAAGTACGCCATTGAAAAGTTGCAGCACAAACCAGAGACCGAGCACGATAACGGCCGGAACAGACGTAAGGCGCATAAAAAATCCCAGGGGTATGAAGGTCAGTACCCGGCTGCGAGGATACAGAACCAGGTAGGCTCCCAGTACTGCAGCGATGGCTCCGCTGGCGCCAACTGTGGGAATCTGTGATGTTGGATTTGTAAATATATGCGCCAAAGAAGCAATCACACCGCCGGTGAGATAAAAGAGCAGGTATTTGCCAGAGCCCATGCTATCTTCCACATTGTCACCAAATATCCACAGATAAAGCATGTTGCCGCCCAGGTGAGCAAAACCCGCGTGCATAAACATACCTGTGAAAATATCACTGAGGTTGGAAAGATTCGGGTTAGCCATGAAATTCGCCGGTATTAAGGCAAATTGATAGACCAGCGCTTCTTGATTTTGTCCCGCCATCCACTGCAGTATAAAGACAAAGACATTCGCTGCAATTAACAAGTAATTCACAATGGGAACTCGGCGGGTTGGAATCTGGTCTTTGATTGGTATCATCTGTTTTCTCCGCGATTGGGGTTACGCTAATTATAGCTATTAGTTTTCGGTCAGGTTAATCATTAGCACAGGCAAGTGGTGAGAAAGCTACCAGCCAGTAACGGTTAACTAAAAATAACGATCAGAAGGCAAAACTTCAGTTAGCTTCCAAACTTCTGCATGACGAGCCGGGCTACCTCTTCAGCATCGCCGCGCCACGGACCGGGAATTTCCTGCTTCAGGGATGTTACCACAGCCGCCCACTGAGCAGCTTTTGCGGGGGTTTCGTGCAGACGTTTGGTGATGTAGGTTGAAAAACAGGTATCCCCGCGACCGGTACGCCCAGCCATTGAACGGGGGGTAAATGGCACAAAAATGAGCGCGCCACCAGCTGAGACTGTCACGCCAGACGATTGGGTCATGACGAGCTCATTTGGTCCAAAACCATGCAGGATGGCAGCTGCTTTTTCCAGGTCATCATCACCTGTCAAAAACTTCGCTTCGGCTCTATCAAGCTTCAGGTACGTGATGTACCGTAAACCTGCTTCCATATCCGGCCAGGGTTGGAAAATAAGATCATCCGCTACCGGGACACGCACAAAACCCTGAATATCCATAGCCAGAGGTGCTTTTTTGGCCAGGGTCTTCAGCAATTCCAGATCCACTTCACCGGCAAACAGGGGGGAGACCATAATTACCCTGGCAGAAATATCCGGAATTTCGGTAATGGAATAGCTGCCGCCAAAGCCAATCGGTTTGCAAATCCGCGTTTCCATATCGGTGGATTGGTAATAGTTGGCTATACCGGAGGTGCCCTGTGCGGGGGTTGCGAAAACTCTTATACCCTCGTGCCGTAATTCTTCCAGGCGAGGAAAATCTTGAGGATGCAGCCGTGTGACAATAGCGACGCTGGCTCCCAGACGTTTGACAACCACGGAGCCATAATAAACACCTCCGCCTGAAGCGACCTCTTCAACGCCATCGACGATGAGCTTGTCTTTGGCGAAATTGCCAATCATGAGAACATCAAAATCGGTCATCTTATTGGGCTGCCGGAAGAACCTGGATCGCCCTGGCCAACAAACTTCGCCGGTGCGGCACCACTCTTGGTAAATTGTGCCATTTGGGCTGCATATTTCTGGATATATTCCCAACCGGCTTCTTCACCGCGCATTTGGAGAATTGTGGCAAGAGCGGTGTAAGAAGTACCGGATGTAGAAGGGTGAGCTACCATGACTTGACCAGTAAATTCCGGTTTGAGCAGGTCGTCCCAGGGTGTGTGGGTCTTTACGTATGTGTGTGCAGCCAGCCATGCGGTATTTGTGGCAAAACCGAGTGAACCGACATACACGCCTACCCATTGATTGTCGACATCTTTCATCTTTTGTGGATCGCGAATGTTGCCATAATTTTGCGAGTCATACGCTTCTAATAGACCTTTAACTTTGGCAGCAACGAAGCTATTGATCAGGCCACCCCACCAGATATCGAAGGTCGGGTTATCTTTTTCAGCTTCGGCACGCGCCAGGGCTTCGCCAGAGGACATACGGACATAGTTGACCGTGATGCCATATTTAGCCTCAAACTCCTGCATCATACCCTGACACCATTGTTCCTGAGGGGTGCAAAGAACGTTTAATTCGGTGTCGGTGATTTCAGCTGGTTCGTCTACGGCTGGTTCATCAACGGCTGGTGCATCGGTTGGCGCAGCTGCTGGTTGACAAGCTGACAAAAACAGTGTTGCAAGGATTACCAATACAAGCTAGAACTTCATTTTTTTTCATCATTACTCTTCTCCTGAAAAGATTGGTTGGTTTGGGTATTCCGAGTGCCTGTTCTTACGCCACAGCAAGAACAGAGATAAACATACTATAGCAATATTTATTTGATTACATGGCTCTCAGCAAAATTTTAAGAATAACAATGAGAGGAGTCTTATCCTTTTATGTAGAATAATCAATCAGGAGCTATTTTTTTTCAAATCAGTTGGTACGCCATGATTTTCGAATATTGATCAGAAGGGTTTTAATCGCTGGAATTCGCAATACCAGCAAAATGATGATAAAGCCGCCATAAAGTAATGGGCGAATTACATCACCGCTCAGACTTCCTACGGAACCCTTTAAAGCCCAGGCATAATGAACGACGATCAATAAACTAGCTACATAAACGGTGCGATGCAGGCGTTTCCAATTTTTTCCCAACTTCTTTTTCCAATATTTGAAGGAGGTCACAGCCATAGCCAGAAGGATTAGCAGGGCAAGGCTTCCGACAATGATAAATGGTTTCTCAAGGGTTTGGCGCAGCAATGCGGGCAGGTCCGCACCATAATCAACCACACTGAAGGTTAGAAAGTGGATCAAGGCGTAGAAAAAAGCGTATAAACCCAATGCGCGTTTGTGGCGGCCAGGTTGTTTCCAGCCCGTAATAGTGACCAGTGGTGTGATTGCAAGATCGACAACCAGCAGGTTGATGGCGGCAAGGCCCAAACTCTGTTCAATAAATTGGATTGGGTTGACCGTAAGTTGATTGGTTTGCCACCGAAATAGTAAAGTAAGCAGAGGCAGGATGCCGACGAAATGAATACCAATGCGTAACAATTTGGCTGGTAAAGCACTTGACTTGCTCAGATTAACTTTTCTGGCAGTGCTTGTTAAGGTAGTGCTCAATTGTTTTTTTTGTTCCTTTGTCATCGTTGCAAATTATACCGGAGTTACTTTCAATAGTAGGTTGTAAAGGATATACTGCGGATTGGTCGACGAAATTATTCTGCCAATAATGTCTGAATAGCTGCTTCTGTCTGTTCGTAACCGCCTTCCCCGATATGGGTATAACGAATATGCCCTCGCTTATCGATTAAGAAAAGTGTTGGCCAGTAGCGGGTTCCGTATGCTTTCCACGTTTCGCCTTTATTATCCTGGGCAACCGGAAATTTAATCTCCAGGTCTTCAACAGCCTTTTTGAGATTTTCCAAATCAGATTCAAATCCGAATTCAGGATAATGAATCCCGATAATTACCAATCCTTCTGGTTCGTATTCTTCGTACCAGCCCGTCAACGAGGGGACAATATTTTTACAATTAATTCAACCAAAAGTCCACATATTGATCAAAACAACTTTGCCTTCAAGGTCTGTCAGGCGTAAAGGTATATCGCTATTGAGCCAGGTTTCGTTGGTTAGCTCCGGGGCAGGTCCCAGATCAGGCAGGCTGGTATCAATCTGTACAGGTTGAGTGATATTCCCGGCTGAACAGCCAATGAGTATAAAGGCGAAAAAAAGTATAACCAAACTCATTAATTTCATAGGAACATTCCTTTTCTATAATAACTATTGTAAGAGGCGAGCATTACAAAAGTCTTACAGAAATGGAAAGCTTATATTAATTTATGAATAATTGCGTATTTCTTTTCGAACGCTAACTGACTAAACTGCCGTATAGGTGTAAGAAGCCCATCCGCCTGGGATGGCCAGACCCTGATTGGTATAGACTTGAAAATTAAATGTGTGCTCTCCAAGAGTTTCAGACCCGAATGTCCACAATCCATATTCAATCTTTTCTCCAGGTTTTACGGCTTTGTCGACGCTTAACTCTAATTGGACAGTCGCTTCACCCTTGAAGCTGACCAATTTGATCGTTGATCCGGCTTCCCAGGTGATCGTTCCGTTATTTTCAAACCCAATGGCAAGTCCATAGATTTCATTAGGCACATAAATGCGTTTATTCTCCGGCCAGGTGGTTACGTAGAGCAAGCGCGCAGAAAGTGATGCAACCGGAGTGGCTGTATCCATTATTTCTGTGGCTGTGGGCATATCGGTTGGGGGAACGAGCGTGGCAGTGGGCGGCAATGGTGTAACCGTTGGCTGAAGAGTGGCGGTAGGGTTGAGCAGCGCTTCAGAAGTCAGTTCGGAGCGCAGTGTTTCAACCGCAGCAGCGATGACGGTGGCTTGATCCATCGTAGGAACGACTACCTCAGCCGGGCTGTTGCAGGAACTCAGGAATGATAAGGATAATAAAATGATTACGATGAAGTGATAGTGTTTTAAAATTGTATTATTCATTAATCTCACCTTGCTTTTCAGGAAATCGGTCTGAATGATACCATGTAATCAAGCCAGGATGAAGATAGGGGTTTTTTACCTAAAAAAATTAGTAATTGGAAGAAAGAAATTGAAGGGAAATTTTAGTCGAGACTTGGAAAATTCTTTTCAGTCAATATTTTTCGATGGCTGTGAGAAATATCAGCTATTCAGCCCGAGAGTATGCTATCAGCTATTGCTGACAACTAACTGCTACCTTTTTCTTTCAACGCTATCAACCCCAAATGCACCATCTGCTCTTGCGTGGCCTGCCAAATTTTACGGATTATTTGTGATGCCGGTGCATCAGGGAACTCTCTGGTCACCTGAGTGCCCATTCTTACTGCGGTTTGAACATGGGTATCGAATGGAATTTCACCCATCACCTTAATGTTTTCTTGCCTGGCAAATTCCTGGATTTCCAGACTCCCCTGAGGATAAAGATCGGCTTTATTGATGCATAAAACGGATGGTATTTTGAAATGCTTGAGTGTCTCATAAATGCGTTTGAGATCATGCAAGCCTGCCAAACCAGGTTCGGCGACAATCAGGGCCATATCCACTCCTACACAGGCTGCGATAACCGGACAGCCAATACCGGGTGGACCGTCAATGATCATTAATGGCGAATCGACTACTTCCGCCCATTTTTGTGCTTTGATTTTGATTAAAGAAACTAATTTTCCTGAATTTTCTCTGCCTGGTAAGAGTTCTGCATGAAAAAGCATACCAAAATCGCCTCTCGAGTGCAACCAATGCCCTTCCAATTGTTGAATCATTGTAATAGCAGCGTGCGGGCAGGCATAAACACAGGCAGCGCAGCCGTCACAGGCAATCGGATCGACCCAGTAAACCGCCTTATTCTGAGAGTCTGGAAAGATGGCGTCATAGCGGCAGATAGGCACACAATCGCCACAACCTGTACATTTTTCGGTATTAATTTCAGCAATCGATGCCCCCCAAAATTCATAAGTGGCCAGTTGCTCGGTTTGCAAAATAAGGTTCAAATTGGCAGCATCAACATCGGCATCCACCACCGTCAAACGTCTTTCCTGACTAAGCGACTCGCTCAAGTGGATCAGCGCAGCGCTGATACTGGTTTTCCCTGTGCCGCCTTTGCCGCTCAAAACCACTAATTGTGGTGTTTTGGCTGTAGTTTTTAACATGCTTCCTCCGCCGCCAGGAGGGATTCAATTTGACAAAATATGGTTCGGAAGCGCTCCAGATACTCTGGCTTTATGTCGATGAGCGTTCTTCCAGAGGCGATTCCAGCCGCAATGCTTACATCAAATGGTATCTGCATGAGTATTGGAATCTGTTTTTCCTTAAGAAGCTGTTCCATTTCTGATTCGTGCCCATCGGTGCGGTTGATAATGACCCCGGCGGGAATTTTCAGATCTTTCAGGATGCCAAAAATCTGCAACAGGTCGTGTTTTCCAAAAGGAGTCGCTTCAGTCACCAGGATAGCAAAATCAGCTGCCCGTAATGTTTCTACAACCGAGCAAGATGCACCGGGCGGAGCGTCCAGAATGACAACAGAACGATCAGATCGTTTTTCGTTTTTTCGCAATTGGTGAATGATGGGGGTTGGCATTGGTTCGCTAATTTTAAGAACCCCGTGTGAAAAATGGATTCCTTCGGGGGTGATACCGCTTTCGATGACACCGATTGGATTTTCAATTTCGGTGATTGCATTCTCCGGGCAATTCCAGGTGCAGCTTCCACAGCCATGACAGAGCTCTGGAAAAACGAGGATCTCTTCAGGGGTTTGTGCAAGAGCGTGAAACTGGCATACCTCTACACAGCGACCACAGGTAGTACATAAGCCGACATCAATTTGAGGGATGCGTACGATCGCGTCTTTTTGGGTTTGGATCTCAGGCTTGAGAAACAGATGACCATTAGGAGCTTCTACATCGCAATCCAGGTAATGAACCTGATGTAATCCTGCCAGACTTTTAGCCAGGCTGGTGGCGATGGTCGTTTTTCCCGTACCGCCTTTTCCGCTGGCAATTGCTATTTGCATTTACCTCCGATAGCATTCAAGACTGGAAAACCGGCAACATACCCTGATTGAACAACTCAACTGCCTTTTTGACCGAATCTGAAGTACTGGTGAGGATGTACATTTCAATATGGGCAGCGTTAAGTGCACGTGAGGCATGCGGTCCAAAATCGCCACTAATGACAGCATCTGCCTTTTGGTCAATTGCAAATTGCGCGGCTGCCACCCCAGCGCCTCCGGACTGATTAACACCCGGGTTGGGAAAAGTCTGCCATTCCCCGCTATTTGTATCTACTCTGGTCAGTAAGGCAGCCCGCCCAAAACGCTCATCGGGCGCTCCTTCATATTCCGCCGTTTTGGCGGAGACGATGATAATCATGTTGTCTTCCTTTCAGCTTCTCAATATCAGGCTGTTTCTGTGCTGGCCAATACGGCACCAACAGCTTGTGGATCGAAGTTTTGCGGCCAGCGAGTGTTCTGATCATAGATTGCACCTACCATATCAGCGTCATCCAGATCGGCTTCTTCTAAATTAGCCCCACGCAAATCAGCGAGCTGCAGATTAACACCTTTAAAAACTGCATGCTTGAGATTGGCATCTTTCATGATTGCACCTTCGATGACTGCGTGTTTAAAATTTGCTCTTTTTAGGTTTGCGCCTGTCAGGTTGGTGCGGAAGAGCAGTGCTCTTCTAAGGCTTATGCCAGCCATTTCGGCCCCAGAAAGATCGATATCCATCAGGTTCACCCCAAAGAGATCATCTCCAGACAGATTGGCTTTTTTCCCGGCAGGATTACCGTCCAGAAATTGACGGTGTAGATTAAATATTACGACCAGATCTTCGTATAAATATTTCACTGGTTACTCCTTTAACAAATCTTGCCATTGGTGTACAAAATAAATGACATTTAGCCATTAAATACAATTAATTTGTTTATTTAATTGATTGTACCTCAAAAATTCGATTATTTCATCCAGAAAGCGTGCTGGAATCCTTTCAACTTTCCCGAATCGTTGATGTGAACATACGAAAACAAAGAAGAATATTTAACCAGGCGATTTTAACATTCTCTGGGTAGTGATTTTAATGCAGTGAATTAACCCCAACCTGTTATTTTAATCTGTGTATGCCGTAAGGGTTAATTTCGTTCGCAAAATAACTGTTTGCGAAATAACTGGACTTATGTAAGCGGCAAGTTTATAATTGCTCAATAAATGAATACTCAATAATTAAGTATAAGTTTTAAGACATTGTATGATATGTAACCAAAAACTGACAATCAACTTTGATCGAATAGTAAAGAAAAAAATAAATGATACTAAGAAAGTTTATATACATCGTGAAGGAGAATAAATGAAACGCTATCGAATTTTCTCACTAATTGTGCTGCTGATCTTCCTTTTGAGTGCCGCCTGCAGCCCGCAGGTCGCGACTAAACCTCCTATTGAATCAACCTCAGCAATTGTCCCCACTGAACCCACGGTAGAAGTCCCCACCTCCTCAGGTATTTTGGAACCAGTTGAACAAAGCACTCAGGAGGTCGTGCAACCATTTTCGGTCAGTGATGCCCTCGGACGCGAAATCGTCTTCAACAAAATCCCGGAAAGGATTGTGCTGGTGGGCAAAGCGCTCTTCATGGTAGCCGATGCCATTTACCTTTTTCCTGAAGCCGGGCAGCGTATAGTCGCTGTTGGCTCCACCGCGCAGGGTGGGGCGAATTTTCTCCCAATTATTGATCCATCTTTTGAAGATAAGATTTTACTTGAGGCTGAGGTTGGACCGGAACAAATTGCCGCTGTTCAACCAGATTGTGTCATTTTGAAAAGCAGCAATGCCGAGAAGCTGGGAACACCGTTAGAGGTGCTTGGCATTCCGGTTGTCTACCTGGATTTTGAGACTCCGGAGCAATATCAGCGTGATCTTAAAACCCTGGGGCAATTGTTTAACAACCCGGAGAGAGCTCAATTCCTGGCTGATTATTTCCAGACAAAATTTGCCGATATAACTGAAACAACCTCCACCATTGAGGAAGCTCAAAAACCAAAGACACTGGTAATCTATTACTCTGATAAAGATGGGGCTGTGGCTTTTAATGTGCCTCCCCTGAGTTGGATGCAAACGATTCAAGTTGAAGCAGCTGGCGGATACCCGGTTTGGAAAGATGCCAATCTGACCAAAGGCTGGTCTAAGGTTACTCTGGAGCAAATCGCCGCCTGGAATCCGGAATATATTTTTGTTGTCTCTTATGCAAAACCTGCAACCCAGGTTGCGGAGATCCTGGAAGCTGACCTACAATGGCAGCAATTGGAAGCAGTTAAAAATGGAAAACTTTATCCATTTGCCACCGATATTTATAGCTGGGATCAACCAGATACCCGCTGGGTGTTGGGGTTGACGTGGCTTGCTGGAATTTTGCATCCCGAACTTTTCCCTGAAATGGATATAATTGGACAGGCAAAAAACTTTTACCAGGATTTATATGAGATTGATGAGCAGAAATTTGAAGAAAAAATCCAACCCGCGCTCATGGCTGGAGTGAATTGACAACAGAGAATGTTGAAGTTGGGGTAACGTATTCAAAAACCAATGTCAGCCGCACAAGTTTATTGTGGTGGCTGGCCTTGTTATTGGTCCTGGTTTTTTGTTTTTCGATCTTTTTTGGACGGTATCCCAGTCCGGGATTTATCAAAATCGACCGTTTGCTCAGCGATCCATTAGCCCAATCATTGGTTTTCAATCTGCGGCTGCCAAGACTCTTTACTGCGGCATTGTTGGGTATGACGCTTTCAGCAGCCGGATTGATTTTCCAAATGATTTTTGGTAACCCCCTGGTGGAACCAGGTTTCCTGGGTGTCTCGCAAGGGGCATCCTTTGGAGCTGCATTAAGCATCATTTTTTTTGCCCAGTCTGCCTGGGCTGTGCAAACATCCGCGGCAGTTTTCGCTTTTCTGGGTCTTGGCTTTTCCTATTTTTTGGCGCGACGTGTACATTATGGCGGGTGGGTTTTGCGGCTGATTCTGGCTGGAATTGCGGTTTCGGCATTATTTTCTGCTGGCCTGGGTATGCTGAAATATGTGGCCGATCCGTTGAGCCAATTACAAGAGATCACATTCTGGCTTCTGGGCGGGCTGTGGAGCTTAACCTGGCTCAAGTTCTTATATATTCTACCGGCTGTATCGGTAGGTCTCTTCATCGCTTACCGTATGCGCTGGCGCTTGAATTTGCTTTCCCTCAACGATGAGACTGCTTTTTCACTGGGAGCAGCTCCTGGCAGGGAGCGAACTTTAGTGCTGGTGGCAGCGGTCATCGCCACATCAGCGGTTATTTCCGTGGCGGGGATGGTCAGTTGGGTAGGGTTAATCATCCCGCATATCAGCCGGCGTTTGTTTGGCGCAGATGCGCGTTACGTGTTGCCGGGTTCAATGTTAATAGGTGCAATTTTCACCATTCTGTGTGATGATCTTGCACGCGCGTTGTTTGCCGGAGAAATTCCACTGGGTATTCTCACTTCGTTGATAGGCGCCACTGTCTTCATGTTTTTAATGATTCAGAAACGGGCTTTGGTGCAAAGATGACCGCCCAGGCATTGTTGAACTTCAAGCAAATCCAGTTTTCTTATCCCACCGGAAAAAAAGCTGTAATGGATGCACTGAACCTCGAAATACTTGCGGGAACGGTGACAGCCATATTAGGGCCGAATGGAGCCGGTAAAACGACTCTGCTGCATCTGACTCAAGGATGGCTCAAACCGCAAAACGGACTGATTCTCCTTAATCAGAAGGCTCTGGCGAGTTACAGCAGGCGATCATTAGGTCAGTGGATTGGTTTGGTGCCGCAAAGTGAACATATTCCCTTTGAATACTCACTGCTGGAATTTGTTCTGTTAGGGAGAGCTCCCCACATGGCACCGCTGGCGATGCCCACTCAGGAAGATTGTGAGATAGCTTCTGATGCATTGCGTCAGGTGGGAATGTACGAGCTGCAAGATCGCTCTATCTTAAGTCTCAGTGGCGGAGAACGCCAGTTAGTTCTGGTTGCGCGGGCATTGGCCCAACAACCCAGATTGCTGCTGCTGGATGAACCAACATCACATCTGGATTTAAGCAACAAAGGCCGCCTGGTGGTTCTCCTCCGTAAGCTGATGGAACAAGGAGTAACCATTCTGTTTACGACACATGAACCCGAAGTGGCATCGGCATTGGCCACGCATTTGGTACTGATGAAAAAAGGTGATATTTTAAAAACTGGTGTTTTCGATGATGTCTTTACCAGTGAAAATCTTTCAGAACTCTACCAATTACCAGTTTCAGTTGCTGATTTCTCTGGACGAAAAGTGGCTTTATGGGCTTAGGAATAGCTCTTCCAAATCTTTTGGAATATTCAAGGGATAAACCGCATGGAATAATTCTGGTTATCAGTGGTTGGCGGGGGGTGGGCAAAACAAGTTATTGCCAGAATGCCATCCAGGAATTTAAGAAAGCGGGCTTGAGAGTAAGTGGAATCCTTTCACCTGCGCGAATTGAAAATGGCCAAAAAACCGGTATATTTGCACAAAATATTAATCGTGAAGAAACGCGACTGGCAGCCAGTACGATCAGCGGGGAAATCGATGGGTATCGTCTGGGGCCTTATTATTTTGATGAGAAAGTTGTCCAATGGGAAAATGAGTGCATTCGCCGGGTAAAATCTACTGATCTGTTGGTGATCGATGAGCTCGGTTACCTTGAATTTGATGAGCAGGGTGGTATTTATTCAAGCTTTGAACTTCTACGAAAGAAGGATTACCGGCTTGCCCTGGTAATAATCCGCCCGGAAAGGGTGGAAACATTCAGACAAATGGGCTTTCAGTTTGAACTGGTTGAGATTGGTCCTTGAAAGCAATCCGCCCTCAGATTCTTCTTGACTTTTTGCCTCTATTGAAACTTACCTCTCAGCAGTAACTTGAAGATAATTAAATCCAATTATTTATCGCGACTGGCCTACATTTTTCTCAATCCGCTTATCTGACTGTGTAAACTGATGATAAACTTAGCGTTGATGACAGAAAATAAGATTTTTTACCTGAGTTTTGATGGCTCACCCAACCCACCGGCGACAGACAGGCTATTGGCGGCGCTGGACTCTCATCGTGTGCAAGCTACCTTCTTCATGGAAGGAAAACGTCTCGAGACAGAATCCAATTGTGCCAGACGAGTCATGGCTGCCGGCCATGATATTGGCAATCATTCTTACAACCATTCTGACTTTGACAAAATTTCTTTAGACGAATGCATTGAGGAAGTGCAAATGACTCAGGACATTATGACTCGAGAGCTGGGTTTTACGCCGACCATGCTCCGGCCTCCAGTTGGAATACTGCCGGAGACAATCGAAAGCACTTTTTTGGACAAAGGATTTGATATTATCTTGTGGAGCTATAGCGTCAAAGACTGGGAAGGTCCCAACGCAGCTGAAGTGGCCCGGCGCATACTCGAACCGGCTTTCCCGGGCGCGATTGTGGCCTGTCATGACCGGGTTGAATGGCTGCTGGAAACCCTTGAGCTTGTCATCCCTGCACTGCGCACTCAGGGATACCAATTTCAAAAAATCAGTGAGAGCGGCCAGCATGGCACGATTCGTTATTTGTAATTTGCTTATGTAGGTTTGCTTGTTGACACGGAAGATTATTTATGCTTTAATGTGTAAAGTAAAACTTTATAAAAGTTAATTCCAGCTTACCTTTTTCCTCCCAATATCATTTACCTACCAATTTTCTGAATGATTTCACCCACAACCATACTGGTTTTTTCACGGTTTTGAAACGTTATAACTTTACCATTTTATCCATATGGCCTGAAAACAGGCTTAGCCCCAATAAGATTTCAGTGGAAAGTTGTGTTCATGACAGAAGAATTCTACGTATCGTTTCACAATATCCGCAAGACCTTTCCCGGGGTCATTGCTCTGAGCGATGTGAATCTTGGCGTAAAGCAAGGCCAGATCCACGCCTTACTGGGCGAAAACGGTGCTGGTAAATCAACATTAATGAATATTCTGTACGGTCTTTATCACCAGGATAGCGGTGAGATTTTTCTATGTGGGCAAAAGTATGAAGATAATACCCCCAGGAATGCTATTGAGCATGGCATAGGCATGATCCATCAACATTTTATGCTCATCCCGAATTTCACTGTCCTGGAGAATCTAATATTAGGACAGACCTCGCCAAAGCCACCTAAACTGGAAAAAGATTATTTCCGAAAAGAGATACTTAAGGTTTCTGAAAAATTTGGCATAAAAGTCGACCTGGACTTGTTGGTGGAAGAAGTCAGTGTCGGCATGCAGCAGAAGGTTGAAATCTTGAAAGCCCTATATAAGGGAGCCAAGCTATTGATCCTGGATGAACCGACCTCGGTTTTGACGCCTCAGGAAAGCCAGGAATTATTCAAGATGTTGCATGACCTAAACAAGAAGGGTACGACCATCATTTTCATTTCTCACAAATTGAATGAGGTGATGCAAATCAGTAACACGATATCCATTTTGCGTGATGGTGAAGTGGTTGCGACGGTCGCAAAAGGGGAGACATCTCCAAAAGAGTTGTCAAGATTGATGGTGGGACGCGATGTGAATGTCAAATATGAAAAGACCTCCGCTACTATCGGCGAAGAGGTCTTTCGAATTGACTCCATCAGTCTGCGTGACCACCACAACAAAGATCGTTTCCTGGTGAAAGACGTATCCATGCAGATATTTAAAGGAGAAATCGTTGGCATTGCTGGTGTTGATGAGAATGGGCAGAAAGAATTGGCCGAAATCATCTGCGGCTTACGCGAACCAACATCCGGCGGCGTTTATTTATGCGGCGATGATGTAACCCGTGCGACCACACGCCAATTGATTGAACTCGGGCTTTCTTTTATCCCCGCCGATAGACGCAACCAGGGTCTGGTGATGGATTTCTCAATTGCAGAAAATACGATTCTGGAAACGCATTACCAAAAACCATTTACACGTGGTTTCTCATTGCAGCCAGCAGTGATTAACAATTTTGCCAAAAAACTGGTCAAAGAGTATGATGTACGCACGCCGAGCGTGAGTGTACCGGTTAAAAATCTATCAGGCGGCAACCAGCAGAAAGTGATTATTGGGCGTGAGTTTTCCAAGAACACACGCTTTCTACTGGTGATGCAGCCAACCTGGGGGCTGGATGTTGGGGCTATTGAATATGTTCATCAGCGATTGATGTCAGCGCGCAATAGCGGGATGACGATCTTGATGATTTCCACGGATCTGGAAGAGGTTCGCAAGCTTTCAGACCGAATCCTGGTGATGTATGAAGGAGAAATTGTCGGTCAGGCTGATTCCACAACCAGTATCGAAGATATTGGGATGATGATGGCTGGCTCCTTAAGACAGGATGCAAGGCTTTAATTTACAAGGAGGTGGACACCGAATTGCATTAGTAAAACCCGTAACGAGACACTTCAAGGATTAAAACCCATTACCATTGTTAAAATATGAGGAGAAAAAAATGAAGAAATTTAGCATCTTGTTGATAATTGCCATGTTAATTGGTATTCTGGCAGCCTGCGCACCAGCTGCAGTTGAGCCTACACAAGCCCCAACTGAAGCAGAAAAGCAGGTTCGTGTTGCAGTGGTCTTCTCAACCACGATCAAGGATGAGGGTTACGCCCAGGCAGCACATGGCGCGCTAATGGAAATGAAAGATAAATACAACCTCGACGTCAGTTTTCAAGAAAGCGTCACTGATGCTGCCGTAAAAGATGTGCTGCGCAATTATGCTTCTGAAGGTTATGATTTGGTAATCGCACACCAACTGTATTTCACCGACCCGGTCAATGAAGTTGCGGCTGAATTTCCGGATGTAACTTTTGCCATCTCAGGTGGTTTCAGGGCAGATCATCCCAATGTTGTAGCCGTGGATGCGACCAACTGGGAGGCCACCTACTTGGCCGGTACATTGGCTGGTTTGATGACCGAGACAAATAAGCTTGGGATTATCACAGTATCAGAATCCCCAATAGCCAAACGGATGGTAAATAGTTTCCGTAATGCAGCCCAGGCTCAAAACCCGGATGTCACAGTGAAACACGTCTTCACCGGTAGTTTTGACGATGTGGTTAAAGGGAAAGAAATGGCCACCGCTGTAATCAAAGACGGTGCTGACATTATCTTTACCAATTGTGGTGCGGGTAATATCGGTGCCATCGAAGCAGCCCAGGAAAACGGTGCTTATGCAATCGGGTCTTCCGTTGATCTATCCAGTAAAGCCCCTGATACGGTATTAACCAGTGCTATTTTATCACCGGCTGAGTACATCAAGATCATTATCAACGGTTACATGAACAAAGACCTCGAATGGGGTAAGTACTATCCAATGGGAGTGAAAGCTGGCATTGAGGGGTTAGCGCCGTTTCACAATTTTGAGGACAAAATTCCTCAAGATGTAAAAGATAAATTGGAACAGGTTCGTCAAGATTTGATTGCCGGAAATATCGAAACTCCTTCTTCAGAATAAATTCGTCTTCTCCATTGATCCCACCTTTCTGCAATTTTCCGCAGAGAGGTGGGAATTTTCAAGAAATCAAAGAACACGCATGAGCGAAATCACACTTACACCGAATACTGGAAATAATTTAAAAGACCGTTTCTTCCAATTTGCCAGTAAGCATATGGGTTTCATTTCTGTGCTCATCTCTGTTTTGGCAATCCTATTGGCCCTTTTAATTGGAGCCATCCTGATTGCCATTGCCGGGATCAACCCCTGGGAAGCCTATGGTTATTTGTTGAAAGGATCGTTTGGGAGTCGCTATGGTTTTGGTGAGACTCTAACCCGCTTTATTCCACTACTTTTTGCCAGTTTAAGTTTTGCCATTGCGCACAAATCGGGCTTCTTTAATGTCGGCGCGGAAGGGCAGATTTATATTGGCGCAATCGGAGCTCTGCTGGTGGGAGCATACGTTACAAATTTGCCGCCCATTTTGCACATTACCCTTTCGTTATTAGCCGGCATTGTGTTTGGTGCGCTCTGGGCAGGTATCGCCGGCGTTTTGAAGATATTCCTGGGTTCAAATGAATTAATTAACACCATGATGCTGAATTATGTTGCAATATTTCTGGTTGAATATTTGATTCACGGCCCGTTAAAAGACCCGCAATTATTTATTTATCAATCGTCACCAATTCTTGATAGTGCAAAACTGCCAATTATTTTGCCGAAAACCCCATTGCACGCCGGTCTCATCATCGCTCTGGTGGTGACCGTGCTTATTTTTTATCTTCTCTATCGGACGCCAATTGGCTATCAAATGCGTACAGTCGGCGCTAATCTACGCGCTGCAAAATATGCAGGAATTAATATCGTTGGTGTCACTCTGGTAGCTTTGATCACCACCGGTGGTCTGGCCGGTTTGGGTGGTGCTGTGGAGTTGATGGGTGCTCAGTTCCGGATGGTGGCCGGCTTTTCTCCCGGCTACGGTTATGATGGAATTGGTGTAGCAGTTATGGGGCGCTACAATCCGGTTGGGATCGTGCTGGCAGCCATTCTTTTCGCCATTATACGGGTTGGAACCGGTGCCATGCAGCGGGGTGCCGGCGTTCCATTTCCCTTGTTATCGGTCATTCAAGGTTTGATTATCATTTTTGTAATTGCCAGTGGTTATCTCACCAATAAATTGACGGAAACCACTGTTGGAGGTCGCGCCTGATGGAAGCTTTTCTGATGGGAACAGTCGTTACCTGGTTGGCAATGTCGATCCGTATGTCCATTCCCCTACTTTTCACCGGTCTGGGAGGACTGGTTTCGCAAAAAGCAGGTATCTATAATTTTGGCCTGGAAGGCATGATGCTTTGTGGTGCCTTCTTTGCTTATTATGGTTCATTTCGCCTGGGCAGCCCCTGGTTGGGTTTGCTGATGGCAATTATTGTCGGAGCACTTTTAGGCTTGTTATTAGGTTTTACATCGATTACCTTGCGAGTCAGCCAGCTGGTCATCGGATTGGGTATTGGTATTTTCGGGCTCGGTTTGACCAGTTATTTATATCGCCTGTTAGATCAGACCGGTACAGAACATGTGGCAACCTTATTTCCGTCGATACATATCCCGTTTCTGAGTGATATTCCTTTCGTTGGGGAGGTTTTATTTTCCCATAACTTCCTGGTGTATGTCTGTATTGGGCTCGTATTTCTGATTTCCTGGTTTTTCAATCGCACTACGCAGGGTTTGAACTTCAAAGCGGTCGGCGAAAATCCACAGGTAGCCGATACCGCCGGTGTTAATGTAATTCGTTATCGCTATTTCGCGATTATAGTCAGTGGCGCTCTAGCATCGCTTGGCGGTGCATTCCTCACGCTGACGCAAACCGCTCGTTTTATGGAAAATATCACGGCCGGCCGCGGGTGGATCGCGCTGGCAGCTGTCATTCTTGGAAAATATAATCCCTGGGGTGTATTAATGGCCTGTTTCTTGTTTGGAGCAGCCGATGCAGCTCAGATGCAGATTCAAGTGATGAGTCTGGGAATACCCTACCAGTTTCTTCTAATGACACCTTACATTTTGGCAATGTTGGCCATGGCGGGTGTAGTAGGCAAAGTTCGATCGCCAGCAGCAATGGGAAAACCATACGTTAAGCATTAATAGATATCCCTGGCATAACAAACACATGGAAGAATTTCAGGAGGAAAGATGTTTAGTATCAATCAACAAGCTGTCAAAATTGTAAAAGAGAAGATCCTGCCATTTGCAGAACAAATGAATTGCAAGGTATACCATCTCAAAAATGGCGCCACAGTTGTGGATATGGGCGTGGAATCACCCGGGGGATGGATGGCGGGAAAGCTGCTGGTCGAGGCGACGATTGGCGGGATGGGACATATCGATTTCGGCCAATACTTGCTTGGCGAGAGGATTCTACCTTCGATTGATGTGTATATTGACCGCCCGGTGGAAGCTACTCTTTCTTCTCAATTTTCAGGGTGGAAAATGCCAGGAAAAGATATCCCCGGTTATATTAACCCGATTGGCTCCGGTCCGGCTCGCGCAATCGCCCGAAACGATATTTTTTCGCAATCGTGGCACTATCAGGATATTCATCACGAGACCGTCTTTGCCGCTCAGACGCAGGAAATTCCTGATGAAGCGGTAGCAGAAATGGTGGCAGAAGCCTGTAAACTGGAACCACAGAATGTGTATATCCTTGCTTGCAAAACTGCCAGCCTGGCCGGCTCCATTCAAGTTTGCTCACGTACAGTGGAAGCATCTGTCTGGCGCTTATTCCGGAAGGGCTTTGATATCGCTAAGATCATCTCGGGTATGGGCACCTGCCCGGTTGCTCCGCCAATCAAGGATGAACTCAGAGCCATGGATCGTGTCAACACAGCCCTGTTATATGGTGTGACCGTTCGTTATGTGGTCGATTGTGAGGACTCAGAGATTGAGGCAGTGATCAATACAGCTCCCTTCAATGCTTCCAAGCGTTTTGGTGAACGCTTTATCGATATTTTTGAAGAAGGAAAACGTGATTTTTATATCGTTGACAAGGATATCCACACGGTCGCACGCTATGAGTTTGTCAACTACGCAACCGGAAATTCCTTCACCGGTGGCGTGATTCGGGAAGATATGATGGTTGATAGTTTTTATCGCTAAAAACCGGAACAAAGCAGGAAAATGATACAACAAGAAACTGATCTGTTGATCCATAATGCCAAAATTTGGCAAGAGACCGGTGCTGGCGGACAGTATAAACAAGTTTGCGTGGCAGTCAACCAGGGAAAAATCGCAGCTATCGAAAACGATGGTGATTTGAGCGATCAGTACCAAGCAAAGCAGAGTTACAACGCCGGTGGTAAGCTGCTCATGCCTGGTTTTATCAACACACATTGTCATTTATTCCAAACGTTTATCCGCGGGTTGGGGAAAGATCTGCCCTTCATTGAGTGGATGAACAATTCGGTTCGAATCATGATGCCGCAAATGGATGAAGAGGCGGTGTACCTGGCTGCTCTGGTCGGTTGTATGGAGGCCATGCGCAGCGGGACAACGACACTTGTCGATTTCATGTATGCCAATGTGCGCCCGCACCTTTCAGATTCGGTCCTGCGAGCTTTTGATGACATTGGTATCCGCGGTCTGCTGGCGCGCGGACTGACCGATGTTGCTCGGTTGCCAGGCAGCTCGGTGCCTCCCGCTTCAGGAGCACCAGTCGCGGTCAGCCTACAAGACCATGATCGTTTACGGACAAAGTATAAAAAACACCCGCGTATTGGCTTTATGCTGGCTCCCAGTGTAATCTGGGGGATGACAGCCAAGGGGTTGAGAGAGGTGGCCGAATATGCTCGGGCGGAAGATATGCCTGTCACCATGCACCTGCTGGAGACTGTGGACGATGATAACCACAGTTTGAAAACCTATGGCAAACGCACCACGCGTGCATTGGAAGAATTCGGCATTCTGGATTGCAAGTTTCTGGCAGTGCATACCATTCGGGTGACAGATGAGGACATTCAACTTTTTCAAGAACATCAGAACGCTATATCGCACAATCCAGTGGCGAATATGATTTTGGGTTCTGGAGTGGCACCCATCTGCGAATTTGTTCGTAGAGGAATCCCAGTCAGCCTGGGGACGGATGGGGCTGCCAGCAATGACAGTCAAAATTTGATAGAAGTGATGAAATCGGCGGCACTGCTGCAAAAAGTGCATAACCTGGATACAGCCGCCATTTCCGCAAAGCAGATTTTTGATATGGCTACCCGTCAGGGGGCACAAGCAATCTGGATGGATGATGAAATTGGTTCAATTGAGCCAGGGAAAAGAGCTGATTTACTGGTTGTGGATCTGGCCATGGCTAACACCACGCCATGCTACCAACCGCTATCCAGTCTTGTGTATTCAGGGAATGATCGTAATGTGCAGGCCGTCTTCGTGGAGGGACAGTTGGTGTATGAGAATGGCAGCTTTACCCGTATTGATGAGCACAAAATCCTGGCTGAAGCGCAAGCCAAAGCTGAAGCCATGTATGCCAGAGCCAGAGGTAGTGAGTGAAAGGCAGATAGAACGACTGGATCCTCATATTTGACTGATCAATCAACTACCAAATCAAAAAACCGCCCAATCACCTAACCATCCAATCAACAATAAACTATCTTCGGACCTACTTTTTTCCACTACACTTGACCGTATAGAAAGTCTCCGCTGCGATCATTTCTCTTTCCGGAGAAAATGGGTTGATGTCAATTAAATCTGTGTAACCCTGACTGACCAACTGGGTTACAATTTCGCCTGCCAGTGGGGCGTTTATAATGGCTGAACGGAAGGATGCGGCCAGGATCAATCCATCAATGCCGTCAACATATCCGAGCAAAGGGCCGCCATCCTGTGTGTAGGTGGTTGGCGCTGTCCATGTGCGCAACATTCTCGCGGTACGCAAGGCAGGAAAATAGCGGGCTGCCATGATCGCCATGGCTTTCGGAGCAACATGACTGATGGCATCGCAAAGCACTTCGCCAGGCCGGTCTGCCTGGGCGATCAGGAAATGGCCATCGGCGGTCTGTGATATCGCAAGAACGGTCAACTCAGAATCTCCCTGACTATTTACTGGTATTTCAATATGCTGGGCAGTGGTGACGATTGTTCTGAGATTCAAACTGGCAACCGGTTCAGTCACCATTGCGGAGGCACGGAAGGTATGGATGTCCCATTTTCTGCCCAATAATTGCCCCAATGGGCGGGTCCAGGCGGCGGTAGCCAGAATGACAATCCCGGCCGAAAATGTGCCTTTATCCGTCACCACTGTTTTCATAACGCCGTTTTGGATGCCAAAATTTATTACGGAGGTGTATGAATGCAGTTCCAATCCTGAGCGAATGGCATTCTGCAAGTAAGCCCACATGTAAAGGAAGGGATTCAGTTGTGCTTGATAGGAACAATAACTGGCACCGTATAATCCCCGCGGATTTACCAGTGGTTCTATTTCGGGGATTCTTTCAGGAGGTACGAATTCATAAGGAATTCCAGCTTCTGGTAAAATTCTGGCGCGTTCGGCAGAAAACTGCCAATCTGCTTCTGTAGCTAACAGACGCAGCGAAGCGATGCGGCGGAAGCCGAAGCGCATACCGAGCTGCTCCTCGAGTGTATCAAAGCGCTGGTAGCTGGTTGTCACCATGGGAATACTGTGCTGGATGGCGACATCGTTAGACTGCACCATACCGAAATTTGCTCCTGAGGCACCTGCCCCAACGAAATCTTTTTCAAAAAGAGCCGTCTTAAAACCTGCCTGTGTTAAATAATAGGCAATCGAGCAACCAATAACACCTGCCCCGACGATGATGACATCAAAGGTTTTTGTTTTATTCAAGGGAGCCTCTCTGAACTTGCACCGAAGAATCTTCATGATATTGATAATTCTCCAATGCAGACAAAGGTACGGGGTGGATCGGCGGCCGGGTTGCCAGGAAGCCGCCTGCCTGTATGGGTCTTTGTGTCTCTTTGGCCAGGATGCCAGCTATTAATGTTGCGCAGGTTCGTCCCTGACAATTGCCCATGCCGCTGCGGGTGATATTTTTGATATCGGTCACAGTTTGGGCACCCATTGCAATAGCTGCCCGTATCTCTGCCAGAGAGATTTGTTCACAACGGCAAATAATGGTGGCACCAGCCATGGATGAAAGATCTGGCGTAAATGAAAACAGATCACCTAACACGTCGGCGAAGCGTTTTTCCCGCGCCAGACTGCCCGCTTCCTTTTCACGGATAGCGTCATATTCCTGGATGGAGAGGTATCCGAGCTGATGAGCAATGGCGCTGCCGGTGATTCTGCCTTCGACTTCTGAAAGGGGAGCACCGCCAACACCAGCACAATCACCTGCGGCATAAATCCCTGGCTGAGATGTCTCGAAATTCTCATTGCGCCTGGGAACATAACCCCCACGCAAGTGCTGGAACTCCATTTCACAGGGCACCATCCGGCTGAGTGAGGTGTTGGGATTGAGGCTATAACCAAGGACAACTGTATCCACTTCCTTAGTTTCCTTTGTGCCCGGAATTGGCAGTCCCCTGGAATCAAGCTTTGCAAAAGTAGCCTGCTGCACCTGACCTGCGCCGGAGCAACTGGTGATAGACCAGCCAAATTTGTAATTCGTTTTTGCCTTTATAAAGCTGCGAAGATAACCCAAGCCTTCGCGAATGCGAGCGGTTTGAGCGGTCAGGGCAGGTAAATACCGAATCCCATGTTTAATCAGGTTTGGAGAACTCTCCAGAACAGCGACCACTTCTGCACCTGAATCAATGAGCCAGGCTGCTGCCGCCATTTGGAGCGGACCACTACCGCTCAGCAGAATCCGTTTTCCGGGCAGGAAATGCTGATGTTTCAGCATGGTCAGGGCGGCCCCGGCAGTGATGACACCCGGCAGATCCCAACCTGGGAAGGAAATGGATCGGTCATAGGCACCGTTCGCCAAAATGATCTTCTTTGTTTCCAGGCCAAAACAACCGGTCGGTCCATAAGTGGCAACCTGCCACGTGCCGGCATTTGCACCCGCAAAAATACCCCACACCATGGTTTCAGTCATTACCTCGATATGCGGGTTGGCCAGGTGCGAGAATAATTGATGGGCATGTTCATGATGCGAATCCTGATTATCACTTAGGAATGGTCTCGGAAGTTGTTTATAGTACTGCCCACCAGGCAAGGGACTGGAATCGATCAATATTACCTGAACCCCGGCAGAGGCAGCAGCAATGGCAGCCTGCATACCGGCCGGTCCCGCACCGACGATCACCAGTTCGCGAATAGTGCTCATGCTGATTCACCCGTTTCTGTTTCGATTTCCATGCCGTCATGGATATAGGTCTGGCAGGCGCGCATGTTTCTAACCCCGTCAATGGTAACCAAACACTGATAACAAACTCCCATCATGCAATATAGACTGGCTTCTCGCTGACTATGCGGGTTGATATGCAGCGTTCGTATCCCCTCAGCATGCAGGACGGTTGATACCAATTCACCTTCAAAGGCTGATACCTTTTCCCCATTGATGATTACAGGGATGCTTTTTCCTCGCCTTAATTGGGTGGAATGCCCGGGAGTATTTTCAATTCTCATTCTTTTTCCTGAAAACTAAGATTTTTTCTTCAACTACTGAGATTCACGCCACTGCTTTAAATAACGACGACATTGCGGATCTCGTTCTGTTAGCATATCCATTGATCTTACACTGGAGATCAAATTTTCAATAGCCGGGTTAATGAACGCGCAGTCCAATCCCCAGGACATGGCTCCCAATAAGTAGGCCAGGTTGATCACGCGGGGTGCCGGCATATTTGCGCCAGAATTGCCAATTCCCAACTGGCTGGTGATGCCCATTTGTGCTAAGATTGCGATTGTTTCCAGAGTTATACGGAATGCCTGAGGTTCCAGCAAGGCTGCCGGCATGCAGACAGCATCGATGACAACATCCTCTGCTGGGATACCATAACCCTCACAGGCTGCCAGAATAATTTTTGCTTCATCGATTCGTTCTTTGGCAGTCATCGGCACTCGCAGGGAAATTTGTCCCATTGGCATACCGGCCACAACGGCACCGTATTTTTTGGCAATAGGCAAAGTTTTTGCCAGCATTTTGCTCTCGGCTGTGACTGTCCATATTATTGATTTGTAGGGTTGCAATTCTGCCAGGGTGGCCTCAATGGCTTCAATATTGCGGGTATCCAAACCAACCGGACATCCGGTGGCTTCATGGACTTCACGTGCCAATCTGGGTAAGAGGGATACTTCATCGATCTCAGGATGGGTAATCAGTATTGCCGTCATATCCATACCCCGATTAATACCCTGGATGGCCAGTTCGATAAATCGGGATGTATTGCCTACAATCAATTCTTCAATGACTGGTCTGGGTTTGTTCAACACATAGAGTTGATCGTTAATCAGCATGGTTGGCTGACCGGGTCCAAAATTGATATTGTGGTCGCGAGCGGACAAAATAGTCACTGGTTTTGGCCTTGTATGATTTGGCGTACTTCACGCAGCATGGCGAGATTATCAGCCAACCCGGGCGTTGTGATATTTACAATGAAAACGTCCAGAGCATGCTTGCGTTCAATCTCAGTAACCGCGATGCGGCACTCCTCTTTTGTGCCGGCAATTTTATATCGTTTGATTATATCGGCGCTAACCAGTCTGGATATTGCTTCAACCCCACCCGCGCCTTCGGCAAGGGCAGAACGCACAGCCGTGATTTCATCCTCGGTCAAAAAACCTCGCAATTGGCGTTCAGGTGTGTCTTTTATGACAAACGGGAAAATTCGGGTGGTTTCCTCAATCATCCCCTCTGTGTAAGCCATGCGGTCCATATAGGCGCGCACCAGACGATGTTGACTGTCGCCGACTTGCTCAAGGGCTGGGCCAATATCGGGCTTGACCATTAATAAGATGCCATCACTTATTTGACCGGCCATTGCCAACATACGTTCTCCGCGGGCGGCGATCCAGATTGGGATGGTTTGATTTCCCATTTCCAATTTGGCAGTGTTTAAACTAAAACTTTCGCCAGAATAATTAACATCTTTACCAGTCCAGAGTGCCCGGCAAATCTCAATGGTCTCACGCATCACTTTCAGAGGCTTCTCACGTTTAATATTTAGCTTATCGAGAACAACTGACCCGCCGGCCACCAGGACCAGGAAAGCACGGCCATGGCTCAGTTCCTGGAGAGTTGCCATAGCTGATGCAGTTACCGCGGGGTGTCTGGTGAACCCATTCGTGACCGGAGACAATTGAATCCTGGTTGTCTCCCTGGCAGCTACCGCCAGAAGGGCATAGACATCGGGGGTTAATCCTTCATCCGCTAAGAGGCAATATTCATAACCCAATTCTTCCGCGCTTTGAATTAAAGCCAGAATTTCTTCGATAGGCATGACTGGAATGATGTTGATACCTAGTTTCATAGGTTTATCCTTATTTTTTACATCTAGTAAGTGGGATCGGGTAAAAGGCAATGGTAGAGTATCAGTGAAAATTAATTAAGTAGCACTTAATTATTAAAACATACTCCCGCAAGGATGTCAAATTGATTGGGCTTAATTTGTTTTCTATGAGAGGTGGGAAAGAAAAATGGGAAGACAGGGAAGAAATATTTCACGCGGAGGCGCGGAGTCCGCGGAGGATTTTTTTGATCACTTCTAATCCAATCGTTCCCCTTTTCCCTTTTGGGAATCCGATCACATGAAAAGAAAGACACTCAACCCCTCGGGAGAGTGGGTAGAAAGCGGAGGTTATTTTAGGAATTTCCTGCTCGAACCCATTCCTCCTCCCTTTGAGGAATTTGATCCTGTGAGCTAGAAGTCACAAGTGCCGTCGAGAGGGTTGGTTAAGAGGTAATATCTGAGAGACGCCAGGGGACGGAGAGCGGGGAAGAAAAGACAAAGGGACCCGCTGCCGTTTCAGTCTTGATCACCTGAAGTGGCCAGTTCTGGCGAGACAATCTTATCCGATTTTCAATCCCCGTAAATAATCAATACCCGCTTCAGCTGCGGAATCTGCATCCGGCAAAGGCAGGAATTCGCCGGAAACAAAGCCCTGGTAGCCCGTCTGTGTCAGGGTTGTCAGTATGCTGGAAAAATCCAGATGGCCTGCGTCGGGGTAATGGCGGTTGGAATCAGCCACATGAAAATGGAAAATACGCGATCCACAACTTGCAATACTCGCTTCAATGCCTGGTTCTTCAATATTCATGTGAAAAGTATCCAGTAGTAAACCAAAGTTTTCTGCCTGCACTTCGTCAATCAACTTCATCCCGGTAGCGACGTTGTTGATTAAGGAAGTTTCGTATCGGTTGATTGGTTCAAGAGCCAGACGTACTTCGGATTTGTTGGCAGCGCGGCAGCAATCCACCAGAGCTTCCACCAACCACTGCATGGCTTGTTGCGAATTAACATTTTCCCTGACAATTCCGCGAATAAGGCCAATGATGAAAACAGCCTCAAAGTGGGAAGCCACTGGAATGTGGCTCTTAATCCTTTCGATCGCCTTGCGGCGAACATTTACATTTGGATCGGTAAAAGGGAGACTTTCCTCACCCCAGGCTTGGCCGGTGCCGATCGCCGGTACACTCAGGCGATGGCGCGCAAGCATGTCATCCAGTTTTGGCAGGTCGATCAAGCGTGGATCGCGGATAGCCAGTTCAACGCCGTCATAACCCATCCTGGCAATGCAGGCAAGGTTGGTATCCAGATCGCCGGAAAAAGTGGCAGCTTAAAATTGGGTGGGCTGGGTGGTCAACACAATTGAGAATTTCATGGGTTTTGTCTTTCTTGAGATATATTGCGTTTATTGAGTTTCAGTAGGGGCCGGGCATGTGGTGCGAAGCACCACCCGTACATGTCCGCAGATGCCTCATCGCAACCTGCATCAATCTATCAAAATAGTAAAAAATTTCTTAAGTTTATGGTTTCACCGGTTGATCGCCAAGACCAATTCAGGCAGCCAGAAGGTTGTTTCCCGGCGATATTCGCAACTACCGGGCCGACCTGCTGCCCGAATTTGAGCCGGTTGATTTGCTCTTTGCTCATTTATGGCTGGGCCGCAAAAGCGCGGAGGAGGATCCGCCACCACTGTTGGAACATTTTTGCGAATTTTGTCTGGCGCTGCACCCATCACGGATTGTCGTCACCCATCTTTATGAGGTGGGAAGAAAAGCAAATAACCTGTGGGATCTTTCTCATTTCAGCAAGGTGAAAAAGAAATTGGAAGAATTTTCTCCAAATTTACCAATCAATGCTGTATTAATTGGTCAAAAAATTCAAATTTGAACTGCGTCTTACGCTCCTTATGATATAGTTAATCTGCGGGAAATTGAACCTTATGCCGGTAGAGCGAACTTCATTGCAGCGATTATCCATTCCGCAAACTCAAACCTCTCTGATGAAACTTCTCTTTCGGGTTTATGGCTATTTGCGACCCTATTGGAAGCATATACTCAAATCTTATCTATCATTGCTGGGCATATTGGCTATCAGTGCACTTACCCCGCAATTTATTGGCCGGATTATTGATCAGGGCATTGTCGCCAACCAGACTGGCATTCTCGGCTGGTCGGTGCTGGCGTTACTGAGTTTGATTGCTGTAAAAGGGGTGCTTAACTATTTTCAGGGTATGTATAGTGAGGTTGCCTCGCAGAATGTTGCCTTTGACCTTCGTAATCTCATTCAAAGAAAACTTACTCTTCTTTCCTTCTCGTTTCATGATCAAGCTGAAACGGGCGAATTGCTTTCTCGCGCTGTTCAGGATGTGGAACGACTTCGCTTTCTGACCGGACGGGCAACTTTGCGTATTCTGGAAGGGGGTTTATTACTGATCACCAGCGCGATCATCATGCTGGTAATAGATTATAAACTGGCTTTGATGGTATTGCTCACAATGCCATTACTGGTTTACCACTCGCTTGCATTTGGTTCGAAATTCAGACCACTTTCTTTACTGATTCAAAAACAATTAGCGGTCTTAACCACAGCTGTAGAACAGAATTTGCGGGGAGCACGTGAGGTTAAGACCTATGCGCAGGAGGAAGCCGAAATAAAAAAGTTTGCGATAGAGAACGAGCGTTCGTTAGATCTGGCTGTCCTTTCTGCACGAATGCAATCGCTGAATATGCCCATGTTGCTTTTGATGGCCAATATGGGGATCGTATTGATAATTTTTTATGGCGGTACGCAGGTGATCAATGGCCAACTCAGCATCGGTGAGATCATTGCTTTTATTACCTACATTGGCCAACTTATTGATCCTGTCCGCCGATTGGGATTGATCATCCCGGCGGTTGCGATTGCAGGCTCATCGGCCGAGAGAGTTTTTGACATTCTTGATACGGTCTCAGAAGTAGAGGACGAACCCGGAGCAAAGGTCCTCGAAATTGAAAGAGGTCAGGTGAGGTTTGAGCATGTTTCCTTTCAATATGGTAAGAACAAGGTGCTCGCTGATATTAACTTTGAATTAAATGCCGGCCAGAAACTGGCTTTGCTTGGCGCAACAGGTTCTGGAAAATCCACCATAATCAGCTTGCTGCCTCGCTTCTACGACCCCACCGTAGGACGAATTTTAATTGATGGTCGTGATATTCGCGATTTTACCATTCATTCACTGCGCAGTCAGATTGGGATCGTTTTACAGGAATCAACATTGTTTGCAGCTTCAATTCGAGAAAATATTGCATTTGGGTGCGAAGAAGCCAGCGAGGAGAGAATTGTCGCCGCAGCCAAAGCTGCCCAGGCCCATCAATTTATCGTTGAGAGTAAGTCTGGGTATGACACGCGAATCGGTGAGCGGGGTGTCACCCTATCTGGCGGGCAGAAACAGAGGCTGGCTATTGCGCGTGTCATTTTGATGGATCCAAAGATCCTGATCCTGGATGACGCCACTGCTTCAGTCGATTCAGAAACAGAGTACCTTATTCAGACCGCTTTTCAGAATCTGATGGCAGGGAGAACAACCTTTATTATCGCCCATCGCCTCAGCACAGTGCGTGATGCAGATTTGATCCTGGTCATGGATCATGGCAGGATTGCCGCTTCTGGCACCCATCAAAGCCTCTTGGCTGAGTCGCCGGAATATCGCCAAATATACGCGCGCCAATTGAAAACGCAGGAAGAGAAATCATGAGTTTTTCCATTGGTAACACTTCATCAGGAATGGGGCCGCGAGACGCCATTGACCAATTTGGTGGTGCTAATCCAGATGAGATTGGCAAGTTTAACGCGAATGTCATCCGGCGCTTACTGACCTATTTGAAGCCTCATCGCTTGAAAATGGTGTCTGCATTGACATTGACCCTATTGGAATCCGGATTAACTTTACTAACGCCATATTTGATTAAAAATGCGATTGATTTTCATATAACGCCGCGTATTTATGAGGGTTTGTCAACCATAAGTTTGCAAATCGCGCTGGCGTTTGCAGCCCTCTTTTTTGTTAGTGCCGGTCAACGCTATCTGCTTTCCTGGGTGGGACAGAATGTTCTAGCCAAAATACGGGCTGATTTATTCCAACATCTGCAGAGAATCCACTTGGGCTACCATGATAAGCATATAACCGGTGTCACCGTCTCACACGTGATCAACGATGTAGCCGAAATTAACGAACTACTTTCTCAGGGAGTGGTCACCTTAATCGGTGATGTGGTGGTCCTGGTGGGGATCATTGTGGTTATGCTTAATATGAGCCCAAAACTGGCTTTGTTGGCTTTCACTGTACTACCATTGATTGTAGTTGCAACCTGGTTATTTTCCCGTCAGGCAAAAATCGCTTTCCGAGAAACGCGCTCAAAAATCGCTGCAGTGGTTGGCGATCTGGCTGAGGATATCAGTGGAATGCGAGCCATCCAAGCTTTTACCCAGGAGGAGGCATCGCAAATGCGTTTTCGGGCGGTGAACCGGGAAAACAGGAATGCGTATATAAACGCCATGTCTTTATCCTTTGTATTCTTACCGGCTGTGGAATTCCTTGGCATGCTTGCTACCGGAATTGTGTTTTGGTTCGGCGGCCGGTTTGTGATCAATGAACAGGTTTCGATAGGCATATTGGTTGCTTTTCTCTCGTACGTTTCACGCTTTTTCCAACCGATTCTTGAATTGAGCCGCCTGTATACGACTTTTCAATCTGCCATGGCGGGAGGTGAGCAGGTCATCGCTTTATTGGATTATCCTTTGGAGATTCCAGACCGTGAGAATGCGATACCCATAGCAGATATGCGGGGAAAGGTTGAGCTATGTCATGTGGATTTTCGTTATACACCGGATAGTCCGCTTGTTTTGAACGACCTCAGCCTCGTAATACATCCGGGAGAAAATATTGCCATCGTCGGTGCTACCGGCGCAGGAAAAACGACCATCGCCAACATAATTGCTCGTTTTTATGATGTAAGCGCTGGAGCGGTCCAAATCGATGATATTGACGTGCGTGATCTGCAGAAGCAAAGCCTTCACCGGCAGGTGGTAGTGGTATCGCAAACACCATTCCTGTTTTCACGTACGATTGCTGAGAACATCAGTTATGGAAAACCACGGGCCAGTCTGGAGGAAGTTATACAGGTGGCAAAAAGAGCAAATGCGGATCAATTTATCGCTGCATTGCCGGATGGTTATGACACGAAAATTCAGGAAGGGGGAGTGAACCTCTCACTTGGGCAACGTCAATTGATCAGTATTGCGCGGGCTATGCTTATTGAACCGCGTATTCTCATTCTGGATGAAGCGACCGCCAATATTGATACACTTACTGAACTGCATATTCAAGAGGCACTTGAAAGGCTCTTTAAAGGAAGAACCTCAATCGCTATTGCTCACAGATTAAGCACCGTACGAAAAGCGGATCGAATCTATGTGCTTGACCAGGGCAGGATTGTTGAACAAGGGCATCATCACGAATTAATCGGGCAAAGCGGTATATATGCCGCTTTGTATGATCGCCAATTTCTTTCGAAATAAATGAGTGATACACGCTGCCTTGCTATTAGTTCAACTTGCTTCTATGCTATAAATAAATTTATGGATGGCAGGACCATCGATTAGCATGCAAATTAAATTGGGGAGGTTGCAATAATAATGGAGCGGACTTTTTTACAAATCCTTCAAACTGACAGCGCAACGAGGAATGCCCAATTGGTTGTCTTTCGAGAAGGTCAAAAGATCCTGGATCTGAGCGGCAATGAGGATAAGGGATTAATCGCTGACAAATCAACCCCATTTTTAACGTTTTCTGTCAGTAAAGCTTTCACCACAGCTGCCATTTTGCGTTTATTGGACCAGGGCAGACTGGAACTGGACTCGCCGGTGGCGACCTATTGGCCTGAATTTGGCCGTGATGGAAAAGAAAATGCCACCATCAGGCACGTTCTCCTGCATCAAGCAGGGGTGCCTGCCCCACATTTATACCGCCAGATTTTTATGTGGCCGAGTTGGAATACGGTTACCCGCACGCTGGCACGGACGCCGGCAGAATTTTCACCTGGCAGCCGGACGGCATATCATCTGGTCAATTTTGGTTTTATTCTGGGCGAGGTCGTTCGGCGAGTCAGCGGAATACCCGTGGATGAATTCTTAACCAGGGAGTTCTTTGAACCCATGCGTTTGAAGAATATCTGGATGAGAATCCCGAGTGCTGAATTGCGCAGGTCACCAAAGGTGTTTGCCGCTGATGCGGAAATGCGCAAAACAGCTGCCCTCTTTAACCTACCCGTTATCCGGCGAGCGTTAATTCCGGCCGCAGGCTTGCACAGTTCCGCCAATGATCTTGCCGCATTTTTCCAAATGTTGTTATCTGGCGGTTCTTACCTCGGTCGCCAGTATCTCCAGCCTGAGACGATCAAAATGGCAGCCCAATCCCATTACGATGGTTATGATGACTACATACAAGGAAATATGAATTGGGGTCTTGGATTTATTATTGGAGGCAGTAAATTTAAAAGCGGCGATGTTATGCTGCAGGCGATGGGCTATGGTAGTTCAGCTTCAACCTTTGCTGCCTTTGGAATGGGCACCTGTATGGTCTGGGCAGATTGGCAAGCAAAAATTGTAACTGCTTTCACCTGTGATGGTATGCTTTCTGATCGGGAGGCAGGTAAAAGGTGGTCTTTTATCTCCAATGCCGTTTGGAGTTGTATTTCAGAGAAAAAAGTTAGCAGCATGTAAAACGCCGATTTGTGCAAAACGGTTTTTAAAAAAGCACCCTCGATTATTCCCGAGGGTGCGGTATGTATATTGATAAGTCAGGTTCTTGATTTAGGGCGCGTTGTTGTTCCAGAACCAGTTGTAAGCATAGTAAGGGCTGCTGGTCGAATCCATGCGAATAGCAATTCGATCCAAGCCTTTCAAACCATCAGGAATATCAAAAGTGAATTCTTTTGAGCCGCCATCACCGGATGATGTGGTTGCCACGGCTGTTCCACCCAGCGCCAAGGTACCATAATAGCCCATAGCCACTTTGAAATCAGTATCCTTGGGGAGATTGTATGTCTTGATGGTCACCTTGCTATCTTTGACAACTGCAATGATGCTGAAGGATGGATAGCCACTATAACCCGGGATAGGGGTGGGGCCTGGAGTAGGTGTGACTATAGAGGTTGGTGCGGGAGCCGGGCTGGCGTTGTTCCAGAACCAGTTGTAGGCGAAGTAAGGCACACCGGTTTTGGCCTCCATGCGGATGGCAATACGGTCCAGACCTTTTAAGCCTGCCGGTATATCGTAGGTGAAGGATTGTGTTCCCCCAGAACCAGAATTTGTGTTCGCGACATCCGTTCCGCCAACTCCTAAGGTACCATATTTACCCATCAGAACCTTGAAATCAATGTCCTTGGGCAGGTTGTAGGCTTTAATGGTGACTTTAGAATCAGCTACTACATCGCTGATAGAAAAGGTGGGATAACCGGAATAGCCAGGGGCGGGGGTTGGGCCAACCGGGGTCGCAGTCGGGCTGACCGGTGCTGTATTGTTCCAGAACCAGTTATAAGCATAATAGCCAACGCCAGTGGTAGCTTCCATGCGGATGGCGATGCGATCCAGTCCTTTTAGACCTGCGGGAATATCGTAGGTCAGGGTTTGACTGCCGCCGGCTCCCGAGCTGGTTGTGGTTACGAGAGTTCCGCCAATTCCCAGAGTACCATATTTGCCCATCAAAACCCGAAAGTCGGTGTCTTTTGGTAAGTTATAGGTCTGGATGGTTACTTTAACATCAGCCTCTACACTTACAATGCTGAAAGTAGGGTAGGAATAGGCCTCGACAAATCTTTGTGGTGCGAACCCAAAGGCTGCGATAAGAACAACAATAACAATTAAGGGTATAACAATTTTTTTCATTTTCTTTCTCCTGATCGTCAACTTAATCCGCCAAATTATTTACGATAATAATAAGATGGTTTTCGTTTCAAAAAAGTTCCATGAGCGGCGGGTGAAAATTTCCCCGCATTCCACACTTATTTCACATTCAAAGTGTACAATTTCCCGACAATAATTACAAGTATTTGCCCTATCTGATTGGGCTTAAATTTCCAGTCAATTTATCTAGAATGCAAGCATCTTTCGCGGTAAGCAGTTACTTTTTCACCGGATTTTCAAGGGGATAAATTCAGTTAACTCAATGGCATAAAATAAAAACACATAGCAAGTGTAAGCAGGGGTTAGATCAAGGAACAACTAATCGAAACCAACCATATTTGATAATTCGCGTAATCCAAGCTTCTTCCCCGTTTCGATCATTTTCTTTGGTCATTGATTTGTCACAGGTTGCGCAAGAGCAAAGAAGCAAGTATTATTTAAATATATGATAAAAATAGCCTAATTAGGAGAAAAGTAAAATGAAAAAACTCGTTGCACTGAGCATTCTTGCCCTTGTATTTACTCTCATGATGTCTGCCTGTTCCGCCAAAGCGACGGATACCCCTGTTGTTAAAGAAACAGAAAAGGTAGAAGATGTTAATGGAGGAGAAGTCCATGAAGATGAGGATGGCGATGTTCTAACCGCCTTTAAGAAAGGTGGTTGTGCTGCCTGCCATGTTATTCCAGGTGTACCGGGTGCCACCGGCACGATCGGCCCTGATTTGAGTGCAATGGGTGAAGTTGCCCAGGCGCGAATCGACTCGGGAGAATATAGCGGCAACTCAGATACAATTAAGGATTATATCCGCGAAGCCCTTGAATCTCCGGATCTCTACCTCGCTCCGGACTGCGGTGGTATGGCCTGCCAGGATGGCCTGATGTCGCCTTCTTTAATTGAGAAAATGTCAGATAATGAGACTGAGGCGATCATAGATTATCTGGCAGGTTTACCGGATCATCAAATAGAAGTCGGTGATGTTCCTACTGTTGAAGCACCAGAGAACACCTCTGCGCTCTCGGATGAAGAGTTTGCGCATGCTTCTGAGATCTTTTTCGATCGTTGTGCAGGCTGCCATGGGGTCCTTCGAAAAGGGGCGACCGGACCTGCTCTGACACCGGATTTGACCATTCCAAAAGGCACAGCTGGCCTGGCGTCCATTATCTTCAATGGTACACCGCGAGGCATGCCCGATTGGGGAAAACAGGGCGTCTTATCGGAAAAGGAGGCTGAATTGATGGCAGAATTTATCCAGCTTGAGCCACCGCAGCCATTGGAAATGTCATTGGAAAAGATGCTGGAGACCTGGAATGTAATCGTTCCGGTAGAAGACCGACCGACAGAACCTCAGCATGACCGTGATTGGCAGGATTTCTTTGCGGTTACTTTGCGAGATGCGGGCCAGATAGCCTTGATTGATGGCGATACCTTTGAGGTTGTTAACAAGATCAATACTGGATATGCTGTGCACATTTCGCGCATGTCGGCTACCGGACGTTATATCTATACCATTGGACGGGATGGCAAACTGGCCTTGATCGATACCTGGATGAAGGTGCCGGACAAGATCGCTGAAGTTCAAGTTTGTTATGACGCACGTTCAGTCGAAACGAGTAAATATACAGGACCAGAAGGCGATTTTGCAGATAAATACGCCATTGTCGGATGCTATTGGCCGCCTCATTTTGTAATTCTGGATGGGCAGACTCTAGAGCCCTTCAAGATTGTCAGCACGCGCAGTTATACCTACAACACTGAAGAGTATCATCCGGAACCCCGTGTGGCTGCTATTACCGCCAACCATGACAAGCCGGAATGGATTGTCAATATTAAGGAAACCGGTCAAATATGGCTTGTAAATTATGTGGATCCGAACAACCCAACCATCAAAATGATTGAAGCAGAGCTCTTTTTGCACGATGGCGGCTGGGATTCAACCAAGCGTTATTTCCTGGTGGCAGCCAATCAATCCAACCGTGTGGCTGTTGTTGATGCTGAAGAGGGTAACCTGGAAGCATTGGTTGATACAGGCGCTATCCCGCATCCAGGCCGTGGTGCTAACTGGATTGACCCTGTATACGGTCCGGTGTGGACAACCTCACATCTGGGTGAGGGATCATTGATCGCCATCGGTACGGATCCGGAAAATCATCCTGAAAGTGCCTGGAAGGTTGTCCGTAACATCACTTTACCCGGTGGTGGGAGTCTCTTTGTTAAGACACATCCCAACAGTCAGTGGATCTGGGTTGATTTTGGGCTTAATTCGGATGAGGAATTGCAACGTTCTATCTGTGTTATCGCCAAAAACAATCCCACCGAAACATACAAATGCTGGCAGGTTGCAGATTATGGGCGTGCTGTCCATTTTGAGTACAATCGTGAGGGTACCCAGGTTTGGGTGAGTGTCTGGGGTACGGCCGATCAACCAGGTAAAACGGGTGAAATTGTAGTCTATGATGATGCTACCCTGGAAGAGGTCACTCGCATTCCTGATCTGGTTACGCCAACCGGCAAATTTAATGTGTTCAACACCGTTGAGGATATTTACTAACAGAATTTCTTATCAAAACTAATTAAATATGAATAACCTTCACGTCAGAGTATTGAGGTGAGGGTTATTCTTTCCTAAATGAATTTCCAAATGCCTGGTTGTCATCATTCATATTAATCCTGGATTGTTGAATTTCAAGGTTTGTCGCTTCCTCGAGTTCTTGCGTTGTATTGACGTTTAAAAACATCTTCAATTCCGGATCCAGGCTGCGAATTATTTGCTCGCTTAAAATGTGCACCTTCATACCAGAAAACCAGGAAATCACTTTTCGCTGACCATTTTGCAGGGCTGTTTCCACCGCCGGTAAGCAGGTCTTGCGCCGGTAAAGTGCATGTAATGGTTCAAGTCCATTTTTGGTTTCGGCGATGACAACATCACTGTTATCTTTTTTCATAATTGCTACCTGTAGCTTAATCAGTTCTTCACTAACAAAGGGAAGATCGCAGGCAACCATCGCTATCAGATCCGCTTTTGCATATTTCAGGGCGGTATATAGACCTCCCAGTGGTCCTTTATCCGGCAAAAAGTCTTTATAGATTAGTATCCCTGCCAGCTGTGGGTAATCCAAATCCCCGCTGTTAGAAATAATTAACATTTCCGCGTCCAATGGCTTCAAGCGATCTACTACCCGCAGGATGAGCGGTTGGCCCTGAAACATTACTTTAGCCTTGTTGGTTCCCATCCGGCTTGATTTTCCACCAGCCTGAATGGCAATCCCCAGGTCGGATTGGTCATTCTCATTCTTATATGGATAATCCATGTCATACTCCATTGGGTAGATAATAAGCGACCACAAAATATCAATATTCTTATCTTTCATTATACAAATTCTGATTGTATGAGAAATAGAAAGAGTACAGCCCTTCAAGATTTTGGAAAAATCGGCTGGCATAATCATTGCATCGATATTTTATTCAGTGTATACTACCTGCGCAATTATTACTCCCTACTCTTTTTTAGAGGATTTTCATTCCCAATCGCTCAATAATGTGCATATAATTAAATGGTCAGAAATCAGACTAAATATCGGTTAGCAGGGAAATTTATGAGCCGTGAAACGAACGACAGACTAGATCTCAACACCATCAGTGAGAAGGAACTCATCAAGGTTTTAAGGATTTCTCCCAGACTGGCAAAGAGAATTCTGGCTTTACGACCGTTTACATCTTATGACCAATTAAATAGTATTTGGGGTATTGATCGCGAAACTAAAGATAAAATAAATGAAGTTTTTGCCATAGCCACGAGCGGAGAAGACAGTCATGAAGTCGTAGATGAAGAGGTTGACCTCCCCGATTATTGGACTGAAGATGCCGATATTAAGAGTTCAGAAGAACCGGCTAAGCTTCCCGTGACATCGGAGAAATTTATTTCAGACCTTATGTCTACGAGCCGCCTGGCAAAACCTGGTCAGCCCAAGCCTTTGAAACCTCCATTTGCCTGGAAACCAGCTCTCATCCTTACGCTAATATTGCTTATTGGCGCTATCTTCCGTTTCAGTGGTCTCAATTGGGATGACGGCTTTCACCAACACCCAGATGAACGTTACATGACCATGGTTGCGGAGCAGATTCGCCCTGTTGATGGGATTTTCGACTATTTTGATACAGCCAATAGCACCCTTAATCCTCTGAAACATGGCTCATACACCTATGGCATGCTGCCATTATTTGTTACTCGCATGGTGGCACAGTGGGTCAATATGGCCAGTTACGATTCTATTACCCTGGTTGGGCGCTTTCTCTCGGGTCTATTTGATCTCGCTGCGATCTGGGCTCTATATTTGCTTGCCATGCGGTTGTATAACAGAAAGGTCGCGATGCTGGCTGCCGCGCTTTCAGCAGCCGCTGTTTTCCCGATACAGATGTCCCATTTTTTTACGGTAGATTCATTTGCCACAGTCTTTGTTATTTTGAGTTTTTATTTTGCATTACATGCCATTCCACTGGATAAAGCAGGGCAGAAGGTTACCAAAGAAAATCTTAAATATTTTGCTTATTTTGGGTTCCTTGTCGGTCTGGCAGGTGCCTGTAAGGTGAATACCCTACCAGTCATTGCAATCATCTTCCTGGCTGCGGCAATTTATCTACTTCTGGAATGGAAACAGCCCAATTATCTCAAAACCGTGGGCAGGGTAGCACTTGGCTTGTTATTCACTGTACTCCTGACCGCCCTTGCTTTCAGAGTTTTCCAACCATATGCTTTCAATGGTCCGAGTATCACTAATTTTTCTTTGAATGAACGCTGGATGAATGTAATCAAGGAAGTGACCAATCAGGTGGCGGGTAATTCTGAGTGGCCGCCAAATCACCATTGGACCAACCGGCCAGTTCAATATGGTTGGGTAAATATGGTCAAGTGGGGTATGGGAATTCCGCTCGGTCTTGCTGCCTGGGCAGGTTGGGCTTGGGCAGGTTATCGTATTTGGAAGAAGGATTGGCGCAAGCATTTATTCCCCTTTGTCTGGGTGTTGGCTTACTTTATCTGGCAGAATATGCAATTCTGGCGCTATATGCGCTACTTCCTGCCAATTTATCCGTTTTTAATCATGTTCGCTGCCTGGGCATTAATGGAGATATATTCAAAATCAGAGTCAAGTCTTGAGCGCATACGCACCATTGGCCGAGATCTCCGACAACAGGCAGGCCAATTTAAGAATAACTGGCAAGGATACTTGAGCATCCTTGTTATCGCTGTGGTGTTGAGCGGTACTTATGCGTATGCTGTGGCTTTCAATAATATCTATGCACAGCCCCATTCCCGGGTGGCAGCTTCGCGCTGGATATTGCAAAATATTGAAGGACCGCTGAATTTAAAAGTGGAGAGTGCGACCGGGCCAATTTCTTACCCCATTCCTACCTTTAATAATCACGTGCTCGAACCCGGTCAACCACAAGTGTCAGACCTGAAGCTACGAGCGGTGGGGGCGGCCACCCAGATTACGGTCCCGCAGATTAAACGACTGGGCGGCAGCCTGTTTTTCAAAGTTTCGCGTGATCTTGAAGGTGAGGATCGAGTTACCGATGGGCGCCTTGTTTTCAACGACGACGAAACCCGCGATTTGATGACAGTAAATTTCGGGGATGTTACGCTTGAAGGGGGTCAAACTTATTATTTTCATTACCGTCTTGATAACAGTAATATTTTGTCTTTCGGAAACGTACAATTGGGAAATGAAAATGATGATAGCCCCGCTGTACTATTGCCATTGGTTGTCGAAGATCAGACACCAGGATTGATGGAAGAAACGCTGGAGTTCTTCATAGAAGCTCCTGTTCGAATTAATCGTCTTAAAATTAGTAATTTTTCGCAGGAATATACCCCTTCGCCGGTGACACTGCGGGTGAGTATTTTGAAAGACCGTGATGAGGAAAACCCACTAGCCAATGCTGAAATTACTTTTGATTTTTCAGCTCCAGGTGAACAGCGGAGTGCCAGTTTTAGCATTCCAGATGTCGAATTAGCCGGTAATGGCTCTTATCAAATAAAATTTGAAGTGGTTGAAGGCAGTGCTGTCCAGTTATTGGCGGAAAACTTCACCCTTGAAACCTCTTGGGATGATGCGCTCCCGCTCAGCGTTGATAAGACTGATGCTCTGGGTGGAATCTACTCGCCTTTAAACCTGGAACTTTACGAGGCGGATACACCGGAAAAGCGTGAAAAGATATTGGATGTACTTGCCAGAAGCGAGTATATTGTTCTGCCCTCCAACCGGGCTTACGATGCTATGCCGCGACTGGAGCTGCGATATCCTTTAACTTTAAAGTATTTCCAGCTGCTGTTTGGTTGTGATTGCAGTTCCGATGCGATGGAGGCCCGTGCAGCGCAACTTGAGCCGCCATTTTCAAGTCCATTGGGCTTTGAGCTCGTAGCTGCATTCGATAGCTATCCAGCTTTAGGCCCAATCCAGTTTAATGATCAATTGGCGGATGAATCTTTCACGGTATATGACCATCCCAAAGTGATGATCTTCAAGAAGTCCGCTGATTTTTCATTGGAAAAAGTAAGGGCAGCCTTAGATTCTGTCAATCTGGATGAAGTGGTATTTCAAGTACCACTCAACTACACCCGTGCTCCAACCGCGTTAATGCTGCCTGAAGATCGCCTGGCAGCCCAGACAAAGGGGGGAACCTGGTCAGACATGTTTGACCGGTTTAGCATCATTAACCAGAACGAGGGATTTACCATCGTTTTCTGGTATTTAATGCTGCTGCTTCTGGGTTGGCTGGTACTTCCGCTAACCAGTAGATTATTCTCCAGTCTGCCGGATCGAGGGTATCCCTTTATTCGCATGGTTTCACTATTAATGATGGCCTGGCTGCCCTGGCTGCTGGGAAGTCTAAAAATTATAACATTCAGCAGATTGTTGTTATTTGCCTGCTTATTTTTATTCGCGGCGATTAATGGATTTGTTTTTTATCGAAGTAGAGCGGATTTTATTGATTATATAAAGAAATCATGGCGACACATGGTTGTGGTGGAAATCATTTTTGCCGTGTTGTTCATTTTCAGCTTAAATATTCGCCTTGGTAACCCCGATCTCTGGCATCCCTGGTTGGGTGGTGAAAAGCCAATGGATTTCGCATTTTTCAATGCGGTGATTAAGTCAGCATACTTCCCCCCGCAAAACCCATGGTTCTCAGGCCATTATTTGAATTATTACTACTATGGCTACGTGATTGCAGCCATACCAACCAAATTGCTGGGTGTGATACCTTCACTAGCCTTCAATTTGGTATTGCCCAGCTGGTTCGCCATGACAGGTGTTGGTGTGTTTGGCGTGGGTTACAATCTTTACACAGGCGTCCGTGGACGTTTGATTGGCCAGAATGTGGAAAAGTTGGAACCTGCAGAAATCAAAAGAGGACGATTGCTGGGAGACTTCCTTTCCAAAAATGGAACAGGCTATTTTGTCGGGTTGTTTGCGCTGGTTGCAGTTTTATTCTTCGCGAATTTCTTTGAAGTAAAATTATTGTGGAAGTACCTGCCAGAAGTAGCTAACCTGGTTGAAAGTGGAGAACCCGCCGGTAAATTGGAGCAGGTGCTATCAGGTGCCAGCCGTGTGATTTCTGGTGAATCGGAGTTGCCCGGCGACCCCGGTCGCTGGTATTTTGCTGCTTCAAGACCAATACTACATGATGGACCGGATACTCCCATCGCCGAATTTCCCTACTTCTCATTCTTATATGCAGATCTACATCCGCATCTACTCACCATGCCGTTGTATGCCTTGCCGCTTGCCTGGTGTCTTTCATTGATATTGCAGCCTCTGACGAGAAGAAGATGGTTTGATCAAGCGCTGGCGTTGGTGATGGCTGGTCTATTCTTCGGGGTCTTTCGTGCATCCCATACCTGGGATTTTCCGACCTTTCTTGCCCTGGGTTTATTGACAATTATTTGGACAACCTGGACCTTGAAAGAAAAGCTGTTGGAACAGAAGCTCAAAACAACCTTCTTATATGTTGCTGTATTTGTAGCCTTGGGGATGCTTTTCTATTCTCCATTTACTCGCTGGTTTAAGACCGAATACGCATCAATAGAATTATGGAAGGGTCTCAGAACTCCACTGAAAGATTATTTCGTTGTCTATGGCTTATCTCTTTTTATCATGCTCAGCCTGTTGATGAAAACAATTTGGCCTGAGATTAAATATATTTACAAACGCTGGTTTGTAAGACGAAATTGGTCTACCTGGGTTCCCTCGTTAATTATTTTAGCGATCATTTATGCGATGTTCCAACTTTGGAAGCATGATTATCAAGTATTGGCGTTCGGGTTACCGCTACTACTCTCCTGGGTTTACATTATCTTCTTTAAGAAAAGCCTTCCTGAATTAGATCGTTTGACCTGGCTTCTCTTTGCAGCAGCGTATGGGCTGACCTATGTGGTTGAACTTGTGGTTTTAAAAGGTGATGTCGGCCGTTCGAACATGGTATTTCGCTTCTATATTGAAGCGTGGTTTATTCTGGCCTTAGCCATGAGTTCGGCATTGATTATCATGTATGAATTCATCAAAAAATGGATGTTGCCCTTGCGTGTCCTTTGGATTGGAGCCGTGCAGTTGCTGATATTGTTAGCACTGGTATATCCTCTGATAGCTACCGGAAAGAAGGTCAATGACCGCTGGCCTGGTGTCCAAGTGCCTCCCAGAACCCTGGATGGGTCTGCCTTTATGCTGGGTGATTCGATTTACAATGGCGATTTGGAAGGCGCAATTTACAACGATGATGGTCGTCCCATAGATTTGAGCCTTGATTACGATGCCATTCAATACTTGCAGGAAAATGTTCAAGGATCACCCGTAGTTGTCGAAGGTCACACTACCGAATACCGTTGGGGTGCGCGCTATGCCATTCATACCGGACTGCCATCAGTGATCGGCTGGAGCTGGCATACCCGGCAGCATAACTCCTTGATCGAAGGTTCTATAGTAGAAAAACGGATTGAAGATGTGGTCAACTTTTACAACACGACATCGATAGAAGTGGCTGAGGTATTTTTGCATAAATACAATGTTAAATACATCGTCATCTCGGGTCTGGAAAGGGTTTATTACTCCTCGGAGGGGCTGGCAAAATTTAATGAAATGGAAGAACGAGGTTTGTTGAGAGCTGTTTTTGGAGATGATAACGAGAATTCTGCCATAATTTATGAAGTTATCCTGGAGTGATTATTTTAAAGAAAGACTGATTCTCATAGTATTTCACCAATTTATCTGAGCTGAAAAGATAGAAATCCATAGTAGAGGGAAGGTCGATGATTGAATTGATAAAAAGAAGATATAAAAGCATTGCAATGGCTTTATCAATTCTGGTTGCATTTGGCGGTCAATGGTTACTGACAAGGGATCAATTCTTCTTTTCTGCAGTTTTATTTATTCTGTCGGTTGCAGTATTTGTTACAGTTGTTGGTGAAACAAAAATCTCCTCCTATTTGCCCCCGCTCCAATTACAGAAGATTTCTTATAAAAAAAATAGGAATAATACCATTCTTATCGCAGTCAGTCTGGGTTTGGCGGTTTTATCATTTCTCCTTTTCGAGGAATTAGAAGATTCCATATTCCCCTGGATTACACATATTGCCAGTATTATCGTTTTCCTGGTTTCAGTAGTGACTATTTCTATCAAAAATCAGGCAAGACCAGACCTGACTCCTAAAGGTGGAGTCTCTGAGCGCTATTTATTGATTGCTATCCTGGCACTTGGCGCAATCATTCGCTTTATCAACCTGGATGGACAACCTTATGGTTTATGGTTCGACGAGGCTGATTTTGGCCTGAAGGCAATGCAAATTCTGTCAGGTGAAAGCTCATTTCCTGTTTTCTTTACAGAGATACGAGTGCCGGCATATTTTATTTATTTAATCGCTCTCTCATTTAAAATATTCGGAATTTCAATATCAACACTTCGTTTTGTCAGCGCGTTTTTTGGGGTTGCAACGATTGCGGCGGCTTATTTTTGCGGCCGTGAGTTATTCAATCGAAAAACCGGCTTGCTGCTGGCATTCTTCATCGCCTTTTCCAGATGGGATCTAAACTGGAGCCGGATTGGTCTGGATAATATTACAGTCCCGTTTTTTGAGTTGCTAGTGATCGCCCTGCTTATGCGAGCGTTCCGGCGTTTAAGACTGATGGATTTCGCGCTGGCTGGTATAGGGCTCGGTCTTGGTCTTTCGTTTTATGCTTCAATGCGTATATTCCCTGTCGTGATTGCCTTATGGTTTCTGGCTAAATGGCTCCGAGATCGCCGCTTTTTCCATTCCACCTGGCCAGGGCTGGTCGTGTTCAGTGTGGCGATTGTTATTTCAGTGATCCCTATTACCCAATATGCACTCTACAACCCGCAGCCTTTTTGGAGCCGGATTAACGAGACCTCCATTTTTAAAGGCAGAACAGTTTCGGAAGCCTCGAATTCCGTTGCAGAAACGACCAGGGAGCATCTCTTGATGTTCAATTATGAAGGCGACCATAATGGCCGCCATAATTTACCTGGTCAACCGATGCTCGACCCAATCAGCGCTTCATTAATGGTTGTCGGATTTGGGTTTTCTTTAACACGATTTAAAGAACCAAAATACTTGTTATTACTACTCTGGTTCTTGATCATGTTGGCACCAGGCATCTTTTCTCTTGATTATGAATCACCGCAATCCTTAAGGGCTATCGGCAGCCTTCCGGCAGCCTATCTATTGGCTATCATTCCTGTTAACGAGATCCTGAAGATTTCTGATACTGATTACATTAAGGTGATCAAACATGGTACTTCCATTTTTGTGGGAATCCTTTTCGCCATTTTAGCAGTCTATAATCTTTCGCTTTATTTCACTTATCAATCAAAATCATCAGATTCATGGACTGAATTCTCAACCCGTGAATCAATTATTGGCAAGAAAATGGCTCAGGTGGGGCAGGATGCCAGCTATTACTTGAGTACTTTTTACCACAATACCCCAACTGTTAAATTTCTCGCTCCGAAAATAAACCACACGACCAAATTGGAAACTTATGATGTCTTCCCGTTGGATAATAGCGATAATGAACGCAGCATTTTCTTTATCGACCCGGAACGAGAGCCATTTTTCGATCTAGCCAGGAAATATTTTCCCAATGCGGACTTCAACAAAATCAAAGACCCGAACGGGACAACGATTCTTTATGAAATGGATATCCAGTCAGCAGATTATTACGCAGTGCAGGGATTGGATGCCAGCTATTATTCGGACCTGAATTTTGCCGGATATCCATTCTTTGTGACCCAGCAGCGCATATTCCAATTTCAATGGGATGAGATAAGCCTTGGCGAGTATCCTTTTGGCGTTCAATGGGATGGGATATTATATATACCCTACTTTGGCGAGTATCGTTTTGAAATTCAATCATCTGAGGAATCAAAAATGTTCATAGATGGTCAACCTGTAGACGCAGGCGACAATATTAATGAAAATTTGGCGGTACTATTGGCAAAGGGCAATCATAAGATTCGCATTCAAACACGTGCAGCTGGGGGTAATTTTGCGCTTTTCTGGCAGCCAATGGATGATGAACGTCAGCCGCTGGGCTCGAACAATTTATTTGTCGCACCGGTGTCTGCAAATGGCTTGTTGGGTCAATACTACGCCAGTCCAGATTGGTCTGGAGATGTAGCGTATGCGCAAATTGACCCTTTTATTAATTTCTACTATCATAATCAGCCTTTACCGCGGCCATACACCGTTGAGTGGCTGGGTCAAATCAATATCCCCCAGGATGGAGAATATAGTTTTGGCTTGCAATCGATTGATGAATCACAATTATTTCTGGATAATCAATTATTAATCGAAAACAATAGCAGGGATGCTTATATTCAATCTGAGATTAATTTAACAGCCGGCTTACATCCGATTCGCATACGGTACGCAGACCGGACAGGATATACTTATATAATATTGTTCTGGACCCCACCCGAAGGAATTAAAGAAATTGTTCCGCAGGATGTGCTGTCATTGCCTTGAAATTGATCAGGCCACTCTGCCAATAATCACTTTCCCTGCTAATAAGCGCATTACGTTGACAAAATCCCCCAAGCGTTCTTCACCTGGTTTGACCCCAATTGGACCACTGCCTGCAGCCGTGTGCGGGGTAAGTATGAGATTAAAGCGCGGGTCGCTAACCAGAGGCAACAAGGGATCGTTCCTGGCGATTGGTTCGTAAGTGAAGGTATCCAGGGCTGCACCGTAGAGTTTGCCGGTACGTAAAGCACGGGCAAGTGCTTCTTCATCGACAACGCCGCTGCCTCCGCAGCTTACAAAGATTGCCCCTTGTTTCATTTTCGCGAAGAAGGCATCATTGAGAGAAATAGCCGTTTCCGGGAAGTATGGCAGCAACATACAGACATAATCGCTGGTTGAAATCAGCTCATCCCAGCCTGCATACGTTACGCCCAGTTCTCTCTCTGCTGCCGATGGTACAGGATTGCGTTTGTTGTATAACAACTTGCAACCAAACCCGTGTAAACGGCGAGCTACTTCAGCACCAATTTCTCCAAAACCGAGAATACCAACTGTACTACCCCATAATCCATGAATGTCAGAACAACCTGCCCAGTTATAGGCAAAATAATCCTCATCACATAATTTTGGTGGTTTCCCGTAATTTTCTGCCAGGTGAGTGATGTCCATCATTTCCCGCAGCCGTTTGGCGCAAGCAAGCATTTGCATGATCATATGTTCCGCCACCAGGATGCAGCTCTGCACAGGCAGGCAACTTACCGCAATCCCAGCCTTTCTGGCAGATTCGAGGTCAATGTCGAAAGTCAGCGAGCCCAGCCTTTGAATCAATCGCAAATCTTTTCCTGCAGCGATGATATCGGCGTCAATAAGACCGGATCTTTCGGAAATCAAGAATTGCACCCCAGGTAGTAAGTCAATAATTTCTTTTTTGGTGGGTGAACGTTTGATAGTGATTGCCAATTCCGGTGGAGAGCCTGTAAGGGCTGCCTGTTGGTGGCGTTCGCCGCGATGGGTAATAAATAACGTGGAGTGAGAATTGATCATTCAAAATCTCCGTTCAAAATGTTAAAGGTTTTTTTATTCGTTTCAAGATACGTGATATTTAGGATTTGAAAAGGTAGAACAACAAAACCCGTTGTTTATAATCAACGCAATCAGCGAATTGTTAATTCGCGTAGAATTTCACATAACAAATTGAAGTCAGCCGAAAGCGGCGATTAAAACACAGGCGGGGTGATTACTGAAATCCACGAGGCATCTCGATCAAGAGAGGCACAGGCCAGTTTGGTCAGATTTTTACCCGGGAAACTGATTGAATCTCCGGGCTTGAGCAAATATTCTTCATCCCCCAGGCCAATGAGAAGTTCGCCGCTCAGAATATAAATAAATTCTTCAGTTTCTTCACGCAGGCGTCTAGCGATATTGCTTGAGCCAGGAGATAACCTGCCAATGACAGCCTCCAGATTATGACTCAAATCGGGAACCAGAAGTTGATACTCCACCCCGGAAGGAGGGATGATCAAGCGTGGGCGGCATCCTGCTCTCACCACCGGTGAATAGTGGCGTGAGCGGTCAATATCTTCACATGGCTCTGGCTCTATATGGGTACTCAAGTTTTCAATATCATCTTGTTGTTCTTCCAGGAAATACATCAAAGGCACTTCCATAGCCTCCGCAATTCGGCTTAATGAATCAAGTGAAACACTGGAAATACCGTGTTCAACCTGGCTTAAAAAGGACGCTGTCAGATCAGTTTGTCTGGCGACTTCACGTAAACTCAGACCGCGTTCTTTCCGTAATTTCTTTAAGTGCGTTCCAGGATTGAAATTTGAAGCCATAATTCCCTCTGTGTAATCCGTTTTTGGCATTCGAGATTGATAGTTGCGCTTGCACTGATTGCTTAAAGACAAATTGAGAATTATTAATAGCATATATGATTAAAATTAATTCGTCAAGTATAACTTTACATGAATTCATTCAGCAGACTAAAAGGGAAAAAGTTCATTATTATTTTTCGGGTTAGTTTTGTAAAATTTTGATAGAATGATTTATTTCAGAAAATTATTTTAACAAATGTTATTCTAACTTCGTGGGGTAAATTCATGAATTCTAATAGTTCGTTTGATTTTGAATCATTTAGAACAAAATCGCAATTATCACTTAACACGGACAACACACTGGCTTTTCAGGATAAAGATCCTCAAAAAAGCAATTGGGCTGGTAAATTATTTGACAATACCTACGGAGAAAAAATAGCCTGGCTGCTAATTATGGTTGCGTTTGTCGTGAATATAATTTCCGTTATTCTTCATTTCACAACGGATTTCTTGAGAGTCTCCAGCCAGTCCAAACTTGCAGCGATCCTGTGGTTTGTCAGTGTTATATTGGCAGGCTTCTCCTCTTTGATGTTTTCTTCCAGGATAAAAAATAAGAAAACAATCAAACGCTATTTCAAAAAATGGCGTTATATTTCCTTTTCCAGCACTCTCACATCCATTAAAACGTTTATATCAACACTTTCTTTTGGAATGCTGCCACATATTTTGCTCTTTACATTTTTAGTGAGAGTAATTCCCATTCAACAAAATGGCCTTTTTCTGGATGAATGGTACTGGTTGGAATCAGCCAGACGGATTCTTGCTGGTCTTGTGCCCTCTCCATTTGGTTTTATTGGCGATCAACCTTCCAATCTGCCTGCATTTCCGGTGGCATTTCTTTTAGCAATATTTAAAAACCCGGTTCTCTCGGTGAGGTTGACAGGTGTCATTTATAGCATTTTTACAATCATATTTGTGTATTTGCTGGTAAAGAAATTACTGGGCAAAAAGGCAGCCACAGTAAGTGCCTTATTATTGGCCCTCTCAGTTTGGGACATCCATATGTCTAATTTGGGTTGGAATAATGTCAATTTAAATCCAATGTTGATCGCCGGAGTACTTTATTATTTATATAGAATTTTTACAAATGACTATGATAGCAAAACCCTGTTCTTATTTGCTCTATTTGTTTCGCTTTGTCTGCACCTGTTATATGTGGCTGCTTTGATTATCATTCCAGCACTTTACACTTTGATTGTTTTAGTCATAAATTGGATCCGAACCAAAAGCGGACCGACATTGAGAAACATCATTCTTTTTTTGCTTTACTTCGTTATTTGTATTTCACCGCTTGTTCCAAAATTATCTATGTATTCGCACGAATCGATTGGGCGGCATAGTGGTTTTATCGAGGAAAATGTTGTTCGATCTGAAGATAAACAATCGGCCGCAAGCTATTATTTTGATCAATTAAAGTTACTTCTGGATGATTTCAGCACGGGGGAGAATAACTTCCACTCAGATGGTCTTTGGGGGATCACATTGTCCAAAACGAGTCAGATTCTATTTTTTCTGGGGCTGATCCTGGTGACGGTTCAGGTGATAAGAAAGAAAGCCAGTTCTTATTGGATCATCATAATAGTTGCTTTGGGGGCGCTCCTCTTGATTCCATTTGTTTTGCTTTACCGTACATCCAGTGTGTGGCGGGCGTATGCAATTTTGCCAATTATTTTTCTTTTTGTAACCTTTTCCCTCGTCCAGATTGCTAAATTTTTCAAATTTATTACCCAAAAATATATTTTCCACAAAAGAGGGTTGTTAAAAATATATTTATGTATGAGCATAATTTTATTTTTCCTGTTGTCGATCAATTGGTTCGGGTTGTATTTTGAAAAATATCTTGATAAATCCAATGGCTATGAGACGAGAATCTGTCAATATGCATCCGAATTAATTGACAAAACGATTCCAGCCGGTGCTACTATTTATTTGCCTGATGAAATGTGCGCTCCCATTATCAAAGTCCTCTACACGGAGGATCAGTATAAATTCCTGCCGATAACAGCAGATGTCAACTTACCTGAAGTGATCAATGGCAGCTTTCTTGTCTTGCTCAACTCACAGAATTATGGTGGTTACCACGTTAAGCAAATTCAAGAAAATTCAGAAAGAATTATTGCAAATACGAATGCCGCTTTGGTCAGTGAATATTCATCCACACAACCGGTTGTTTACGTCATCAGATAATAAATTGAGCAACAGGATAACCTCTCAAACAGTTTTTCAATTGGGAATCGGGAAAGTGCAGCCTGGCAATTAATTCTTTGATTGAAAACGAATTTGAAAGAGAGCAAGAAAGTGTTTGATTCCGATCATTGGCATCTTCTTCAAATGATAAACCTGGGTTTTTCCTGCAAATCGGGGGCGGTGCGTTACTGCAATTTCTTTTATCTTGAACTTTTTTAAATAAGTGCGCGCTGTAAACTCCCACCAATACCCTTGTTGCATGCTGCCCATATCGCTGACCAGACTTTCAATAACACTTTTTCTGGCCAAAACAAATGGACAACTGGGATCATGGACGGGTACGTTGAAAAAGAGCTTATAAACAAAATAAAAAAAGCGAGACAACACTCTGCGCAAGCCTGGATCCGCTCGGTGTACGCGCCAGCCAATTAAGACATCATAGGATTCACGAAGTTCCCAGAACTTCCAAAAATCCTTCGGTTCACATTGGCCATCCGAATCGAGACACAAAAGATAAGGTGCATCTATGGCCTTCATTCCGTCGCTTACAGCCCTGGAATAACCCTTGCGCTCGTTTCCGGTCATTAATTTAATTGGATAGACGTTACTTAATTTGTGCAGGATGGCTTGTGTATCGTCAATACTGCCATCTTCACACACAATAAATTGCATCGATACTTTTGGTGAAAATTCATTATAAATTTCCTGAATGGTTGCTTCAATACTCTCTGCTTCATTGTGTACCGGCAGTAAAACTTGAAGCTCAATTGCGTTTTCCATTGATTTCTCCCCGGGATGTCAAATAATGTCTGAGAAAATTTCGCATTGCCAGCTTGTCTTTAATGGTTGATTACAAATTAACTGAAATCGGAAAATGATATAGCAGCGAAATGGTGAGAATTATAAGATCTCACTTTCAAATACTGAAATGATTATAGGTTTGCTTGAAGAGAAAAGCAATTAAATTTCAATTAATAATTAAATAATGCAAACGCGTTAGCCAGATGTATCCAGGTAATATCCACCGTTTGTGGATTAGAATTCTGGCCTATGATTTACCTGCTGTTTTGCTTAGCCGTGCTAAAATTAATAAAACCTATTAATTCTGGCACTTTACATGATCGATTCTGGGAAACCATTTCTTGAGTTCGGGAAATTAGTCAACTTTTTCAAATTGAATGCTTAGAATGACTCATTCATTATATGTTTATCAAATCGCATTAAATCCTATCAAGGAGAAAGATCATGCCACAATCAAAATATCTGGTGACGGGAGCTGGGGGCTTTATTGGCCATCATCTGGTGAAAGAATTGCGCCAGCAGGGGCATTGGGTGCGCGGAGTGGATATTAAATACACGGAATTTGATGAAACGGAAGCCAATGAATTTTTCCTTCTGGATTTGCGCAGATGGGAAAACTGTCTGCAAGCAGTTGAAGGTGTTGATCAAGTTTTTGCCCTGGCCGCAGATATGGGTGGAATGGGCTTTATCTCGCACCATCACGGACAGATCCTGCATAATAATTTGTTGATAAATACCCATACTCTGGAAGCTGCCAGAATTCAAGGAGTCAAGCGATACTTTTACACATCCTCGGCATGTGTTTATCCAGAATATCTTCAATCAGAAGCAAATATAAGGCCCCTTAAAGAAGAGGATGTCTATCCTGCCCAACCACAGGACGCGTATGGTTGGGAGAAACTAATTTCCGAGCACTTATGCCGGCATTATGGCGAAGAGTATGACATTCAGACTCGTATCGTTCGTTTCCATAATATATTTGGGCCCCTTGGTACCTGGGATGGCGGAAGAGAAAAAGTACCGGCTGCTCTCTGCCGAAAAATTGCATATGCAAAACTAATCGGGAATCCAACAATTGAAATTTGGGGAGATGGAGAGCAGACCCGTTCCTTTTGTTATATCGACGACTGCATCTCGGGAATTTTGAAACTGATGCAATCGGATTATTCCCAACCGCTCAATCTTGGCCAGGATCGCATGGTGACGATAAATGAGCTGGCTGATATCATTTCTGAGGTTGCGGGCATAAAAATTGAGAAAAAGCATATCGCTGGTCCTCAAGGAGTGCGCGGACGTAATTCGGATAATACATTGATAAAGAAGGTATTAGGCTGGGAGCCGCAAATCAGTTTGGAAAAGGGGCTGGAGATTACCTATGGATGGATTGAAAGCCAGGTTGAGGGGCAGATGAAAGCTGATAGTGTTAGGAGCTGAAGTTTTACGCTCAGGATAGTTCAAGTTCGCTGATCAGATGGGACATTCCGACTTTCCGGTTTGACGTGTGAACAGAAGACACGCATATTCGGATTATTTTTATGGGATTTTTCCAGTATTCCCCGGGTCACTGCCTCGCGAGTGATTGATTAATACCCGACTTTCTCATTTTTCAATTTTCTCGTTGATTTTGAGCGTAAATCGACAGTTTTTGGGACACTAAGGCAGGACACTAATTGATGAAATTTAACAATACTTGCGCTCTATACCTCACCTCTCCGCCCCTCTTCCGAAAGACTCCCGAAGGTAGCTTACTTTTTTAGCCCCTCAAGAGGGTGTCCCAAAGGGATAAGAAGAGTGCCCCGAAAAGAGGTGGGGTGAGTTCAAGTTGAGCGAATTTAAAAATTAATTGCACTAAAGAAATCATTTGGCAAAGCCTGTAACGGATCGATCCGTTTCTTAATATCCTCAAAATAAGTAAAAGTTTTGTGAGATGTTATCCAGAGCATAAAACTGATGATATCAACGTCGCTCAAACAATCTTGTAGATTGATTCGCCATAATTTCTTAAAAATAGTTGAAATATTCGGCAGGTTATGATATTCTTTACACTGTAAAGCGAGGCTTTACAGTGTAAAGTAAAATCCTATTTCAAGTTGCGAATCTTTTCATATTCAGGTTCTCAGTGCTAGTTATTTTCCATACGTTTTTTTTACAAGCTCTTTCGTTCATGCACTTGGAGTAATTGATGATGGATCATTCTCTGGTAGGGCAGCGGTTAAAGAAAAGAAGAAGTGAACTCAATCTTTCTTTACGCAGCCTGGCAAATTCAACCCAGTTAACAGCCGCCTTTTTAAGCCAAATTGAGCGCGGAATCTCAAATCCATCACTGAACTCTCTGCGAAAGATTGCGGATTCTTTAAACGTACCCATGCTCTATTTTTTGGCTGAACGTCCCAACCCTTCTCCCCTGGTACGTTCACAAGAACGCTCGCAGATCAATCTGGATGAATCAAATGTCTCTTATGAGATGTTGACGCCCGATTTATCCCATAGTTTTGTCTCGGTGCTGGGTAGATTAAAACCAGGCAATGCCAATATCGTACGTCCCCTCAACAGTGAAACAGAAGAAATGATTCATGTCATTAGCGGTGTTTTGCAAGTAGGATTGGGTGATGATGACTACACCCTTGCAAGCGGTGATTCGATTACCTTTCGTGGAAAAGATCTGACTCGCATGATCTGTGGATCTGACCAGGAAGTCACCTGGATTTCAGTTATCACTCCGCCGGTATTTTAAAGGATCACATGAATGAATAAGAATGTTGATTGGAAATCGTTAGCTGCACCCCTGGATGTCCGCAATGTGTATGCCCCCCGACATTTTATTAAGAAATGGATGGCATATCACGTTTCTCCCTGCGGGATCATTTTTCAATGTGAACTGGCTGATGGAGAACCAATCGAATATCACGTAAATGTCATCCAGGGTGATGTGATTCGCTTTCGCATGAACCCCTTTGGCCTGAACCCCTTTGGCCTGAACTCATCGCCTTCAGATATGCTGGTACAAACAGATTTTCCTCCATATCCGTTTGAAATCCAGGAGTCTGAAGAGATTGTAAGCCTGGTGACTGACAGGATGCGGGTTGAGTTTCCCCGCACCTGGCAGATCACCGCATTCGATCATCCAGATTCTGAAAAAGGGAATGTATTCTTCTGTGAAAGAACCGATGATCGTGCTTATGGACCCGGATTTGAAGTGCCACCGAGTGGTTTCGAGTGCAGCGACAGGGATGGTCGCTTAAGCGTACGTGAAAGCATTGCCGTCCGTCCAGGAGAATCATTTTATGGCCTGGGTGAAAAATTCACTTCCTTGGATAAGTGGAATCAGGAAGTTCCTCTCTGGGCAGTAGATAGCGGAAATGTGAGCAGTTACCGATCCTACAAAAACATTCCATTCTTAATGAGCAGCAAAGGATACGGCTTGTTTGTTCATTCATCCTATCCTATGATATTCCGAATGGGCAGCGAATCCACCATTACCTATACTATTCATATCAATCATTCGCAGCTGGATATGTTCTTAATCTATGGGCCAGCTTACAAACATATTTTAAAACGCTACAGCCAATTGACCGGTTTTGCTCCCCTGCCACCTAAATGGTCATTTGGCTTCTGGATTTCCAGGGCAGGATTTCGCTCTCGTTCAGAAGTGGAAGGTATTATCCACGAAATGCGTCGGCGCGGTTTCCCGTGTGATGTTCTTCACCTTGATCCGTGGTGGATGGGCGATGGTCCCTGGTGCAGCTACGAATGGGATCTGGAAAATTTTCCCAATCCAAAGGAAATGATCGCTGGTCTGCGTGCACAAGGAGTGAGAACCTCCCTTTGGATTAACCCTTATATGCCGGTTGGTTCTCCTTTATATGATGAATCAAAAGAACGAGGATATCTGATTAAAAAGCACAGTGGCGAAATCAGCCCGGTCATGGAAGCTTTCTCCGGAGATGATCTTGGTGCTGTCGATTTCACCAACCCGGCAGCTGTAGAATGGTGGCAATCCAAGCTTGAACTGCTTCTGGATATGGGTGTGGCGGTTTTCAAAACCGATTTTGGCGAACAAGCGCCAGTAGATGCTGTTTATCACGATGGTCGCAGTGGATTGGAAATGCACAATATTTATCCATTGCTTTATAACCGGACCGTATTTGAACTCTCAAAGAAGAAATTTGGCCGTGGTCTCGTGTGGGGAAGATCGGCATATGCCGGCTCACAGCGTTACCCGGTTCAGTGGGGTGGTGATAGTTACAGCACACTCGATCAACTTTCCTGTCAGGTAAGGGCACTTTTGGGTTATGGTTTATCCGGGGTGCCATTTTGCAGCCATGATATCGGTGGGTTCGATTACTCTCCGCATTTCTTCGATGAGACCTATGTGGTAGATTTTAAAGAATCATACAACGAATCATTGCAGGACAAATATCCCAAAGATGGTGAAGTCTATATCCGCTGGTTACAGGTTGGTGTTTTTTCTTCACATATCCGGGCGCACGGCAAGCAACCACGGGAACCGTGGACATACGATAATCAGGTGGAAGCGATTGCCCGCAAGTTTTTAAAATTGCGATATCAATTGCTGCCATACATTTATAACCAGGCGCAGATAAGCTGTCAGACTGGATTGCCGATGGTGCGCCCCATGCTGCTGGATTATCAGGAGGATCCCACCACGCAGCGCCTGGACTTACAATATATGTTCGGCGAGAACTTCCTGGTAGCGCCTGTTTTCACCCACGATTCCAGGGTACAAGTTTATTTACCAAAAGGTAGCTGGGTGGATTACTGGACGAAAGCAACAATTACAGGTCCTGCATGGATATCGTTGACCGCGCCCTTGGATATTTTGCCATTGTGGGTCCGCGGCGGAGCGATTATTCCATATGGTCCAGACCAGGATTACGTTGATCAGAAATCGCTAGACCCTTTGACGGTGGAAATATATGCACCTTCAGAAAAAGGTGAGATTTCTATTGTTGACGAAAATGAGAACCGGATCGATTTAAACTATCGCCGCAATGGCTCCAGTCTGTGGGTGATTGGTACAAATACAAGCGGCAAAGTTGTGATTAAGCTTTTTGGGGTTACCTGTACTATTGCCCGCAATGCGGAAAATGAGTTAATCGAAGTAACCCAATTGGGCAATGGCTATGCGGTCACTCTGAATGGCAGCGCCGGATTTTCAGTCATATTTAAGTGTGAGCCAGATGAAAATGAATAAATTTGATTTGGTAATTTCTGGTGGGACAGTTGTAACCCACACTCAGATTGCCGGAGTGGATCTCGGTATCCGTGATGGAAAAATCGCTGCTTGGGGTGAAGACCTGGATGGCACAGAGAAAATTGATGCGACTGATTTATTGGTCATTCCAGGGGGAGTAGACCCGCATGTACACCTGCAGATGCCAACCGCCACAACCATCACCAGTGATGATTGGCAAAGTGGCTCACGAGCTGCTCTCTGTGGAGGTACCACCACGGTGATTGATTTTGTGGAACCGGCCAGTGGAGAAACCCTCCAGCAAGCGCTTGATAAAAGAAATAACGAGGCGGCAGGAAATAGTTGGGTGGATTACGCCTTGCATATGACCATTGCTGCGGATGATGCAGACACATTGAATCAGATCCCGGCCATGCTTGATCAGGGAGTAACCTCCTTTAAATCGTATACCACCTACGAGGGCATGAAGCTTGGTTATAGGCAAATCAAATCTGTGATGGAACGGGTGGCTGCCGCTGGTGGTGTGTTGATGGTGCATGCAGAGGATGATCGAATTGTCAAAAATGCTCTAGAAAAACTGATTTTGAACAACCAGATTACACCGCAGTGGTTTCCCTATAGTCGTCCTGAAGCCGCGGAAATTGAGGCAGTGCAGAAATGCCTGGAAATGGCGAAGGAAACAGGAGTAAATCTGTATCTGGTACACCTTTCCACATCTGAATCGATTCAGCTTGTAGAGCGTGCCCATCTAGAAAATACAGCTGTGTTGGCCGAAACCTGCCCACAATATCTGCTCTTAAATCTTGATGGATTCCAGGAGCGCGGTTCACTTTCGGCGGCTGGATTGATTTGTTCGCCACCGATCCGTGAGGCGCATCAAAATCAGTTTATATGGGAAGAACTTGCGAGTAGCCACGTTCAGACGATTGGCAGCGATCATTGTGCATTTCGGCTTGTTCCCCAAAAAAGCATGGGTTTGCAGGACTTCCGCAAGGTGCCCGGTGGATTGCCAGGCATCGAATTGCGGTATTCGTTGTTGCATACATTTGGCGTTCAACAAGGAATCATTTCTCCCTCGAAGTGGATCGAATTATGCAGCACGCGGCCAGCCAGAACGTTTGGCCTTTATCCTAGAAAAGGCAGCCTGGCGGTTGGAGCAGATGCAGATGTCATATTGTTTGATCCCCGATTAAAACTCACCTCATCCTGGGAGATGCTACATGAGAATGCAGATTATAGCCCTTATGAAGGATTGGAATTACAGGGATATCCTGTGCGGGTGATCAAGGCTGGCAAAACTGTCGTTCAGAACAATAAATTAAATGCATCCCAGGCTGGTGGGAAATTCCTGCGATGTGGTTTGCCGCAATTTGTAGATTAATAGTCAGGTCAGGGTTGTATGAATCGGAGCATGAAGATGGTTGAAAAAGAAAAAATTTCAGAAACAGGACTACTCATCCTGCCTGAATGGTTGGTAACCACGCCTCTGGAAGCGCCAAAAACCGGCTATGGCATCCGCATCCTTGACGACCGGATCGCTGCAGTCGCACCAGTTGCAGACCTTAAGCGCCAATTTCCAACCGATCAAGTGTGGCATCGTCCTGGACAGGTGTTGATGCCCGGTTTTGTGGATGCTCACACTCACCTTTATGGCGTACTTGCCCACGGTATTCCATTGCACAAAGCCCCCTCAGGCTTTATGCCATTCCTCGAGGATTTTTGGTGGCCAATGGTGGAGGATGGGTTGGATTCCAAAATGATTAATGCAGCCACAGATTGGAATTGTTCCCAAATGCTGCACTCCGGCATTACATCTTTTTACGATTGCACAGAAGCACCTTATGCCCTTCCAGGGATCTTGTTGAGCCAGGCAGAAATTGTAGAAAAATGGGGAATGCGTGCAATCCTTTCATTTGAGGCAACCGAGCGAGTCAGCCAGAAAAATGGCGAAATGGGCTTAACAGAAAATCTGCAGATGATTCAACATTGCCAGCAAACTGGCGGCTTGGTCAATGGCATGATGTGTTTCCATACCACTTTTACTTGCTCGGATGCTTTTATTCAAAGCGCGTATCAACTGGCTGGGCAAAACAACGTACTAACACATATGCATTGTTCAGAAGGTACATACGAACCAGAACAAATGCTTGCTCGCAATGGTATGCGCACAATTGAACATTATGATCATATCGGTGTTTTGGGTGCGGGGACGCTTGCTTCACAGTGTGTCCAAATCACTCAGAATGAGATTACTCTGCTGGCTTCTCGCAGGGCAAAAATGACCCACATGCCGCTTTCGAATTGCGAGGTTGGCGGTGGAATTGCACCCCTGCCGGAATTAGTCGCTGCGGGTGTAACGATCGGGCTGGGTTCCGATGGCTATATCACTGATTTCTTCTCCGTAATGCGTGCGGCTTTCTTAATTCATAAAGCCTCCCACTGTGATCCGCGCGTCATGCCCGCTAATTTGGTCTGGCATCTGGCCACGGAAGGCGGAGCCCAGGCACTTGGTTTGGAGAAGGTTGGCCGTTTGGAAGAGGACTGGCAGGCAGATTGTATGCTGATTAAACCAGAACTGCCGACCCCCATTGAACCTCATAATCTTTACGATCAAACTTTGCTTTACTGCAGTGCCGCAGATGTGGATACGGTCCTGGTGGCTGGTAAGGTACACAAACAGGATGGTGTAATTCACGGAGTGGATAAGGAGCAATTACGACGTGCAACGCAAGAGCAAGCCAACAGGTTGTGGGTAAAATCAGCCTGAATTCAAGAACATATTGAGGAAATGATTATGCAAACCGGACCGGATATAAAAGAATATAAAGAGAGATATTCAATTGAATTGTTAGCTGAGCTGTACCGAAGGATGACCCTGGTGCGTGAATTTGAATTGCGGGCGATTGAAGAACGACGGGGTGGCTTAATTCCCGGTTTTATCCACTCGTGTGTAGGCCAGGAAGCCACCGCAGTAGGCACTTGTCTGGCACTTTCCGCAGAGGATGTTATCACCAGTACCCATCGTGGACATGGTCACTTGATCGGTAAAGGCGGAGATCCCAAATATATGATGGCAGAACTGGCGGCTCGCAGCCCTGGTTATTGTAATGGTCGTGGTGGATCACTGCACATCGCCGATTTTACGATTGGCATATTAGGAGCCAATGGCATCGTTGGAGGTGGAATTCCGATGGCCACTGGTGCGGCCCTGGGCTTTCAAATGCGTAAGGAAGCTCGCGTGGCGGTCGCCTTCTTCGGGGATGGGGCATCTAACGAGGGCTCGTTCCATGAGGCAGCCAATCAGGCCGGTGTCTGGAAACTACCAGTCATCTTTTTCTGTGAAAACAATCTCGATGGTGAGGGAACCGCCATCCATCGCTGTACACCGATTGAAGATCTGGCAATTCGAGCCGAATCATATGGTTTTCCTGGTGTGATTGTGGATGGAAACGATGTTCTGGCTGTTTATGAAGTCGTAAAAACTGCCAAAGAACGTGCACTGCGGGGTGAGGGACCAACGTTCATTGAAGCAAAAACATATCGCTACCGTGGACATTATGAAGGGGATCCGCAGGTTTACCGTACGCAGGAAGAAATCCAGAGCTGGAAAGAAAAAGACCCGATTGATCGTTTCAAGGCGAAGCTGCTCGATTCAGGACTTCTGGATGATGCAGATCTTGAAGAGTTGCAAGGATCGGTCATTCTGCAATTAGATGAGGCTGTCTCTTTCGCTGCCAATGCTGACAAGCCTGCAGTCGAAGATGCGCTGGTTGGGGTTTACGCGGATACACATAACGGTCTGGTGTTTTAAAGGGTACAGGTGAAAAGATGAGAGAGATTACTTATTCAGAAGCGATTCGAGAAGCTATGGTCGAAGAAATGCGCCAGAACCCGGATGTGTTTTTAATGGGGGAGGATGTAGGTGTTTTTAATGGTGTTTGGGGTGTTTCCAATGGTATGCTGGCTGAGTTTGGGCATGAGAGAATACGGGATACAGCCATCTCTGAGCTAAACATCATCGGCAGCGGCCTGGGAGCAGCATTGGTTGGCATGCGCCCGATTGTTGAAATTATGTTCGGTGATTTTTTGATGTGTGCCGGGGATCAGATTGCGAATCAAGTGGCTAAGGCACGCTTCATGAGCGGTGGCAAGGCAAACGTTCCTTTGACTATTCGTATCACGACAGGAGCGCCCGGATCGTCAGCAGCACAACATTCACAAAGCCCGGAATCATGGTTTATGAATATACCCGGTTTGAAAATAGTCACCCCAGCATCCCCGGCGGATGCCAAAGGGTTGTTGAAATCAGCCATACGAGGGGAGGACCCGGTACTTTTTTTTGAGCATAAAATGCTATATGCCGTAAGCGGGCCTGTACCTGAGGATAAGGATTTCACCGTTCCTTTTGGCCAGGCTGCGATTGTTAAGAGTGGTAAAGATGTCACTCTAATTGGCGTTGGGATCATGGTGCAGAAATCACTACTTGCTGCCGAGAAATTAGCTGCGGTTGGGATTGACGCAGAAGTGATTGATCCCCGTACGCTTGTACCACTTGATAAAGATACATTGATTCAATCGGTTGCCAAAACCGGAAGGGTAGTGATATCCCATGAAGCGCATCGCCGCAGCGGGCCGGGAGCGGAAATTGCTGCAGTCCTGGCTGAGGAGGCGATTGAATACCTGGACGGTCCTATTCTGCGCATTGGGGCAAAAAATGTTCCATTACCATACAGCCCAGAATTGGAAAATGATGTTTTGCCCAACGAAAATGATATTTATGATGCTGCCCGGCGATTATGTGGAAAGTAAATCATGAGTGAAACTGAATTAAAGAACTCATATCAAGTAGTCATGCCGCGCTTAGGTTTGACCATGCGAGATGGTAAGATTCTCGAGTGGCTAAAACTGGATGGTGACCTGATAAAGAAAGGTGAACCATTATTTTCGATCGAAAATGAAAAGGCCTCCCTCGAGATAGAAGCACCTGCTGGCGGCATACTTAAAATCCTTGTGCCGGTGAATGTGGTCGTTCCAATTCTGACCCCTGTAGGTCTACTAACTGGTAGTGATGCCAAAAGCTCTCACCATCAGGGAAAAACCAGCGAACAATCCGCTTCGACCCAAAGCGGTACCTCATTACAGCAGTTCCATGAAAGTAAGACAGGCACATCAGCAACAAATGTACGGGCTACTCCCAAGGCTCGCGCGGCTGCCAAAAAAGCAGGCATTGATTTGAGCGGTCATAGTGGCAGCGGCATCCGTTCCATGGTTATATTGGCCGATCTAGCGCACCTGGAGAACCCCAAAGTTGTAAGAGCTACACCATTGGCCCGCTTGAAAGCTGCTGAACTTGGTGTGGAAATCCAAGTTGTGCCTGGAAGCGGTCCTCGTGGTATGGTGCGCAGAGCAGATATTGAGCAAGCTTTTGCAGGAAAAGATTTGTTGGCGGATTTCTCAGCACCAGCCCAGCCATTAGGAGAGTTGCGATCCATTATCGCCAGTCGGTTGGGCAAGAGTTGGATAGAGCGACCGCAGGTGACATTAACCACAGAAGCGGATGCGACTCTCTTTCTTGAGGCTCGCAAGCAAGTGAACGCTGAGTTGACCGGACGGCAAATTAAGCTGTCCATCAATGCATTGCTGATTAAATTAACCGCTCAAGCGCTGGTTGATTATCCCTATATGAATGTCAGCCTGTTAGAGGAAGGTCTAATCCAGCATCCGCAGGTGAACATGGGACTGGCAGTAGACACGGAGCCGGGCTTGATGGTTCCTGTAATTCAGAATGCGAGCCAGAAGAGCCATACAGAAATACAATTGGCGCTTGAGGAACTGGTTACTCGGACGCTTGCCGGACACAATAATGCCCAGGATCTTAGCGGCAGTACCTTTACGATTACAAACCTGGGAGCGTTCGAGATTGATGCTTTCACGCCTATAATTAATCCCCCAGAATGTGCCATTCTGGGCATAGGCCGCATTCATAGCAAGCCTGTCGCTATCGGCGAAAATCTTGTTGTGCGATCAATGGTGACCTTGAGTCTTTCTTTTGATCATCGTCTGGTAGATGGAGCGCCGGCAGCAAAATTCCTGCAAAGAATTAAGCAATATATTGAGCAGCCATTTTTGTGGACTCTCTGGCAGAGTAATTGTTGATGAGGGCTGAATGGAATTAACAGGTCGCTGTGTGTTGGTAACCGGAGGGGCTCATCGGGTTGGTAAGGCTATTGCCCTCTCACTTGCACGCGCAGGAGCCGGGATAGTTGTTATTACCTACCATTCTTCCGGAGACGCTGCCATAGGAACGATTAATGAGATTGAAGCACTTGGTGTTCAAGCTTTGGCATTACGTTGTGACCAGAGCAATGTAGATCAGATTCAAGCGACAATTTACACCATTCAGGACAAATTTGGGCAGCTGGATGTTCTGGTTAACAGCGCCTCAATCTTTCTGACCGCCGATTTCTTTTCGGTTACGGTTGAAAACTGGGATATAGTGATGGATACCAATGCACGCGGACCCATGTTTTTTATGCAATACGCAGCCTCACTCCTGCGCTTGCAAGGTGGCTGTATCATCAACATCATTGATGAATCTGTGAAGAAACCAGCCTTGGCGTGGATACATCACGGTGCCGCAAAAGCAGCCTTATGGAATTTGACCAAAGCAGCATCCATTGCCCTGGCACCAGAAATACGTGTAAATGCGGTTCTGCCAGGTGCAGTTCTAAAACCACCGGATTGGTCGGATGAGCGCTGGGAAAAGAATAAAGAATTGATTCCACTACATAAGTTAGGTTCTTCGCAGGATGTAACCCGTGCAGTCGAATTTATCATAGCATCTGACTTCATGACTGGCCAGGCAGTGGTGGTGGATGGTGGGACAACGGTTTTATAAATGTGGTTCACTTAAGTTTTCATGTGAGGGTATATGCAAATAAAAGATTCAGTAATTTTAATTACCGGCGCAGCCACAAGAGTAGGTAGAGAAGTTGCATTGTACTTTGCCGAAAGAGGCGCTCATTTATCGTTCAGTTACTATCTGCCAGATGAACCCTGGCAGCAAACACGTGATGAAATTGAGGCTTTTGGAGTTAAATCGCTGGCCACCCAGGTGGAAATCCGCGATCAAAGTCAGGTTGATAATTTAGTGGCTGAAACTGAAAGGAAGCTTGGACGAATAAATGTACTCATCAATAACGCTTCCATCTGGCTGAAAACACCCTTTCAGGAGATTTCAGAACAAGATTGGGACCTTTCACTTGATGTAAATTTGAAAGGGGTCTTCCTCGCCTCTCAAGCGGCTGCTTCGCGTATGCTGGTGAATGGCAGTGGTCTGATTATCAATATTACAGATCTTTCTGCCTTCCAGGTATGGCCAGGCTATGCCCACCACGCAGCCAGTAAGGCCGGCCTGGTTGCGTTGACAAAGTCAATGGCATATGAACTGGCGCCAACCATTCGGGTGAATGCAATTGCCCCCGGTACGGTATTGTTACCTCCAAACCCGACACCAGCCAAAGTAGAGTGGGCAATTGAGAAATCGGTCCTCAAACGAGTGGGTACACCAGCCAACGTGGCTCAGGTGGCTCAACTTTTTATGGAAAATGAATTTATCACAGGAGCCATTTACCAGGTGGATGGCGGGAGGAGTCTCGTTTAATATGGCAGTAAAAAATTACCTTTATGCAGAAACGTTACAACAAGCGCTGGATTCAATTTCTGATGAGGAAATATGCAGCCAGTTGATTTCTGGTGGTGCAGGGGTTGCCGATCAAATTCGTAATGGTTACCTTGATTGTGATCAGCTGGTGGATATTACCCGAATCCCTGAGATGAAAGTTGCTCAGGTTGTAACCCAAAACGGAGAGTCATATCTTAAGCTGGGTTCTGCCTTAACTCTGAACCAGGCTGCCAGATTGGAGCAAATGGAGACGCTGTTCCCGCTCCTCTACGACGTGTTGACCCAGAGCAGTGACCCTGCGCGCCGGAATGCATTTACACTCGGTGGGGTCTTGGCGACCAAAATACCAGCGGGAATGCTCTTCCCGGCTTTGTGTGCATTGGATTCAAAATTAGTTCTTGCCCGAAAAGACTCAACCAGCGTGATATTCGTTGAAGATTGGATGAAATCAGTATTACAAGAAGAAGCCTTTATCATCACAGCCGTACTAGTTCCAATCAGACCGGTACCTGTCTGGCGGATGAAGGATGTTAAACGCAGAATGCATCCCGGAGAAATCGTAGCCGGTGTATTGGTTTTGGCGGAGGCTTTACGGGATGGCGGTTTGGACAATATTCGAGTTTACGCCACCCTAGATCAATATGGCCTTGTTACGTTTGAAGGAATACCCAGTTTGCATAAGCAGTCTCTTACAAAAGAGAAGATTGATGATTATACGACCAGTGTTGAGACCCACCTTATGCGTTGGGGAACTGATGCGGATGCCGCTTACCGGCGTAAAGTCGTCAGAACCTTAGTCAATAGGTGCTTAGCTGAATTGTTTTTACCTGTATTAAAGGAGCCGCTATGAAAATTCACTTTCGATTAAACGGAAGTTTGGTGGAACGACAAATAGAGCCGGATCAATTTTTGCTGGATGTGCTGCGCAATTCGTTTGAAATGTTAGGCGTCAAAGAAGGTTGTTCGATAGGAGAATGCGGGTCGTGCTCGGTACTGGTGGATGGAGAGCTGCGAAAATCATGCATCATGTTGGCAGCGCAGGTAGAAAGATGTGATGTGGTGACTATCGAAGGTGTAGCCGGCGAAGATGGCGGTCCTAATGACCTTCAGCAAGCATTCCTCGACCATGGGTCAGTCCAATGTGGTTTCTGCACACCAGGCATGGTCATGGCTGGCGAAGCGCTTCTTTCTGAGAATTTAGCACCCTCCCGGGATGAGATTCGCGAAGCACTTTCCGGGAATTTATGCCGGTGTACAGGCTATCAGCAAATAATAACGGCGGTTGAAGATACGGCACAACAAAGGCGCAGTGCGTTGGAGGAAAAATGACAACAGACTTCAAATACTTGAATAAACCCGCCTTACGTGTCGATGGGCGTGATAAAGTTCTGGGTAAAGCCAGGTTTGTTGGCGACATTCAGTTACCAGGAATGCTGTTCGTGGCTGTCTTAAGAAGCCCTCTACCGCATGCCAATATCAAATTTCTAAATGTAGAACCTGCCTTAAAAGTTGAAGGAGTCAAAGCTGTTATCTCGCCGGATGATTTTGTTGACCATGGAAACTTTGGCTGGCCGGTAAAAGATGCTTATGTTTTTGCCTGGAAGAAAGTTCGTTATGTTGGCGATGCGATTGCTGCAGTGGCGGCCGAAACGGAAGAAGCAGCGCGTCTGGCGATTCGCACGATTCTTTTTGAACTCGAAACGCTTCCAATTGTGTCAGATATGCGTCACGCTCTGGATGAAAATGCACCGCTTGTTCCTCTTGTTCCAGCGGTAGGTGAAGGCAACCTGGTCAATACTCACCTGGTCCGTTATGGCGAACCTGACCCAATACTGGAAAAATGTGCTCATGTCTTTGAAAACACCTTTGATTTTGCCCATCAGGAGCATGCCTACCTTGAAACGGAAGGAACACTGGCAATTCCTGGCCCAGATGGCAGCCTGACAGTGTA